>JBEKDB010000005.1:0-91200 GCA_050014575.1 Occallatibacter sp. | reverse complement strand
TTCGCGGCGCGTGAGCCTGGAGAGCCGCACGCGACGCCGATCGAGGCCGACGCCCTGCACCTGCCGCTGCGATCCGGGTCGCTGGATTTGATTGTTACCGCCTTCGGGTTCAGGAATCTGGCCAACTACGAGGCTGGGCTCAAGGAGTTCCACCGCGCGCTGAAGCCGGGGGGGCAGTTGGGGATTCTGGAGTTCAGCGAGCCCGGAGGCCTGATCGGCAAGGCCTACGCAGTCTATTTTCGGCGCGTGCTGCCGGCGATCGGGCGTGTAATCTGCGGGAAGGCCGGGCCGTACAGCTATCTACCCACTTCGGTAGGCAACTTTCCGCCGCCAGCCGAGATGCTGGAGATGATGCGGGCAACCGGGTATGCGGAGTGTGAATGGCAGCCGTACACGTTTGGGATCGCGGGATTGTACACGGCTGTGCGCGGCGCAGTAGCCTAAGAGCGCGATGAATTCAATGGTCCCCAGTCTGGCCGGGTTTTCCGCGGAGAAGCGGCGGGTGGCGCTGCACTCGATGCTGGCGGCGGCGGCGATGACGCTGCTGAAGCTGGCGGCGGGGCTGCTGTCGGGGTCGCTGGGCGTGCTGTCGGATGCGGCCCACTCGGCGCTGGATCTGGCAGGCGCGGCAATGACCTTCTTTTCCGTCGGAGTAAGCGACAAGCCGGCCGACGAGGACCACACTTACGGCCACGGGAAGATCGAAAACCTCTCCGCGCTGGGTGAGGCGATCCTGATGGCCTTCTCCTGCGCCTGGATCATCTGGGAGGCGATGCAGCGGATCTTCTACCACACGGTGGAGCTGCGCCACTCGGTGTGGCCAGCGCTGGTGCTGCTGACGTCGATCGGTGTGGATTACTGGCGGTCGCGGCAACTGCGAAAGGTGGCGGTACGGACCGGTTCGCCGGCGCTGGCCATCGACGCCTTCCACTTCGCCAGCGATATCTGGTCGACCCTGGCCGTGCTTTGCGGCTTGGGCGCCAGTTGGGCGGGGACGCGGCTCGGCATTGGCTGGCTGCGCTTCGCGGACCCGTTCGCGGCCCTGGTGGTTTCGCTCATGATCCTGCGGCTCACGCTGCACCTGGGGCGGGAGACAGTGGCCGTGCTGATGGACGAGATTCCGATGGAGACGCGGCGGCGGCTGGTGCGGGAGGTGGCGCAGGTGGACGGCGTGCTGGCCGTCGAGCAGGCACGGGTGCGGCGGGCTGGAGCCGGCTACTTTGCCGACCTGACGCTGGCGCTGCCGCGGCGTTTTACCTTTGAGCACACCGGGGAGCTGGTGCGCGCGGCCACCGAGGCGGCGCACCGGGCGTTGCCGCAAGCGGACGTGGTCATCCACACGGTGCCGCGCGAGGCCCGGGCGGAGAGCGTCTTCGACCGGGTGCGGGCGGTGGCGGCGCGCAACAACGTGAGCGTGCATGAACTGAGCGTGCAGTCGCACCATGGGCGGCTGCGCGTGGAGCTGCATCTGGAACTGGACGAGAACATGCCGCTCATGGCGGCGCATGAATTTGTAACCGCCATGGAAGCAGAGATTCTGCGCGAGGCCCCGGAGATTGACGCCGTGCTGACGCACATCGAGAGCGAGCCGGCGACCATCGAGCAGCCCGAGGAGATGGTGGAAGAGGATCGCAGGATCGAGCAGGCGCTGCGCACGGCGGCCAGCTCGATCCCGGAGATTGTGGACGTGCATGAGATCAAGGTGGGCCGCACGGGAGACCACATCTACCTCTCCTGCCATTGCACCCTGCCCGACCAACTGCCCATGCAGCGGGTGCATCAGGCCATCACCGCGCTCGAGGACCGCTTCAAGCTGGAGTGCCCGGAGGTGCAGCGGGTGACGATTCATCCCGAGCCGGCGACGGATAACTTGCGATAACGTGGTGTCTCAGAAGTTCATTGCATATTAGTTTGCATTCGAGGATCGGTTATCTTGAGGAAACCGCAGGTCCTTCGACTCCCTGCGCTTCGCTCCGGTCGCTCAGGATGACAGCGTTGTGGTGACGCAATCGTTTCATGCTGGATCAATATGGAGGAGCTGAACGACCCCCTTGCCGTAGGGCCGTCGTTCCCTCAGGGGCTAAAGCCCGCGTTGATTTTGCGGCATTTGCGGCACGACTGAAGTCGTGCCCTTTCAAAACAAGTGCTGATTCGGGTTTGTACCGAGGTTCCTAACCTCGCTAACTCCGCTAACAACGCTCGCGCCGCTAACGCTACCAACGTCGCTAACTCCGCTTTCTCCGCTACTCGTACCTAAGCGCTTCGATGGGGTCCAGGCCGGCGGCGCGGATGGCTGGAATCATGCCGCTCACCAGGCCGGTGACGACCAGAATCACGGTGGCCACAATCACCGAGGCTGGCGAGATAATCAGCCGTATATCGGCGCTTTCGGCATTCTTGGCAACGGCGCTGTAAAACGTGATTCTGCCCACCATCGCCGAGACCAGGTAAGCCAGCGCGATGCCGGCCACGCCGCCCACGGTTGTTATCGCCATGGCCTCGGCCAGGAACTGGATGAGGATGTGATGGCGGCGCGCGCCGAGGGCTTTCTCGATGCCGATTTCGCGCGTGCGCTGCTGCACGGCCACCAGCATGATGTTCATCAGGCCGATGCCGGCAATGCCCAGCGTGAGCGCGCCCACCATGGAGAGCAGCACCTGCAGGGCGATGGAAAGCATGTGGAACTGTTTCAGCTGGGTCATCAGGTTGGCTACATAGATGGCTCTTTTGTCCGTGGGCCGGAAGTGATGCGCCGCGGCCATTGTCTCGCGCAGGCTTTTTTCCACACGTTCGCTGTCGCCGCGATAGCCGAACCAGACTCCATCCAGGTATTTCGTGTCCTTGATGTCGCTCATGGTGTTGAAGGGAATGTAAATCTGGCGGTTGTTGTCGTTGTCGCCCTCCTGCATCTTGGGACTTAGGACGCCGATGACGGTGAACATGACGCCGTTCAGGCGAAGGGTCTCGCCCAGCGCCCAGCCGCCGCTGAAGAGCTTGGTCTTGGACTCTGAGCCGATGACACAGACGTGGGCGCGCTGCTGGTCCTCGGCCCCGGTAAAGAAGCGGCCCTGATCGGTGTCCAGCTTGAGAACATCCTGGAATGCGGGCCGAACGCCATTCACGGTCCATGTATACAGGTGTAGGTCGTTTTGGACGGGCACGTCCTTTTCCACGACCGGCGAGATATGCGTGATGCCGGGAACCGCGTTATAGACGCGGTCCACATCGTCCAGAGTGAAGCGGACCCATGCGCCCGCCTTGTCGCCTCCGGCCTGTTCGCTGGTGCGTCCGGGAAAGAAGCCGACGGTGTTGGTGCCCCACTCGGCAAAGATGGCCTCAATGGCATGGCTGAAGCCGGCGCCATAGGCCAGCAGCAGCACCACCGTGGCAATACCCCAGGCCATGCCAACCATGGTGATGGCGGTGCGGCGACGGTTGTAGAGCATCGCCTCCCAAGCCTGGCCGAGTATGTCTTTGAGCATGTTGCAACTCCTGGCTTCTAGTGTCCCGAGTCCCATGTTCAATGAACAAATAGTGCTGTCATCCTGAGCGGAGTCCGCCGCGGCGGACGGAGTCGAAGGACCTGCGTTCGTCTCCCGAAATGCTCAACAGACTTCAGACTCGGGACACTAGCTCCTAGCTAATAGCTGCTCCTCTACTCTCTCCGCAGCGCCTCGATGGGGTCCATCGCCGCCGCCTTGCTGGCCGGATAGAGCCCCGCAACCACGCCGCAGATCACCAGCGATCCCAGCGCCACCGCCGCCGACCAGGGAACGATCCTGGGCGGGTCCCACCCCGGCATCTTGCCGGTAAGAAGCTTCTGCAGAATCCCCATAAAGACGGCCGAAGCCCCTATGCCAATCAGCCCGCTGATGCCGGTAAGCAGCAGGCCCTCCCAGAAGAACTGAGCCAGGATGGCGCTCTTGGGGGCTCCGATGGCTTTGAGCACGCCGATCTCGCGCGTGCGCTCGGTGACCGAAACCAGCATGATGTTGATGATGCCCACCGCGCCGAGGCCCAGCGTGACGATGCCCACGCCGCCCAGAAAGACATCCATGGCATTGAAGATGGCGCCGATCATCTGTTCTTCCTTGATGGTGTCCCATTCGTCCCAGGCATCTTTCAGAGACGGGTCGAAGCCGTGGCGCTCGGCGATGACGCGATGAACGGCGGCCACCGCGGCCACTGCGTCGCCCTTGGTGGCGGGCTGGTATTGCAGCGAGTTCAGGGCGTCCTTGGGAACGTTATCGCCTTTCATGGCGAAGAGTTCCTGCATGGTGGTCAGCGGAACGTAGAGTTTCTGGTTGTCGCTGTCGTTGTTGCCGTGGCTGATGGACTCGAGGCGACCTACAACGGTGAAGCGGATGTCGTTGATGGTGATGGTCTCGCCCAGCATGGGGTGGCCCAAAGAGAGCAATGTGGCGGACTTCGACCCCAGAACCACTACACGGCGGCGATCGGCCATATCGGCGGCATCGATGAAGCGGCCTTCGGCCAGGGGCATAATGCGCACCTTGGCAAAGTTCGGCTCGATGCCCAGCACCGGGCCGGATGTGTTGGCCCAGGCGCTGACCTCATACAGATCCCCGCGGTTGAGGATGGCGGTGACCGAGCGCAGTTCCGGCAGGGCGCGCATGGCGGCTTCGTCCCCATTGGTCAGCTTGTAGGGGCGCATCCCCGTGTGCTGGTTGGGCAGAGCAGGAATTGTGGCGCTCCACATCATTACCACGTCGTTGCCGAAGCTGGCCAACTGCTTGTGCTGGCCGGTGCGGAAGCCCTCGCCCAGGCCAACGAGGACCAGCAGCGAGCCAACGCCCCAGGCAATCCCAAACATGGTCAGGAAGCTGCGCAGCTTGTTGGCCATGATGGCGCGGAAGACCTGGCCGAGAGTGTCGGAGAAACTCTGCATGAGGTTTAGACGCCGAGGGAGGGCGCTGGGAAGATGATACGCGGCGGCGCGGCGCCCGGTTCCGGCAAGCGGAGGGGTAGGTCCCGCGCTGCCTTCGAAAACGGAGTTTGTCAGCAGCTCCCGAACGCCCTAGTTCCCGCTCACAGGCGCTGGAACCATATCCAGCGGCTCGGTCAGCGTGAACACCATGGTCGTGCCGGATTCGAGCGTGGCTTGCGGATGGTTGACGAGCAGGTGGACCGTGACCGCGCCGGCTCCGATCAGGCCGCCGGTCACAGCGCCCGCCGGACCGCCGAGGATGGCCCCGGTCACCGCTCCGGCGCCCACCGCTCCGCCGTATTCGATGCCGTCGCGCTTCAGACGCGAGTCCGGCGTGATGGCGCCTTCGCTCCCCATGCGGGTCCGCGAACCGGGGGTTCCGGTGGTCTCGGCGTGCAGCATGAAGCGCGAGCCGTTGGGCAGGATCACCGCCTCCGGCTGCAGGCGCATGAAGCCGTGGCCGCCCACATGGCCGCTCGATACCTGGATCACGCGGCCGTCGATCTCCGCTCCGGCGGGAATCACCACCTGGCCGCCCTCAACCACGTCCGAGGCCACAACGGTGCGGAAGGCTTCGCCCTTCTGGCTGGAGACAGTCGAGAGCCGCTGCATCAGCCGCACGCTAATGTTGGTGCCCTCGCCCAGTTCGCCGGGGCGCAGCGCGCGCGGATGCACAATGTCGCCGTCCGGGTCGCTGGCGTAGGCGTGTTCCGCCACGGCCGGCTCAGCGGGCGCGCCGGGCGCAACCTGCACGATTCCGCTGTCGTCGCCCTGATACGCGGGAGGGTTGACGGGCTGATCGGCGGCAGCGGGTTGCGAGGCAGACTGCGACGGGCTGGGCGCGGGGACGGCCGGCTGAGCGTAATGCCCGGCCGGGGGCTTGGCCTCGGGTGTGCCGCTGGTGGTGATCTGGTCATCGGGAGGGGGATTCGAGGTTCCCTCGTAGGGGTTGGGCTGACTCGACTGGCCCGCCTGCTGCGCTCCCACGGCGGCAGCGGCGGCGACCAGCAAGGCGCATACAAGAATCTGCCGTTTCATCCAAGTCTCCTTCTCGGGGTCGCCCTTTCCTGGATCCCCCTGGCACGGACGGAAATCTTCCCTGTTCTCTAAGAACCCCGGCGGGGCCGGGGAGTTGCGCGCGAAACAGGCCACTGGGCGATGCAAATGCTAGCTCACCCAATTTGAGCCTAACGCAGGCCGGTATGGAAGTTTGCGGCTTCAGTTCGCGCAGGTTCCTTGAACGGCACGAATCAAGATAGGCACTCCCCAGGCCGAGGCTGTGACCACCCGGGCACGGTCTCCATTCTTCCATGGTTGACCCTAAGCCGCTGGACTCGTATCGTTAGAGGGTGAATATGAAGACTTCCCCCAACACCTTGCGGATCGGAATCGCGGCTGCCATTATCGTTGGCACCATCGGTTGGCTGGCCTGGTCGGGCTATGGCGCCAGCAAGAGCTACTACGTCACCATCGCCGAGCTTGGCGGCATGGGCGACAAGGCCTACCACAGCCAGTTGCGCGTCGAGGGCTTCGTCCAGCCCGGCTCCATCGAGCACAACGGCCCGCACGTGGACTTTGTACTCAACGAGTTCGAGAGCCATTCGCCAAAGGCCGCCGCGGGGCGCGTGCTGAAGGTGAGCTACAAGGGTTCCGAGCCGCCGCCGGACACCTTCAAGGACGACGCCCAGGCCCTGGCCGAGGGCTCCTACGGCCGCGACGGCGTCTTCCATGCCAACGTGCTTCAGGCCAAGTGCGCCAGCAAGTACGCGCCGGCGCAGCCCGGAACCGCGCCGCCTGCCGCAAGTCCACGCGCCGCCGCCGTTCCTCCGTCCAAACCGGCCAGCTAGGTTTTTTCTGCAAGGAGGAAGTATGGATTGGAGACAGTTCTTACCGGCAGTTCTATTTAGTTCAGCGATGGTCTTCACTCTGTTCATGTCGGATGTTTTGCGTGGAAGGACTCCGCCATTCGGCACGCATTTTTTCATCTTTTGTTTGATTCTAGTTGCCGGAATGACCATGGGGATGGTTGGTTCTGACGAATTGAAGCGAGGTGGGCATAGGAAGGCTCGTCGTAACTTGCTTCTATGTCTCATTCTTTTGTTGATCTGTCTATTCACTCTGTCCTATGCCAGTATTCACTTGCACTGGGGAATTATTACTGGGAAGGGTTCTGCTGACGTATATTGGTTCATTCCAATATATGTGCTGGTTGTCGCACCATTTCCAGTGGCGCTTTACCTGAATCGAAAGCAGAATAAATCCAATTCCGATCCAAACAATGCCGATGCAGAATAGTCCAGAGACTACTTCCGCGACCGGCGTACTCTGCGCCCACACTGACGGCGTTTCGAAGCTCTTCGGCTCCTTCGCGGCGCTGCGCCAGGTCTCGGTCGATCTCGAACCCGGCCGCTGCTACGTCGTCATCGGCGAAAACGGCGCGGGGAAATCCACGCTCTTGCGCATTCTGGCCGGGCTGCTGCGCCCCAGCCTGGGCACGGTTCGGGTCTTCGGCGATCTTGAACCGCAGGCCGATACCGCCCGCGCCCGCATCGGCTACATGGCGCACGCCGCCATGCTCTACGACGAGCTGACCGCCGAGGAGAACCTGCGCTACTTCGCCAGCCTCTATCGTGGCCGGCCGTGCCTGACGCCGGCCGAGGCTCTCGGCCAGGTGGGCCTGGACCCTGGGCTGACCCGCATCCTGGGCCAGTACTCGCAGGGCATGAGGCAGCGCACCTCGCTGGCCCGCGTCCTGCTGCCCAACCCCGATCTGCTCCTGCTCGACGAGCCTTTCTCCAACATGGACATCGAGTCCGCCCGGCAGATGGTCGAGCTGCTGGCCGGCTTCCGCCACGGCCGCCGGACGATTGTGCTGACCACCCACCAGCGCGAGCTGGCCGCTCCGATCGCCGATTGGGTGCTCACGCTGCGCGCCGGCCGCGTCGCATCGTTCGAACCAGGAAAGCCAACGCTATGAAGACCAACGGCGCGCGCATCCTCGAATCCCTCGGCGTTGCCTTTGAAGTGCGCGAGTACGAGGTCGATCCCAACGATCTCTCCGCCCTCACCGTGGCCAAGAAGATCGGCCTGCCGCCCGAGCAGGTCTTCAAGACCCTGCTGACCACCGGCGGCCCGGGCGTTTACCTCTTTGCGGTGGTTCCCGGCGACGCCGAGCTGGACTTCAAGAAACTGGCCCGCGCCGCCGGTCTGCGCAAGGCCGAGATGGTTTCCCTCAAGGACGTTCAGCCCCTCACCGGCTACATCCGCGGCGGCGTCACCGTCTTCGGCGCAAAGAAGCCCTACCCCGTCTTCGTCGATGAAACCGCAATCCTCTTCGACCGCATCAGCGTTTCCGCGGGAGCCCGCGGCGTCCAACTCATTCTCTCGCCCGACGATTACCTGCGCGCCACCGAGGCCCAGACCGCCGACCTGAGCAAGGCCGTCACAGCCCCGGAGGGCCACGCCTGATGCCCCGCGCCCTCTGGACCCATATCGTCAAGGATCTGCGCATCGAGTGGCGCTCGCTGGACGCGATTATCTCCATGCTTTTCTTCTCCGGCCTGGTGGTGGTGCTCTTCTCGATCGCCTTCGACCCGCGCGGCGCGTTTTCTCAGCAGATCGCCGGCGGCGTCTTGTGCGTGGCCACCATGTTCGCCTCGGTCAGCGCCCTCAACCAGGCCTGGGCGCGCGAGATCCGCCACCAGGTCCTCGACGCCCAGCGCATGGTCCCGGCTCCCGGCGCAGAGCTCTTCCTGGCCAAGGCGATCGTGAATTTCCTCTTCGTCTCCATCGTGCAGGTGATACTGGCGCCGGTTTTTTTGGTTTTCTATAACTTGCACATCGAGGGCCAGGCCTGGTTGTTGGCCGTCGTCCTGCCGCTGGGCACCTGGGCGCTGGTGGCCAACGGCATCTTCTTCGCCGCGCTCTCCATCCGCAGCCGCAACCGCGAGTTGCTGCTTTCGCTCATCCTGTTTCCCATTTTTATTCCGGCCCTGCTGGCCATGGTGCAGGCCACCACCGCCATCCTCACCGGCGAAAGCGACCCCACTCTGTGGATCAAGCTCCTGCTCGGCTACGACATTATCTTCACCACCGCCAGTTTGCTGCTCTTCGATGTGATCTTCCACGCCGAATGAGAGGTTCCACGGGGCTGGGCCATATAGGAATGCCGCGCTCGGCCGCCGGCGAAACGGCGCTCAAGCGCAAAACAGGCCGGGGCTTTCACCCCGGCCCGCTTCGCTTCTCGAATGAACCCCGCCTTACATGTGGACCTGCGGCACAAACACCCGCAGCCTTACCTGCCACTTGGTGCTCTGGCCGGGCTTCAGCGTCACCATGTGGGTGTCCATCTTGCCCCACTCCTTGCCAAACGGGTCGGCAAAGTTGTACTGATGCTCGATGGCCACGAAGCTCTTGTCCGGCGGCGCGTACATTTGGATGGTCCTGATCTCCAGCGACGAACCTTCGATGTTGACCCCGTAGTGCGCGGCGGGGTCGATGACCTCCACGGTGGCGAGGCCGTTGTTCCAATCGATGTGGCTCCAGTTGTCGTCGAAGTAGGAATTGCCGAGCAGCGTTCCGCCTATCCCGCGCAGGTCGAACTTGGTCCCGTCGACCGACGAAACCCTGCCGGTGGGGAAGACATTGTCGTAGTTGTCCACCTCGGCTACGTTCGAGGCGGGAATGCGGACCCTGGCCTGGGTGCGATCGCCGGAGGGCAAATTGAAGTAGGGGTGCCAGGCGATGGCCATAGGTTCATCCACATGGCCCACGTTCTTGGCCACGACCGTAGCCTCCACCTCTTCGGCGGCCAGGCGCACGGTGATTTCCAGGTCGGTCTGCGAGAGCCAGTGGCCGCCAAAGTCTCCGGCATGGATGATGCCCGTAGCCTCTTGGCCGCCGCCGGCTTTCTTGACGCTGATCTGGTCGGTCTTGGCCTTGAGGATCAGCCCGTGCATGGCGTGGCGCTCGGCTTCCGGCATGGTGCCGATGTTGTTGGCCGGCAGGGTGAGCTTGTGGCCCTGCCACTCCGTGGTGACGGTCTTGCCGTCGGCCGAGAGCTTGCCGCGGATCCGGTTGGGATAGGGAACCAGGAAGGCCGCGCCCAGCCGGTAACCCAGATTGCCGAACTCGTCGTCGTCCACGTCCAGCATCTTCTTGGCGCCGTCCAGGTCGGGCGATGCCAGCATCTCCACAATTCCTTTGCCCGGAAAGTTGGCGGTGATCTGCAGAATCTCCATGCCGCGGCCGGGTGCGAGCGTAACGCTGGCGAACTCGGGCTTGGACTTGCTGAAGCCGGTGCGGGTGAGGGTGACGACCTTTTGGCCGCCAATCTCGGTTACGGCCTGGGCGTGGCTGAAGAGTAAGAGCGGGCCGGCCATCAAAGCCGGCAAGAAAACAGCGAGCTGGGAGAGTGTGCGAATCAAAGGGTTCACCTCAGTCCATTCCTGAAAAATGCGTTTGAATTCTCCGGGGCCTGTTCCAGCCCAATGGCGGAAGCTACCTTTACCGCCGCGGGAATGTGTAGTTTCGATGTGTGCCATTCTACCCCAAGCCGGGTACTGTCAGCATGAAAACTCTTGAGCAGCGTACTTGAAGGAGCAATAGCAATGACGTAGTGCGCCGCATCCCGAATCCGCGGCCCGTTCTTCGATTCCCGATTTCCGGCCCTGCAATCCACAGGCTTCCCCACCCTCCCCCGCGCCGTACACTACTTCTTTGCCACGTCCATCGTCAGCGCGTGGACTGAAACAGGCAAACGAACCAGCGAGGAGACGAAGCCCATGGCCTACCCAGCGAACTACCGTTACACCCGCGAACATGAATGGATCGCGCCCGACGGCGCCGTCGGCATCACGGACTACGCGCAGAACTCCCTCGGGGACATCGTCTATGTGGACATGCCCAAGATCGGCGATCCGGTCACGGCCGGCACCGCGTTCGGCTCCGTGGAGAGCGTCAAGGCCGTCAGCGACCTCTTCTCGCCCGTCACCGGCACGGTCACCGCCATCAACGAGGAGCTGAAGTCCTCGCCCGACAAGATCAACGAAGCGCCCCATGAAACCTGGATCGTCAAAGTCGAACTCGCCGATCCGGCCCAGCTCGACGCCCTGCTCGACGCCGTGGCTTATGAAGCGTTCATCGCGGAAGAGACGGAAAGCTGAGAGAACAGTTGTCAGTCATCGGTTATCAGTGGTCAGTTTTTGGCCGACCGGAATCCGTGGCCGCCAGCGCCTGTGAGCTTGCTGAAATGAACCGTAGGATCGCCATTTCGGGCTTTCTCAACCGGGCATGGGAATTCTCACTTTTCCACAAGTTCCGTAGACTGACCACTGACAACTGACAACTGGTCCCGGAGGGACCATTCATGCGCTACCTGCCCAAATCGCCCGCCGAACGCCAGCAGATGCTGGCCGAGATCGGCGCGGCGTCCATCGACGATCTCTTCGCCGTCATCCCCGCCGAGTGCCGGCTCGACCGAGACCTGGCCGTGCCCCGCCAGCAGGCCGAGAGCGAGATCGTCGGCTACTTCCGTGCGGCGGGCAAGAAGAACGCCACCGATTACGCCAGCTTCCTCGGCGCCGGAGCCTATCGCCACTACCGGCCCGTCGTCATCGACTCGCTTGTCCAGCGCGGCGAGTTTCTCACCAGTTATACGCCCTATCAGGCGGAGATAACTCAGGGCACGCTTCAAGCTATCTTCGAGTTTCAAACCATGATCGCCGAGCTGACCGGCATGGACGTGGCCAACGCCAGCATGTACGATGGCTCGACCGCCGCGGCCGAGGCGGTCATGATGGCCGTGCGCGTCACCGGCCGCCACAAGGCTATCGTGGCCGCGACGGTGCATCCCGAGTACCGCGAAGTCCTGGCCACAACCACGAGATTCAGGGACCTGCCCATTTCGCTCGCCGGTTATGACCGCGAGACCGGCCGCGTCGATCTTTCTGCCCTGGAAGCGGCGGTAACGGAAGAAACAGCAGCGGTGCTGGTGCAAAGCCCGAACTTCTTCGGGGTTATTGAAGACATTCCTGCCATCGCGGCCATCGCTCATGCCAAAGGCGCGCTGCTGATCGTCGCCATTGCGGAGGCGGTTTCGCTTGGCGTGGTTCGCCCGCCCGTCGAGGCCGATATCGTCAGCATGGAAGCTCAGTCGTTTGGCGTGGCGTTGAGTTATGGCGGGCCATTCTGCGGCGTCATCGCGGCCAAGGAACAGTACCTGCGCCAGATGCCGGGGCGGCTCGTCGGCCAGACCGTGGACAGCAACGGCTATCGCGGCTTTGTCCTGACACTTTCCACACGCGAACAGCATATTCGCCGCGAGAAAGCGACCTCGAATATCTGCACCAACCAGGCGCTGGTGGCGCTGATGGCCACCATCTTCCTCACCGTCTACGGCAAGGAAGGCATCCGCGAGTTAGCCGAACACAACCTGGCCAAGGCCGCCTACGCCGCAGCAACCTTGAGCGCGCAGCCCGGCGCGAAGCTGGTCTTCCAGGGCGCGCCGCGCTTCCACGAGTTTGTTTTGCAAACGGAAGAAGCTCCGGCGGCGTGGAGCAATCGCCTGATGGATGCAAAGATTGTCGGTGGGATTGAGTTAAGCAAATGGTATCCGGAGTTAGGCAGCGCAACCCTCTGGTGCGCCACGGAGATGATTACACGCGAGAACATCGATACTGCGGCCAGAGTACTGGCGGCCGCGCCGGTGGAGGCATAAATGACGACGATCCCAACCGGCCCACGCACCCTCGGCAAAGTCCGCCCGCACCAGACGCAGAACGAGGCGCTTGTCTTTGAGAAGTCGTCGCCCGGCAAGCGCGCTTACAAGCTGCCGCCGCTCGACGTGCCCGCAGTGGATGCGGCGGCGCTGCTGGGCGCCGCAAGGCGCGATCAAGGAGCGGAGCTCCCGGAGTTGAGCGAGATCGAGATAATCCGCCACTTCACGCGGCTCTCGACGTGGAACTATGCCATCGACCTGGGCATGTACCCGCTGGGCTCCTGCACCATGAAGTACAACCCGCGCGTGAACGAGTGCGTGGCCCGCATCGAAGGCCTGGCCGAGGCGCATCCCTACCGGCCCGACTCGCTGGCCCAGGGGATTCTCGAGGTCATCGACCTGCTCGAGCGCTGCCTACTGGAGATCACCGGCATGGACGCGATCACGCTGCAGCCCGCCGCCGGCGCGCACGGCGAATTCACCGGCATCCTGCTGGTCCGCGCGTGGCACGAGTCGCAGGGTAATCCCCGCCGCAAAGTGCTCATTCCCGACTCCGCCCACGGCACCAATCCCGCCACTGCGGCCATCTGCGGCTACACGGTGGAGAATCTCAAGTCAAACGCGGAAGGCGGCATCGACCTTGAAGCTTTGGCCCGCCAGGTGGACGAAGAAACCGCCGCGCTGATGATTACGAATCCATCGACGATCGGCGTTTTTGAGAGCCAGATCGCTAAAATTGCCGAAATCCTCCACGCCAAGGGCGCGCTGCTCTATATGGACGGCGCTAACATGAACGCCCTGGTGGGCAAGGCGCGGCCCGGCGACTTCGGCGTGGACGTGATGCACCTGAACCTGCACAAGACCTTCTCCACGCCCCACGGCGGCGGCGGTCCCGGCTCCGGGCCGGTGGCCTGCAAGGCGTTCCTGGAGCCATTCCTGCCTATCCCCGTGCTCGTCCGCATGGAAGGGACTGAGGGACTAGGGACTGAGGGACCAGGGGCGGCCGGAGATCTGCACTGGAACTACGACCGGCCGCAATCCGTAGGCCGCATGCGCGCCTTCTACGGCAACGTGGGCATGTTCATCCGCGCGCTGGCCTACATCCTGGCCAACGGACCCGACGGCCTGCGGCAGACCACGGAAGACGCCGTGCTGAACGCCAACTACATCCGCCACAAGCTCGAAGACCTTTACGAACTGCCCTACAAAACTGCGTCCATGCACGAGGTGGTCTTCAGCGACAAGCGCCAGGCCGCCAAGGGCGTGAAGACCGGCGAAATTGCCAAGCGGCTGATCGACTACGGCTTCCACCCCTACACGGTCAGCTTTCCGATGATCGTCCACGGCGCGCTGATGATCGAGCCCACCGAGAGCGAGTCGCTTGAGGAGTTGGATCTGTTCATCGCAGCCATGCGCTCCATCGCCCGCGAGGTGGACGAAACGCCGGAGCTGGTGAAGTCCGCGCCTCACTCGACGCGCGTCTCCAAGCTCGACGAGGTGCAGGCAGCCAGAAAGCCCATCCTGCGCTGGCGACCGGCGGGGTAGCCGCTATCCCGCCCGCATCACAGAGAGTTTGAGAATGATCTGAGCCGACGCCCCGTTCGGGAACCGGCATTTAAGATCGTCTGCATGGAAACGACAACGATTGCCGGCGTAGAGGTCTCCCGCATCGGCCTGGGCACCTGGGCCATTGGCGGGCTGGAGTGGGGCGCCGTCCCCGACGATGTAGCCGTGGCCACCTGCCTGAGCGCCGTCGAGCGCGGCATCAACCTCATCGATACCGCGCCCATCTACGGCCACGGGCGCTCCGAGGAGATTGTCGGCAAAGCCATGCGCGCTCACGGACGCCGCGACGCCTTCTTTATCGCCACCAAGGCCGGCCTGGAGTGGAACGAGCACGGCGTCTTCGCCAACTCGACCGCTGCCCGCCTGCGCCGCGAGCTCGAAGACAGCCTGCGCCGCCTGGGCACGGACTTCATCGATTTCTACCAGGTTCACTGGCCGGATACGCGCACACCCATCGCCGAAGTTGCCGCTCTTATGGGCGAGTTCCAGCGCCAGGGCAAGGTGCGCGCGCTGGGGGTGAGCAACTTCAGCGTGGCGCAGATGGAGGAGTTTTGCGCCGTCTCGCCGCTGGCCTCGAACCAGCTTCCGTACAATCTCTTCGAGCGCCAGATCGACGAGGCGACGCTGCCGTGGTGCGCGGCCAGCGGCGTGGCCGTGCTCACCTGGAGCACGCTCTGCCGGAGTTTGCTTGCCGGCCGGGTCACGCGCGGCCTGAGCTTCGACGCCAAGGACATTCGCAGTGTGGACCCCAAGTTCCAGGAGCCGCGCTTCAGCCAGTTCATGACCGCTGTCGAGCGGCTCACGGCCTTTGCCCAGGAACGCTACGGCAAAACTGTGCTGGAACTGGCCGTCCGTTGGGCGCTCGACCGGCGCGGCGTCAGCGTGGCCCTGTGGGGCGCCAAACGTCCCCAGCAGCTCGATGCCGTCGCCGGCGTGCTGGGCTGGAAGCTCGATGCCGGCGCGCTGGCCGAGATCGACCGCATCGTGGCGGAGTCCGTCACTGACCCGGTCGGGCCGGAGTACCTGGCGCCGAAGGTGCGGGAAGATTGAGGGTAAAGGAAAGATATTAACTAAGGCGCTGCCGGCTCAAGCGGGCGACAACCTGTCATTTTGACGGTCCTGTCCAAGCCGATCTCACCCCAGTGAAAACGAGCCACAAGCCCACGAAGCATATGATGCCCGTCGCAATGTCCATGCCGAGTTGTTGATCAGCATTGCTGGCCTTCAAAACATCTGGCATGTTGGGATCGGGAAGAAGCCGGTCCTTGATCTCCATCAGAACCAAAAAGGCCCCCACGCCCACCTTCCACCAGACGATTCTCTTTGGCTGCGGAGGAACTGTCTTATCTGTTTCTTCCATACGTGCGGCTCCATAACCAGCTTGTGATCGATAGCCGTCCGGTTACGCCCGGTCCAGCTCCGCGAACATCTCGCTCAGCGCAACCCGGATGGGCGTCTCCGGCACGGTGAGTTCGCCGGTTTGCACCTCTTCTAGTCCGGCAGAAGTGTACCTGTACGCCAGGCGCGGCTCGGGATCGACGATCCAGATATTCTCGATGCCGAAGCGGCGATACTGCGCGGCTTTCTCCTGCATGGCCCGCAACGAATCCTCCGGCGAAAGTATCTCGATGGCAATCAGCGGCGGACGAGTGACGTAGCGCTCGAAAGATTCCCCCACCCGCACAACGAGCACATCCGGAACGCGAAAATTCCTGGCCGCAATCTGCGTGCGAAGCTCGGGGAAGACCTCAACTCCCCACTCCGCGCGCTTGATGGCAAAAAGAACCGTAAGATACCGCTGGATGATGGAGTGCTCTTTCTCGCCCCAATTCCGCTCCTCGATGCGCCCGTCCACAAATTCGCGGTCCGGGCTCCAGCTCATGGAGAGGTATTCCCGCACGGTCCAGAGTTCCTCGGAGGTGGGCAAGGTGGCCATGCACCGATTATTGCCCCAAAAGAGCACCCGCGCCAGCGAAATCCCCGCGAAGAATCCCCCTATTCCCCAGTCCCTGACCCCTGATCTCTGACCCCTGACCCCTGTTCTTCCAAGAACGACTGCAGGATGAGCGTGGCGGCCACCTGATCCACCACCCGGCGGTGCTGCTGGCGGGCGTGGCCGGCCTCGTAGAGGATTTGATGCGCCTCGCGCGTGGTCAGCCGCTCATCCCAAAGGTGAATGGGTAGCCCGGTCAGTTCGCCCAGTTCGGCGGCAAAAGCCTGGGTTTTGGCGGCTTGGGGGCTCGCGTCGCCCGACAGATGCATGGGATTGCCGACCACGATGCCCGCCACGGCGAACCGCCGCGCCAGCCGCGCCAGGGAACGCAGGTCTTCGCGGCGGTTGTGACGCCGCTCCAGCGTGAGCACGGGCTGCGCCGTGAGTCCCAGCTCGTCGGAGACAGCCACGCCGATGCGCCGGTTGCCGACGTCGAGGCCGAGATAGCGAGGTTGTGGGGCAGATTCCAGCTTGCGACTCCTGCCTTCCAGCTTAAAGCCCCGTTGCGGGCGGAGCCAGGAAGCTACAGAAACCGCGCCCGGTCCTCCGCCGCGGGAATCGGGCAGCTCTCCAGCCGGCCCCGGATGCGATACCGCCAGCGAGCAACCAGCCGGTACAGCGGATCACTGAGGAAGCTGGGAATCCATCTCAGCGCGGCGGCAACCGCGGGCCAGGGCCGCGGCAGTTCCGTGAGCAAGGCCAGCGTGGCCGCGAATCGCGTCAGCGCCTGCTCCCCTGGCTCAAGCGGGTTGCGGAAGACCAGCACCGTGCCGGGAACGCCGCCCGGCTCAAGCAACTCGGCGTGCCGCGCCAGCAGAGGCGCTACCGCCGGTGAGCTGGAAGCGGCGAAGAGCAGCCGGTCCTGCCGGTCGCTCCGCAGCAGCCACCGCACCCACCCGTTGCAAAAGCCGCAGTGGCCGTCAAAGACCACCAGTAGGCGGCCGCCGAGCTCATTCAGTCCGCTCACACCTTCAAGATGCTGTCCAAAAGCAGGCCGATTCAGTTCGACCGGTGAGCAGCCTTCTACCCTCTATACTGAACCCACCATGAGTCCTCGAACCTCAGTCCCCATCCGCGCGCGGTCCCTGGCTCTCGAAAGGCGCGCCGAGCGATTCTTTCCCGGCGGCGTCAACTCGCCGGTGCGTGCCTTCCGGGCGGTGGGCGGTGCGCCACCGTTCATTGAGAGTGCCCAGGGCGCATGGCTCACCGACGCCGACGGCAACCGCTACATAGACTACTTCGGCTCCTGGGGACCGATGATTCTGGGCCACGCCTTTCCGCCGGTGGTCGAGGCCATCGAGCGCGCCGCCCGCAAATCGGCCAGCTTTGGAGCTTCGACGGCAGCCGAGGGCGAGCTGGCCGAGCGCATCGTCGCCTGCTTCCCGGCCATTGAGAAGCTGCGCTTCGTCAGCTCCGGCACCGAGGCCGCCATGAGCGCCATCCGCCTGGCCCGCGCCGCCACCGGCCGCAAGATCGTGGTCAAGTTCGAGGGCTGCTACCACGGCCACGCCGACGGCCTGCTGGTCAAGGCCGGTTCCGGTGTAGCTACATTTGGCATTCCCGGTTCGGCCGGCGTTCCAGAGGAGATCGCCAGCCTCACCCTCGCCCTGCCCTATAACGATCTGGCCGCGGTCGAGGCCGCCTTCGCCGCCCATCCTGGCGAGATCGCCGCGGTGATCGTGGAGCCGGTCGTCGGCAATGCGGGTTGCATTCCGCCCTTGCCCGCCGCGGTGGGCGTGCCCGGCTACCTGGCCGGGCTGCGCGACATAACCGCCCGCGAAGGAGCCCTGCTCATCGTTGACGAGGTGATGACCGGCTTCCGCGTGGCCCTGGGAGGCGCGCTTGAGCTTTACGGCATCGACGCCGATCTGGTCACGCTGGGCAAGATCGTCGGCGGAGGCCTGCCCGTGGGCGTCTTCGGCGGCAAGCGCGTCCTCATGGACCTGCTCGCCCCGCTCGGGCCGGTCTATCAGGCCGGAACCCTGAGCGGCAACCCCCTGGCCATGGCTGCTGGCATCGCCACCGTCGGCTACCTCCAGGAACATGCCGGCGAGGTCTATCCGCAGCTTGAAGCCACCGCCAAAGCCGTGGCCGAAGGCGTCGCCGCCGAAGCCGCCCGCGCCGGTGTTCCCCTCACCGTCAACCGCGTCGGCTCCATGTGGACTTGGTTCTTCACTCCCGGCCCGGTCACCGACTACGCCCAGGCAGCCCGGAGCGACACAGCCGCCTTTGGGCGCTTCCACCACGCCATGCTCGATCAGGGCGTCTGGCTGCCGCCGTCGCAATTCGAAGCCGCATTTCTCAGCACCGCCCACGGCGAAACAGAGGTAGCCGCCACAATCGCCGCCGCGCGGGAAGTCTTCCAGTCCGTTTCCGCCGGATAGTCCCACAAATCTGGGTGCCCCATCCTTGCGACATTTTGCAGTCGCAAGGGTGGGAAACCACGAACCTCAATTGGACCGGGCCGCTATCCCCACGCATCCAGCGTCACAAACCGATGGGTCGGCTTGTACCGCGCAATCAGCTTCTCCACCGCAGCCACCGATGGCCCCCGATCCGCGCCCAGCTGCAGGTGGTTGCCGTCGTGGAGCACGATATTGGCTGCCCAGCCCCGCCGCTGCAGCCGGTCGATGCGGCGCAGCAGGCGCTCGGCAATCCTTTCCCCCGAAGGCTCGCGCCAGTCGGAGGTCATCGCGTTCCAAAGCACCGGAACCATCCCCAGCGATCTAGCCACGCGAAAGACCGCCGGCCGGCGCGCGCCAAACGGCGGCCGAAAGAACCGCACCGGCGCGCCCCCAATCTGCTCCAGGGTTTCTTTGGTCCTCGCCAGTTCCTCTTTCACGCGGCGCCCCGAAGTGAGCGCCAGGTTGGGATGGCTCCAGGAGTGGTTGCCGATCAGGTGCCCGGCCGCCACAATTCGCCGCACCAGCTCGGGCTCCGCCTGGGCGAAGCTGCCCACCAGGAAGAACGTCGCCCGCACATCGTGGCTGGCCAGAACCTCGAGCAGCCGCGGCGTCCACGCCGGATTGGGACCGTCGTCGAAGGTGAGCGCCAACTCGCCGGGGCGGGGAGGCGCAATCAGCGCCTCGCCGAATATCCGCGACCCCGGCCACAGCGCGGCATAGGCGCAGCCGCCCGCCGCCAAGCCAAGCGCGCCCGCCGCGCCCAGCCCGGCACAAATCCCCGTGGCCAAAGGAGAAAGCATTTCCTTCCAGTGTGCAGCGCCGGACGAACGAACCGCAAGCCGAACCCGAGTTCGCTCCCGGCCATGCAACAGAAAATGGTGTGCCGCCCAGTCTCTGAATTGCGCCTGCGCCCGCCCTCAGGCGTATACTCAGCTTGTTCGGGTCGCATCCTGCGTCTGCGGAGCGGCACTGGAGACAACCATGAGCCTCACACAGTTCCCCGGCGGCGTTGATTCCTCGCCCCACGCCAATCCCATCACAAAGGTCACCGTGCCCGCGCTCACGGAGATGAAGCGCCAGGGCAAGCCCATCAGCGCGCTCACCGCCTACGACTACTCCAGCTCGCGGCTGGCCGACGAAGCGGGAATCGACCTGCTGCTGGTGGGCGACTCGCTGGCCATGGTGGTTCTGGGCCACGAAAACACGCTCGCCGTAACGGTGGATGAAATGCTGCACCACACGCGCGCCGTCAGCCGGGCCGTGCGCCGCGCCCTGGTGGTGGCCGACATGCCCTTTGGCAGCTATCACGGCACGACCGGCGAAGGCCTGGCCAACGCTATTCGTTTTGTCAAGGAGGCCGGCGCGGAGGCCGTCAAGATCGAAGGCGCGCGCATTGAACTCGTTCACGCCCTTATCGAGGCTGAGATTCCCGTCATCGGCCACCTGGGCCTGACTCCGCAGAGCATCCACCGCATGGGCGGCTTCCGCGTGCAGGCGCGCACCGCCGAGACCGTGCTACAGCTCAGGGCAGACGCACTCGCCCTGGCCCATGCCGGAGCCGGAGCAATCGTGCTGGAAGGCATTCCCCGCGAAGTGGCCGCGGAGCTTACCGCCGAGCTTCCGATTCCTACCATCGGCATCGGCGCGGGGCCCGATTGCGACGGCCAGATTCTCGTCTTCCACGACCTCGTTAACCTGACCTTCGCGCCGCCGGCCAAGTTTGTCCGCCGCTATGCCGACGCGGGCGCGCTCATCCGCTCCGCCATCGAAAGCTATCGCGAAGACGTCGAGCACCGCGCCTTCCCTTCGGATGAGGAAAGCTATCATTTGCCCGAGGCCGTGCGCCGGGTTCTGGACGCAACGCCGAAAGCGGGAGCATTGCGGAAAGTCTGATGGAAGTCCTTCGCACCGTAGCTGAATTGCGCCAGTGGTCACGCGATGCGCGCAACAGCGGCAATACCTTTGGCCTCGTGCCCACCATGGGCGCCTTGCACGCCGGCCACGCTTCGCTGATTCGCGCTGCTGCGGCTGCCTGCGGGCGGGTTGCCGTAAGCATCTTCGTCAACCCCACCCAGTTCGGACCCAGCGAAGACTACGCTCTCTATCCGCGCACCTTTGAGGCCGACTGCGCCCTCGCCCAGGCGGAAGGCGCGGACGCCGTCTTCGCTCCCACAGTGGAGGAGCTTTACCCAGCCGGTGGAACCACCTTCGTTGAGGTCGAAGGCCTCGGCAACCGCCTCGACGGCGCGTCGCGCCCCGGCCACTTTCGCGGCGTTGCCACCGTGGTCGCCAAGCTGCTCATCGCCAGCGAAGCCGACCGCGCCTACTTCGGCCAGAAGGACGCCGCCCAGGTGGCCGTGGTGCGCCGCATGGTTGCCGACCTGCGCCTGCCCGCGGAGATCGTCGTCTGTCCCATCGTCCGGGAGCCGGACGGCCTGGCCCTCAGCTCCCGCAACCGATACCTCAGCCCCGCCGAACGCGCCCAGGCTCTCGTCCTAAGCCGCGCCGTCCGCCAGGCCGAAGCACTCGCAGCCGCGGGCGAACGCCGCTCCAGCGCGCTCATCGCGGCCGCCCGCCGATCCTTCGCCGCCGTCCCCGAAGTCCGCATCGATTACATCGCCGCCGTTGACTGGGCCACGCTCGATCCCGTAACGATCGCCGCTCCCGGAATCCTCTTCGCCGTCGCTGCCTGGGTGGGCCAGACACGGCTCATCGACAACACCATACTCAACTGACGCAGACTACTGGCACAGCGAGATCGCCCCATTCTTTGAGCGCTCCCGCGCATTGCTCACGCCGCGATCACTGCCTTATCGCGGCTGGGCTGATAAACTTATGCGACAGGAATGGAAGCCTCTTGCAGAATTCCGTTGAGACTCAAGAAGTGTCAGGGCACGACTTCAGTCGTGCCGGAAGAGCTGCAACATCATGTTGGGCTTTAGCCCCTGCGGTTTTGTTTTCAGTAATTTGCAATTCCGCGGCGGCTAAAGCCGGAATCTAAGTCAGCCATTTGCGGCACGACTTAAGTCGTGCCCTGACACAAACGATAACCTGAAGGCAATTTTGCAAGAGGCTCATGGGTGTGGAATTGCCGGCGGCGAAGGCCTGCGATCCATTGAAAGGAAAGGACATGAATACCAGGTTCGCGCGCAGGATGGACACCGTGCGCACCTCGACCATACGCGAGATTCTCAAGGTCACCGAGCAGCCGGAGATCATCTCCTTCGCCGGCGGCCTTCCCGCGCCGGAGTTGTTTCCCGTGGACGACATACTCGCCGCCGCCGGGCGGGTCTTGAGCGAGAGCGGCGCCGCCGCGCTACAGTACAGCCCCACGGAGGGCTTCCCTCCGCTGCGCGAGGCCTTCGCGACGGAATCCCGGAGGCGAGGAATCGATTGCTGTGCCGAAGATATTCTCATTACCACCGGCTCCCAGCAGCCGCTCGATCTGGCGGGAAAGATATTTCTCGATGCGGGAGACTGCGTGCTCACCGAGAGTCCGACTTACATGGCCGCCATTCAGGCTTTTCAGACTTATGGGGTTCGCTTTGCCGCCGCGCCTACCGATAACGACGGCCTCATCCCGGAAGCGCTGCCCGCATTGATTGAACGCGAGAGGCCCAGGTTCCTTTATACGATTCCGAATTTTCAGAATCCCACGGGAGTTACGCTCACGGCCGAGCGCCGCCGGCTTCTCTATTCCATCGCGGCTCGCTATGAACTTATCGTGCTGGAAGACGATCCTTATGGCGCGCTGCGCTACGCGGGAACGGCCATCGCTCCCATCAAGTCGTTGGATACCGAGGGCATTGTCATCTATCTCAGCACCGTCTCCAAGACCATCGCGCCCGGCCTGAGAGTCGGCTGGGCGGTTGCGGCGGAAAGCATCCGGCACAAGCTGACCATCGCCAAGCAGGCGGCCGATCTGCACACCTCCAGCCTGGACCAGCGCATCGTGCATCGCTACCTTGCGGACTTCGACAGCGACGCCCACATCGAGCGCATCCGGCGAGCTTACGGGGAGCGGTTCTCTATTATGGATGCCGCCCTGAGCGAGACCATGCCTCCGGGGTTCACATGGACCCATCCCCAGGGAGGAATGTTTTTGTGGGTCACCTGTCCCGAGGGTGTGAACACCAACGAGCTGATGCGCGAGGCCTTTGCGCGCAAGGTTCTTTTTGTGCCGGGGCAGGATTTCTTCTCGGATACGCCCGGTCACCGGTTCATGCGGCTGAACTTCTCCAACGCCGCACCGGACCAGATTCGGCAAGGCATCGGGCGGCTCGCGGAGGTCTGCCGGGCTGCGGTCCATGCGCTGCAGTAGCGCCCTTCTCGTCCAGCGCCGACTCACCCGCGCTGATAAACTTGAAGTAAAGCCATGTTCAAGGAACGCTACGCGCGCTGGATGTACGAGTGGGAGACGCGGCTGACCACGCGCGACGAGAACCGCGTGGTGCGTCCGCTGGAGTGGGGATTCGAGTGGATCGAGCCGTTTCTTGAGGCTCACGGCTTCGCGGACGCCGTTCCCAGCCCGGAGGTTGTGCGCGACCCCGCTGCCGCCGAAGCCGCCATGGTGCGCATCAACCAGCTTCTCGTCCGCCACAGCGACAAGTTCTTCGGGTACGAGCGGCCCACCGACTTCCGGCTCGAAGAGCGGCATCCGCAACTGTTTCCCACCAATGTGCGCCCCGAGACCCTGGCCAGGGACGAAGCAATGCGCCAGCAGGCCGCCGAGGGAAGGCTGGCGCCGGCGCAGTATCTGCGCTTCACCTCGCCGGAGCGGACGCCCTATCCCGAAAACGACCAGGTGAACGCCCGCTGGTATCCGGCGCCGGATCACAAGGATTCCGCGCGGCCCAAGCAGGCCATTGTGGTGCTGCCGCAGTGGAACTCCGACGGCCTGGGCCACAACTCGCTTTGCACCATCTTCAACCGCATGGGCGTCTCGGCGTTGCGGCTCTCCATGCCCTACCACGACATTCGCCGCCCGGCGGAGCTGGAGCGCTCGGACTACGCCGTCAGCTCCAACATCGGGCGGACGCTCTCGGCTTGCCGCCAGGCGGTGGTCGATGTTCGGTGCTGCATGGACTGGCTGGAGGAACAAGGCTACGAGCACTTCGGAGTGCTGGGCACCAGTCTGGGCTCCTGCTACGCGTTCCTGGCCAGCGCGCACGACGCGCGCATCCGGGTGAATGCCTTCAACCACGCCTCGACGGCCTTTGGCGACGTGACCTGGGCCGGGCAGAGCACCCGCCACGTAAAGCAGGCCCTGGGAGAGGCCGGGCTGACCCAGGAGCGGGTGCGGGCTCTGTGGGCAGCCGCAAGCCCGTGCTACTACTACGACAAGATCGCCGCCGCCGCGGCCGGCGGACCCGGCAAGCGGGTGCTGCTGGTTTACGCCGACTACGACCTGACCTTTCCCAGGGAGTATTCTCTGCAAGTGGTGGATGCCTTCCGAAGCGTCGGCCTCAACTTCGAGCCCAGAGTGCTGCCCTGCGGCCACTACACCACCGGCGAGACGCCCTACAAGTTCCTCGACGGCTGGTACCTGGGCTGGTTTGTCTATCGCGCCTTCAAGGCGCTGCGGCAGGAGAAGGCAGCGGGCTTGCGCGCGACAACGGTCCCGGCGCGCGAAGAGGAAGCGGTTACGCGCTGAAGCGCTGCGCTCGGCGCGCCGAATGCGGCTGCCGGGCTGCTTCTGGTAGCATCCTCTGTGGAGACTCATCAGGATGGACGCTCTTAGCGGCGCGGGCCTTGGCGCCCGGCGCAATGAAGACATCGCACTCGATCTGCTCAAGTTTGTGGCCGCCACGGTTGGCGTGGGCCGCCCCGCCGCTCCGTCGACCGGGTTCAGCGGCGCCTCCACACCCAAGCCGGAGGAACACATTTGCCAGTTGCTCTCGCTCTACAGCCGCTGCCTGAAGGCCGTTGAGGGCCAAGGCGGAGATCAGGCGACAGAAGAGCCGGAAATCGAGGCTGCGCAATAGCCGGCGAACCCATCGTGCGGGTTGCCGTGGCCGGGTGCGGGGCCTTTGGACGCAACCATCTCCGCGTCTATCGCGAGCTGGAACTGGCTGGCCAGGGCGTGGCGCTGGTCGCGGCCGTCGAACCGGATGCGGCTCGCGCCGCCGACGCCGCTGCCAAGTACGCAATCCCCGTCTTCGCGACGGTGGACGAACTGCTGGCCGCCAGGCGCACTTCAGGCCTGAGGCTCGACGCGGCCACGGTCGCAGTACCCACGGTGCATCATCATGCGGTAGCATCGGCGCTGCTCGATGCGGGACTGGATCTGCTGGTCGAAAAGCCGCTGGCCGCGAGCCTCGCCGAGGCCGACGATCTGATTCGCGGCGCGCAGATCGGCGGGCGCATCCTGCAGCCGGGCCACCTGGAGCGCTTCAACCCCGCCGTCCTGGCCGTGCAGCCGCAACTGACCCGGCCCATGTTCTTCGAGGCGCACCGGCTGTCGGTCTTCACGCCTCGCGCGCTGGATGTGGACGTGGTGCTGGACCTGATGATCCACGATCTGGACATTGTGCTCGCCTTCGCCAACTCGCCGGTGCGCGAGGTGCGCGCCGTGGGATTGCCGATTCTGTCGCCCAAGGTGGATATCGCCAACGTGCGCGTGGAGTTCGACTCCGGCTGCGTGGCCAACTTCACCGCATCGCGCGTGTCGACGGAACGCGTCCGCAAGCTGCGCTTCTTTGAGCCGCGCCAGTACGTCTCCATCGATTACGCGCGGCGGGACGTGCTGGTGATTCGCGTGGAGGCAGGCGCGGGCAAGGCTTCGCCGGCCGAACTGATTGCGTCGCTGCCACCGCAGGTTGCCGCCATGCTGCCGCCGGGGATCGCCGCGGGAATCGCGTCGGGGAAGATCGACCTCAAGAAGATTGACCCGGCATTGATTGTGCAGTTTGCCGCCTTGGCAAAGATCGATCCGTCGGTAATCGCACAGTTTACAAATCCCGCGGAATCGAAAGCGGGCTTGAGCTCCTCCAAGCCAGTCGTTACGCCGGGCGAGCCGCTGCGGCTGGAGATCGAGTCGTTTCTCGATGCCGTCCGCACGCGCCGCGAGCCGCGAGTTTCTGCTCGACAAGGCCGCAATGCGCTGGCGCTGGCGCTGGAGATTCAGGCATCGATGGCTGCCCATGCGCATCGCGCCGGACTTGAGAATTTTTTCAGACCCGGCGCTTAAAGATTCAGCGCTCTTCCCATTTTGAAGAGAGCTGGAATAGCCGCTATGAGCAATCCAGCCACGCCTACCGAATAGACTGCGGCCTTCCAGAAGGAAACATACCCCTCCCTTAGGGCCAACACCACCAGCAGAGATAACACCGGCAGGTTCAAGGTTACGGCCGTTGCAACACCTGGCATATAACTGCGTAGCACTACGGTCAACGCGACGTGCGGAATCAGGACGTTGGCCAACGCAATAACCATACATCCAAAAACCAAGTAAGTCCAGACCGTCTGCTTGCCCGATACTGCGCTTAACCATGTGAGAGCAATGGCCATGACTGTCAAGACCGCCGCGGTAAAACGGAAGGAACCCGGCGTAACGGGTCTATGCCAAAGAACTGCCCGTTTCGACCAGCCCGGAAGCCAAATGGCCTCTTCAGCATTGTGCAGAGTCACGACAATCGGGAAAAGCCACAGTAGATTCCGAAAGCTCAACGCCGTTTCCTTTCCGGTTGCCGAGGGCCGCGCTTGATAAGACAAATAAGCAAGGTGGATTGGCTTCCGCGTGAAGACAAGGGAACACTCTCCTTCACGCAATTCCCAGTACCCGGTTCAGCGTACCCACAATGTACTTCCAGACCAGGTAGTAGGCTGCGAGCGCGGCCAGGAAGCACGGCGCGATGAGCGCATAGGGCACATAGGCCGCCTGGAACCAGGTGACGCCATGTGAACCGAATGCCAGCACTCCCAGACAATGGGCCGTGGTTGCTCCCAGAGGCATCAGAACCAAAGGCAGTATCGCGCCATGCAGGCCGATGGGCAAATGCGAGCGCTGGTGATACCAGAGCCAGAGCATATTCCACAGGCCGAAGAGCGAAGGCACCGCGGCCATCGGAAAAATCATGGCCTGCTCGATGGGAATCGGCACTTGCAGCACGATCCGCACAACAATGAAAGCAGTGAGAAGCAGCGGCAGGACCAGCGTGGGCACAAAGACTCCCGCCAGGTAAGCGCGAAGATACGGATGGGTGTTCATCGGATTCTCCTTGCTGCGAGTTAGATCGCAAGTTAGTTTGTGGGCGGATGTGCGTCCGCGGGTTTACAGGTAGTAGAGAAACACCGGGATCGACGCCGGCACGAATGCGGCGAAGACCGCGAGGCCGGCCAGCAGCGCCCCGTCGAACCAAACCCAGAAGCGTAGCGGCGGCGCGGCGGGGCTTGCATTCAGCCGCCGCAGCACGGCGGGCCAAAGATCGCGGCCCGGCTCCGGGTCACCTTCGACCGGCGGCAGCGCCTGTTGCAGGAGTTTCTTCAAGCGGTCCTCATCGTGTGCATTCATGGCGTAATCCCCTGTTGCTGCAAGTCCTTTCTGAGCGATCGAAGGGCGCGAAAAACGCGCAGCTTGACGGCCGCTACTGAAATGCTCAGCGCCTCGGCCACATCCTTGTGCGGCAGTTCTTCAATGACCGCCAGCGTGGCCGCAATGCGCAGCTTTGGCGCGAGGCGCTGAAATGCCAGCGCGATCGTGCGCCGAATCTCGGCCGAGACGGCGGGGTCGGCTGTGGCCGGGGCCGGAATCTCCGCGGGCAACTCGGTCTCAGGCCGCGCGGTTCGCAGCCAATCGAACGCCGCGCGGGTGGCGATGCGCCGCGCCCAGCCCTCGAATCCACGCTCGGGCTGGAAGCGGCCGCGGGCCTGATAGATGCGCCAGAAGGTCTCCACGGTCAGCTCCTCGGCCGTGGAAGGGTTGCGGACTATGCGCAGAATCCAGCCGTAGACGGCGAGCCGATGCTGATGGAAGAGCGTCTCGAAGGCCGCTTCGAAGGCTTCAGGACTGCCTTGCCGGAATGCGTTCAGGAGGCTGCTCGATCCGTTCCCCATTCGCCCTTCCCCCTTCTATCCACTCTTACGCGCTAACTACAAGAAAGGTTACATTGCTCGGGCCGGGAACAGTTTTGCTCGCGGCGGTGTCTATACAAGCACAGTGGTTCCGATGGGGATGAACGGAATAGCGGGGTCCCCAGCGACAGGTCTTCGTCGCTGGGGCGCAGTGCCTTGAGTCCCGCTCCGCGCGCGAGAGATTGCGCGCGGAGCGGCCAGCCCCTCTTGCGCCCGCGAACGGCTTCCTGACCTCCCGAGCGGCGCAGCTGAATAGCAGTTTCAAGGGAGGCAGGCCATGTTTGAAGACTCCACCTTCGAATCCGCAGGCAGAATCCACACCCGCAGCCGCCGCTGGATGATCGCGGCTTTCACCTTCAACAGCTCCATCCTGCTGGCTCTGATTCTGATTCCGCTGCTCCACCCTGAAGCGCTGCCGCGCCCGTTCGTCGCCATTCTGATGGAAGCGCCGCACGCTCCAGTGGCTCAAGAGCCTCAGAAGCCGCAACCCGCGCGCACCTCTCCAGTCCAAACCGAAATGGATCTCGGCCATATCTTTGCACCACCGAAGATACCTATCAGCATCTTCCGGCCAAGCGAACCGGAACCACCGTTACCGGTGGATACTGCGGCGATGGGCGGACCTCCCAGCGGCCCCAACGGTCCCGGTCAGGGCTTTCCTGGCCAGGCAGTCCGCCCTGTCGTCCGCCCGGAGCCCAAGGCCGCGGTGCGCATCTCTTCCGCCGTTGAAGCCGGGCTGCTAATCCGGAAGACCGTTCCTGTGTATCCACCCTTTGTTGGAGCCATGCGTATCGAGGGCACGGTGGTCTTGGAGGCCACGATCTCCAAATCCGGAACCATCGAGAATCTTCGCGTCGCCAGCGGTCCGCCCCTGCTGCAACATGCGGCGCTCGATGCCGTGCAGAACTGGCGCTACCGTCCTTATCTGCTCGACGGCGAGCCGGTGGAAGTGGAGACCACGATCAACGTGATCTTCACCCTGAGCCGATAACAAGGTCGCGGCTCAAGCCGGCAGGCGGGGCCGGGAACTAGCCGCCTGCCGGCGTCCCATGGCGATCGGGTCGATGGCCAGCCATGCCACCGCGCCGAGCGCCGCGATGGAGGCTGCGGTCACAAACGACATTTCCCACCCAAAGTGGGATGCAATCAGCGGAGTTAGCGAAGCCGTGCAAGCTCCGCCGGCCTGCCCGCCCATATTCATGATGCCGGAAACCACGCCGACGTTCTCTCCGGCGATGTCGGCCGTAACCGCCCAGAAGCCGCTCTGCGAGATATATAGAACACCCGCGCCACAGGCCAGTATCACCCCCGCGGCGGCCGGACTGTGAGCGCGCGACCCGAGCACCAAAAGAACCGCCGTAACTGCAAGGGAGAGCGCTGGCAGCAGGCAGCGCCCCATGCGCAGGCCGCGGCGGGCCGCGATCCAGTCGCCGGCAGCGCCTCCGCCCAGGCAGCCTATCGTCATGGCGATAAATGGCAGCATGGAGAAGACCGCGCTGGCCTTCAGATTCAGCCCTCGCACCTGCGCCATATAAATGTAAAACCAGGCGAAGAACATCCAAGCGACATAGCCGAAGGCGAAGTAACTCGAAGTCAGGGCAAATACCGCCTTGCTTGTGAAAATCCTGGCCCAGGGAATCGAAGGCTTGCCGCCGCGCATGGAGTCGCCCCGCACGGCGGGACTGGGCAGGCTCCGGTGCTCTGCGATGAGGGCCTTTTCCGCGCTTCCAACCAATGGGTGTGTTTCGGGTGTATCCCGGGCGGCAAGATACCACACCACGCACACCAAAGCGTCGGCGCCGGCGCTGAACCAGAAGGATGCCCGCCATCCGTGGCGTAGGATAATCGCGGTAACCAGCGGAGGCGTCAGGCCCGCGCCGATGCCGATTCCAGCAAAGATAAGTCCATTTGCCTTGCCGCGTTCGCCCGCGGGAAACCAGCGCTCTACGAACTGGCTTGCTGCCGGGTACATGGCGGCCTCGCCGGCGCCCAGGGCAAAGCGCACCAGCGCCAGAAGCAGCAGCGCGCCGCGCGCCGTGGGAGGAACAAGCGCCATCATGACCGCGCAGACACTGCACCAGGCGAGGCCGAGACTTAGAACGCGGCGCGGGCCGAGCCATCTGGCAAGCAGCCCGGCGGGCACTTGAAAAACGGCGTAACCGATGAGGAATGCGCTGAAAACCCAGCCCAGGTGCGTGTTATCGACCCCAAACTCCCGGCCGATATGCACGCCGGCGATGGAGATGTTCGTCCGGTCCAGGTATGCCACCGCGCTCATTACAAACAGCCAAAGCACCAGCAGGTAGCGTATGGGCGGAAGACTCCGTTGCCAGTGGTCCGATTTCAAATTCATTTCTTGCGCGTTTCCCATAACTCAACTTACTTGCCGCCATCTTCCGGACTAACAGGCGAATATCTGGCTGTCAGCCTCGGAGGTGCACATCCCATACCTTCGCCAGGCGCGACGTTCCCGCCGGCCCGGTGACGTAGAGGATTACGGTGTAAATACCCTCCCGGCCAGCGGTGGCCTTGTACTGATGGATGGGATTCTGCTCGGTCGAGTTTGTTCCATCCCCAAAGTCCCACTTCCATGCGGTGATCTCACCCTCCGAAGCGTCTTTGAACGCTACAAGCCGCTGTTCCATATCGATAACTTTGAACGACCAGTGCGCGTCGATGGGCTTGCGAAACTGCGGTTCCAGCGGCATCAGGCGAAACCCGACCAGATCCGATGCGTTTCCGAAAAAGGTCTGCTTATGGGAAAGATTCCAGAACTGACGGCTTTTCGAGTTAGGATCGTTGTAGGCGATCACGGCCCATGAGAGCCCTATCAGCTTGTTCTCCGCAAGCACGGATTCAACTGCCCGCTCCGGTCCTTCGCAACCGGCATAGTCGAATGGAGTTATCCAGAACTCAAGCACCAGCTTTCCAGGCTCGCTGGGCTTGAAGTTGTACTTGAGCGCATGATTGGCGTACGGCAGCTCTTTTGTGTACTGCGCGCAACCCCAGTCCATAGCCCAGTCCTTTCCTTCGGCGGGCGTAAAGATATGGTAGTTCTGGGCCTGGTTCCCCTGATACGAGAAGTACGCGTCCGAGCTGCTGATGCGCGGGTCGATAGCGGCCATGTCACCGACTGCTTGCTTGGTCCACACATCCCGGTGATAGATATCGATCAGCGGACCGCCGGATAGGTCGCCATCGACAACGACTTCAAAGATGTCGTTGTGCAAGTCGGGCCGCGAGAAGTCCCAGTAATCCTTGTAAGCTTCATACAGAAAGTACAGCCGATTCAGACCCTTTACCCAGCCCACTTTCACTTTGACATCGAGTTTCTTCGGGTCGCGGTTTGTGCCGTGCCCGCCCGGAGCTTCCGTATCCTCCAGTTGATCCATGCCGATCGCATAACTATCCGGGACCATCGCCCAGTCGTCGGTGTCGCCATCGATGCGCGGAATCATGTTCGGCGGAAACTGGAAGATCTTGAATGTAACATCGGGGCGTTCGAGCGCTCCGGCAGGAAACATTGCCAGGAACAGCATGCAGAGAAGGAAACGGGATCGAAACACAAGAAGCCTCCTTTCCTATCGACGCAAGGCCAGGGCCTGGCGCCAGGCCCCGGTTCCATCAGCGATCGATGCGTATGGTCATTTTTTCCAGTGCGTCGAAGTCGAGCGGATAGCCCAGGCCCGGAGCGGTAGGAGCATGCACATATCCGTCCGCATCGATGCGGAAATTGTCCTTGTAGTATGGGCGGTCGGCATACTCGGCGGGGAAGGGCATCTCAAACCAATATGAGTTTGGGAGCGCTAACTCCACATGGAAGTGCAGCGCCATATCTCCGACGTTGCCCCAGTTATGGGGGGTGCACTCCAATCCATGCGCATCGGCTAACAGGCCCACGCGCATTGAGCCGGAGATTCCGCCCACATTGTCGGCAATAAGGCGAACGACGTCCAGCGCATCGCGCTTGATGTACTCGGCGAAATCCGCAATGGAGTAAAGAAACTCGCCCACGTGGATGGCAAGGTTCAAGGCCGCGCAGAGTTGGATCAGGCCTTCCTGATCGGTAGAGCGGACCGGATCTTCGAACCACAAATAGTTCAGTTCATCCAGAAGACGGCCGACCGTGATGGCCTCGAAGCGACCATACTGCTGCACAGGATCGTGCATTAGGACAAACTCATCGCCCACCGCCTTGCGCACCTCGCGAATCTCTTCCATGTGCCCGATATAACTCGGAATGGGAGGCCCCTGGGCATGCTGGCCTCTGCCGGGGTGAATCTTATAGGCTCTGTAGCCGAGGCTCTTAGCCTTCAGCACATCGGGCACGTAGTCTTCCACAGTTGGCAAATGCTGCGAGCTGGCATAGGCCATGAGGCGATCCCTTGTTGGATTCCCCCCTGACAGAAGCTTGTAGATAGGTCGGTTCACCGCTTTGCCGAGAATGTCCCACATGCAGACATCGGCCGCTGCTGTGTAGTAGTTCGGCCACGAGCCGCCCCCGCGAGCCATCTGCCCAGGGCCTTGGGCGGCCGGCCCGCCGATGGGCGCCGGCATTCCAATGCCAGTAGGGCCCCTTCCAGGCCCTCCGGCAGGGCCTCTGGGAGGCTGAGCATCATAGCCGGCGGGACCTTTCATGCCGGTCGTCGAGGTAAGTACCGGCAGCAAGTCGACGATGCTCTTGCCCACAAGAACCGGCTTGGCCCATTCCAGCCACCCTGGAGTTATACTGCGATCGCCGATGGTGTAGTTACCCTCGATGCCGCTGTTGGTGACGACTGAGATCAGTTCGCCTGTCTCCGAGCTATTCAGGCGATGCAGCTTGCTGATGTCAGTTACATAGACCTTTACTTCCTTGATGGTAAGATCGGGAAGGTCGCCCGGCTTGACCCCCACCGACTGGGCCGCGGCCATGGCGGGATTGGCGAGAGAGGCGAGGCCAGCTGCCGCGAATCCGGTTGAACTGGCCAGAAAATTGCGTCGCGATGTCTTCGGATTCATTTCCTTCTCCTTCTGATAATCCTGAATGCGCCTGCGCCGTTTTGGCGGAGGGTGAAAGATCCCTGATTCCGTGCAAAGATCTGAGGCCGCAAAAAACTACATCGGCAGGGCAAACGACAGAATGTTAGCCCCCGAAGCGATTGCGATGTACTGCCTGCCTTCGATTGCGTAGGTCATCGGCGAAGCCCTGATCGCATGGTTGGTCTCGAAGTGCCAAAGATACTTTCCGGTGCGGGCGTCCACGGCGGCGAAGCCCCCTGTGCTTTCGCCGAAGAACAGCACGCCGCCCAAGGTTGACAAGACGCCCGAGTAGTTGGACTGCACCGGTCCGGGCAATACAATCTGCCAAACCACTTTACCAGTTTCTATGTCGAAGGCGCGGAGAATCTTCTCGGCGGGATCGGCAGGATTGTTGTACCTGCGATAGCCGGCGTCTTCCGCCTTGACGTAAGTCGTGCAGTCCTCCACGGTCATCACGTAATACAGATGCGTAGAAGGATTCCAGGCCGTTGAATACCAGTTGGTGGCGCCGCGAACCGCGGGACATGTTACCGATCCCTGCGCGGTGGTTTCATTGGCCGGAAGCAGTTGCGGCGTCCATGTCTCGGGGCTGATTCCGCTGGCCCAGTTCAGCTTGTCCACCATTTTGGCCGCTAGCAGCGGTTTGCCGGTTGTCCGGTCGAGGACATAGAGGAAGCCATTGCGGTTGGCATGCAACAGCAGCTTGCGATTCTGCCCCTTCCACTTCGCATCCACCAGCACAATTGGCTCATTCGCATCCCAGTCGTGAAGATCGTGCGGAGTGAACTGGTAATACCAGAGCATCTTGCCGGTCTTGACATCGATGGCCAGATCGCTGTTGGTGTATAGGTTGGAGCCGATCCGCTCGTCGCCGTCCGTATCCGGATGGGGATTGCCAACCGCCCAGTAGAGCACATTCGCTTCCGTGTCCGCGCTGCCGGTCAGCCAGGTTGCGCCGCCGCCCAGAGCGAGGGCCGAGCCCTTCCATGACTCGGCTGCCGCCCCCGTATCTCCAGGCTCAGGGATGGCATATAACTTCCACGCGAGTTCTCCAGTTACAGCCTTGTAGGCGGCGACGAATCCGCGAATCCCATTGTCGCCGCCGCTAACGCCCGTGATAACTAGATCGCCCACGACAAGGGGCGCGGCGGTGCCGCCATAAAGTCCCTTTGCGCCTGCGGGAGTATCCACATCCCAGAGCAAAGCGCCAGTCAGCCGGTGCAGCGCGATAAGATGAGCATCGTCGGTGAGAAAGAAGACGCGATCCCCAAGCACGGCCACGCCGCGATTGACGCCAATCGCGGCATCGCTGGCGATCGCGGCGCCGGCACTCTTTGGCCGTTCGTATCTCCATATCTCGCGCCCGGTTCTGCCGCTGAGCGCATAGACCTGATTGTTCCCCGTCACAAACATGACTCCATCCACAACCAACGGTGTCGTCTCCAGCCCATTGAAGAGGATCGAGTAACTCCATTGCAGTTGGAGCTTGCTAACGTTTTCGAGATTCACCTCATCCAAACCGCCGTTGCGGTTGCCGTCAAGCGTGCCGTTGTAAGTCGGCCAGTCTCCCTTCCTGGGGTGAGCGATCGCCTCCATCTCCGCCCGGGTAGGCGGCGTTTGGGGCTCCGTCAGCGGACCCACTCCGGCTCCTTTCAAGCCGCTCAGAAAGGCGATAAGGTCCCGAAGCTCGTCTTCCGTTCCCTTATAGGCAGGCATGGCGGAGTGTTTGTCCGTGGAGAGCGCCATGTATTCGCTGTCAAGCAGTAGGTGCAATTTGCCGCCGTCCGTTTGCAGGACCAAATCGTGACTGCCCTGGGCGCGCGCGAACCCTCGTAACATTCTTCCATCGTTCAGCTTTGCTGAAACTGTGGCCCAGCCGTCGGCGATCTTTGCGTCCGGATCGATCAGCGACTGTTTCAACTCATCGAGTTTCATCCTGCGCCCGGCGCTGGAAAGGTCCGGTCCATTCGCGGTCCCGCGGTCTCGAACCATGTGGCAGGTGGAGCACCGCCCGCTGCCGAAGAATATGCGTTCTCCCGCCTTTGGATCGCCCGCAACGGCGGCCTCCGCTTCGACCGGATTGAGCGATCGCACGTAATGAGTCAGCTCGTCAATATCGGCTTGTGGCAGGGGAAAGGCCGGCATCTTGTCCTTGCCTTTGCGGATGATGTTTGCAATATCACTGTCAGAGATACCGCGGAGTTTGGCAGAGTTAACCAGGGACGCCGCGCGGTCCGTGCCTCGCGCATCCGCGCCGTGGCACAGCGTGCAGATTCTTGTAAACTGCTTTGGCGCCTCCCCGGCCTGCGCCGGCTGCGGTTGAAAGCTGTTCGCGCCTTGCGTCCAAGCCGGCAACGACGCGGAACCAAACACGAATGCCAACGCCAGTGTCTGCAATGGGGACGGCAATCGGTAACGGAGAGGCTTACTCAGGGATAGCTCCTTGGCCGGTTGGGTTTGGAAGCCGTGAGAATCCACTTGAGGATACGCAGGACGGGGAGCGGAGTCATGCGGAAGACAATCTCCCGCCTTCGCCGTTCGGCAACAGCCTGACTCATTTGTTCCAAGTCGCAATGGCATCCACCCCATGGATTGGACGGGTTCCCGCGCGGCAGTGCTCACTTCAGCCGCGCAGATAAGGCTTCAGGTAAGTGTCGAGCGCCTTGAGGACAGCTTTCTTATCGCTTTCAGTTGGCGGAGCCGGCTTGTTGGCCGGGTCGCCCATTCCGGGCATGGGCCGCGACTTAGTATTCTCCTTGAAAATTCCGCGAGCCACCATCAGATATTGATCGGCATGGGAGATGGAGTCGAACGCCAGTATTCTGCCGAACATATCGAACGCTTCCCTGGGCTTGCCTGCCTCGTAGAGTTCGAAAGCTTGCTGATAGACATCCGCGAGCGCGACGACCGGGCAGTACCCCGCAAACCCGAGCTGCATCTCCTCGATCATGAGGCGCACTCCCTTGCCGGCGAAGACTCCTATCTTGTCGCCGGTCCTCTGCCGAATCTCGGTAACTCGCGCCAGAGGATCTCCGGCCTCATCCTTGACCACCCGCATGGTGGGGATGGAGCGAAACATCTCGACGATCAAGTCGACAGACATATCGCCAATGGTCTGAACGAACAGAGGAAGATCCGTAGCATTGCCGATGGCTTTGTAATAACTCAGCATGGCCGCATCGTCTCCCTTGGGAGGGAGCGAACAGATGGCGTCTGCGCCGTTCTTGGCGGCATGCTGCGCGAAGGCGATTGCGCCCGGCAGATCGTTGTTTTGGGTTTGCACTCCGATAATCAGCGCGGTTTTGCCGCCCTTGCCCGCCGCGAGGATCGCCTCCGCCCCCGCAAAGCGCTCACTTGCGGACATGGTCGACCAGCCGCTGGCGATCTGCGGCCAGATGAAGCCGGGAACAGAGGCGCGGTTGCAGAATTTTACCTCGGCAGCGAGGCAATCGAAGTCCAGCTTGTCGTCCTGGGTAAATGGGGTCTGGCCGATGGGAAATAGCCCGCGAAAAGGCTTGGTTTCAAGGCTTGCGGATAGCGCAGCGAAACCGGTGCGCGACAAGGCCATGCCCGCGGCCACAGAGCCGAGCGACTTCAGGACGGTCCGGCGGTTTACCTCATAGGCCATGATTTCCTCCCTGGTTTAGTTTCGGTATTGATATACAGGCCGGGAAACGATCTGTCAAGGCATTTCATTTTTGCTGATCGACAGCCCCATTTGCGGTTCGTGCGATCCGCCTTCAGGCCGCCGCTTCAAGCCGGCGCAGTTACTTGGGCAGCAGCAAAAGAACCCCCGCGCTGGGACTGGGAATGACGTGAGCGGCCACCAGGCGGCCGAGACCTTCCACTTTGGCCTTTCCCGCCTCGACCGCCGCGCGCACGCTGGCGACATCTCCTTTGATAAGAACGGTAATATACCCGCCGCCCAGTTTCTCCCGCGCCAGCACCTCCACCGCCGCGGTCTTCAGTGCTGTGTCGATGGCCTCGAATACGGCTGTGAAACCCTGGGTTTCGATGAGACCCACGGCAAAGTTCGCTTGGTCATTCATAAGATTCTCCGGTAACTGGACTGACGGCTGTTCGATAAGTGGGTTGAAATCCGGCTCTGCTTCATAAGCGGCGCGCGAATGCTCCGAGGGAGCCGGTATCACGTGTGCGACGACCGGGGTCTGCATGGCCCTGGCGGCCTGCTCGGCGGCTTGCGCGGCGGCTTCGATATCGCCGATGGCTCCCAGCAACTTGATGCAGACTCCGGGAGCGTCGTTCAACTCGGTCTGCAGGACGCGCACATTGGCGCACTTCTCCATGGCGTCGAGCACAACCATGGCCGGCGACCAACCGCCAATTTCGATGAATGCGAGCGCCTCGCTCAGAACACACCTCTCGCCTTAAGTTCGTGCATGACTCTGACCACCACTTGCTTCACTGTATCCTGCCCTGTATCTCCGGTCCTCACCGGGCAGCCGGCTGGCGGGGCATCAATCAACTCGAAGTCCGCCAGAATGCACTGGAGAACGGAACTGAGGGCCGCGCGATCAATGCGCTGCGAGCTGGTTTGAGGCTGCCGTCCGCGGCCGAAGTGGAAGCCGCGCAATTCGGCAGCCGCCCGGAAGCCATCGGGGAATTCGAAGGAATTGAGCATCGCGTCGAAGAGTTCGAGAATGCGAAACTGCCATTTCATGGCCGCGGTGCTATCTCCCGAGCGAAACAGATCGTACATGCGGCGAGTTATCTCCGGCACCGCGTTGCTGGAAGCATGGGTTCCGCCGTCGCAGCCTATCATCAGCATGGGAACCAGAACGGCTTCCCATCCGGTAAGGAAGGAAAAATCGGGACGCTGCGGGCGCACCGCGGTAATCATTCGCATCATGAAAGCGAGATCGCCCGATGAATCCTTGATGCCGATCACCCTGGGGAATTCGCAGGCCAGGCGCCGGATGGTGGGCACGTCGATGGGGCTGGCAAACATGGGGATGTTATACAGAGTCAGGTCGATCGGCGAGTTACGGGCTATCTCGGCGAAGTACGCATACACGGATTCCGGACCGAGCTTGTAGTAGAACGGCGCCACGATGGCGACGGCCCTCGCGCCCATCTCCGCGTAGGCCTCGCACGCCGCGAGCGTCTCCTTCACATTGGCTTCCGCGGCGCCCGCCAGAATCGGAACGCGGCCGGCACACTCCTCCGCCACCACCTGGACAATCCGGCGCCGCTCTTCCGGCGTGAAGCGCGTGAACTCGCCCGTCGAACCATTCGGATACAGGCCATGCACACCGCGCTCGATCAACCAGGAAACGAAGCGGCGAAACTCCGGCTCGTTGATCCGGTTCCGTTCATCCAGGGGAACCAGAAGCGGCGTGAAGATCCCTACCAATCTGTTGGATTCGCCCGCATCCATCGCGCGCACCAAGCCTTCCGCCGGCCGGGCTGAGAAATCTGAACCCTCCGGCCCCCTCATTCCAAAGCAGTAACCATTTTAATGTACCGGGAATCTCCATTTTGCCTTCCCGGCCAAGAAAGAATGGTCGCCAATGGTCCGGCGCGCGATCTTTCTTGCGTTCCTGGCGTAAAGCTTTTCCCTTTCCTGCGGCGCACCGCTTCCGGCAACGGCGAATATCCTTGACCCACTGGCTTGCCTTACGGCCGAATCTCGACAGGCGTGCCCATCGGCACCAGGCTCCAAATCTCGTCGATCTCTTCGTCGGTGACGGCGATGCAGCCCAGCGTCCAGTCGTAGAGCCGGTGCCCCGCGCCCACCCAGCCTTTGCCGTTGGGCAGGCCGTGGATCATGATGGCCCCGCCGGGCGAGACACCGAGATTGGCCGCCCGCTTGCGATCCTCGGCGTTGGGATAGGAGACGTGCAGAGCCTTGTGATAATGGCTCTCGGCGTAGCGCGCGTCGATGACGTAATGGCCCTCCGGCGTGCGGCCGTCGCCCTGGCGTTCCTTGGGCGCAAGGCCGCCCTGGCCCAGCGCCACCTTGTAGGTGCGGATTACTTTGCCCCCAACCAACAGTTCCATCACATGGTCTTTCTTGAGGATCAGAATCGAGTCGGCCCTTTGCGGCGGCGCTGGCTGCTGGGCGGGCAGCACGCCGGCGGCGCAGAGTGCAAGGCAAAGCGCGGCGCGCACCAGCGTGAAAACTGAACCGGCATGATTCCTGGAAGATTTCATGCGCACACTTTACTACGAAGGGCTCGGATTTGGCCCCGATGCTGTGGTTCCATCTGCATGGTTCATACTTCAAGTATGCGGCGGTTGGCTCAGAGGTTTGCTCGGCGAGCGGGGTTGGGGATGCTACTGGCTGGCCTGGCGAGCGCCGCGACGGCCGGCTGGGCGCAATCGAGCCGCTTGGCGCAAGCCTCGACGCACGCGGCGGGCTGTCGGAATCCCGAATGGCAGCACGCCGTCGCCCATGCCGCCGCCGTGGCGCCCGATGCGCGGATGCTGGTGGTGGAGATCGGCTCGGGCCGCCTGCTGGCTTCGGCCCATCTGGCCGAGGCCGGCCGCACGCTGGCCAATCCGGGCTCGACGCTGAAACCGCTCATTCTCTACTTTGCGCTTGCAACAGGCCGCTGGGACGCCGAACGCAGGGTCGCATGCAGCCGCAGTTTGCACATTGGCACGCATCAGCTCAACTGCTCTCACCCGGCGGCTGACCCCATGGACGCGGAGCAGGCGCTAACCTGGTCGTGCAACTCGTACTTTGCCGAACTGGCGGGAACCCTTTCGCCGAAGGATCTGCGCAGGGCGCTGGAAGCGCGGGGATTGCTGGCCGCGACGGGCCTTGCGCCGCAAGAGGCCGTGGCGGCCTTTCGCCAGCCGCGCAGCCGCGAAGAGGTTCAGCTTGCCGCGCTGGGCGTGGAGGGGATTCGTGTGACGCTGCCGGAGATGGCGGAAGCCTACCGGTCGCTGGCGGTTGAGTTGGCGGCGCACGCGGAGACCGCGGCCGCGCGGACCGTGCGCGCAGGACTGGCGGACTCGACCAGCTTTGGCATGGCGGGCGCGGCGGCGCTGGGCGGCGTGCCCATTGCCGGCAAAACCGGCACCGCCAGCGCGGAGAGCGGAGGCGCGAGCCACGGCTGGTTTGTGGGTCTTGCGCCGGCCGGCTCGCCGCAAGTGGTGGTGGCCGTCTACCTGCCCGCGGGGCACGGCTCGGATGCCGCTCAGGTGGCCGCCAACCTGCTGGCGCTCTCGCCGCTGAGGAAGCCGTGAGGCGGGCGGTTCTGGCGGTGTGTCTTGCCGCGGTCGCGCTCTGCCTGACTGCGGGCGCTGCGACCGGAGCAGGCCAGACCAAGCAGCCCGCGCCGCGCACCACCATTCGCGTGGGCTTGTGGACGCTGTGGCACGATCGTGATTTGACCGTCACGCCGCTTTCCGGAGTGACGCTTCGCCTTTGCGCAACCTGCCCCGCGCGGCCGGTAGCGGCGATTGCAGTGCAGGTCGAGGATGGGGCGCTCACCTGGACCGAGCAGGGCGGCGGTGGCCATTCCTCCACCGAGTTGCTGCTCACCGGCAGTTACCGGCTCGCGGCTCACGGGGAATCGCTGACGCTGGCCTGGCCGCTTCGCATCACGGCTAAGGCGGGCACGCTCAGCCTGGTCGCTACGCTTCCGGTGGAGCGGTACGTCGAACTGGTTGTGGCCGCCGAGAGCGGCGCGGCGGATGGGCCGGAATCCCGAAAGGCGCTGGCCGTGGTGGCGCGCAGTTTTGCTTTGCAGGCCTCGCACGGCCACGCAGGCTTCGACGTATGCGACTCGACCCATTGCCAGTGGGTGCATTGGCGCTCGACGCCCGAGGCTCATGAGGCTGCGCTGGCCACCGCCGGCGAGGTTTTGTGGTTCCGCGGCAGCCGCGCCGCTGCATACTTTCATCAGAACTGCGGCGGGCGGACGGCGGCAGCTGAGGAGGTTTGGCCGGACCGTGCAGCGCGGGAAAACGGAGCGCTGGGGCACCTGGTTTCGCATACCGACAATTACTGCCAGCGCGCCGGGTCGAGCGAGTGGTCGGCGACGCTCACGCGCGCGGAACTGACCCAGGCTCTGGCCGCCGCCGGGCTCGCCGCGCCCGGATGGAAGAGTCTGACCGTCGCCAAGCGCGGAGACTCCGGCCGCGCCACCGCGCTGCTGATTGGCTCGGCAGAAATTCCGGCGGAAGGCTTTCGGCTGGCCGTGGGCCGCGCACTGGGATGGAATCAGATTCGCAGCAACTGGTTTGAGGTTGCGGCCCAGGGCGACAGCTTTCTCTTTCATGGGCGCGGCTCCGGCCACGGCGTGGGACTTTGCCAGGCCGGCGCGGCGGAGATGGCGCGCGAGGGGCGCGGCTACCGCGAGATTCTTACTCAGTACTTCCCCGGCGCAACCCTGGGAGAGGAGACGACCGGCGCGGCCTGGGAGACGCTGAACGGCCAAGGCTTCACGCTGGAGACAAGCGAGGCCGCGGACGCTTCGTTTCTTCCAGCCCTGGCGCGCGCCCTGGCGGAGGCCGAGAGCCGCAGCGGGCTCACTCCCGAGGCTGCGCTGACGGTTCGCACCTACCGCTCTACGCCGGCCTTTCGCGACGCAACCCTCGCTCCCGGCTGGGTGGCCGCCTTCACCGAGGGCGACAGCATTGCCGTGCAGCCGCTGCGAACTCTGGCCGCGCGCAAACTGCTCGCCGGCACGCTGCTCCACGAGTTTCTGCACGCCCTGGTGGAGGAACGGGCCACCGCCCAGACGCCGCTCTGGCTGCGCGAGGGGCTGGTCGAGGTGTGGTCCGGCGATGCGCGGCGAGAGTTGGGTGCCCCATCCTTCTGTCATCCTGAGCGAGGTCGCCGCGGCGACCGAGTCGAAGGACCTGCGTCTTGTGTCTCTGGCGAAAGGGTGGGAAACAAGCTGACCCTTGAGCAGATCGAGCAGAAGCTCGCCCACGCCACCAGCGAAACGGAGTCGGAAGCGGCCCACCGAGCCGCCGGCTGGTACGCTCAGCAGCTTCTCGACCGCTACGGTCGCGCACAGGTGCTGGAGTGGCTGCGCGCGGGGCCGCCTCAGCCAACCTTGGATTCCCTACGGTAGCGGCTCTTCTGGGCTGTTATTCTCGGTGGCTTTAGGGACAGGCGCATTCGCCTCAGCGATGTTCGCTTCGATGGGTATGGGCGATTCGCCAAGCAGGGCGGCCAGCCAGGCCAACTGCAGCACTACAAATCCGAGGCTAAGGGACATTGCAAGGAAATCGTAAATGCCTGACGGTGAGCCATCAGGCTGCGAAGAGTTAACCAACTGCTTAGTGATAAAGCTTGCTAGATAGGTTTCTCCAATGAAGGTTGCTATGCCTGCGGCAAGCCAGCGGGGATTGGTGAAGAGTGCGGCGATTCGCTTCCAGGGCAGAATCCATCCCCATACGGCGGCGGATGCTACGAGCGGTGCAAAGAGAACGAAGGTGACGAAGTCGCCCCACTTCCAATGCAGCAAAGGAAGTGGAAATCTGTCATCCTGCGACGCGACTGCAAAAGTAACTCCGAACCAAGCAAGGCTGGCAAGAATGCCCCAATATACCTTTGTTCTCTTTGCTGCATTAGCCAGAAACGAACGGAAAAGGAGAACCAGAAGAACAAAGACCGCTGCAAACGCAAAGATGCGGATTCCGATCGCGATTCTCGCTACAAGATTGGCTCCGCTAGGAGCAGTCAATGGCCAGAGAGGAAGATTGACTGCGAGAATGACGCCAGCCGCTGCGGCGATCCATCGCCAGCCCACGCGTAGATTTCGGCAGAACATTTCCGCTTCGCGGGAGCGCACAGTTCCAGGAATGCGCTCGAACAGCACAGCCACCCACCCCAGCAGCATAACCCAACTGCCCACTGCCAGCAGATACGTCGCAATAAGCTTCAGCACTACGTGCCAAATCTGCGCATGAACCGAACCGCTGGGCTCGGCGGCAAAGAACCGGCTGGGTAACTCAACGGCCAGCAGCGCCGCAAACACCACGCCCAGCCACCAGCGCCAGTTCCATAGCATGCGAATCACTCTCATCCAGGACAGCCGCCATCCCCACTGCGCCGAGACAGCCGCATAAGGAATGATCTTTGCCGGCACAATCACCCAGCGAAGAATCCACTCGGCAAGGCTGAGCCAGTGCTGAATGTGCTCATAGGTGAAGAGCGTCGCACGCGCGTGGGCCGAAGCTTGCGAGTTCAAGTAACCCGCCCACTGCGGAATCTGGTCGTCGCACCAGTCCAGCACCGCCCAGCACGTTGCGCCCAGGGCAATCCAGACCAGCAGAGTTACCGCGCCCCAAACCATCTTGACGCGCTTACCATCGTCGTTGGAAAAACTCCGCACCGTCCCGGCCTGTAACTCCAGCGCCGAGATTGCCAGCAGGATGGGCACAAGCAGGCTGAGCGCTACCTGCCAGCCGTGCTTGTCGGGCAGCCGCGTCCATGCAAGGCCCGCGAGGAGTAACAGCGCGGTAACCACAAACTGGGCCGCAACCCAGCGCCAACCCAGGCGCAAACGTCGAAACAAATCTTTGAATAAACTCACGGCTGTACCTCCAGGGTTGCGGGATCGGTGGTAGTTTCCACATTCGATTGATACATGGGTCCTGCCTGCGCGGGACTTATAACGAACTTACCGGGGTTAACCACCTTGAGCAGGTAGACATACTCACGGCGTCCGTCGAACTCGGTATTGAAAAAGGCGGCGCGGTCGTCGTGAAACTCGCGGCGAGTGAACCAATCCGCCCACCACGGGGGCCGGCTGTTGATGGAGTAGAGATCGGTGCGATCGATGAACTCCGTGCCCGCGGGAATGGGATCCTCGGCCATCAAATACTTCCAGCTTGTTCCATTCAGCGCCAGCCTGACGGCCACAATATCGCCCACATGCACCGCGCCTTTCAGCGGCGCCAGATCGTAAGTGATGGGATCGGTGGGCTTGAGCTGCTTCTTTTGGAGCACATAGTAGTCGCGAGTGATATTGAGCGCCAGTTGGCCTTGCTGGAAGAGCTTTCGATCCGCCGCGTACCAGGCGCTCTCCGCCGACCAATAAGTGATACCGTTGCCGCTTTTGCGGATGCTCACCTGGCCGCCGCTGCCGAGTTGCGCCGCGGGAACCTTGATGCGCCAAGGCGCCGCAAAGCCGTCTGCTGGGCCAAAATGCCGCTTGCCCACGCTTGCGCCGTTTACCAGCACCTCTACGTCGGAGGAGTTAGCCAGTTCTCCGCTGAGGGCCAGATAGTCGGTCAGCCCCTCAATCACCATCGCCGTCTGCTTGGTCGATTCCCAGTAACCGCCGGTGCGATGCTTGCCCAGCCACAGCGCCGCCTTGGGCAGCAGGCCACTGCCGCGATCCTCAAGCGCCAGCAGCTTCAGCGCGAAGGCCGTGGTCTCGTCCGAGGTATCGCCCCAGTAATCGAGCAATTCGTCGTAACTGCCGGTCCAATAAGCATCGGCATCGGTGGTTTTGGCTTTCTTCTCCAGCAGCAGCGCAGCTTCCTTTGCGCGGCCGTCTCCAGCCGCGTCCAGAGCCAGCCCGGTGAGCGCCAGGCCCTCGTCGGTCAGTTTCGCGCGGCTATCCCATGCGGCATCGAGAGCGTCCTTGGGCGCGCCGCCAGTGGTGGCCAACGCGAAGACCACGTAAGCGCGCAGATCGGGGATCATTTCGGGATGCGCGCTAAGCGCGGACTGGAGCCATGCGCGGCCTTTGTTCATGCGGTCCCCGTCGATCTTGTAACCGGCGCCGTTGGCCTGGCCCAAACCGCTGACCACATATGCGGTCATGAAGACGCGGCTATCGTCGTTCGGCCACCAGCCCCAGCCGCCATCGTCGTGCTGGAAGCCGTAGAGCCGGTCGAGTCCGGCGCGCACCATATCGTTCAGCATGGCGCGGTCGATGGGCGACTTGAGATGCAGCTTGTCCACGGCCTGCGCAACGATCAGGTCAGGTAGGAAGCTGGACATGGTCTGTTCCGTGCATCCCCACGGATACCCAGTGAGGTAATCGAGGGCATCGAAGACCGTGCCCGCCACCGAGGGCGCGATGGTCACCGTGAGCCCACGCGAGGGAAGGTCGGAGCCGGCGGGATAACTGAAGGACCACTGGTTCTGGCCCGCGCCGGAGAAGACGACGCCCGAGCCCGTCGCGCGCTGCTTCACGCCGAAAGGCAGCACCGGCAGAGTCATCTCCAAAGCATCGGACTCCTCGTTGGTGAGCGCCTTGGCGGTCAGCACCGCCTGGTCTACTGTCCGGGCGCGCACCCGCCACTCCACCACGCTCTCGCCGCGCGCCGGGATATTCACCTTCTGCGCCTGGCCGCCAGCTATGTCAAGCCCGGCAACGTCGAGCGCGAAGGTTACATCCTTTGCCGTCTCCAGGTAGTTATGAGCGATAACTCGAAGAGTAACTTCGTCGCCCACGCGGAAGAAGCGCGGAGCAGCCAGGCGGACGATCAGGTTCTTGCGCGTAAGCACGCGAGTTACCACGCTTCCGGCCTTGCCGTCGTCGGTCATGGCGCGGATGGTAGTGCGCCAGGTGGTAAGCGAGTCGGGGAAGTTGAACTCGACCTTGGCGTGGCCGTCCGGGCCGGTACGGATATTGGGATTCCAGTAAGCCGTATCCGGAAAGGCCTTGCGCACCTTGGGAATGATCAGGTCCGAACCGGGCTTGACCTGCGCCATGCGCGGATGGAACTGCGCAACCGCCAACTGCGCCAGCAGCGGCGACTTGACGCCCGCGTTGCCGGAGAAGAAGAAATCGAAGGAGGTCTGCGTCTCCAGTTGCGCATACCGCGGCGAGTAGAAGAAGTGGACGATGTCGCCGGTCTCGTCGGGACGCACCGAGTAAAGCGCCTCATCCACTTCGCCGAAGCTCAGGTCCGCTTGCACCGGTTTGCCCGCACTGTCGAGCGCGAGCACGTCGAAGCTGCCCTTTTCGCCGGGAAGATACTTGGGCTTGGAGGGCGTTGCAGTTATGGTCAGGGTGCGCTCCACCAGCGGAACCTTCAGGCTCTTGTGCGCGGTATAGATCTGGTTATTGCGGACAAAGAACGCATTGACTACCAGATTGGGCTGGGCCAGCCGGGTTATCGGCACGTCGAAGGAAACGCTCTCGGCGGTGGCGTGCAGCAGTTGGCGCGATTGGATGGTATCGCCTTCCGTGGTAACCACGGCCCACGACTCGGGCATGCCAGTTAGCAGAAGCAAGTGGGCTGTATCGCCCACCTGATAACTCTTCTTGTCGGCGACGATGCGGGCCTGGGTATTCGCAATGGCCCACTCGCCGCTTCCATTCCAGATCCATACCCAGGTCTGCGCCTCCACGGTGCGGTTCTCCGGCGTCTGTGCGGTCACAGTCACTTCATAATCGCCGTTGCCGTTCAGGGGCAGATCGATCAGAACGGTGCCGTCGGCGCCTGTCGTGGCGTCGCGGCTGGCCACGGCCGAGCGCGTCCATTTGCCGGTGTCGCGATCCCACTGGCCCACCGTCACCGTCGCATGAACAACCGTTTGAATCGGCTTGGAGTCATAGTCCTGTGCCTGCACCTTCACGCGCACCGGGTCGCCGGACTTATAAACATAACTCGTCGGCTGCGCGTCGATGTGGAACGAACCGTAGGTGGCCAGCACGGTCGCATGGCCTGCCACTTCGCGATTGGCAGCGTCGGTAACTCGCGCCTCGATGCGGTAATCCATGTCGCGCGGCTTGGCTTCCACGGCCACCGGCAGAGAGATGGCCAGCTTGCCATCGGCATCGAGCACGCCTTCCTGTTCCTGCTGCTCGGTCTGGTCCCAGGCATAATCCGAATCGCCCTCATCGGATTGCTGCTCCGCATCTTCGCTGTCATCCGCGTCCTCCTCGTCCCACCAGTAATGCTGCGAGGTATGAACCACGTACTTCACCTTCACATTGGCAACCGGCTCACCGAAGAAGTAGCGCGCGTCGATCACCGCCTGAATCTTGTCGCCCTGTAGCACGCGCTGCGCCGAGGGCGTCACCTTTACCTGGTATTCCGGCTTCTTGTACTCCTCCACATAGAAGCTGCCATAGCCATAGTAGCTGCCCCCACTCAGATCGCCCCCGCCCATAGTGAGCCGGATGCTGTAATAGCCGAGGCCGGCGTCGGAGGCCAGCGTCAGATCGGTGGCAATTGTGCCATGAGCGCTGATCGCCAAATCCTTGCTGAGCACGGCTTTGTTATCCGCGTCCCACACCTTGAGCGTCATGGTCTTTACGCTCGGCAGCACCACATCGTCGTCTTTGTCCTGACGGATCACGGCCTTGATGTGAACCGTGTGCCCAGGACGGTAAACAGGGCGGTCGGTATAAACAAGAGCTCTCAGACCGGACGTCGTGTCCTGTCCGAAGCCATAACTCCACGGAGTTACAATCGCAACGTCCTGCCCATGCCGCGCCAGTATCCACAGATTGTCGATCGTTTTGCCGCCGGCGGCGTTGGCGGTGAGCGAAGCCAGGCCGTCGCCGTTGGTCATATCCTTCGACTGCTGCTTGCCATCGGCCCACAGAACTACCTCGGCCTTGGCCACCGGCGCCCCGGTGGCGCGGTCGGCGAGGTATAACTCAGCGCGGTTGTTGAGGGTCCGCTCCACCAATGCAATCTGGGTGACGATAGCCACCGTGTAAGCCTTGTAAGTCCCATCGGTGGCCTCGATCAGATACACGCCCGAGGCCAGGCCGTCGATGGGCAACTGCTGCGTCTCCGAGACGATGGCCGGCGGAGTTACCAGCTTCCAGCGCGCCACCAGTTGGCTCTCATTCAGCAGCGGCACCTGCGCAAACTCCGTTGCGCCCACCACCTGGCTGCGCTTGCCCAGCTTGCCCTGCCTTTCGCGGAAGCTGTCGCGGGCCTCATCGGAAAACTGCCCCCGGAAAAAGTGCCGCACCCGCCACCACAAATCCGCCTTGAAGTCGTGCAGCCGCTCGATCCAGGTGCGCTCGTCGATCTGCTCGGCGGGCGAATAACTCTGCACTCCGAAGCTATGCGGGTCCTTGAGGCCGGCAAAGAACTTCTGCGCATCGCGCACCTTGTAGACGCGAAACTCGAGCGCGGGAACGTTGCGCGCGTAGAGCTGGATTTTGACGCTCTCTCCCGGCGAAAAGGTGCGCGAGGTGGAGAGCGAAAAGGAACGCGGCGCGTCCTTGGCCGCGGCCGGAAGGGCCAGCGCCAGAACCATTGCCAAAACGAGCGGAACGGAGAGAAGGCGGAGTCTCATGGATTGCCTCGCAGAATATTCCAGCGGTAGACACCGAGAAAGTTGGGATTGGCGGAGATGGGCCGCCAGCGCGCGTCGGGGTGGTCGAGGAGTTCGGCAAGGGTCACGCGGCGAATTTCGCCGGCGCTGCCGCGATCCGGTCCGGTGTGGTAAACCACCCCCGGCTCGGCGCCGATGCGGGTGACGATCATGGAGTGCCAGGGCGAATTCTGGCCAAACTGGCGGAAGAAGAGCAGGTCGCCGGGCTGCGCCTGGCGGGGGTCGCGGCCGACGAGAAAGGCGTTGCGCTCGACCAATGTCTTTGCGTCGGCAAACTGAGCGAAGGCTCCATTGCCCACGTCAGCCGCGTCGAACGGCCCCGGCTCGACGCGGAAGAGCCCCGTCTTCAGCGGCGTTTCAGGATAGTGCCAGGCGCGAATCTCTCCCGGCGGCGCTTGAATCTCAATGCCCGTAGCGAGAAACCAGGAGTCGTTGTGACGCTTTAGGGCTTCGCGATAGGCGTAGCGCAGCAGCCCGGCGCAATCGGAGATCTCGGCGGGAACGTCAGCCCTGGGGCGGACCGCCTGGTAGTCGGCGATCAGCGTAAACCAGCGGCGGAAGACCTCGCGGTCGGCGGGATCGCCGAGGCGCAAGAAGTCTGGAGTTCCGTCGCCAAAGCTGTCGCTCCAGCCGCGCGCCGGGTTGGCGTAGTTGGCCGGCACGGCAAAGGAGCTTGGGCGATATTCGGACCTTGGGCGGCGGACGCCATGCCGCGTAGAGACCACCAAGCGCAGGAGGAGCAGCAGGATCGCCAGAGCCACAAACGCGAGCACGAGCAGCCGTCTGAAACCAGCATTCACGGGAAAGTATCCCCAACGGATGCTAACATGCTAACGCCAAGCGGGCTAGCGAGGAAAAGCGGCCCGCGTCCGGCAAAAAACCTACTCAGCCGCCGCCCGCGCAGCCCTGCGCTCGGCAAACTCCCGCGGCGTGAGGATGGGGGTCAAAGCGCGTCCGGCAAACATATTGCTGAACAGAGCCAGCAGCTCCGCGTGGATCAGCCCGTTCGAGGCCAGAATCTCCCGGCTGTCGAGCTTGTACTTGCCGCCGGAAAAGTCCGTCACCCGCCCCCCGACCTCTTCCACCAGCAGAATCCCAGCCGCCGTATCCCAGGGGTTCAGGTTGAACTCCCAGAAGGCATCCATGCGGCCGACGGCGACCCAGGCCAGATCCAGCGCGGCCGAGCCGGCCCGCCGCACCCCGTGCGAGCGCAGCGTGAACTCCTGGTAGAAGTGGATATTCGGGCTGTCATGCCGCTTGCGGCTGGGAAAGCCGGTGGCCACCAGTGCCTCGGCCAGCTCCGGCGTCCGCGAAACCCGCATCGGCTTGCCGTTCAGCCTGGCGCCGCGTCCCCGCTCGGCGGTAAACAGTTCATCCCGCATGGGATCGTAGATGACCGCGGCCACCAGCGTTCCGTCCTGGCCGGCCTCGCCTTCCGCGGCTCTGTGGGCTTGTCTTTGCTCCAGGCCCAGCGAGACACAGAATTGCGGGAAGCCGTGGGCAAAGTTGGTGGTCCCGTCCAGCGGGTCGACATACCAGCGAAACTCCCCTCCCATTCGCTCCCGCGTGCCCTCCTCGCCGTAGATTCCGTGCTCCGGAAAAGCCTCGCCCAGCCGCTTCCGGATCAGGTTCTCGACCGTCCGGTCGGCCACCGTCACCAGGTCCACGTCCCCCTTGTACTCGGTGGCAACACCGGCGGCGAGAAACTCGCGCAGCCGCGCGCCCGCTTCCTGGGCAATAGCCGAGGCTTTCGGAACCCACGTAAGCTCCGGCTCCGCCGCGCCGTTCAAGAAGCGTCTCCGTTTGAACCTGGCCCGTTCCCGGCCGGCCGCGTTGCGCTCGCGGGCCGCGGTGGACGGCTTCGGCTGGCTTCGGAGATGGTCCGGATCTGATGCTTGTAGATAAAGAGATTCGGCTTTCCCTCGCGCGTCAGGCGCAGCATGGCGTCGTCGAAGTACTCGATCCAGCCGCGCACCGTCTCCCCGTCGCGCAGCTTGACTTGGACGACGATCTGGCGTTCGCTGAGAGAGCGCAGATAGAGCGCCTCCTGGCCGGTTTCGCCCGGCGGAGGCGTCTTGGAGCGGCGGCGTGAGGATAATGGCGAGGTCATGATGCCATTGTAGACGCATCGCGTTGAATCGGCGGACTGACAATTGGGGGGATGGATAGCTTCCGAGTAGGCGACAAGTCAACCGGAGCGCGCGACGCTGCTCGCGGTTCATAGACTAGCGTTACCTCAGAGTAGGTCCTTGGTTATTCGGACGATGCCCCATACAGGTCTATCCTCGGCGTCTGTGAGAGACCCATATGCTTCTTATTTATTGGGTTTAAGGGCTTCGCCGTCGAAGCCGTGAGGTTTTATCTTCTCCGTCAAGTAATGAGCCTCCAAGCGGCCTCCATTGTCCAGAATACGCATCTCAAATACCGCGCTCGGACGGTTAAACAATTCCTCCTGGGTTACGGTCCGCATCGCTGTGTTGTTGGTGAGAATCCTTGCATCTTTCGAATCCAAAAGGTGATCGAGAAGGCTCGTGACCGGACTGCCGTCTGCGTTTCGGAACCGGAAACGGCTCCTGATCCCGAAGACACTCTGATCGAGAGCGTCGAGTAAAAGGGCCTGGCTGAGAACAATGTTGAATCCTGGCTTGAGGTCATCTGGGTAGCGAAGCGCATAAGCCTTCACAAGGTGACCAAGGAACTGTTCGTCGAGCAAGAGAGTGCCTCCTGGTGCGATTCTGTGATAGAGAACGAGCGGGTCATGAATGTGAGGGACCGGCCTCTTTTGGATGACTAGAATTGCCTTGATGTACTTCTCGATCGCGGTATTCGCCAGACAGGCACCCTGGACCAGGAGCTCGTCGAGTAACAGCCGTCGAGCTGCTACGTAATCGGAGTCGCCCCAAGTGCGCCAATCCAGGATATTGCTGGCATCAAGGCCTGTTGCTGACATCCTCACCCCTTCGGTGCCAAGCGGCTTTGAACCTGTCGATTCGTCAGGAAGCATAATTGAGCATAAAGGACGGCACTGTCTGCTAACCAAACTGTTTTTCGGCCTCTTTGACTTGCGGCGAGCACGCCTCGCGACTTCGAAGGTTCCGGTCGTGTCACCGGCTAACCGGAAACTGACCCGCAGCCGGCGATACCGAGAGATCAATCGTAAGTCGCCGAGATCAATTTCCTTTGGCTGGCGAATCCATGTAGTAGCCGGTCTTATAGCGGATATTGAAGGCATCGGGAGCGGCCCTGGGGATGGTCACCTGGATGCGGTGAAAGACTCTTCCCGGCTCCTGGTTGTGCGGATAGTAGCCGAGCAGGTACTGAGTGCGCAGGTCGTCGCTCACCCGCTGAAAGGCCTTATCCAAACCGCTCGGGCCGCCGCCGCTCTCGTAGAAGCTCTTGCCGCCGGTCTGCTCTGCCAGCGCGATGAGCGCGTGCTCACCGCCCAGGTCGCGCCCGGCGCTGGCCTCGATGGGCACGTCGATGATGCTATAGATCATCACCTCGTTGCGCAGAGCCTCCTCCAGAGCCTGGGCGTAGGTGGTGCTCTTGGCGGTATCGTCGCCGTCGGAGACCAGGATCAGAACCTTGCGGCCCTGCTTGCCGCCCAGGCGCTGCGATCCCAGATAGATGGCGTCGTAGAGCGCCGTCGCCCAGTCGCCGCGCAACTGGGAAAGCCCACGATCGATCTGCTCCACCTTGTTGGTGAAGGGCGTCAGTTCGCGCACTTCGGTGGCAAACTGAAGCAGACTCATCTGGTCCTGCGGGCGCAGGATCGCATGGGCGAAGCGCCGAGCCGCGTCCGCCTCCTGAGCCATATCCTTGCGCACGCTGCCGCTGGTGTCGATGGCCAGCGTCAGGTTCAGCGGCAGCTCGGACTGGCGCTCGAAGACCGCGACCTGCTGCGGCCGCCCGTCCTCGGTCACGGCAAAGTCCTCGCGGGCGAGGCCGCCCACAATGGCCCCATTCCGGTCCGTCACGTTCACAAAGATGCTGACCAGCTTCACATCCACGCGCAGAGTGGTTTCCTGTGCGGCGAGCGGCAGAGACAGAAGCGCCGCCAGCGCCGGCAAGAGGGCGAGCGCCCATTGGCCGATCCCAGGTCTCTCCGCCGCGGCGGACGAGATTTGGGCCACCCGGCTCTTCCTTCCACACAAGCTGGGTGCCCCATCCTTGCGCCTTCCTGCTAGCGCAAGGGTGGGAAACCGCAAAGCCCGCGTGCCCCCGGCCCGGCTTTCGAGACCCGGCATTCCCAATCCTGAGACTCCGCCGCAATTACTCCTCATGAGAAGCCTCCGGCGGCGTGACGGAGAGGCCGGCGGGGAACGGCTCGCCCGCCGCCCAAACGGCCCCGTTCACAAAGGTCTCCTTCTTCCAGATGGGCACGGTCTTCTTGAGGGTGTCGATGAGCCAGTGGCAAGCGTCGAAGGCCGGCCCGCGATGCGCTGCCGCCACGACGATCAGCACGCTGGTCTCGCCCACTTGTAGGCGGCCCAGCCGGTGAATGATCGAGGCGTCGCGGATGCCGAAGCGCTCGCTCGCCTCCTCGACCAGCGCTTTCATCTGCCTGGCGGCCAGTTCTTCGTGCGCCTCATAGTCCAGATAGAGCGTCTGCCGCCCGCGCGAGTTGTTGCGCACGATGCCGTCAAAGACCACCACCGCGCCGTCCTCGCGGGACTTGGCCGCCGCAATCAGTCTCTCCGCATTGATTGGCTCACGAGTGAGGGCAGCGGCCGCCGGCTGGTCCGCGCCGGTAGCGCCACCCGAGACCGGCGGCAGCAATCCTACCTCATCGCCCGCGCGCAGCACCTGGGCCGCATTGGCGAACTCATCGTTCACGCTCACCGCAATGCCGCGCAGCAACTGCGCCCGTTGGGGGGCGGCCTGACCGGCGCTCAGCCGCTCCAGCAATTCCGCGACCGTGGCGCCCTCCGGCAACTCGACCGTGGCCGGGGACGAGCCCAGCCAATCTTTCAGCACGCCAAAGGGGAGAACTCGGACTTGCATCATCGTAGAAAAGAATACCGCCTGCCGGTTAGACGCGGCAGGCGGCAATGGGTCGGCTGGGCAACCCTCGTTCACACCATCTTGTACAGGAAGCCGGTGGGCGTTCCCCACAGGTTGCGCGCCCGGTCCTCATAGAAGATGCTGAACTCGATGCCGCCGATATCGTAGTCGAATAGAGGAACGCGGTCGAAGGTATAGTCGCCGCGCACCGAGTACTCGTCGCCGCTACAGTCGATCATGAGCGTATCGCCGGAGGAAAGCCGCTCGGAATGAGTAAGGAGCATGGAGACGAAGGTGAAGACGCCGAAGGCAAACTCGTTGCCGGCCATGGCTACGCGGGTGCGGCGCGCCGAGCAGCCGCGGTGGAGCATTCCGGCCTGCGCGGCAACCACCAGAATGTCGTTCCCTTCCTGCTGTTCGGCCAGAATCTTCTCCGCCAGCTTGGAGCGCTCGCTCTGGCGCAGATAGGTCGGTCCCAGGCGGCCGATGATGCGGTTGGAGAACTTGCGCTTTGTGGCCAGCAGCCCCAGCGCGATCTCCACGGCTTCGTTGTAGGTGGGCGCCACTGCTTGCCAGCGCGGAATCGCGAACCACGCCTCCGCTCCCTCGACCAGCGGCTTGCGCGCCAGCTTCTCCAGGCAGGGGCCCAGGCTGGGCATGAGCTTCCGCAACTCCGTCACCTGGGCCTCGACCGGCCGCACGCGATAGGTGGGAGGATAGACACGATTGGAACCCACCTCTTCATCCTTGTACTTGTCGCTGACCGTGTGACGGTGGATGATCTCCACCACGGCGGCCGCGATCTCGTGCTTGAGCTTCTTATCCATATCCAGCGCCGCCTGGGCGCTGTGCCGGTCCAACTGCTCGATCACCGTCCGGTACGCGTCCCGCACCGCTTCGCCAAGAGACTCCTGGAGCTGCTTGTTCTGCTGGTCGGTGGTGTTTCCGGATAGCTGCAACGGAACCAGCATATGTGTGGCCGTGCTTGGGTTCGCCTGGATTGTCGCCATGATCACCGCTTCTCGCGCGCATCGGCGCACTGGAATCTGTGACTCTTATCGGCACAGTCGGCCTTTTCAACAGGCAGGAATCGCCCATGTTGCTCTTTTTTGGAACAGCCGCTGCTCGGATCGCCGGTTGCGGGCCCGGCCACGGCTCCCGCCGCGAGCCTCCTGGAAACAAAAAGAGCCGGCATCTTTGCCGGCCCGTGCAACAACGGATCGAATCGGCGCCGGTTGTTCCGGCTGCATTAAAGTGAAACAACGCAGCCCGCCTTTCGCAAAGGCCGCGAACGATGGGGCGCCCTCATGCGGGAACCGCGAATTTGCTCTAACTAACCCAGGAGAATGGGAATCGCTGGACCCTCGACCAATGGCTTCACCACCGGAGCGTCGGTCTTGACGTAGGCGATCTTCCCCGCGTCGATCTCATCCTGGGCGATGCGGCAGGCCTTGGTGGACTGGCTGTGGACAAGAGCGTGGGAGCCGCTCTGCAACTGGCGGGCGCGGCGTGCGGCTACCAGAACCTTGCGGTAGTTGGAGTCGAAACCGGTCTCAATCGTCATCGGAGTCCTCGTGGTCGTCATCGGAGTCTTCCTCATCGGAATCCTCCCCAAAATTCAAGTGCTGCTGGCCGCTGGAGCCCAAAACGCCAAAGGCCTCCAGCACCGGCTTGAGCCGCTCCCGGGAGTTGGACTGCAGGCAGGCCGCGGCCACCTCCAGCACCCGGCGCGAACGGTAGGCGATGGTCTCGCCATTGCGATAAAAGCGCTCGGCGAGCACGATGGCTTCCAGTTGCGCCACCGCCCGGTCCAAAAGGTCGTTGACCAGAATATACCCGTACTCGCGATAATTCTCAATCTCCTTGCTGGCCTCGCTGAGCCGCCGGTACACTTCCTCTTCATTCACCACGCCCTCGGCGCGGCTGCGATTGCGCAAGCGGGTGCGCAGAACCTTGGGGTTGGGCGGCAAGACAAAGATGCTGACGGCCTCGGGCATTCTGGCGCGTACCTGCGCGGCGCCCTGAACGTCGATATCCAAGAGCAGATCGTGCCCCACGGCGCGCGCGTCTTCAAGTGCCTGGCGGGCAGTGCCGTAGTAGCTGCCGAATACCTGGGCGTACTCCAGGAAGACGCCCGCCTCGATCATCTGCTCGAATTGCTCGCGGGTGGCGAAGTTGTATTCGCGCCCGTGCGCCTCAGAGCCGCGCGGCGCCCGCGTGGTCCATGAAACGGAGAAATCCACGCCGCCGACCTGCTTGCGCAACTCGCTTACCAGCGTGCTTTTGCCCGAGCCCGAGGGCGCCGAAATAATGAAGAGAATGCCTGCCACGATTCGATTGCCCTTCAGTCCGCTGTGCCCATAATTCTATTCCACGTTCTGAATCTGTTCGCGGGCCTTTTCTATCTCCGCCTTCATGGCCAGTCCCAACTCGGTAATGCGGGTTCCGTGGCCGGCCACTCCACTGGTCTTCGAGAGCAGCGTGTTGGCCTCGCGGTTCATCTCCTGAAGCAGAAAATCCAGCTTCTTGCCCACTTCGCCCTTGGCGGCCAACAGCGCGCGGAAGTGATCGATATGCATGTGCATGCGGGTCAATTCCTCGGCAATGTCGCTGCGTTCCACGAGCACCGCAACTTCCTCGAGCAGCCTCTGGCGGTTGAACTCCGGTCCGGTGGCCGCAAGCAGCCGCTGGGTGAGGCGTTCCTGGTAGCGCTGCTCGATCTCGGGACGCAGCACAGCCACTCCGTCGGTAGACTCGGCCAGACGGTCCATGGTGGCGTGGAGGTTAGCCGCCAGCGCCTCGCCCTCGTGCGCCCGCATGGCCGTCAACTGATCGAGGAGCGGCCCAACCTGGCTTAGCGCGCTCGCAGCAATGTAGGGGATATCCTCTTCGCTGCGATTCTCCGGCTGCAGAGCGCCGGGCAGACGCAGCACCGCGTTCAGGTCCGGCTCTGCCCTGGTCCCGTACTCGTCGCGCATGGCGGCAAACGCGGCAAAATAGGCGGCCACCAATTCGCGATTGTAGCCGGCCTTCTGCTGGCCGGCACGATCGACGGCAAGCGTCAGTTCGACGTGGCCGCGAACCAGCTTGTCCTTGAGCACCTTGCGCAGCTCCATCTCCAGATCTTCCATGCCAGATGGCAGGCGCAACTGCACGTCGAGAAAGCGGTGATTAACGCTCTTCACGCTCAAGGTATAGCCGAGTTGATCGTGAACTTTCACTTGAACCCGCGCAAAACCGGTCATCGAATGAATCGGCATTGTCCACTGCTCCTGTTACTGCTGTGGCCCGGCGGCAAGCGCCTGCTCCAGCCGAGGCGCATCCCCTTCCAAAGCATACGACACTTGAGGCTCTGGAACTTCCATGAATTGTAGTTGATAGAGGCGCTGATAGGTGGAAGAGGAGGTCAGCAGCTCTTCGTGGGAACCGATGGCGGTGATGCGCCCGTCCTCGAGGACGGCGATTCGGTTGGCTCGGCGGATGGTCCCCAGCCGGTGCGCGATCACCAGCACCGTGCGCCCCTGCATCAGGTTGGCAAGCGCCGCCTGTACCAGCGACTCGCTCTCGGCGTCCAGGGCCGAGGTGGCCTCGTCCAGAATCAGAATCGGCGCATCCTTGAGGATGGCGCGCGCAATGGCCAGCCGCTGCTTTTCGCCGCCGGAGAGCCGGAAGCCCTTTTCGCCGATCACTGTTTCGTAGCCCTTGGGCATCTGCAGGATGAAGTCGTGGGCCAGGGCGTTGCGGGCGGCCTTCTCCACCAGGCCGAAGTGGACCTCCGGCCGGCCGTAAGCGATGTTGTTGCGCACCGTGTCGTTGAAGAGGATGGTCTCCTGCGTGACCTGGGCAACCTGGCGGCGGAGCGAAGCGAGGGTCAGGTCGCGGATATCGTGGCCGTCGATGAGAATGCGGCCGGAGGTGACGTCGAAGAAGCGCGGAATCAGGTTGACCAGCGTGGACTTGCCGGCGCCGCTGGGACCCACCAGCGCCAGCACCTCGCCCGGCCGCAACTCCAGATCCACGTTGTGCAGGATCTGGTGCTCGCCCTCCGCCGTGCTGTACGAAAAACCCACGTCCTCAAACCGGACCGACTGCGCCAAACCCTTCAATGCGGCCGCGCGGGGCCGTTCATTCACGTCGTCCTTGGCGTCGAAAAAGGCGAAGATGGACAATGAGGCGCCCATGGCCTGTTGGAAGCTGTTGTAGAAGTAAGCGAACTTGCGCACCGGATCGTAGAGCTTGAAGAGCAGGAAGATGAACGCGCCGAACATGCCCATAGTCATGCGGCCGTGGAGGATCTCATTCCGTCCGATGAACAGAAACATGGCAATGGCGATCGCGCCCAGGGTATCCATCAATGGCGAGCTCATGGCCTGAATGCGCACGCTGCGCAGGTTGGCGCGGAACAGGCGGCCGGCCGCTTTCCTGAAGCGAAGAACCTCCCACAGCTCGGTGCTGAAGGCCTTCACGATGCGGTGGCCGGTAACTGTTTCATGAAGGATGTTCTGAATTTCGGCCAGTTTGTCCTGTCCGGTGCGGGTGCGCGTCCGTACCTCCCTGCCGATCTTGCGCGAGGAGGTGACCACGACGGGGATGAAAAGCAAGAGCGCCCAACTGAGCTGCCCGCCGAGACGGATGACAAAGACCAATCCTACGACGAAGGTGAAGAACTGCTGCAGAAACTCGCCAATCACCGAACTGACCGCGGTTTGCACCTTGTCCACGTCGTTGATGAGCGTGGAAAGGATGGTTCCCGTGGCGTGCTTGTGGAAGAAGCTGGAGGAGCGGCGCAGGGTGACTTCGTAGAGATGGTTCCTCAGGTCGGTGATCAAGCCAAAGCCGGCATAGTTGACCAGATAGGTGCCGAGATAATCGCAGAGGCCTTTGGCCAGCGTGGAAGCGACCATGGCAAAGGCAACGACATTCCAGGCATTGTGCTGGTGCAGAAAATGGGGAATGAAAAGCCTGAGGTCGAAGTGCCACCGGCTGCTGGGGAGACCGAGAAGGATGGGACCTTCGGGCGCATCGGGCCTCAGAACCTGGTCGAAGATGGGCTGCAAGAGGAGGATGCGAAATGTGTCCAGCACGCCGACCATGGCCAGGAGCAGGACTCCAGGAAGCCACTGGTACCAGAAGGGAAGGCCATAGCGCACGAGGCGCAGGAAGTTCTTCATGCCGGGCAGCCTGCCTGCCTGTCCGCCTCATCGACCAGAATCTGCCGCTGAGAACCCCGGAAGGTGGCAATCTCCGCGACGAACCACGGTCGTTGAGTGCAAGACTCCATCTCGGTATTGTATCCGGCTCTCGCCAGGGTGCGCCAAGCTACCTTTCCGAAGCGCGGCCGAAGCAGCCGAAGCTGAGCGCCCGCTGAATCACCGCGCCGATGCACGCTCATGCCCCAGGATCGATTCGTAGAAGGAGCAGTACAGATCCGCAATCGCCTCGGCGTCGAAGCGTTCCAGGTTTTTGAAACCGGCGGCGCGCAACTGCTCACGGCCCTTGAGACCCGCCGCAATGGCCATCACCGCGGCCCGCGGCTCCGTTGGATCGATAAAGATCGCGGCCTCGCCCGCTACCTCCGTCATGGGCGGGCGGCGCGAGGCAATCACCGGACAGCCGCAGGCCTGCGCCTCCAGAATCGGCCAGCCGAAACCCTCTTCAAACGACGGAAACAGCAGAGCCAGCGCGTTCCCATAGAGCGCCTCCAACTCTTCGCAGGTGGCGTCCGCGGCTTCGATGACGCGGCCTTCTGGCGCAAACCTGCTCGACGCGTAAAGCGATGCGTCCCAGTTCCAGGACTCGGCAAGTTGTTTGGATTGCGAGCAGCACAGCCGGAACGCCGTCCGGTATTGCATTCCGCTCAGATCGAAGGCCCCGGAGTTGGAGCTTTTCGCATGGCTTCGCCATCCTCACTCAGGTGGGGTTTTTCACAGAACCCTCAGCCAGAGCGGGACGGCCATCCAGACGAGCCGGAGAGTCCTGGCTGAAAGCAAGCACTATCATCCGATTGTTGGCTTCGTTTCGAGCCGGGTCAAGCGGGCCTGTATCGTTAATCTAGCAGAGGTTCCTTCGCAGTTAACCCATTTTTCAGCCCTGAAAGCAGACCAAAGTACTTAAGGGCGCGAATATGCGTAACGCGCTGCCAGTCATGGTTTGCGGGCATTTCTTAGAGAGTTCTCATGGGCCCGCGATGGGCGGGACTCGCGCCGCTGCCGAACGAGCCTGACGGCAGACACCGCGCCGGGCCGTCCGCGCAAGCATCCGTTGCACCGCCCCGCGATTGCTCTTCGGGATGCGAGGAATACTGGCTCTTGGGGTCCGCAGTCGCCAAGTCCGGTCTTCGCCGCGGCTGCCGCTTCACCCAGGGTTCACCGCTCCGCGCTTCGGCGCGTCTTCGCCCCTGCCAGCGTCAAGGAATCTCGGAATAAGCGAGCCACTTGCATAATTCCGTTGAGACTGGCAAAAGCGTCAGGGCACGACTTCAGTCGTGCCGTAAATGCAATGAAATCAATGTGGGCTTCAACCCCTGCGGGAAACTTCTCGGGCTTTTCGGCCAAATGCAGGCCTTTTTCCGCAGCCCTTTTTAGCCCCCGAGGGAGGGTTCTCAGCGGCTTGGACTTTCACCACAGGCTGCTAAAGCTTCTTGCGGAGATATTCAAACACCAGGTAGCCAATCATTGCCGAGATCATGGCAATGGCGAAATTCGTCCCCGTGAAGATGTCGTGGAGGGCAAACGCCAGGCTCTTCCCGCGCCCATTGGAAGCTGTAAATTCTCCCATCAATAGGTTGGAATAGAACAGAAAGACGATAAACGCAACCTCGATCACGGCGCGCCAGAGCGGCGTGAGACGGCGGCGGCTTCTCAGGTTTTGCACCATGGAGTCTCCATGGTATCAAGAATCGAGCGGCCTCTCCATGGCGTTGCGAGGGTCGACACGGCAATCGCAGGAGCGGTTTCTATTGCAAAACCTGGCTCCATTCGGTCCTTGAACCGGCAAAGAGCGGCGGTCCCTCCCGTCGGGAGGAGCGAGAATAGCCCAGGGTAAAACCCTGGGAATGCGTACAAGTTGGAATCGACCGCCCCGTAGGGGCAGCGCGAACCCCAATTGTGCCCTCGATCTCTATTCATGCGATTGCCCCGGGGTTTGCGGCGCCGGAGCCTATGCTTCCCGTTCCCGCCGCAGGCGCGAACGCAATCAGTATTCCTGTCGCTGCACCATCAGCACCGATGCGCACAGAAGAACACCGGCAAACACCAGCGACGCCACAATCGGAGCCCACGGAATCGGCGCGGTGATCGGATAGCAATTCAGGCTCATGCCGCGAAGGGGACTGATTCGTGCGACCCAATCGAATTTGGACTGCACCAGAAACACAGCAATCCAGAAAATAAACGCACCCGTGACATGCCATATTTCATCGAGCACGCAAGCCAACAGCACCGAAAGAGCATAAATGGCCATGGTGCAGACGATTGTCCGCGCCAGATATGCAAGGGTTTGCAAGACACTCGTGGCTTCCGGCCGCAGGTGCAGGATGTAGCAGGCCATGATGACGACCAGGATGCAGGTTTGAAGAGCGCCTAATCCACCTCGCACAAAGAGCAGCCGCCGCCGCGAAACCGGAAGTGACAGCGTGAAGAGCATGGAACCATGGAATCCCGGAGTGAAAGTGTACGCCCCTTGGGTGTTGATTCCCGATCCAGCAAGGAAAATCGCTGTAAAGATGAACAGAAAAACCGAACCCAGTTGAATGGCCATCCATAGCCGTGCCGCGGGCACTCCCGAATGAACTCCCGTTGCGGTTATCCATTCGGGCGTAAGCCAAACGAACAGAATCATTCCCACCATAAAAACGAAGCGCCAGCGCGTTTCAAGCCAAGCCTTGTACCAGAGCATTACTCCCCCCTCACATGATCCAGAAACAGTTCTTTCAGGGTTACGGGACGCACTTCCACCGATGTCGGTCCCAGCGAGCGCGCGCGTTCCACCAGGCCATCCACATCCCCATGGGCCAGCAGCGATGCCGTGCGGCCGCGCTGGCGCAGATGATCGACGCCGGGCAGGCCGGCCAGCTCCCGCGGCGCCATTCCGTCGAAGACCAGAAGGATGCGGCGGTACTCCGATTTCAGGTCGTCCAGCACGCCATCGATCACCACCTGCCCCTGGTCGATGATGCAAACGCGGTCGCAAATCTGCTCCACTTCCGCCAGTTGGTGCGACGAAAAGAAGATCGTGGTCCCGTCGCTGGCAGCCAGGTCGGCAAGAATCTGCAGCACGTCTTCTGTCATTGCCGGGTCCAGGCCGCTCGTAGGCTCGTCCATCAGCAGCAATTCAGCGCCGCGCGCCATGGCCAGCAGCAGCATGAGCTGGGTGCGCATTCCCTTGGACAGCTTCGGAACCGCCTTCTTACGCGGCAACTGGAAAAGATCGAGATACTTTTCCTCCAGGTCGCGCCGCCAGCCGGGAAAGAATGGGCGCGTGAACCGGATCGTCTGGTCTACCGTCATGAAAGGGTAGAGTTCCTTGTCCTCGCTGACAAAGCCCAGCCGCCGCCGGGCCCCAATCGAAGACGCTTCCGAATCGATTGGCTCGCCAAACAGCCGGATGCTTCCCGCATCCCGCCGCAGCAATCCCAGCAGCAGTTTCAACGTGGTGGTCTTGCCGGCCCCGTTACGGCCCAGAAAGCCGCAGATCGATCCGCGCGGCACCTCCAGATGCAAGCTCCTCAAGGCTGGCTTGCCATCGTAACTCTTCGAAAGGCCGTCAGCGGCGATGATAATGTCGTTCAATTGCGCCTCCGCTCGGCGGCCGCTTCGTCCTGCAGCCGCGCAAGTTCGTCTTCAAAAACCCGGCGAAGCTCCGATTCCGATAAGCCCAGAGCCAGGCCGCGCTCTATGGCCGGGCGCAGAACCTCGCCCGCCTTGCGAATCCCGGCCGCCTTCGCGGTAGACGTTCCCCGCTCCGCAACGTAGGCGCCCGACCCGTGCCGCACCTCGATGAACCCTTCATGCTCCAACTCGCGGTATGCCCTGGCCACCGTGTTGGGATTCATGGTCAGCTCCTCGGCAATCTTCCGGATCGTCGGCAGTTGCTCGCCTCCCCGGATGGCTCCCGTCTCCACGGCGTGCTTGATCTGCTCCATCAGTTGCTGATAGATGGGCACGCCGGAAGCGAAGTTGATGCGCAGGTTCATCGATGTGTCTACTATACTAATACACTATACACAGTAACGTGTCAACCGGGTCCAAACGGCCTATGACGCGCATCGTTCGGCGGAGGAATTCGCGATCGGGACATGGAGAAATCCAATTCGCGGCCGATCGCACATCATGTTCGGAATTGCGCCCGGTTGACGGCTACCAGCAGCATTTGTCCAGAGGACTTAGGAGCGGAGAGGAATGGCCGTGCGATCTTGGTCCGGAGCTATCTCGGAGTTTTCGCGCGCTGAAGATCTGGTTCGCGATCAAGGAACACGGCATTCGCAAACTCGGGCAGTTGGTCGAGCAGAACTGCAAACAGGCTCAGTATCTCGCAAGACGAGTGGCCGGGGAACCGGAATTGGAGCTTCTGGCCCCGGTCCGGCTGAACATTGTGTGTTTTCGGGTTCAGGCGCACGAACTGGACGAAGCCGCCCTGAACCGCCTGAATCAGGAACTTGTGGCGGATGTGCAGGAGAGCGGGATTGCGGCTCCGTCGACCAGCCGGATTCATTGCCGGCCCGCCATTCGCGTGAATATCGCCAATCGTCGCACTCTGATGGGCGATCTCGATATTCTTGTGGATGCACTTCTCGATGCCGCCCGCGCGCTCGGCGCGCTCAAAACTCCCACACTTCGAGGTGAGTAAAGTACTTATCGAGATAAGGCAGGGGTGTGTCGCCGCAAACAAACACGGCGACAATCTCACCATCTTCATTGCGGAGTTTGCCCAGGGCGGAAGCCGCCTTGCTGGATTCCAGAAAGCGATACAACCCGGCAAGGGTGAAGCCGGAGCTGGGGCCGGCAACAATGCCGGAGCGGCAAAGTTCCAAGCTTTGCTTGAAAGACTCTTTTGTTGTTACTTCGACAACGCAATCGGCGGAGGAGGACCAGTCGAGGCTGATTTCCTTGAGTTTGGCTGCCGAACGAACACCCGGCACCGCTTCGTTTGGCGCGCACATGGAGCCAACGATCGCGACTTTGCGCGGACAACTCCGGAAGTACCGCGACGAGCCAAGCAGTGTGCCAGTAGTGCCCAATCCCGCAACAAAGACTGTAATCTTCCCTTGCGTCTGCTCCCATATCTGCGGCGCCAGCCATTTTTCGTAGGCCTCGGGATTGGCCTCGTTTTCATATTGAGATGGGTTGAAGTACCCTTCCTTGCGGCCCAGTTCTTTCGCCTGAAGAATCCCACTGGGCTCGTCCGGCGCGACTCTCTTCAACTGCGGCTGGGCTCCGATCAGGCGAAGCAAATCGAGCTTCCCCGGCGCGATGTCAAAGGGCACATAGGCCACAACGCTCGGGATTCCAAAGAGCGCGGCCATTATCGACAAAGAAAAGGCTGCGTTGCCCGACGAGTTCTCGACGATTGTGTGCACTCCCCGAAGTTGGCCTTTGTTTTCGGCCTCGATGAGCATGTTCCATACCGGAAGGTACTTGATGTTGAACAGGGGTGAAAGATAGGCCAGCTTGGCAAAGATGCGAATCCCATCGGCTCGGAAGGGATTGAGACGAACCGGCAGTTCAACCAGGGGAGTGGGAGGGCTGTTCTCGGGATTGAGAAACTCCCTAATCGAATCGGGACCTTCAAAAACATTGAGATCATGCGTTGACAATGAACTCGAACCCTCCAATTCAGGATTCCGCAGGAGACGAAAACCAGCCTGATCGTAGCACAGCGGCGGTGAAAGTACCGACTGAAAAACCTAGCTGAGCCTCGAACCTACCTGCGAGAAACGCAGCGACCGGTTCATGCCGCTGAGATGAAAGCGCGGCGGCGAGCAGAGAGCAGAACGCTGAAGTCGCCCCAGCGCCGGCCCCCCGGTTTGACCCCCTCCCGCCAAGGGCACTAGCTTGGAAGAGTGCGGGAGCGCCCTCGCGCGCCTCTCGAACAAGGAGGTTGGATGCAACGCAGAGTTTCTTTCCGGTTTTTGGCTTTGGCGCTGCTGGCCGTGGCGATGGCCGCGGCGTGCGCGAAAGCCCAGGATTTGAAGAGCTTCGAGCAGCGGATTACCACCAAGGTGCTGCCCAACGGGCTTACCCTCATCATTTGCGAGCGCCCAGAGGCGCCGGTCTTCAGCTACTCAACCTTTGTCGACGCCGGCGGCGTGAACGACCCTGCGGGCGAGAGCGGCCTGGCGCACATGTTCGAGCACCTGGCCTTCAAGGGATCCAGCGAGATTGGCACCACGGACTACGCCGCCGAAAAGTTTGCGCTGGCCAAAGTGGAGGCGGCCAACGACGCCTACGAGGCCGAGTTCCTGAAGACCGTAGGGCGCGACGAGAAGAAGCTGGTCGAGCTGAAGAAGGCCTTCATTGATGCCCAGGCAGAGGCGCACAAGTACGTGATCCCCAACCAGTTCACCGATGTGGCCGAGCGCAACGGGGCCGAGGGCCTGAACGCCGAAACCGGAATCGACAATACCATGTTCTTCTGGTCGATGCCGGAGAACCGGCTGGAGTTGTGGGCGTGGCTTGAAAGCAGCCGCCTGGCCGACACCGTGCCCCGCGAGTTCTACAAGGAGCGCGACGTGGTGGTCGAGGAGCGCCGCATGCGCACCGATTCCAACCCCGACGGCCGTCTCTTCGAGCAGTTCCTGGCCACCGCCTACGTGGCCCACAACTACGGCCGCAGCGTCATCGGCTGGCCCAGCGAGGTAACCCAGATCAACGCCACCGAGGCCATGGAGTTCCACAAGAAGTACTATGTTGGCTCAAATATCGTGGTGGCTGTGGTGGGTGACGTAAAAGCATCGGAGGCGCTGCCCATGCTGGAGCGGTACTTCAGCCGCATCCCCGCCGGTCCCAAGCCCGAGGAGATGACCACCGTCGAGCCCAAGCAGTTTGCCGAGAAGACGGTGGCGATTCGCGAGGCCACGCAGCCCATCTACCTCGAGGGTTACCACCGGCCCGACTACCACGATCCCGACGATGCGGTCTACGACGCCATCAGCGACGTTCTCTCCAACGGCCGCGTCTCGCGTCTCTATCGCAGCCTGGTCCGCGACCAGCAAATCGCCGCCGAGGCCGCGGGCGTAAGCCCTTATCCCGGCGACAAGTATCCGGGTCTCTTCGTCTTCTATGCTGTGCCCCTGCCGGGCCACACGCCGGCGGAGATGCGCGACGCCATCCATAAGGAGATCGACAAGCTCAAGGCAGCCGATGTGACCGATGACGAGCTGGCCATGTACAAAACCCGCACCCGCGCTGACCTGCTGCGCGGCCTGGCCAACAATCAGGGGCTGGCCAACGATCTGGCCGAGTACCAGACCCGCTACGGCGACTGGCGCGAGCTCTTCCTGCAACTTGACCGGGTAGACAAAGTGACCAAGGCCGACATACGCCGCGTGGCCAGCAAGGTGTTTGTTGACAGCAACCGCACCGGAGCATGGATTGAGACCGTGCCGCCGCCCGCGCAGCAATCGGCGGCAGCACCGAAAGACGGAGGCGCGCAATGAAGAAGCTGGCGAAGATTGTCCTTGCGGGAATGATGAGCATAGCTCTGGGCGGTTGCCACCAAGTTATTCAACAACAAGCTTCTGTGCCTGTTGCCGCTCCCATAACAGCTTCCACTCCTGCGCCTGCTGCCGCAGCTTCATCCAAGCCCTGGGAGCAAATTCCCATCCCCAAGCTGCACGACTTCAAGCCCCAGCAGCCCAAGCGCATCGAGCTCAAGAACGGCGTCGTCCTCTTCTTGCAGGAAGATCATGAGCTGCCCTTCGTCTCCGGCTCGGTACTCATTCCGGGTGGCTCACGCGAGGAAGATCCGGCCAAGACGGGTTTGGTAAGTCTCTATGGAGATGCGTGGCGGACCAGCGGTACCGCCAAGATGGACGGCGACGCCCTGGACGATCTGCTCGAGGCCAAGGCCGCGCACATCGAGACCGGAGGCGACGTAGACTCCACCGCCGTTTCCTGGGACTCGCTCAAGGGCGATGCGGACCAGGTCTTTTCACTGGCTTTGGACTTGCTATTGCACCCCAAGTTCAATCCTGAAAAGCTGCAACTGGCCCAGCAACAGGCAGCCACGGGCATCGTGCGCCGCAACGACGAGGAATCGGAGATCGCCGGCCGCGAAGCGAAGAAGCTGGTCTACGGAGCCAACAGCCCCTATACCCGCCAGCCCGAACTGGCCACCATCGGCGCGGTCACCGTGGACGATCTGAAGGCCTGGCACGACCGTACCATTGGCGGCAAGCTGATCGTGAGCGTCAGTGGCGACTTCGACCCCGTGGCCATGGAGGCCAAACTGCGCGCGGCCTTTGAAGGGCTGCCGCCCGTGACGCCCGCGCCCGCCCGCCACGACGCCTTTGACGGACCCAAGCCTGGCCTCTCCTTTATCGACAAGGAGGACGTGAATCAGTCCAACGTGGAGATCGTGGGCCTGGGCACGGACCGCCACAACCCCGACGTTCCCGCGATTGCGGTGATGAACGAGATCCTGGGCGGCGGTTTTGCCAGCCGCCTCTTCCAAAAGGTGCGCACCGAGCTGGGGCTGGCCTACGCGGTCGGCGGCGGCATGAGCTTCGGCTATGACCATCCGGCCACCTTCCGCGTGGTCGTGCTCACCAAGAGCGCCTCCACCGTGGACGCCACCAAGGCCGCGCTGGCCGAGATCGACGGGCTGAACGCCAGGCCCTTCACGCAGACCGAGCTGGACCGCGCCAAGGATAACATCCTCAACTCCTTCCTCTTCCGCTACGACACCAAAGATAAGGTGCTCGCCGAGCGGGTGAAGCTGGAGTTCTACGGTTATCCGCCGGACTATCTGGAGACTTACAAAGCCGCTCTCGAAAGGGTAACTCTGGCCGATCTGGATCGCGTGGCCAAGAAGTACATCCACCCCGGCAAGTTGGCGGTGCTGGTGGTGGGCAACGGGCCGGAGATCAAGCCGGGACTGGAGGAGCTGAAGATGGGCACGCCGCAGCCCATCGACATTACGATTCCCATGCCCAAGCAGCCGGCGGCGGGATAGAAGTAGTAGAAGCAAGCCTGATTGAGGACAGGGCCTCCCAGGTCTCTCCGCTGCGGCGGACGAGACCCTGGGCACCCGTCTTGGTGGCAAATTGAGATGTGGGCCACCCAGTCATGTAGTGCGCCGACACCATGAACCCGAAGATGGAGGAATTGATCATGCGAATTATGTCGTGCGCGCTAATGGTTACCATGGTTCCTGCATTATGGAGCCAAGGTGCGAATTCGCGACCGCAGTCTTGCACTCCGTCGCCGCAAGTCGAAGGCCTATACGCCACCGAAGCCTGGAAAAGCGTTTCTCCGCCTGAACTTTCACCATCTGTCATCGTGATTTCGGTGTCGATCAATTCAGCAATGAAGCTGTTCATCAGGGCTAGGGATAACAGGAACTTTGAGATCGTGCGAGGATCGTTGAAACGGCCTCGCGGGGAGGTCATAAAGCAATTGGCAGCGTCTCACCAATTACCTGAAAATCCGTACGACGCTGGCAAGCTTCTGCCAATCGAGTGGGAAACTACGTCGATTTCTCCGGAGCAATTCAATGAGTTGCACAGCTCATTCACGAGCGCGTTGGCTAAACTCGTTGAAGATGCTCAGTCGCGATCACGTGATGTTCTGATGACTGGTGGTCGAATCAGTTTCCATAACACGCAGTACCAGATTGACTACAGCAACGATGGCTACGAGAGCTTCGAGGCAATTGTCGATGATGTTCCGACAAACAATGGTCATTCGGACCCCCTTGTCGCGTGGGTGCATCAATTGTTGACATTCAATCCGAAGACGAGCGTCATTCGATAAATGCCGTCGGAAGCATGGATCGACGGGTGGCTCGGGTCCCATGAGTAACAAATGCGGGTGCTCCAGGTCTTCGGTCGCGGCGGACCGCCGCGGAAGACCTGGAGCACCCGGCTGACTGACGTTCCACTCAAGGCTCGTCTTAGGTTCCGGATAACGCCAATTGGAGATTCCTTTCCATTATTTGGTCCGCTGCAATTCGAAGTGCGCGCGGACCGGCTTGTCTCCAGGCATTATGTACGTCCAATCCTCAGTGTGATGGTTGGCGTCGATGAAGGTGAACACCGCGTGGTCCATGTGTCCCAACTGCGTGCCGCCGGAAAGGTCGAGAAAATCGAACTCCACCGTCTTTCCGCCCGGCGTGATCCGGGCCGTCATGCGAGGCCGGTTGCCGGCGTCGCAATAGTGAGTTAGAAGCAGGCGGTCGCTGTCAAGATAGAAGATGGTGACCGGATCGTCATACTTCGTCGGATCGTCCGGCGTTCCCGCTTCCTTCATCTCATGCACCAGCGCATTTCCCCTGGAAGTCACGCGCATCGAAACCTGCGTGAGCGCATTGGGCTTGTCCATGCCGGGCATTGACGGGTCGGTGGTCACGCGGCCCTCCCAGACACCTGCCAGGGCCTTCAGGTTGTCGAAGGACTTCTGCGCACCCGACTGGGCAAGAACCACCGTGGAGAGCGCCATCAAAAAAGCGACGGACAACATTGCACGAAAGGATTTCTTCATTCGTTCTCCTTTGGATCAACCCATATTTGTTGTGGTTAACCACAACACTATACGCGATGGCGGTTGGCCGGGTTCCCCAGGTATCGCCGCTGGGATCAAGATACGCGGCAGCATCTTCGCCTCCACCCCTTGCATTAAATATCTCTTCCCCGGCGCACAATGGAATCAGTCGCAAACCCGAGGCCCAAATGACCACCCCCCAATCACCGGCGCTCTCAATCCCGCGCCCTTAGTCCCTTAGTCCCCAGTCCCTTGGTCCCTTAGTCCCTCGTCTCCGGTCATTTTCGCCGTCTGTTCTCCCAAAGAGTCGCCCACCCCACCCCCCCTACCCCGCGGAGGCCGTTCTTTGACCCTTACGCAGCCTTTAAAATGCTCAGTTTCAACGACTTGCAATTTCAACCTGTTAACGAATCAGTAATCGAAAACCCCAGATTTTCCCCACTTTTTGGCCCCCAAAGGGAGCCATTCTAGCCGGAAAACACCTCTTCTTCGCGCCTTTTGGCGCGCGGCGTAAGTCTCAAAGTGTGTCTTAGTTTCCTTGTTTCGTGCGGTGACAGCTTCGCCTCTGCGCCGTTCGGCGGCTTGGACAAAGAAACTACAATGGGGAAGGATAGTTTCTGTTTCGGGAGCGGAGCATGGAATCGAACGCAAGGCTGGCCGTAGTCATCATGGCGGCGGGCAAAGGAACCCGGCTGAAATCGCGCCGGCCCAAGGTGCTGCATGAAATTGGCGGTAAGCCGCTGCTGGCTCATGTGATTGCCGCCGCCGGCAAAGTGGTGGCTCCGGCCGACATTTTTGTCGTCGTCGGCCACCAGGCCGAACGCGTCAAGGCAGCGGTGGCCGCGACCGGCGTTCACTTCGTCGAGCAAGCCGAACAACTTGGCACCGGCCACGCCATCCAGTGCGCGCGCGAGGCCATTGCCGGCTACGAGAACATTCTGGTGCTCTCGGGCGACGTGCCGCTCATCCGGCCTGAGACCATCGAGCGGCTCTGGCAGTTTCATCAGGCTCAGCAGGCGGCGATGACCGTCCTCACCGCCGCTCCCGCCGACCCCACCGGCTACGGCCGCATCGTGCGCGCGGCGCCGGATTCGCCGGAGGTCGAGGCCATCGTCGAGCAGAAGGCGCTTTCGCATGCGCAGCAGAGCATTGGCGAGATCAACTCCGGCATCTACGCCTTCCGGACTGCGCCGCTGCTGGCGCATCTGGGCCAGCTCAACGCCGACAACGCCAACCGGGAGGTGATTCTAACCGATATGGCCGGCCTGCTGCGCTCGGCTGGTGAGCGCGTGGTCGCCATTCAGGCGGACGATGCAGCCGAGGTGCTGGGCGCCAACACTATCGCCGAGCTGGTTGCGCTGGACGCGACGCTGCGCGCCGCCACCGCCAGCCGCCTCATGGCCGCCGGGGTCACCATCTTCCGCCCCGATACCTGCGTCATCGATGCGGAGGTTGAAGTTGCGGCCGACACGGTCATCGAACCCTTTGTGCAGTTGCTGGGCCGGACGCGCATCGGCGCCGAGTGCCTGATCCGCTCGTACACCGTGATCGAGAACTGCGCACTGGGCAACAATGTGCTGGTTCGCCAGAGCTGCGTGCTGGCCGAAAGCACGGTTGCGGATGGAGCCAAGATCGGCCCCTGCGCTCATTTGCGGCCGGGCAGCGAGATCGGCGAATGCGCTCACGTGGGCAACTTCGTCGAGACCAAAAAGGCGAAGCTGGGCAAGGGCGCCAAGGCCAACCACCTCACTTACCTGGGCGACGCCGAGGTCGGCGAGGGCAGCAACATCGGAGCCGGGGTTATTACCTGCAACTACGACGGCGTTCACAAGCACCCGACGCGGATCGGCAAGGGCGTGTTCGTGGGCAGCGATTCGACCCTGGTCGCCCCGGTCACCGTCGAGGATGGGGCTTACATCGGCGCCGGCTCCTGCATTACCAAGGACGTCCCGGCCGGAGCTTTGGCGGTGGCCAGAGCGCGCCAGATCTCGAAGGAGGGTTGGGTCGCGGCCAAGCGCGCTGGCCAGGACGAACAGAAATAGGCCGGGGCGGCGTGCGAACCGGCGCACTCAGGGCTTGGCCGCGCGCCTGGCTCGAGGAGTGTCCCGATAGAGATCCATGTAGGCATCGACCATGGCTTCGAGAGTAAAGCGCGCGTGGAACGCCGCTTCCGCGTTCATTGAGAATTGCTCCCGTTCCGCATCGCTGCCCGCCAGCCGCAGAATCGCCGCGGCCATCTGGGCAGCGTCCGTCGCCGGCACCGTGATCCCCGCATTCGCCAGCCGCACCACCTCCGCCATTCCGCCTACGTCGGTCACGATCGCCGGCAGCCCCAGCGAAAAAGCCTGCAGGAGCGAGATCGGCAACCCCTCCGACTTCGACGACATGATGAAGGCATCGGCCGCGGAGAAAAACGGCGCAACGTCGAATTGCTGCCCCCAGAATGTCACCTGCGCGGCGATGCCCAACTCGGCTGCCAGGCTCTCTAGCGTCTGGCGTTCACTGCCATCGCCCACCATCCAGAGCCGCAGCCCCGGCATCGACGAAAGCGCGGCGCGAAAGGCATTGAGCAGCAGGGCGTGGTTCTTTACCGGCGCCAGCCGACCGACGTAGAGCAGCGTTAATCCAGTCTTCGGCGGCCATTGTTCCTTCGCCACTCGCTGCAGTGGGACCGCGCCATTGTAGACGCGCACAATCTTTCGCGCCGGAACGCTGTGCATGCTCTTCACATTGTTCGCTGTCGCGTCGCAGATACCGACGATCCAATCGCAAAAGCGGGCCGCGATGGCGTACTTCGACTCAGCAACCACGTTGCGGGGCGGGGCCACCAGGCTATGCCGGGTCGATACAACGCTCGGTACACCCGCCATTCTTGCCGCCATGGCCGCGTAAATCGCCGGCGTGGGGTTATGAAGATGGACGACGCCGGGCCGCGACTCATCGAAGATCCGAAAGAAACTCCGCGTGGCATCGAAGAGTCCCCGCCCCACGTTCGGCTCCACAGCGAAGCCTTCTCCCCGCATCCGCTCGCCGAGCGCGCCCAGAGCCGCGACAGCATAGATGCACGGGTCGTGTCCCTGTTCCCGCTGCAAACAGCACATCTGCGAGACAAGCGTCTCGGCGCCGCCCACCTCCATGCTGTCCACCACGTGCGCAATCTTCATACAGGTTGCCTGAGCCTCTGCCAGAGCGGAATTGTTCTGTCGTGCTTTCCCACGATTCGCGGCGACAAGCCGTTCGACCGCTTGAATCAGCGCATCAGATTCAGAACTCGCAGCATGATGTACAGCACGAGCAACAACGCGATCGCAAAAACGGCTGCATAAGGCAGCACGCGCGCCAACCGCAAGCGGGGGGCAATCATCTCTCGCCGCAGAGCCATCTCGTACACCACCTCCACCATGCCGCCCAGCAAGAAGAACGTCATCACAAAGGCGCGAGACAAGAACCACCCCGCAACCAGAAAGCCCGTCATCGACAAGATCAGCAAGCGCCCCAGGCGGTTGATCTCCGCTTTGTCGAGTGTTTCGATCTTTATTGCCGCCTGCGGAAAAGGTCCTTCCTCGGGCATGAGCGGCTCTCCTTCGCTCACCTTAGCCGGCGAAGTAATCGCCAAAGTGTCCCTCAACGTGGAAAACAGAAATAATGACCAGAAGTACAACCCGAAGAAGCCAAGCTCTGCCGCGCAAACTACCAGCGAGTTGTGCGCGGTCAGATTGGATTCGGTATAGTCCCCTATGTCGCCCACGCCCACACCGAACAACGGATGAGTCTTGAAAGCTCCCAATCCCTCGGCCCAAAGATCGGCGCGTCCTGCCCCGGAATCGGCGGAAATCTCCCGACCGCCCGTGAAGTGCAGGGCCATTGCCGCGGCGAACAGTCCGCCGGCAATCAGCAGCGCAGGCACTGTGCCAATGCGCCGCCGCGCCGCCACCACCGCCATCGCCACCAAGGCCAGCAGGGCGCCCCGCGAGTGCGTCAGATACGTGCCGAAAAGCAGCGCACACACCGGCAGGATTATGCAGGCGAAATTCAGGAGCGCTCTCTTTGGCCGCCAGAAGATGAATATCAGCGGAGTCACGCAGACGATCAACTGAGCAAAGTCATTCGGGTCGTTGATCTGCCCCAATCCCCGCAACCGGTAAAACGTCTCTCCCGCATCGTTCCTCATGGGAAAAAGATAAGGGATCGAGCTGGCCTCCATTGGGAGAGGGACGATCTCCTTGGAATCCGGATTGTGAATGGCGACCTCCGGAACTCCATGAAGAAGAGCTATGCACCCGTTCGCAATCACAAACATGCAGACGAACAGCAGCATCAGGACGAGCACCTGTAACTTTTTCTTCGAGTTGCAGTGCAGGCAGACAAGGACATAGGCGATACCACCCTGTGGAAGGAATCCCAGGGACGCCCGCACCGCTCTCCCCGGCCAATGCTGCCCGAAGAGCACCGAAAAAAAGACCGCAAACACCAACCCAATCAAGGCCAGCGACTGCGGTGTTTTCAGAATGACCGACCCCTGAACCTTATGCAGCGATACAAAGAAAATCATTATTCCGAGAACCACCTCGATATGTATAGCCGCGAGCGGCCCGAACAGAGTGACCGGCGTCAGATAGTTCGTAACGAAATAGAGGATAGTTAGGACAAAGCCCATAGTGAATGGCCAAAGCAAATGCGGCTGGCAGAAGCGGAATGACCCAAACAGCGCCGGTACCCTTCATTTGACGGTTTCGAGGGGAGGGAGCCTGCAACCAACGTGAGTATTTCCACGCTTCATTGTAGCAAAATGCGCAACAGTCCACCGAATTCGACGGGACGGCAATCGCCTAGGTAAGATGCGCCGGGAATGCAACGAGATCGATGGCTTCCAAGACCGATTTCCATGGAATGAGCGAGCGCGCCAGAGGGCTTCAGGCCGTTCCCACGCTTGATTCCGATCACGCTGTCGATCCCTGAATGGCATGAAGGACCGCTGCCTGCAATCCCAGTTTTCCCCTTCGACTTGACGTTCCTGCGATTGTCCCGCGGAACAGAGCCTGATAGCATCGGAGGGAGGTGGGGAGCTAAGGCTGCATACCAGAGGCGCTTAATTGGAACGCGATTTTCACCTTCACAACGGAGGGCGCATCGGTGCTGTTGACCGCGCGCCGGAGCTTTCGGATGCACGCTGACAGCCATCAGCCCCCCGCTAGGTTCCAGGCCCCCAAGTTGCCGAGCCGCATCCCCTCGCTCGACGGTCTGCGAGCGCTATCAATAGCACTCGTAATAGTCGGCCACTCGGCGGACTCCCTCAATGCCCCGCATTTCCTGAATTACTTCATTCATCTTGGCAATTTTGGAGTTCGCTGCTTTTTCATCATCTCAGGCTTTCTGATTACAACACTCCTGCTGAAAGAACGGGAGAAGACAGGCCGCATTTCGATGAGGGGCTTCTACATGCGCCGCGCCTTGCGGATTTTTCCTCCCTCATTAACCTACATCGGCATCATTGCGGTTTGTTGCGCGCTAGGCTGGCTCACTCTCAAGCACGGCGATTTGGCCAACGCCCTCACTTACACAATCAACTACCGCGACGACCCCGCTCATTGGTTCCGTCATCTCTGGTCACTCTCGGTTGAGGAACAGTTCTATTTGCTGTGGCCAGGACTGCTCTGGATCGCGGGTACGCGCCGGGGGGTGAAAGTTGCATGGGGCGCCATAATCGCCGGTCCGGTTATTCGCACCATCATGTGGTTTTTCTTCCATGCCGGCGAACCTGCCATGACCAAACACTTTGAGGCCGTTGCCGACACGCTTGCCACGGGTTGCCTGCTCAGCATGAATTTCAACCGGATCGGCGCAATCAACTGGTATCGGCGGTTCCAGTCGTCATGGCTTTTCTGGATCGTCACCATGAGCATGGTTCTGGGCGGCAACGGTCTCTTCGCCATCAGCCCGGCGAGCTTTTACATCGCAGGACAATCGATTGCCAACCTGGGCACTGCGCTTTGCATCGATTGGTCCATCCGCAACTTCGGCAGCGGCGTCGGCCGCCTTCTGAACTGGAGACCGATTGTATACATAGGCGTACTCAGCTACTCGCTGTACCTATGGCAGAATGCCTTTCTCAACCCCGACTGGGATGCTTGGCCGGCCAGGCTTCCAATGAATCTCTTCCTAGCATTCGGCATGGCCGCCGCATCCTACTACCTTGTCGAACAGCCATTCCTCCGCCTCAAGCGGTTCGCCCTGCCGGGAAGAGGGAAGCCTGCGTGAGGTCGTCTACTGCTTGAAAAGCCTCGGCTCAAAGTGCGCCTTCGCGTGCGCATAGGAGTCCCGAGCGGGAGAAGCGTGGCGCTCAAGGGGCGCCGGCCGCAGCGGCGCTCCGGTCTGTCGCGACATCGGCACACCCGGCGGCGTCAGCGCGAAAGAGCGTGTCCAGGCAGAACAAAACGCTGAAGACGATCCATGTGGCAGACAGGAGTATCTTGCAGGTTTCGGGCAAGGGAGCCTGGGCCGCCAGATCGAAGAAGAGCGATCCGAGCGTGAAGGTCGTCAGGGTAAGCAACACGGCAGGAAGGATTCTGGGCGGAGTGCGAAGAGCCTTCGCCCAAAAAATGGCCAGTGCTACAAAGGCAACGGTATAGCCGTGCCGGTATGAGACCGGGGACACGCAAATGGCGACCAGGCTGAAAACTGCAATCGTAGCCGCTCTCGATGCACGGTCGAGGCGGCGGCGACTGCGCCAGGCGAGAAACAGGCAGGAGAGATAAAAAGCGCCGCTGATCGCTTTTGCGACAAATGAGAGACCTTGGGGGAGGGGTTGGTTGGCAAAGAACGCCCGCGCGTCTCCCACTGAGAAAATTCTTCCGTAATATACCCAGGCCGCAAGGGAACCAAGGGTCTTGATCATGAAGGCCGGAAAGCCGCTGCCCATGTGCGAGACGACCATGGGATAGACGCGCACGATTTGCACACCGTTGATGGCCACCATCGCCGAAACAAGACCAAGAGAGATAGTGAGGTATGAAACGAGCCATCTCCGGTCCTTCCAAATAAGGAAGAGGGGGAGAAGCAGAATGGGAGTAACCTTGAAAGCCGTTGCGAGAGCGATGGCAGCGGCCGAGAGGATTACGCGGTCGTCACGATAGGCAACGACTCCGGCCGTACAGAGCGCCAACATGACGACTGTAACCTGTCCGAGCGAGACGGCCTCGTGAATGGGCCAGAAACTATACGCGGCCAAGACGAGCACGACGAATTCAAAGCTGAGAATGGGCACGCGCACCAAGCGGGCAAGCAATAGCATCGACGCGAGCACAAGAGCCAGGTTGAAGGCTCGCCAAAGAGCGGCGGCGACATGAGGCGGAACCTGGGAGAGAGGGACGAGAAGATCGGCAAGAAGAGGAGGGATAGCGTAAAACTCAACTTCGAAGCCAGCCGCTCTTGCGTGAGCAGAGAGTGCACTGTCTGCGGGGGGTACAGGGTGGATCTCCAAGTTCTTGTCCGTCGCGCCTTGATAGAGGTTGGCGTGGGGATTGTCGTGGACGACTTGCGCGGCGAAGTAATAATTGTAAAAGTCCATATCCGGCGAAGGCATGACATGGCCCAGGTACCGCTGCATCAGGGAACTGATCAGCAGGGAGGCCAGCACGAACGCAAATAGCGCCTTGATCTCAATAGGCCGTGCAAAACGATTCATGCAGCCCTTTCCGGCGGATATTAACTACGCAAACACTGGTTACCGCGAGGGTGCAAAGCATGTCCAAGTTGGCGCTATGGCGCATAAGGCTTCGGCGACTCTCCCGTCTTCACTCTAGCGGTCAAAAGGCGGCCTTGTCCAATGGCCGCGACCCTTCTCACCGCAGCAGCGCAAACGTCACCACCGTCTCGCCCTTCATGCCAATCTCATCCAGCAGCGAAGCCTCCAACTCATGCGGAACCGGCATCTCGCACCGCGCAACCTCAGCCTCGCTCGCTCCTGCAAAGCAAAGCTCGCAGTTGCCGAGCGCCTGGCCGTCGCCCGCCTTGGCGTCCATGCGGATGGGCGGACCGAAGACCCTGCAGGTCATTGGCCTCCAGGCGTACACATCGCAGCGCCCCGTCGCCGGATCGAGCGCCGGGCAAGCCGCTTCGTTGGCAAACTCCTCGAAGCGCTCCCGGTCCTGCTCGGAATCGCCGAGCAGCCCGGTCTCGGCATCACCGGGAAACTCCGCCCCGTGCTCGGCAATCCAGTCTTGCGCCCGCCGGACAATCCCGGCCGCCAACGCCGGCGCCGCATCCTTGAGCGCGTCCATGCCGGCTTGCAAGCGGAGAGCATCCAGCGCGCCGATTGCAAAGGCCCCAAAGCAGCACTGCGTACAGCCCAGGCGGCAGACCAGCCACTTTCCCGCCCGCCGCGCCGCATCGTCCAGGGCCGCGTCCACAATCCGCACCAGTTCCGAATCGCCCGCCGGCAATCGCATGGGAGCAAGAATACCGGATTGAGCCGCTGTTGTTCCCTATTGCCATCGAAGGAGACTCTGCGCTACCCTGCCCTCGGAAACTTGGAGGTCTCCATGCCCGAATCCCGCAGCACCGTCATCCCCGCCCTGCGCTACCGCAATGCCCCGGCCGCCATCGACTGGCTCTGCCACGTCTTCGGCTTCACCCGCCACGCCGTCTATGAAGGCGAAGATGGGACCATCGGCCACGCCGAACTCTCCCTCGGCGGCAGCATGATCATGCTTGGCTCTCAAAAGGACGACGACTTCGGCCGCAGCTTCAAATCCCCCGCCGATTTGGGCGGCATCGAGACCCGCAGCGCTTACATTGTGGTCGCCGACGCCAATGCGGTGCATGCCCGCGCCGTGGCCGCCGGAGCCGCCATCATCCGCCCGCTCCAAGACACACCGTACGGCAGCCGGGAGTTTGCCGTGAAAGACCCCGAAGGCCACACCTGGAGCGCAGGCACCTACGATCCCTGGGCCGCGCGCGAGTAGAGCCGCGCCCGGCAAACGTTCCATCGGGGATGGGTGTACCATAAATTGCATGGCAAACTATCGCGTCGTTCTCCGCCGCTCCGAGGAAGGCTTCAGCGTCTCCTGTCCCGGTCTGCCCGGGTGCTGGTCGCAGGGAGCAACCGAAGAGGAAGCTCTCGCGAGCATTCAGGTGGCAATTCGCGAGTATGTCGAGGCTGCCGAGGAGTTGTCGTGCAACGAGGAGAGCCGCGTTGTCGAAGTCGCGGTTGCTTGAGCTGCCGATTCCAAGCCTCATGGGCTCTCGTTTGGCTGCCGCACTCATATAGCAACGTCAACCATTCATTTCCCCATTCGAGCGATTTGGCCGAACCGTTGGTTCATGCAGGCTGTTCTGGAGTATGAGAGGGTTCAGCATTGCTGAGGTGAGTCGTGTCCAAACTGCCGGGAATCAACCATCTTAGAGCCGTGGCAGCGCTGGAGAAGGCCGGCTTTCGCGTTCTTCGTCAGGGCGCGCATATTGTGATGACAGATGGATGCCGGATCTTGACGATTCCCCGCCACAACCCAGTCAACGCCTTCACAATGGGTGGTATCGTGCGGGATGCCGGGCTGAGCTTGGAGGAGTTCCGAAAGCTGTTGTAGATCCATATCCGCGTCCTTCGCCGAATTCATCCGGTTCCCCAATCCAACCCTCCGCGCTTGAGCGTCAGTATCGCCTACAGCGCCTCGGCATTGGACATCCAGGCCCAAAAGACGTACCTTTTTCTCTAGGAGAGGTTCCTTTTCCGCCGCTCAATCTTGACTTTGGTCCCTCTTGGCTCGCAGCTGAGCCTACTGCCGGCGGATCGGCCCCGATCTCTCAATTCCGGCTATTCCCCGTTCGATGTTCCCCATCTTTACGTTCCACATCAGGAGGTTTCTCATGAACAAGCCGATTCTCTTCGTTCTGGCCGCGGCCGTTATGCTCGCGGTTGCGCTGGTCACGGTCCACGCCGCGGATCAAACCATGCCAACCGCCGGGCAGGTTGCTCCCGGATTCACTCTCCCGTCCCAGGATGGCTCGCAGATCTCGTTGGATAGCTTCCGCGGCAAATGGGTGGTGCTCTACTTCTACCCCAAGGACATGACCAGCGGCTGCACCATCGAGGCCCACAACTTCCAGCGCGATCAGGCCAAGTACGACGCCGAAAACGCCGTCATTCTGGGCGTGAGCGTGGACACTGCCGACAGCCACAAGCAGTTCTGCACCAAGGAGGGGCTGACCTTCCGCCTGCTTGCCGACCCGGAACACAGGGTCGTGGATGAGTACGGTTCGCTGGGCCACTTTGGCCCCATGACCATCGCCAGCCGGAACACGTTCCTCATCGATCCGCAAGGCAAGATCGTGAAGGTGTGGACCAAGGTCGACGTGCAGCACCACTCCGATGAGGTGCTGGCCGCGATCGCGGAGATGAAGAAGCAGAGCGCCATGACGATGTGAATCGCCGCGGCTCCCGCTACGGGGCCGAGGCATCGTTTTTGCTAAGCGCAACGGCGGCTCGCGCCGAGAGAGGATAGTATGCCCAACCAGCTTGCTCAGGAGTTCCGCGCGCAATTGAATGCCTTGCACGCCACGCTGCTCGCGCTCCCGCCGGAGCTTGCCTGCACGCCCTGGCGCAGCGGCGGATGGACGCGCAAACAAATCGTGGGGCACCTGCTCGATTCGGCGGCCAACAATCGCCAGCGATTTGTGCGGGCCGCCACCGACGGCCGCTTTGCCGGCCCAAACTACGCTCAAGACGCCTGGGTGACAGCTCACGGCTATGCCGGCCAGAGCTGGGAGACTCTGCTGCGCTGGTGGAATGTGGAGCACGAGATTCTGGCCGCCGCGGTCGATAACATTCCCGAAGAGCGGCTCGATGCAAGCTGCATCGTCGGCGACGACGCGCCGGTCTCGCTGCGCTTTCTCATCGAGGATTATCTCAGGCACCAGCGCTGGCATTTCGCCCAACTCGCGTCCAACAGCGCAGCCTCCTGAGGCGTTGGGCCGCGTCCAGACGCAGAAAAGCCCGGCGAAATGCCGGGCTCTTCTGCTTGCCTTGATTTGCCTGTTGCCGTTGCTGATTACTTGGTTGCCTTCTTCGCAGGAGCCTTTTTCGCCGCTGCCTTTTTCGCAGGAGCCTTCTTGGCAACTGCCTTCTTCGCCGCTGCCTTTTTCGCAGGGGCCTTCTTTGCGGGAGCCTTTTTGGCAACTGCCTTTTTCGCTGCTGCCTTCTTGGCGGGCGCCTTCTTTGCTGCTTTCTTCACTGCCAACGGTTTACCTCGTTTTGTGGGTTTGCTGACGCGCTTGCCGGCCGCGGCCTTCTTCGCCGTGGTCTTTCCGCCCTTTGCGCCAGTGCTTTTCTGCTTCGCGGCGGATTTCTTGGCGGCCTTCTTGGCAGCCTTCTTGGCGGCCTTCCTGGCAGCCTTTTTGGACACAACTTTCTTCGCAGCTGCTTTCTTGGCCGGAGCCTTCTTTGCAACGGACTTCTTGGCCGCGGCTTTCTTTGCCGGAGCCTTCTTCTCCGCGGCCTTCTTTGCCGGAGCCTGCTCCACCGGAGCTGCCGCCACTGGAGGCGCCACGACTGGAGCAACTGCCAACGGAACTGCCTCGGCTACAGCTTCCGTTGCCGGAGCCTTCTGGGCAGCCTTTCCGGGTACGGACTTCTTCTTCGCGGCCTTCTTGCGGGCCGGCTTCAATACGGGTTCCTCCACGACGAAGACCAAGACCTCTTCAGCCGCTCCCTCGTCGTCGTCGGAAGAGGTCAGCACGCTGGACGTTTCAACCTCTTCGTCTTCGTCATTGCCGTCAAAGCCTTCACCGAGATCGGAGACGAATTCATTCGGCTCCTTATCGAGCTTGCCGCCACTCATTGCATACATCCCGAATACTTCTTCCATCCGATTGCCTCCAGCGGCTCGCCGCTGCTGTTGTTTTGATTTTCCTCTTCGCGCAGCGTGCGCATCCGCGCCGCTTGCGAAAGCCATTGTAGCAATAGCATGAACTCAAAGGCTATCGAATGACAAGTACGTAATGAGTTACCTGGGCGATTTTTGTCACCGCGCGGACGGCTTGCCCTTCGCGGCGGTCTACTGCGCGGTGCGATTCTTCGCGCTCGATGCTCCGCTTTTCCTTGCCACGCCCGCCGTCGTTGCCCGAGTCCCGGCCTTGTTGGAAGGCGCCTTCTTCGCAGCCAATGCCCCGTTCTTCCTTGCGGATGCGAGCCCGCCCGCCTTTTCGGCAGACCCCTTTGGCGAGGCCGTTTCATGCGGCTTTGCGCCAGTACCGCCGCTCGTCCCGCTGCGATGGCCGTGAGCCGCGCGGGAGGCATTGGCGGGCTCGGCCACATGCAGCCGGCGGCCTGGCTCAACCTTGATGCCGGCAATGTTGTTCCAGCGCCGCAACTGATTCAGCGAGACGCCGAAACGATCCGCGATGGTCACCAGCGTATCGCCCCTGCGCACGGTGTAAAGGGCCATGCGCGCCGGTGGCGCGGCTACCGGGGCCAACGGAATCGCCAGCGCTTCGACGCCCTGCAGGCTGTCGCTCGATCGCAGTTGATTGGCCGCTGCCAGCGCCGTCTGGGAAACGCTATACTCGCGCGCCACAGAGGCCAGGGTGTCCTCGGCGGCAACGCGATGGTAGCGCCATGCGTTGCGCTTGGCCGCGGGAATGGCCTCGATGCGCTGGGCAAACAGCGTGGCCGTGCCTGCCGGCAGATGCAGATCGAAGGCGGCGTCGGGCGGCGTGGTCATGCGCAGCACGCTGGGGTTCAGCGCCATCAACTCGTCGATCGGCGCGCCCACGATGTCCGACACCAGGCGCAAATCCGCGGAGTAGTTGATGGTCACCGTATCGGTGAGCACCGGCGGATCGAGCGTCACGTCGTCGAAGCCATACTGGGTGGGATGATTGGCGATGATAATGGCCGCCAGAATCTCAGGCACGTAGTTCTTGGTTTCGGCGGGAAGGTTGTTGCGCTTGTACAGCTCCCAGAAGTCGGCGTAGCCCGTCTTCTGCACGGCGCGCTGCACATTGCCCGCGCCCCAGTCATAGGCGGCCATGGAAAGGTACCAGTCGCCCAACTGGTCGTAGATGAACTTCATGTAGCGGGCATAGGCGCGCGTGGATTTCTCCGGATCGAAGCGCTCATCCACGTACGAATTGCGCTCCAGGCCGTAGTTTCCATACGGCATGAACTGCCACATGCCGCCGGCGTGGGAGCGCCGGTTGAGAGCGCGGGGCTGAAAGCCCGATTCCGCCACGGCAAGATAGATCAGATCCTGCGGCACGCCCTCTTCGGCCATCACCCGCTGGATCATCGCCTTGTAGCGGCCGGCGCGCTGGAAGGCGTGCAAGAGCGTGTTGTGGCCGCGCTGCGTGCTGGCGAAGAAGTTGATGTAGGCAGCCACGTAATCGTTCACGACCAGCGGCAAGTCGGACTTGGTGGTGGCCAACTGCGTCTGGGCCTTGGCCACAATGTTGGGGTCCACCTCGAAGGTTACGTCGCTGGCCACTTCGGCCGGCGAGGGCTCAGCCTTGGGGACAAATCCATCGCCCTGTTTCAGCGCCTCCATCTCCAGCGCGTTCACGCCGTCCACGATGCGGTCGAACTCCTCCTGCAAGCGCGAATCGCCTTTGATGTCAAGGCCGCTGGTGAGCATCAGATCCACGGCGCGATCGAACTCCACCTTGGCTTCGACCAGGTTCCCCTTGCGATAGGCGGCCTCGCCAAAGGCGTAGGCCTGTTCGACCTGCTGAATCAGCAGGCGAATGCGTTGCTCCTGAGGTGAAAGCAGGGGAGGCGATGCGGGAGGAGCGGGCTGCGCGGCTTGCGGCGCCGGGTGCGGCGCCGGCGGGGCGGGCAAGGCGGCCTGCGCGTGCTTCTTGACGGCAGCGGCAACGGACTGCAAGGGATCGCACCCCGCCAGCGCCATCGCCAGCACGGCAAAAGCAAGTAAACGATACCGATTCCAAACGTTGCGCATGAGCAGTTGCGGCAGCCCCGGCCGCTGTGCCGGCCCCTTGGATTGAATGGCAGACCCTATGCCGATGATAAGCTATGCCATGGAGGCCCGCCTTCCACCCCAGCGACAAAGACCTGTCGCCGGGGACCCCGGTTTCGCGGCGGGCGCGCAGCACGTAAGGAAAAATCTCCTCTTTCGCCGATCCCCGCATGGACGTCCGCTTCCTTCGCAACTTCGCGATCATCGCCCACATCGACCACGGCAAGTCGACGCTGAGCGACCGTCTGCTGGAGTTGACCGGCTCGGTGACCGGCCGCGAGATGCAGGCGCAGATCCTGGACGACATGGACCTGGAGCGCGAGCGCGGTATCACCATCAAGGCCCACGCCGTGCGCATGATGTACAAGGCTCACGACGGCAACACCTACCAGCTCAACCTCATCGACACGCCCGGCCACGTGGACTTCAGCTATGAAGTCTCGCGCTCGCTGGCCTCGTGCGAGGGCGCGCTGCTGGTGGTGGACGCCAGCCAGGGCGTCGAGGCGCAGACCCTGGCCAACGCCTATCTGGCCATCAACCACGGCCTTGAGATTATCCCTGTCATCAACAAGATCGATCTTCCCTCGGCCGACATCCTCGGCACCCAGGAGGCGATCGAGAAGGCCGTGGGCCTGGACGCAACCGATGCCATCCCGGTGAGCGCCAAGACCGGCCAGGGCGTGGACGAGGTGCTTGAAGCCATCGTCCACCGGCTTCCCCCACCGACCGGGAATCCAGATGCGCCGCTCCAAGCATTGATCTTCGACTCCTGGTTCGATGCCTATCGCGGCGTCATCGTGCTGGTCCGCGTCATGCAGGGAACCATGCGCAAGGGCCAGCGCATCCGCCTCATGTCGAACTCGAAATCGTTTGAAGTCGAGTCCATGGGCGTGCTGATGCCCAAGCCGGTCGAGATCGGCCAGCTCTCCGCCGGCGAGGTGGGCTTCTTCGCGGCCACCATCAAAACCGTCAGCGACACCAGGATCGGCGACACGGTGACCGACGACGCGCGCCCCGCACCCGCGCAGTTGCCCGGTTTTGAAGACATCAAGCCAATGGTCTTCGCGGGCCTCTACACCGTCGACTCGCACGAGCACACGCTGCTGCGCGACGCCCTGGAGAAACTCCGGCTCAACGATTCCTCGTTTTTTTTCGAGCCAGAGAGTTCGGTGGCCCTTGGCTTCGGCTTTCGCTGCGGCTTTCTCGGCCTGCTGCATATGGAGATCATTCAGGAGCGGCTGGAGCGCGAGTATGAACTCGACCTGATCACCACCGCGCCCGGCGTGCGCTACCACATCGCGCTCACCGACGGCAGCGTGGTCGAGGTGGACAATCCCTCGCGCTGGCCTGAGCCCACCAACATCCAGTCCATTCGCGAGCCGGTCATTACCGCCAAGATCCTCACCAACGAGGAATACGTCGGTGGAATTTTCAGGCTAGTTGAAGAGAAGCGCGGCAAGCAGTTGAACTTCGAGTACGTCACGCCCACGCGCGTGATGCTCACCTACGAGCTGCCGCTCAACGAGATCGTGCTGGACTTCTACGATCGCCTGAAGTCCATCTCGCGCGGCTATGCCTCGCTGGACTATCAACTGGCCGGCGAGTGGGAGTCGCCGATGGTGAAGCTCGATATTCTGGTCTCCGGCGAGCCCGTCGATGCGCTTTCCATCATCGTGCATCGCGACTTTGCCTACGAACGCGGCCGGGCGCTGGTTTCAAAGATGCGCGAATTGATCCCCCGCCAGCAGTTCGAGGTCGCCATTCAGGCGGCCATCGGCGCCAAGGTCATCTCCCGCGAGACGGTCAGCCCGCTGCGCAAGAATGTCCTGGCCAAGTGCTACGGCGGCGATATTACCCGCAAGCGCAAGTTGTTGGAAAAGCAGAAGGAAGGGAAGAAGCGCATGAAGCGGATCGGCAAAGTCGATATTCCGCAGGAAGCCTTCTTGGCCGTCTTGCGGGTAGGCGAAGACCAGCAGAAATAGCGGGAGCGCCGTTACCGGCCAGATACTTTAGTCACAAGACGTTCATATCAAACTGTGGAAACCTCGCAAGATCGGCGTCTGCGACCGCTCCCGGATGAATGCGCGCGAAGAGCGGGGCGCATTCCCTGTATCTGTTGATAAATAATGGGTTACGTCTCCTATCAGAATCCTGCATAGCTTGGCAAGAGGAAAATTGGGGATTATTTTGCGAGATTGCCGCAAGTAATCCACAATTTTTTCCACAGAAGGTGCATCCGCAGACCAGGATCTTTCCCGGATGGCCGATAGCCTGCAGTCGATCCCAACGGCAGGCACAACGGCCCCGTTCTCGAAGCCGTTGCAAGCGCAGCCGGCTATTTCGGGGTGCCGCTATTTCGGGGGCGCCGGGGAAGGCTTGGCGGCCGAGGCAGCCGGTTGCGCCGGAGGAGCGGGAACGCCCGACTTCAGGTTGTAGGCATCCAGAACAGGCTTGGAGATATCGGTTGCGGGACTGGCAAAGAGCACAACACCCTGCTGCGCCCCCATATCCAGAACCAGCGTGTAGCCATGTTGCTGGGAGTAGCTGGCCAGAACGTCATAGACCTTTGAAGCCAAGCTGGTGTAAAGCTCCTGGACCGCCCCCTGGTAGTCGTTGCGGGCGTCCTCGCTGGAGCGGTCCAACTCCTTCTTTTTGTCGTCAATGGTCCTGGCGCGGCTGGCGCGCACGGCATCGCTCAGGCTGTCGCCCTGCGTCTGCAACTGCTTGGTCAGGGTGTCGATCTCGTCGGCGAGCGCCTTGAGCTGCTGGCGCTTGGGCTCGAACTTTGTCTGGACATCGGCGAAGGCGCGCTGGCCTTCGTTGGTTTGGCCTACAACCGTCTGGAAGGCAATCACGGCGATCTTGGCCGGTCCGGCGGGCGCGGCGGGAGCGGCGGGTGCGAGCGGCGTTTGGGCGGGCGCGCCCAGGGCAAAGCCCGAGGCCAGCAAGGCAACGAATACAAGCGAACGCTTCATGGGAATGGGAAACTCCTTCTTATCGATCTGGGCTGTCTGTGTCTGAAAGCAAGCCAGAGGCCCCGCTACGCGAGGCCTCTGGCGGCATTGGAGATGGTTGTTGACAAATCGACAACATCAATGCGTGGCTGGAGCGGGAGGCTTGGGGGCCGGCTTGGGCGCCGCGGCGGCCGGCTGCGGCGGCGGAGGGGGCACGCCCGACTTCACGTTATAAGCGTCGATGACCGCCTTTGTAATGTCGGTGGAAGGGCTTGCATAAAGCACAACCGGCGCCTGCTGCTGATTCGAACTGCCGTCCACCACCAGCGTGAAGCCTTGCTGCTGCGCGTAAGTCGCCAGAACGTCATAGACCTTGGACGCCACGCCGTTGTATACCTCCTGCATCTCCGACGTGAGGTCGTTCTGCGCGTCTTCTGCAAAGCGTTGCGCCTGTTTCTTCTTGTCGTCGATGGTCTTGGCTTTGCTGGCGCGCTCGGCATCGCTCAACTTGTCGCCCTGCGCCTGCAACTGTTTTTCCAAGGAGTCGATCTCGTCGGCCATCGTCTTCAGCTTGTCGCGCTTGGGTTCGTACTTCTTTTGCAGGTCGGCAAAGTTGCGCTGGAATTCGTTGGTTTGGCCGACGGCTGCCTGAAAAGCGATGACGGCAACCTTGGCAGGGCCGGCCGGCGCCGGGGGCGCGGGCGATGTTTGAGCGGCTGCGCTCAGGACCAAGCCCGAGGCCAGCGTAACGATGATTGCAAGCGAACGCTTCATTTGAGCAAAGACTCCTTCGAAATTCCAGTGGCCGGCGCGCGCTTCAAGGCGAAACCGGGCCTGTGCCTCCTGAGAAACCATGCCGTCCTTTTTTCATGGGTCCGCGCCCGGTGGGTGCGAAAGCCGCAAAAAACGCGAGCGGAGACATCAGCAGGAACTTCATGGATTATAGGAGGGCTGGGTAGGAGCGTCAAACCGGCAAAGCATGAATTCCGCCGCACGCTCCGCCGCCTCCGCCCCAAAGCCGCCCTCAAGGCTGCGCCGAGCCGGCCTGGGGATAGACGCCGTAGCGATGCAAAAGCGCAAACACCACTGCGGCAAGACTCAAGAGCAGCAGAAGCGCGGCCAATCCGAAAAAGGGGATTTGCAGCACCGGCCAGGCCTTTGCCGGAAGTTGATCGGCCAGTTTGTCGCCCCAGGTCTCGTTGAAGCGGGCCGGCCGGTCTTCGTCCTCGGCCGCCGGCCTCCACTCCGAAGCCAGAAAGGCGGCGCGGACGTTCGATAGCAGGATGCCGGCGGCGATAATAGTCAGGATTCCGGGCAGCTGGCGGCTGGCGAGAGTGAAGAGCAGGCCGGCAAAGTAGATGCTGAAAACCAGCGCAGCGGCCGGCCAGCTTGCTTCCCGCACTCCCATGCCGCCAAGCAGGAACACCAGCGCCGACGCCGCGCCGGCGACAATCACGATCGGGTTTCCCGTGAGCAAGGCCACCGCAAGCTGAAAGGCCGCGACAATCAGGCAGATCCAGAACCCCTGGCGCCCCAGGTAATCCACATCCCAGGCATTCTCGACCGTGGGCCAGAAGATGCTCTTCAGCATGCCGTCCGAGCGCTTGCTCTCGCCGGACAATCCAAGTGTCTGCATGGCATCAATGCTGGCCCGGCAGCGGCATCCGCGTCAAGGGGCTTCGTCACAGTCAATCACCGCGAGAAACGAGCATCGCCGGCCGGGCGCAAACGACGAAAGGGCCGCTCGCTGGGAGCGGCCCCGAAGTCCCGCGCGGAACGGCGATTCTCAGAAGGTTGTGGAAACAGTCAGGCGGAAGGTCTTGCGAGGCTCGCGGAAGAGATACTTTGCGCCATAGCCTGCCAGCGCCTCCGCATAGGTGTAGTCGCCCGCGCCGCCCGGCGGAAACAGGTCGCGGGTAATCAGCTGCGCCGTGCAGCTCTCTTTGTTGCCGCCGAGAATAACGTTGTTGCAGTAAGGTCTCTCATACAGGCGCAGCGGGTTATACGCATAGTAGAGCCGGAAGGGCGCGTTGACGATGGGCATGATGACCGAAATCTCGGCGCCGGTGGACATGCGCGGAACGAAGTTGGTGCCGGAGATGGTACGGATGTTCTGCGTGAAGCCGACCTGCGAGCCCGGAATGCCGCCCTGGCAGGAACCGTTGTTATAGACCGGGCAGCCATAGAGCGGCGCGGTCAGCGACGCAAACCCCTCGGGGCTTTGCTTCAACTGGCTTTTGTCGAGGGCCGTGTCGATGCCAAAGTCGTCGAAGAAGGAAAAGGTGACCGGACCGGCGATGGGAATGCGGTATTCCGCATTGGTGGTGAGGTTTGTGTCGCCGCCGATGGAGGCAATGCCGTAGACCGGCAGCGGCACCTGGATGCACTGGTTGTCCTGGGGATTGGTCGGGTCGCGGGGGACGCAACTGCCGTCGGGATTGGTCAACTGGAGGTTGACGCGATTCGGCACATATCCATACGGCGTAGCCCCGCGGATATCGAAGCCTCTCAACTCGCCCTCGCCGCCGGAATAGAAGCGATTGTTGGGCGGGGCCACGTCGCCGCCGAAGCCGCGCACATAGCCCAACTGCGCACGCACGCCCAGGACGTTGCGTCCGGTTTGGGCCGGAATCAGATAGTGCATGGACATGAAGCGCTTGTAAGCCACCGCCGGCGTAATGTAGCGCACGTTGCCGGCGATGCCCGCCACCTGCATGACCGCCGTGTATTCCTTGCCGCTGCGCGGGCGCAACGGGTTGTTGATGGTGTTGTAGATATAGCTGAACGAGGCCGAGCTGTTTACGATGCCCGCCAGCGCATTCGACCCCTGAATCCCGGAGCGGAAGCTGATGGTTTGGAAAAATGTCTGCGAGGCGGTGCTGAAGGCGGTAATCGTCGACCTGTTGAGAGAATAGGTCACGCCCACGCGCTGAAAGGCGTGGCGCTTGAGCGGATAGCTCACGGAGAAGGTCAGCCCGGTCGAGGCCTGGTTGTAGTTCTGCGTCAGCGATTGCTGCGCCGCGGTCAGGTTCGGAGACAGCCCGCTGGTCGCCTGGTAGTTCTTGGCCGCGTTGAAATCCTGCTTGGAGTTGAAGAGCTGGAAGCCCAGGTTGATGGGGCGATTGCGCAGGTAGGGCTGGGAAAAACCGAACATGAAGGTGCGCGCTACGTTGCCCAGATTGCCCTGCAGGCTGAGGGTTTCGCCCAGTCCGAGAAAGTTGTTGGTCTGGTAGTTGACGCCCAGGAAGGCGCCGGAGAGGCCGCTGATGCCGCCGTTCACGCCGATCGAGTTCTTGCCCTTCTCCTTGACCTTGAGCAGCAGGTCCACCGTGCCCGCCTCGGCGTCCTGGTGAGCCTCGGAGTCCTGATCCACCTTGAGCGGCTCGAAGTACTCCAACTGGTTGAGGCGTAGCAGACTGTACTCCCACAACTGGGAGTTGTAAACGTTGCCTTCTTCCAGCATCAGCTCTCGCCGGATGACGCGGTCGCGGGTGATGGTGTTGCCCTGGAACTCGATGCGCGAGACGTAAAACGGCTTGCCCTCATCGATATCGATATCCAGCGAGACGGTCTTCTTCGCTTCGTCGTAGCTGGGCTTGGGGATGGCGCCGAAGTTGATGAAGCCCATATTCCCGTAAGACTTCTTCAGGTTCTCAAGGCCCTTGCCGATGGCCGTGGCGTTGAACCAATCGCCGTCCTTGATGGCGAAGGTAGCACGCAGGGCCTTCACGTTGGTCGCGGCCTTGTTGCCAGTAAAGGTGATGGCGCCCAGGCGGTAGCGCGCGCCCTCTTCGATAGGCATCTGGATATCGATGCGCTTGCCCCTTTTCGGCCGGAAGGTGAGCCAGTTCAGCCCCCCCTCATCCCGGATCTGCGTCTTCGGCTCCTCGACCGCGGCGTTGTAGTAGCCCTTGTCGGTGTAGGCCCGGCGCACCCGCTCCGTGTCTTCCTCCAGCTTGGAGGCATCGAAGGTCTGCGCAAAGAGATTCTCGAAGATAATCGAGTAGGGGATGCCGATCGGCTTCAGGTTCTTCATCGAGCGGCGCAGCGCCAATCCGCTCAAGTGCTGGTTGCCTGTGAATTTGATCTGGCCCACCTTTACCGTCGGGCCTTCCTTGATGTTGAAGTTCACCTGCACCGAGGCCGGGGGGATGTCCTTGATGTCCAGCTTGATGACCGCGAACTGATGGCCGTGCTCCGCCAGAATCTCTTTGAGCACGGTGGTGGCGCGCAGAATCTTGGCCGGGTCGTACTGGCTCTCGACCGAGAGCCCGACCTTTTCCTTCTTGAACCGGTCCAGCACGTCCGACTGCGAGACGGCGTTGAGACCCTTGTAGTTGATCTCCCGGATGGTGGGCTTTTCCTTAACGAAGATGTCCAGGATGATGCCCTTCTCCGAGTCCTCGCGCTCGATGCGCAGATTCTCGAAATAACCGGTGTTCCACAGCGAGTTGAAGTCGCGCTCGATCGAAATCGGGTCGTAGGTGTCGCCGGGATGGGTGAACAGGCGCGCCAGCACGGTCTCCTTGGGGATGCGCCGGTTGCCGATCACGCGAATCGAATCGATGGTCTGTGGCTGCTGGGCCAGGGCTGCGCCGGCGGCGAGCGCCAGCGCCAGAAGCAGCGCCATGCCCGTCAGGCGGCGCGCGGCGCGCAGAACGGAGACCATGAAAGTGCGCTTTGCCTTCACCGGGCTGGAGCCATGCGGCGAGCAAAAGTACTGGTGCGTTCCATAGTTCGCCATCAAGTTCGGCTTCACGGGAAGAATATCGACACCCTCACTGCTGAAATTCTGATCCTGCATCGAGGAAAGATCGATTATATTGGACCGCGCCCACCCGGCTCAAACCGTCGGGTGTTTATCTGCCCTGAAATCGTATCTTTCCCAGAATCCTCCGGCCACACCCGGCCCTCTGCGGACTCGCTGCGGGATCCCGTGGCCAATTGGAACCTGTTTCACAGTCTACCGGACTCAGGCGGGGTGGGCGGCGTTTCCATCCCCTGCCCGCCTGGCGGCATCCCTTTTTAGACGTAGGCCAGAGCCACATGGCATCCACCCCGCGGGGAGGTTTTTCGATTGATTGAGAGGTCGGGAGGAACGGCTTACCGGTTTTCCGCTCCGCTGCTGGATGGAGGCGCCGTGAGCCTGACGGGTTCGGGGGCCAAGTTCTGCTCATTGTGAACACCGCCGCTCGCCTCCCGGAGGAACCGCGCATGGAGGCATCGCTCCCACCGCACTCTCCGGACGGGAGCGCAATCCGCCGCCCTGTCCAGATTCCGATGGCGCAAGGGCCGTTCCGGGAATCGCCCGCCATGGAACTGGCTTGCCCGCTTGTGTTCACACGCACGCTCTTCCCATGTGCGTCTCTGCTACCATAAAGACGATTGCAGTTCCCGCCGCCCGGCAGGCTGATTTCCCGCCCGCGAGGGTCCGAGCGCACAGGCGGCCGGAACCGCCCAAACTTCGCCGGCAAACCCGGCAAATAGGAGAATCCTCTATGCCTCTAGTCTCCATGCGGCAACTCCTCGACGAGGCCGCCAAGGGCGGTTACGGCGTCGGCGCATTCAACGTCAACGATATGGAACAGATTCAGGCCATCATGGCCG
>JBEKDB010000004.1:0-136768 GCA_050014575.1 Occallatibacter sp. | reverse complement strand
AAACGCCCGATCAGGTATACTTCAACCGCCTGCCAGAAACACTGGCAGCCTAAAACAAAAGCAAGAACTTCCACTTAAGGAAAAAACAAAAACTGTCCGAACTACCGGGACCAGCTCATAGAGACTGCCTTCCGAGGTTTGTGGATAATAAAATGCGCGACTGACGATCAGGTAGAAGCGATCAATCAAAAGGGCGCTGAGCCGTTCCCACGCTTCGGGAATATGGCGAAGTTGCTCGATCAGGCATACGAATCCGGGGAATATCGCCTTTTCCAAGGGATAGCACAGGAATGGGGCGCCCTGAACGGTCTCACCCACTCCGGGCTTGAACAAGTGGGCCGCAGATTCCAGGACGACGGTAGCGTTGGGCCAAACTATCCAGATGACCTGATCGCAAATATCCTGCAGTTCTCCGCATCCGTTACCGTCGCCCTTTTCGTGCCTGTGTTCATACTCATCGGGCATCAAGAAAAAGCCACAGCTTTGGAGAATTGGGCGGTCCAACGCTGAGAGCCGCGATTTCAGGTCCCGCTTTTGGAACCTGGGAAGCGATCTCCCCATCCAACCTACCGGCCCGCTACTGCACATCCACGGTGCGGAAGCCCAAGCCATAGAGCAGAGCGGTGACGCTGGTCCGGGCATTGGCGCGCGCTTTGTCGAGAATGCCGTCGTCGAGCGCGGCCTGGGCAATCTGCTGCTCGGCCGCCAGGCGCACCTGGGATTCCAGGTGCAGATCGGCGCTGACCAGCAGGCCGGTCGTCCGGGAATAGACTCGTGTGCCGCCGTTATCGATGCGCGTGGTGAACACCTGCGCCGCGGGCAGCCGCACCTGAACGGCATCGCCCTTCACCGAAACATCGCCCGGCTTGAGCTGGGCCAGATCGACCCCGGCAATCACTTCTCCGTGGGCGATCAGAAGCAGCTTGTCGCCCACCAGGAAGTCGGGCAGGTAAGCGCTCTGGCGTTCGCCCTCCATGATCTTGTCGAGCGAATACACAACCGTTTCCAGGCGCGACAGTTGACGAATCTTCTCCACAACCGTTGGGGAGGAAACGTCGATTGTGGTGGAGCGGCCGGTCACGTAGCTGGCAAGCCGGTTCCACAACCCGGCGCGCGCGACGTGAGCAAAGCCCGAGAGCGCCAGGAAGCCGAGCACGGCGCCCACGGCGAGCGTGCCGAGCAAGACGCCCAGGCGGCCCATCCGCATCGGGCTGGAACGGTTGTAGGCTTGCATACCCATGTCCGCTTGGATGCAAAGCCGATACTTCGCGGCTGGGGAAATCTGACAGGACTTTGGCCACCTGCGCCACGGCCTGCTAGCTTTGAAGCAGAGCGCTTCTCCGCCGAGTGAAACCTAAGATGACCACTCAGTCACAATCCGAAGCCCAGCCCGGCCCCGCAACCCCGCCCCGCCGCGTCGTTCTCACCGGCTTCATGGGCTCGGGCAAGAGCACCGTCGGCCCGCTCCTTGCTGCACGTCTGGGCTGGAAGTTTCTCGATGTGGACGACGCCATCGAGGCCGAAGCCGGCGTAACCATTGCCGAGCTCTTTGCCCGCGACGGCGAGCCCGCGTTCCGCGAGCGCGAGCGAGCGGCTATCGCCCATCTATGCGCCGGCGATGCCCTGGTTCTGGCTCTGGGCGGCGGCGCAATCGAGCACGCCGGCACTCGCTCGCTGCTGCTCACCGCTCCCGGCACGTTCCTGGTTCACCTGGAGGTGGAACTGGCCACCACCCTCGCCCGCTGCCGCGGCACCGAGCACACGCGGCCCATCCTCGCCGACCAGGCCAACCTGGCCAGCCGCTATGCTCGCCGCCTTCCGCTCTATCGCACCGCCCACGTCTCTATCCCCGTCGATGCTCTCACTCCCGATCAGGTAGTAGATGCGATACTCCAGGCCGCCCGTCTGGGGTAATCGGAAACGGCACGATCAGCACCATCGCGAATGTATCCTGCTGGCTCAGCGCAGATTGAAGAAAGGTGCAAGCATGGCGGATTTCCGATGAGAAGTCCCTCGCTTGCTATCATCGGGAGAGGCTCCCAGCCGCCGGGGGCTTGCGCCGAGGTATTCTCGCCGTCCAGATGACTCCCGCCACCCAAGCCGCCGATCCGGAAACGCTCGCCGCACTCTCGGCTGAGAGCGCCGGGCCTAGTCCGGGTTCGAGCCAGGCTCACAAACAGGGTCACATCCACGCTCCCGATCCCGGCGCTACAGCCACTCTGATTCACGACCTACGCGAACTCTTCAAGGTCAAGGTTGTGGGGCTGGTGCTGGTTACCGGGTGGGGCGGATTTTATTTGGGATCGATGCAGTCGGGAATCTCCAGCTTCCAGGGCGGCCTGCTCGATACGTTACTCAGCATCGGATTGGTCTCCGCCGGAGCCGGCGCGCTGAACGAGGCCCTGGAGCGCAAGACCGACGCGCGCATGAAGCGCACCGCCGACCGTCCGCTGGCCGCCGGCCGCTTCTCGCTGGCTCACGGCATCCTGGCCGGCCTCGGCGCTTTGGCCCTCGGCGCGGTGTGGCTGGCGCTGCGCACCAACCTGCTAACCGTGGCCCTGGCGCTGCTCACGGCCTTTACCTACGTCGCCATTTACACGCCGCTCAAGCGCTTCACCACCATGGCCACCTTCATTGGCGCATTCCCCGGCGCGATGGGCCCCATGCTCGGCTGGACCGCCGCGCGAGGCCGCATCGAATGGCCGGCCGTGGCCCTGTTCGCCATTCTCTTCGTCTGGCAGTTTCCTCACTTCATGGCCATCGCCTGGCTCTACCGCGACGACTACGCGCGCGCAGGCATCCGCATGTTGCCCGTCGTCCAGCCCGACGGCTGGTCCACCGTCGCCGAGGCGCTCTTCTTCGCCGTGGTCATGATCCCTGTCAGCCTCACGCCTTGGCTGCTGGGCATGACCAGCCTGACTTATGCCGGCCTCGCCGCCGCGCTGGGCCTCTTCTATCTGGCCTATACCATCCGCTTCGCTCGCATCCTGCGCGCCCGGAGTGAGACCGAAAGCCGCAGTCTGGCGCGGGATCTGCTCAAGGTCAGCGTCCTCTACCTGCCTCTGCTCTTCACCACGCTCATGCTCTGCGCCACGGCAAAGCACTAATGTCAACGACATCGCGGGGCTACAATCGCACTGGAAAAGGAGTGATGAACGATGACCAGGATTTCGATAAATAGAGTATTCATCGTGGGCGCATTTCTCGCAATTGCTTGGCCGCTACACTCCGCATTCGCCCAGCGCGAGGAGACAGGAATTGACATGTCGATCCAGCTCTCGAATGGGCATGTAAGGACTCCACCTTTCAAAGTGAAGAGACATCCATACTGGGTTGATCTATGGGTCAAGACAAATCTTTCATATGACGAATGGTGCTGCGCGATCAGAGCCGATAGGATGATGAACAATACATCGAATTCGATCCCGGGATGCAATAGAGAGACAAGCCATCGAATCCAGGCTAGTTGGACTCTGTGGGATGGCGCGCAGCTTGTGGCTCAGGGACCCAGTCAGAAAGATACAAGTGGGTGTGAACCCGGAGCGATAGGCATAAGGGACTTCTATCTCGGTAGCTTCCAGGGCAAGAGGGGGAAGATGTATGTTCTCGACCTAGATTTGAAGAACGTCGATCCGAACCTAGAATTCACGGATGTCCGTCTGAAAGTGTGGCCAACACCCGAGATGTGACAGTTGCGCTGCAAGCCGATGGGGGAAAGGAAGCGATAACCATGACGGCCACCTTAGTTCCTCAATCCGAATCTCGAGTGTCCGGCACCCGCCCCGCCATCGCCGCCATTCTGGCCATCAGCGCGGTGGCCACTGCCTTCCTCTTCTGGCTCATCTATGTTCATCCCGCCGCGGCATCCAGCGCGCAATACGCCTTCTTGCCCGCCCTCAACGCGCTGCTCAACGGCCTTAGCGCCACGGCTCTCGCCATCGGCTACATCTTCATCCGCGCGCGCCGCATTTCGGCTCACCGCGCGGCCATGATGACGGCTTTTGGATTCTCCACGCTCTTTCTGGTCAGTTATATCCTGCACCACGCCCTGCACGGCGACGTTCGCTACCCCGTCCACGCCGCTCTGCGCTCGCTCTACCTGCCCCTGCTTGCCAGCCACATCGTGCTGGCCGTCGTGGCGCTGCCCCTGGTGCTGGTCACTTTCTTCCTCTCGCTCTCCGGCCGCTTCCGAGAGCACCGCAAGGTCGCGCGCTGGACCTTCCCGCTCTGGCTCTACGTCTCAATCACCGGCGTCGTCACCTACATCCTGTTGCGCCTGGCGCAAGGATAGGAGCGAACAACCTAGTGCTGTGTACATGAGATTTCGTAATCAAAGCAGAAACCCTGGGTGCCCCAGGTCCCTCGTCCGCCGCGGCGGAGGGACCTGGGAAAGCAAGTGATCATAACGACGCGGTACTGGGTGCCCCATCCCTTTCACGTTGGTGGCGAGGGATAGGAGCGACATTATGGGTGCCCCATCCTTTTCGCGTTCTTGGCGAAAAGGGTGGGATACCTCGAACCTCAACCGCCCCAGGTTCATAGGATTGAAGATGCCCGCACGCAACGCAAATCCACCCCAGCCCAACGACGGCACCCGCCAACTGCTGCAATGGGGCGCGTCGATCCTGGGTTCAGGCGTCCTGTCCGGCCTGATGCTGCTGACCGTGCTGGGTGGCTTTTCTCCCACCGGCGCCAGCACCAACGCCGGCTGGTTCGCCCTCATCGTCGCCCTGATGTGCATTCCCTTCGGCGGCATGCTGCTCGCCCTCGGCGCGGCCAAGTGGCTCCGCAACCGCCGCCTGGGACGATCGCGATAGCACGCCGGCCGCGGATTGCGGAACCGCTCAGTTCTGCTGGTTCGGATACTGATCCTTGATGGTGTAGCCTTCGGGCGCCTGGAAGAGAGCCGGATCGGGTTCTCCGCGCTCGATGTCCGTCAACTCCGTGGTGCGGACGCCGGTGCTGGGATCGTCGTCGATCTGCAACACCGCCAACCTCAATTCGGGAGACACCCAGACCTCATGGGTAACGGTGAGTGGCTGATCGTTGCCAAAGCTGCCCGCCGGGAAGGTCTGCGTAGTCCGTGATCCCTTGGTTTCGATCCCGTTGATTGTCTTCGTGCCCAGGTCTTCGATCTCCCTCCTGGAACGCGCCGGCCGCGGAATCCTCACCGGCTGGACCGCGGCCGTCGAATTGGCGGCAGGGGGCAAAGGTTGCCGCGCCTGGACCGGGTCCGGCATGTGGAAGACAGTCGCTTCCTTGGAATTTGAATTCCAGTTGATGTTGACGCGGCTTACCGGGTCGAAGACATTGAAAGAGGAGACAGCCGGGGTTTGCCCTTCGAAGCCAAACGGACCCTCGGGCCGGTTCTCACGATAGGTCCTTCCGCTCGAGTCGCGAGCCTCATTGACGATGCTTTCGTGGGTAATAGTGGCGCCGTTCGCCAGCGTCTGCACCCGCGTCGTCTTCCGGGTCGCCGTATACGGCTCAATGGTCCGGCTCCCCGGCTTCGCCTCCGAACAGCCTGTTCCCACCACCCCTGGTCCCCGCAGCGCGGCGGCGCCGGCGCTGCCGCTGCTTCGAGGCGTAAGCTCCTGCGCCGGCAGTGCGCGGGAGGAGAGAAGCATCAAAGCAAAACCTGCAACGATGAACAAGAACCTGCTTAGGCGCATCTATCCCTCCTAAACCTTGAACGATGCCATTTTGACGCAGCCCGCCTGAGAATGCAACCTGCCGAGGCGTCAATAGGAGGTGAAAATCAACCGCGCCCCCGTCCCGCCGTCTGCTATTCTTTTCAATTACTGGAGAGCAAGAACATGGCAAAGAGCGTTAACAAGGTCATCCTTTTGGGCAACGTGGGCAAGGACCCCGAAATCCGTTCCACCGCCGGCGGCGCCATCGTCGCCAATCTCACCCTGGCAACCAGCGACCGGTTTCAGGATGCGCAGGGCAACTGGCAGGACCGCACCGAGTGGCACACGCTGGTCGCCTTCAAGCGCACGGCGGAGATCATTCGCGATTACGTGAAGAAGGGCTCCAAGCTGTACGTCGAGGGCAAGCTCCAGACCCGCAGTTGGGACGACAAGGAGTCCGGCCAGAAGCGCTACAAGACTGAGGTCGTGGTCTTCGATCTCTCGCTGCTCTCCGCGCGCGACGAAGGCGCAAGCGGCGGTTCAGGCGGCTACAGCCGGGCAGCAAGTACAGCCAGCACATCGGCCAACTTCGACCAGCGGCCTCCGGCAGCGGCCGGCGCCCCGGACGACTACGTCCAATCTGCCGAAATCTCCGACGACGATATTCCGTTTTAAGAACAGGGAACAGGGAACAGGGATCAGAGATCAGGGGTCAGTAAGCCCACAGCCGGCGGGATTTGTTGAGTGGGCACGCAACGGTTCAACGCATTCCGGCCATAACTGGGAAGCAGCTCTCAATCGGCCCTGGTCTCTGATCTCTGATCCCTGATCTCTGATCTCTGATCCCTGATCTCTGATCTCTGACCCCTGTCTCTCACTCCGTCTTCATCAGCGTCGCCATCAGCGTATCCCGGCGACCGTTGGCCATCGCATCGGCGTTGCCGAGCATGCGTATCCAGACGAAGCCCGCAGCCCCGGCCAGCGCCAGGAAGACCGGAACGGCCAGCCACAGGTTCTCCAAAAACCAGCACGCCGCGAAGACCGCCGCGCCCACTCCGATCACTCCCAACTGCACCAGCAGGCTGAGCAGTGCGTTGGCCTGCGATCCGCGCTGCCGCGCAATCCGCCCCGGATTGATGCGGTATGGCATGGTGAGCGAAAAGACGTTGCCGGCGGCCAGGTTCGCAGGCAGTGCAAAGAGCAGCCAGGCTGCCGTGTCCGCGATCATCGCGCTTTCGGGAACCCCCAGGCGCAGGCTGATCAGGATGCCGGCCAGCAAGGCCACCAGCAGGAAAAGCAAGGAATGAAACAGGTTCTTGGCCAGCATCACCTTCCGGATGGGCGTGGGAGAAAGAAAGTATACCTGGATTCCTGCTCCCTCGGTTCCCAAATTGTTATAGAACAACTGCGAGAACCCCAGCAGCGAATAGACAATGGCGATAGGCACGGCCATCGGGAAGCTGTTTCCGTGGGGACCGCCCCCTCTCAGCAGCGCGACCGAGAAGATAACCCCCATCAGCAGCGGCGTTCCCACCGCATAGAGCAGCGGCAAGCTGCGCGCCAGTGTGCGCAGTTCCTTCTCCATCACCGCGGCGATCGGGCCGGAGCCGTCCAGCCACCATTCGCCCTTGCGCCGCTGCGCCGCCTTCTTCCGGCTCGGCGCCACGCCCAGGTTTTCTCCGCGATACTCGGATCGGAGCCGCCCCGCCAGCAACCCCCCGGCAGCCAGCACATAGAGCCCCAGCACCCCCAGCGATCCCATTGCCGCCCCCGGCCGCCGCCCGGCCGCCTGCCCCAGCGCGCCGGCGGCCAGTCCCGGAGGCAGCCACGTCTGCGCCGCATCGGCGGTTTGCAGCCACGGCCCATACCGGGCTTTGAACTCGGCCTTCGACCGCCGGTATTCCTGGGCCTGCGCCAAAGCCTGCTCTCGACTCGCATTCCGGTGAGGCCTCGTTCTCTGGTGCAGCGCCGGATTCAGCAGTTGCAGGCTCAGCATCGCCACCATGAACACCGCGCCCACAATCTCCCGCGTCTTGCGCTGCGCCAGCCAGCGATCGATCCAGGCAAAGATGGCCCTGGTCAGCAGGATGTTGAAGGCCGCAAAGGCCGCCAGCCCCAACGCCGTCCAGGCAAACAGCTCCGGCCGCGCTATGGTGATTCCAACCCAGATGCCAACGCAGCACAGCCCGCCCAGAATCGTCGAGGTATCCGCCAGCCCAAAGACCAGGTAAAGCAGCAAATACGACCCGAAGCGCACCGGAAAGCGCAAGAGAATGCCCAAATCGAACTGTTCCTGAAACGAAGCCAGCATCACCGGAATCATCTGCCAGAGTAAGAACACCCCCCAAAACAGCACCGGCAAGAACTGCCATTTTCCCGCGGAAGCCAGGAAATATGCGCCCGTCCCAACTCCCGCGCCCAGTCCCAGCCCCAGGACGGCATAGACGAAGTACGCGACGGTGCGCGCGCCCAGTTCGAACGCGCCCAGCTTGGAGCGCAGACCGTTTCTGAACATGTTCCAGCGCAGCTTGGCCAGCGCCGCGTACTGCGCCCGCGCCCGTGCGCCCAGCATTCCCCCGCCGCCGGGCGGCGCAGCGCCTTCGCCCGTCCCGTTCACGCCAGCCTCGTTTCTTCATTCGCGGAATGTCTGGGTGCCCCATCCTTGCGATCCGCCGTGGCGGATTTTTGTCGCAAGGGTGGAATAGCAAAACACTCGTTCCCGGAAATGTGAATTCGCATCATGCCAGCCATGACAGCTCCTGCGCCGGCTCCTGCTGGCCGCCCGCTCCCACAATCGACAGAAAGATCTCTTCCAGCGTCAGCCGCTGCTCCCGCTCTGCGCCCGGCAGCGTGCTGGCCACACCCGCCCGCAGCTCCTCGATCGACCCATTGGCCACCAGCCGCCCCTGCGAGATGATGGCCACGTGGCTGCACAGCCGCTCCACAATCTCCAGCACATGGGTGGTGAGGAAGATCGTTGCCCCGCGGTTGATCATCCCTTGCAGCATGGCCTTCAACATGCCGGCCGCAATCGCGTCCACACCCTCGAAAGGCTCGTCGAGAAACAGCACCTTGGGCCCGTGAATCACCGCCGCGGCCATGGCCAGCTTCTTCTGCATTCCGTGCGAGAAGTCGGTCACCAGCTTGCGCGTCTCGTCGGCTAGTTGCATGAACTCGAGCAGTTCTTCGGTGCGCCGGTTGGTGGTCTCGCGGTCCAGGCCGTACATGCGCCCCACAAAGCGCAGATACTCGGGCGCGGTCAGGCGGCCCAGCAGCGCCATCCCCTCCGGCACCACGCCGATCTGCCGCTTCAGGTCCAGCGCTCCGGCCCAGAACGGCCGGCCCAGTATCTCGATGGTCCCCGCGCTCGGCTCCAGCAGGCCGGTCAGCATCTTGATGGTGGTAGACTTGCCCGCCCCGTTCGGCCCCAGAAAGCCGAAGAACTGCCCCGGAGCCACACTCAGCGTGACATCGTCCACGGCGGTCAGCGCGCCAAAGCGCCGCGTAAGCCCGTGGGTTTGAATTGCCGCGATTTCCATGTGCCGCAAGGATACCAAGGTCGGCTGGCAGGAACAATGCGGCTGCCAGCAAATCTGCGGGGCCATCGGACCCCGGAGCTGAATATCGAAAGCCTCATGAGTAGCCGAATCGGCCTCAAGCGCAGTAACATCCTGAGTCATGGGGTGCGAGATGCTCGAAGCGCCGACTGGAAGACTCAAGTGGGAGCCAAACGATCAAGGCATTCGCGTGGAACTGCCGGCTCCGCTCGACATGCCCAATATTCTTCGTCACATTCTAGCAATGGGTGTTTCTATTCTGCTTGTCGCGTATCTCGTTTTTTGGAAAGGTCATGACTTCCATGAAACCTCGAAAGCACTCAAGTTCTTTGTGCTTTTTGCCCCCTGCGTGGCGGGCGAGGTTTGGGGAATCCTGGCCCGCAGGACGATTCTGACCCTGACTCCCAGCGAGATGACCCTGAATAACGGGACCCTGGAGATCGGGATGAACAGGCGCGTCTTCGCCAACAGGCGGCTGCACAACCTTCGCTATTGCAAGTTCCGGTGGGAGCCGACCGCCGAGCGGCAGCGCGTCAAGGACTCCATTATTTGCGAGGTGGAGGGCCGAACGATTGCGATTATGAGCGGGATCTCGAAGGAAGAAGCAACTGCCCTGATCGAGAAAATGATGGCGATTTATAAGTTTCCGAATACCCTGAGGGCAGATAACCCAGGAAGATAGCAGGAGCACACAATGCTCGAAACGCTGGCGGGGAGACTCAAGTGGGAGCGGACTGAGGATGGGATTCGTGTGGAGATTCCTGAACCGGCTTCATTCGCGGAGTTCGTGGGAATTGTTGTTGTGGCAGGGCTTCCGTTCACTGTTGATGGTCTTCCTGCAGGTTTTCACGGGCCTGCAGGAAGCTGGATCTTGGCGATAGTTGGTGCGGAGTCGTTGCTTCTCGCTACACTCTGCGGCATGTTGCTCGTGGGACGAAAGAGGCTTGTGACCCTGACCTCTACCGCCCTCACGGTGACGAGCCTCCAGCACCGTGCGAAGAGTCGCACGCAGTTGACCTACACCGTTTGGAACCTGCGTTCAAATCCGCGCGTTTCCTTGACGGGGAAAGAACACCCTGAGCAAATCCAGGTGGAGATCGACAGCACTTCTGGGACATGGACAATTGGTTCAATGCTCACCGAGGCTGAGGCCGCAGCGTTGATCTCAAAGATGACGGAGGTCTTCGTGTTTCCCGAATGGATGCCGGCGTACAAGGCGGCGGCAAGCCTGGAGAGCGGTTCCCTCAGGGGCTAAATGCCGTGTCTCAAGGCGTTGTCGCCGCCGGTCCGCTCTCTTCTTTGGGCTCGCCCAGCGGATCGTTGTCGCGGTCCGTTACCTCAACCAGCGCCGCCAGGCGCGCCGCCAGCTCGGGCTTCCAGCTTCCCTCTGGAGCGCGCCAGCTCCAGTTGCCCCCGGCAATGGCGGGAGTATTCATGCGCGCCTCCGAGCCAAGCTCAAGAAGATCCTGCGCCGGAACCACGGCCACTTCCGCCACGCTCGCCTCCACAGCGCGAATCAGCGGCCAGACGGGCCGCTTGCCAACCGGCCCGACGTAGGCCTCGACGGCGCCGCGCTCCACCTTCCCGGCCGCATCCCACCAGCCTTGCGTGGTGTCGTTGTCGTGCGTGCCGGTGTAGGCCACGGTATCCGGCGTGAAGCGGTGGGGCAGGTGAATGTGTGCGCCCTTGCTGCCGAAGCCGAACTGCAAGACCTTCATTCCCGGCAATCCCAGCTCCAGCCGCAGCGCGCACACCGCCGGGGTAATCATGCCCAGGTCCTCGGCTATGAGCGGCAGCGGCCCCAGCGCCGCTTCCAGCGCCCGGAAGAGCTTGAGCCCCGGCGCCTTGACCCACTTGCCCTTGACCGCCGTCTCCTCCTCGGCGGGAATCGCCCAATAAGATTCGAAGCCGCGGAAGTGGTCCAGCCGGACAATGTCATAGAGCGCGCAGGCGCGGCGAATCCGCTCGATCCACCAGGCGAATCCCCGTTCGGCCAGCACCTCCCAGCGATAGAGCGGATTGCCCCAGCGCTGCCCGGTGGGCGAAAAGTAATCGGGCGGCACGCCGGCGATGCGAATGGGCTTGAGGTCGCCATCCAGTTCGAAAAGCTCCGGGTGAACCCATACGTCGGCCGAATCCATGTTGACGAAGATGGCCACGTCGCCCAGAATGCGTATCGCGCTGAGCGCCGCGGCCTCGCGCAGATTGCTCCATTGCACGGAAAACGCAAACTGCAGCGCGCGCTCCTGGTCGAGCGCCCTCCCATGCTCCGCGGCTGCTTTTGCGAGCGCCTGCGGCTGGCGGCGGCGCAGCGGTTCGGGCCATGCCGTCCACGCTCCAGTATTGAATTGTCGGCGCAGCACGGCATAGAGTGCGTAGTCGTTGAGCCAGCTCGCCTCCGCGCGGCAAAACTCCTCAAACTCGCCCCACTGCTTAGCCAGCTTCGGGCCTAGCGGCCCGCGATCGAGAAAGTTCCCCGCCGCCTCATGGAGCAGCGGCAGCTTCCGCTTTTCCACTTCGTTGAAGTCCACATTGCCGCTTCGTCCGGCCAGGCCGCCGATGCGCTCGCCCTCGATCCAGCCCCAGTCGGCGAGGAATTCCAGGCTGATGAGATAGGGATTGCCCGCAAAGGCGGACGAAGCCGCATAGGGCGAGTTGCCGTATCCCGTGGGGCCGAGCGGCAGAACCTGCCAGACGTGCTGCTTGGCGGCGGCCAGGAAGGCCGCAAACTCGTAGGCGGCAGGCCCCAGGTCACCGACGCCTCCGTTGGAGGGCAGGGAAGTGACGTGCAGCAAAACTCCGGACGAACGTTGAAACTCCATGGCTTCATTATCTCCGCCGCCGCCGCCGAATGCCGGAACCCGGCCGGCATGAGCAAATAAGGCCCGCGTCCTCGAGCGGATGCGGGCCATTTTCCCGTTTTGCGCGGCTTCCCCGCCGGCTTACATGCCCGGCATTCCCGGCCCCTGCGCCTTGGCGCTCAACCGGATGCGCTTGTTCTTTTTGTACCTGTCTATCGCGCCGCTGAGGAAGACGCTGAAGGTGTTTGAGCGGCGCTGCTCCAGGAGCTGTTCCCGGGCCTGGTTGAGGTTCTTGGCAATCTCGTCCGCGCTGGGCTCCTGCTTGTCCACTAGCTTGGCCACCACGCCGGTCCGCCCAGCGTCGATGGGTCCGCTGATCTGGCCCACGGCGAGGTCGAAGAGCTGTGGAGCGACCCGCGCCACCTGTCCCAGGTCCGGCACTTGGCTCGAGAAGCTCACCAGGTCGCTGGCCTTCAGCGTCGCGCCCTCTTCCTTGGCGGCCTTGGCCAAATTGTTTTCAGCTTTGGCCTTGTCCGCCAACTGGTGGGTCTGGAGGTTGAGCAGGGGAGGCAGCACCTGCTCGCGGTAGTCTTCGAGAACGTGGCTCTTCCAATCCTCGAAGTTCGGCGCATGGGCCGCGACGATTCCCGTGACCTGGAAGATCGCGTAGCCTTCGCCGGTCGGCGCCGCCTGCGGCGGATCGCCCTGCTTGGACTCGAAGGCCTTGGCGACCACCAGCGATCCATTGGGCAGCGCGGCAATCGCGCCCTGGCTGGTCACCGGCGGCGTGGTCGCCAACTCCAATTGGTGGGCCGCGGCGGTCTTCTCCAGTCCGTTCTTGGTGGCATCCTTGGTCAGAGCCTGCGCGTAATCCTCCTCGGCCTGCGCCGTCTTCTGGCGAATCAGCGTGGCCTGAATCACGGGCTGCACATCGCTCAGCGGTTTGGAGTGCGCCGCCTGGCGCTCTTCCACCTGGATGATGTGATACCCATACTGGCTCTTCACGATCTCGATGTCGCCGATCTTCTGCTTGAAGATGGCCTCTTCAAACTCCGGCACCAAGGTGCCGCGCCGATAGAATCCCAATTCTCCGCCCTTGTCCTTGCTGCCCGGGTCGTCGGAGTACTTCTTCGCAAGCTCGGCAAAGTTCGCGCCGCCCTGAATCTGCTTTAGAATCCCCTCGGCCTTGGCTCTGGCCGCCGCGTCGGTTGCGGCATCAGCGCCGGCAGCCACAAGGATGAGAATGTGCCGCGACCGCGCCTGCTCCGGAACCGAATAATCGGCTTGGTGAGCGTTGAAGTACTGCTGAATCTCCTGCTGGCTGGGCTGCGGAACCCCGCCCGGAAGCTGATTTGCCGTAAAGGCAAAGTAGGTGATCCGGCGCTCTTCCGGCACTGCCGATGCGTAGCGCGCGGCGTTGGTCTTGAAGAACTTCTCCAGCTGGCTGTCGGCTGGATTGATCTGCCTGCTCAGATCGTCCGCCGAGATCACCGCGTAGTCGAACCTGATTTTCATGTTGCTCTTGCGATATTCATCGCGGACTTCCTGATCGCTCACCGTGACCCCGGCCGTGATCAGCGCCTCGAGCCGATGGACAACGAGATCGTTCCTCACCTCCTCATTGAACTCCGTGGCCGAAAGATTGAACTGTTTCTGGATGAGGGCGGCGTACTTGTCGTCGCCGATGAACTGGCCGTTGGGGAAGATAACCTGGCCGGGCGCGCCGGTTTGCAGGTACTGGCACACATCGTCGCTGGTGGCGTGAATGCCCAGCCTTTCCGCCTCTGCGAGCAAGACCTGCTGGCCCACCAGTTGCTGTCCGATGCGCTGCTCAATCAGACCCAGAATCATAGGGCTGTCGGGGTAGCGCTGCTGCTGTAACTGCCGGCGGGCCAGCTTTTCCACCCTGTCCTGGCTTACCATCTCGCCCATTGCGAACAGGCGGCTGTACCAGTGGGGGTAAACCACGGCATAGGGTTCGGCGGCCTTGGTGGTCCCGCCGGGCAGTCCGGGAATCAAGTACACCACCGCAGCGGTCAGCGGAATCAAAAGGAAGAAGGCGCAAAGCCCGGCGATCCCGATAAGCAGGTAAGGCAAATCGGGCCTGAGCTTCGCACTCGCAGGCTCAGTGACGCCGGCCTCGTGGGGTGTGGCCAGAGCCTTTGAGACCGCCGCGATCTTCACCCAGTAGGCGAGCCAGCAGACCACGGATGCGCCCGCCAGAACCCCCCGGACCAGAGTCTGCAAGGCCCCGGCGCCGGCAACTGCCGAAAGAAGAATGACCAGGGGCAGAACGCACATCGCCAAGCCCACCGTTCTCCCCGGCTCGCGATCGGCGTTTGGAACCTTTCTGTGCTTGAACTCGTTGCCCAGCGATGTCGCCAACCTGAACACGACAAAAAAGCGCCACACAGCGCTGAAAATCGGAATGAGCAGCAGCCACACCGCGTCCGGCGACATCGCTCGCGACGCCGGGCAGCACCTCTCCAAGGCGCGTCGCAGGGTGCGAATGTAGAGAATCAGGATGGCAATGCCGGCAAGAATCCCGACAGAAATCAAGAAGAACACCAGAAGCGACCCGCCAATCTCCAACAGGCGGGTCCCCTCCGGCACTTGCGGGCAACTCATCGCTAGGTACAGGGTGGCCATGACTCGATAGTAAATGCACCCGGTGAACCACCGCCCGGAATCGAGGCCGTCTTCCGTCCCGGCCTCAAAGCTGGGGCCAGCCGAAAAGCCTCTTCACCGCCCGGCTTACGCGCCCGGAATTCCCGGCCCCTGCGCCTTGGCGTTCACGCGGATGCGGCCCTGCTTCTTGTACTCATCCATCACGCCGCTGAGGAAGACGCTGAAGGCGTCCGATTGGCGCTGGTCCCGGAGCTGTTCGCGCATCTGGTCGAAGTTCTTGGCAATCTCGTCCGCGCTGGGCTCCTGCTTGTCCACCAGTTTGGCCACCACGCCGGTCCGCTGCGCGTCGATGGGTCCGCTGATCTGGCCTACGGCGAGGTCGAAGAGCTGCGGCGCAACCTGCTCCACCTGGCCCAGGTCGGGCACCTGCCCGGATGCGCTTACCAGGTCACTGGTCTTCATGGTCGCGCCCGTTTCCTTGGCCGCCTTGGCAAGATCGTTTTCAGCCTTGGCCTTTTCCGCCAGTTGCTTGGTCCTCAGGTTCAGCAGAGCCGGCAGCACCTGCTCGCGGTAGTCCTCCAGAACGTGGCTCTTCCAATCCTCGAAACTCGGCGCGTGGGCCGCGGCGATCCCCGTAACCTGGAAGATCGCATAGCCCTCGCCTGTCTGCGCCGCTTGCGGCGGATCGCTCTGCTTCGCCTGGAATGCCTTGGCGATCAGTTGCGAGCCGTTGGGCAATGCCGCGATCACTCCCTGAATGCCAACCGGCGGCGTGGTCGCCAGCTCCAGGTGGTGGGCCGCCGCGGTCTTCTCCAGGCCGTTCTTCAGGGCTTCCGAAGTCAAAAGCTGCGCATAGCTGGTCTCGGCCTGGGCCTGCTTCTGGCGATACAGCGTGGCCGCAATGGCCGGCTGCACATCGCTGAGCGGTTCGGGATGCGCCGGCTGGCGCTCTTCTACCTGAATGATGTGATACCCATATTGGGATTTCACGATCTTTATATCGCCAACCTTCTGCGAGAAGATCGCGCGCAGAAACTCCGGAACCATCGCGGCGTTTTTGTTTACAAAGCCCACCTCGCCGCCCGAGTCCTTGCTGCCGGGGTCGTCGGAGTACTTTTTTGCCAGTTCGGCAAAGTTCGCGCCGCCCTGAAGCTGCTTCAGAATCCCCTCCGCCTTGGCCTTGGCCGCCGCGTCGGTCTTGGCGTCCGCGCCGGCAGCCACTTGAATAAGAATGTGCCGCGTCCGCGCCTGCTCCGGAATCGAGTAATCGGCCTTGTGCTGGTTGAAGTACTGCTGAATATCCTGCTGGGTGGGCTGCTGAACCACAGCTGGCAGCTGATTGGGCGTAAACGCAAAGTAGGTGATCTGGCGCTCTTCCGGCACCGCTGTTGCGTAGCGCGCGGCGTTGGTCTTGAAGAAGCTGGCCAGCTGGCTGTCGGGCGGATTGATCTGCTTGCTCAGATCGTCGGCGGAGATCACCGCGTAGTCGAACTTGATCTTGATGTTGTTCTTGCGATACTCGTCGCGGACCTCCTGGTCGCTCACCGTCACCCCGGCCGTGATCAGCGACTCCAGGCGATGAAGGACGATCTGGGTTCTCACTCCCTCTTCAAACTCCGCGACCGATTGGTTGCGGCTCTCCGCGATCATGGCGGCGTACCGCTCTTCGCCGATGAACTGGCCATTGGGGAAGAGAACCTGCCCGTTCGGGCCGCTGCGCAGAAGCTGGATCACATCGTCGCCGGTGGCTTGAATGCCCAACTTCTCCGCCTCCAGCTGCACAATCCCCTGCTCCTCCAGTTGCTGGCCGACCTGCCTCTCAACCATCCCCAGAATTGCCGCGTTGTCGGGGTAGCGTTGCCGCGCCATCTGCTGGCGGGCAACCTTCTCCACCTCCTCCTGGGTCACCGTCACGCCCGAGGACAGAAACTTGCTGTACCAGTGGGGGTAAATCACGGCATAGGTGTTGGCGGATGAGGCTCCCAACCCCGTAAGGCCGGGAATCAGGTAGACCACCATGCCCACCGAAACAACGCCAATGATGGCCACGAAGATCGCCTTGATGATGCGGCTGTCTTTCTGTTGCAGGAAACGAATCATGGTTGGACTTGAACCTTCAACTCTCTATGCGCGGCGCGGCGGTCCCTGCCCGGCAGGCGCGGGCCAGTTCGGGCTCGGCTGCATGGGGCAGGCATCTGCCGCGGATGCGCACTTCTCGATCTACGCGATTCTCTGCCATTATAGACGACCGGCAACCCGGCGGACCTGGACGGGAAGCTGACGAGCCCGCCAACCGCCTCGACCTCGAAGCCATCGATACCCTCAACATCGCCCTCCAGCGCTATGAGGGAACGGTCCCGATAGTCACCCGCGACCACGACCTCATCGACGAGGTAGCCACCCGCCTCTGGCACTTCGACGAGCGCGGCATCGAAGACTTCCAAGGCCCCTACGAAGAGTGGAAGGGCAAGCACAACTAGCCTTCCTATGCTACTTTAGAATGGGCGTTTGGAGGACGCATCCACATGCAAATGTACGACGGATGGGAGCCGTTGCGCGACGAGAATAACTCGCAGCGCGAAAGGATGCTTGGTAAAGGTGGGCAGGGGGAAGTCTATTTAGTCCGCTCCCCGGAACGCGTGGGTAAGAGAAGCAAAAGTGCGGACTTGGCCAAAGCCATGCTCCTTTCCGTTGGTCACGGCAGATTTGACTATACGGAGCTCGCAGAATGCTTGGCGCAAATAGGAGGACCTGACCCAGCAGGGAGCCTTGGTGCGTTGAAGAAGTTCATAATTCCGTCTGACAACAAGGACGAAGAAGCAAAGGCCGTCGGAAGACTTGAAGCAGAGGTGAAGGCGCTAAGGGCCCTTCAAGCTCATCAGGGGATCCTGAGGTTGCTACACGCAAACGTAGCCGACCGATTCATTGTGACGGAGTATCACGAACGCGGGACGCTGAATAAGCATTTGGGGCTTTTCAGAGGCGACCCGCTCAAGGCTCTTGAGGCATTTGAGCCTCTGGTAGATGCTGTGTGCAGAATTCATGACGAGGGAGCAATTCATCGGGATATAAAGACCGAGAACATATTTGTGACGTCGACTGGCAAGTTGGTATTGGGCGATTTTGGGATCGTATTCTTCCAGCCGGGCAGCGATAGATTGACTGAGACCTATGAGCGCGTAGGCAGCCACGAGTGGATGGCCCCTTGGGCATATAAGAAAGAGAAATTAGAACTTAGTAAAGTCAGCACATCCCTTGACATTTTCCCGCTCGCCAAGGTTTTATGGTCGATGATTGCCGGACAAAACGGCTTCCCATTCTGGGAATATAATCGGGACGAGAATAACCTGGAGGGACTTTTCCCAGGTGATCCTACAATGCCCCTGGTGAACAAGCGAATCCTTGCCAGACGGATCGTTCGGGATTCAAGCCAATGCAACGGCTCCGCAACGGAGCTGCTTGCTGATGTACAGGACTTGATTTCATTCCTTAAGGTCAGAGCTGGACACAGGTCCGAAGGCGCAAGCACCTGGCTTTGTGGAGTATGCGGGAAGGGTATGTACCAGTTTAACGGTAGGAATTACCAATTGAAGGGTTATCGCCCATTTGGCGGCCCGGTGCATGAACAGGAGATAGTCTTGTACGCTTCTATTTGCGATTACTGCGGACACGCCGAGCTGTTTAAGAAATAGTGCGGAAAGCCTGCATCTGAGCCATCATAAGACCGCGGGCGGGTGCCCCAGGTCCCGCTTTTGGGACCTGGGATTTCGCCGGAGCGCCGCTCGCGCCTGAAGCAAGTCAAGAGGAACGAGGTCCAGTCATCTTGAAGATTGTCGTCGCCATCAAACAAGTTCCGGAATGCTGGCTGCCTCATCCTTGCCGGGCCGCAGGTGGCGGGCGAGGGACCACTTCAACTCTTCGATTCCCTGCCCGGTGACGGCCGAGATGGCGTGAAACTCCAGCTTGCGGCGCTTGATGTGGGCTGCCAGCTTCTTGAGTTTCTCAGGGTTGGCGCTGTCTACCTTGGTGGCAGCCACGATCATGGGTTTTTGGGCCAGGGGGTGGTTGGGCTCGGGCTGCTCGCCGGCGCTGCCCTGGAAGCCGTCGAACTCCTGGCCGGTCGGGCTGCTCGTGAAGCTGGCCAGCTCCTTGTTGATGACCTTGAAGTCCTCCACGGGATCTGGGCGGCCGGAGGCATCGGAGACGTCGACCAGGTGGACGAGCAGGCGGGTGCGCTCGATGTGGCGGAGGAACTGGGTGCCGAGTCCGGAGCCGAGGTGCGCGCCCTCGATGAGGCCGGGCATGTCGGCCACGACGAAGGACTCCCCGTTGGGCGCTTCGCCGACGGTGACTACGCCGAGGTTGGGTTCGAGGGTGGTGAAGGGGTAGTCGGCGATCTTCGGCTTGGCGGCGGAGATGCGGGCGATGAGCGTGGACTTGCCGGCGTTGGGATAGCCGACCAGGCCCACGTCGGCCAGCAGCTTCAGCTCCAATCTATAGGCGCGTTCCTCGCCGGGGCGTCCCAGTTCGTGCTCGCGCGGGGCCTGATGGGTGCTGGTGGCGAAGTGCTGGTTGCCGCGTCCGCCGCGCCCGCCTCTGGCGATGACAACCTGCTCGTCGGGGAACTGGAAGTCGTGGACCAGCTCCCCGGTCTCCTGGTCGTAGAGGGCTGTGCCGACAGGAACCTGGAGGATGACGGACTCACCGTCGAGACCGGTGCAGTTGGAGCCCATGCCGTGCTGGCCGCGCTGACCCTTGTGCTCGGGGTTGTAGCGGAAGTGGATGAGGGTGTTGTGGCGCTGCGAGGAGACCATGAGGACGTCGCCGCCACGGCCGCCGTCGCCGCCGGAGGGCCCGCCCCTGGGGACAAACTTCTCGCGCCGGAAGGCCATGCAGCCGTTGCCGCCGTCGCCGGCCTTGACGCGAATTCTTGCTTCATCGATGAACATGAAGGACCAGGGGTCGGAGATCGGGGAATCAGGCCGCCAGCTTTCACTGGCGGGGACAAATCCGTGATGCCGTCTTTCCAGTTTACCGAATCGGGCTTAGAATCGTTTGCAAGTTCCCTTTTGGGCGTTTGGGGCGGTTGCAAGCAGATGTTCCTTTTCGGGCTAGAAGCATTGCTGCCGTTTCCAGGCTGGTGGCGCCGCGGAATCTCTGGTTTTTGAGAGCGCGAGGATTCGCCCAGCGATTGTGCCCCATCCGCACCTGCCGGTAGAGCGGGACGGAAAGTAAGCGTATCAGGCGTTTTCCCTGTGGTCTGCCGCGAGCGGGTGTCTCGATGGCAGGGGCAAAACGAAGTTGGACCAAGGCGCTGGCGGTGACCGTGCTCTGCGGGTTTGCGGGCCTGGGGCAGGCTGCCGCGGCGCAGAATGCTCTGGACCATTCGAGGGGGAGCGGGGCTGCGAGCGGCCTGGAGAGCGGTCCGGGCGGGGTGATCGCGGGCAAGCTCACCGATCTGCATTCGGAGCCGCTGAATGGGGTTACGGTGGTTGTGCGCAACGAGGCCACCGGCGCGGAGGCGCGCACCACCACAGCCAGGAATGGGGCATACCGCTTTTCCGGGCTGGACACGGGCGAGTACACGCTGGAGGCCGAGAGCGCGCAACTGGGCCGGGGGAGCGTGGAGGGCATCTTTGTGGCCGCTGGCCACGAATCGCGCGTGCAGACGGCGATTGAGTTTGAGATTCCTGCAGCCAACTCTGTCCAGGTTGCGTCGCACGAGCTTGCGCCGGCAACGCCGGCCGAGATCCCGCCGGCAGCAGCCAGGCCGCAACAGCAACTGGCTGTGAGTGGGCGCAGGCTGTCGGAGCCGGCGCGGGAGATGCCCGCGACTGTAACGCCGGGGCTGGCAGCGACGGTGGTTGCGGAGCCTTTGCAGGCACTTTCTCTCAGCGGGCAGCGCATGCCGGAGGAGTTGCGCGATAAGCCTGGGGTTGTGACTCAGGCTTTGAATGCAACGGTGGTTGCGGAGCCTTTGCGGGAGCTTTCTCTAGGCGGGCGGCGATGGCCGGATGGCGCGCAGCCGATTCTTGCGCCTGTGACGCCTGTACTGATTGCCACGGTGGCTGCGGAGCCGCTGCTTTCTCTGCCTTTGCCTGGACGGCCCTGGCCGGCTGCGGCGCGGCAGATTTCCAACGCCGCCGCTCAACTCGTCGATCCCGTGGCTCCGGTGGTGACCACAACGGTCAGCGCTGCTCAGTTGCAGGCGCTGCCGGTGAGCGGGCGGAGGTGGCAGGATTTTGTGCTGGAAGCGCCCACGGCCGCCACCCCGGCGGGCGGCGCGTCGCAAACCTCGCTGCGCGGCGCGGGCCAGGAGCCGGTCGAAAACACGGTGGATGGCGCCAGCATCCGGCTGGCCTTTGGAGGCTCGGGCGGCTCCGGGCCTGAGTCGTCGGGGCCGGGCGCGAATGGGCAGGGCAGGGCTGAGCAGAACGGTATGGGGCAGGCCTGGACCGGCGGGCACGGAGCGGCCGTGGCTGAGGCGGCGATCCGCGAGGTCGAAACGGCGGCCGGCAACGTGGAGGCCGCGGGAGCGCGAGCCGCAGGCGGGCGCATGAACGTGGAGACCCAGCGCGGCGGCAATGGGCTGCACGGCCAGGGGTTTCTGTTCGATCGCCAGAACACCTGGGGCGCGCAGAACCCGTTTTCGCAGTGGATAACAGAGACCTCGGAGGTCACGCCGCTTGCGCCGTTCAACCTTACGCAGTTCCCGGTCTTTGATAATTTCCAATATTCAAGCGGACAAAGCGGCCCGCCGCAGTCCTATACGCCGCCGGACCACGAGACGGTCTGGGGCGTGGGCTTGGGCAGCCAGATACGGCGGGATAAGCTCTTCTGGTTTGGGGCGCTGGATAGTTACCACCGGAACGATGCGGGCCTGGCCATGGTGAAGCATCCCTACCTTTTGCAGCCTGTAAGCTCATGCCCGCCCGGCAGCCCGTGCACTCCAACCCTCACCGGGTTCTTCGCTCAGCCCTCGAACGACCAGTTGCAGGTGCTGAGTGCGCGGCTGGGGTTGCCGAGCGCGAACCCGGTGGCGGAAGGCCTAACGGCCTATTCGCCGATGCTGGAGACGCTCGCCGGGCTGCTCGGTCCGGCTCCGCGCACGGCCCAGCAGTGGACCGGCTTTGCGCGCCTCGACTGGCAGGCGGCGGAGCGGCACCGCTTCACGCTGGAAGGGATCGGCGCCACATGGAACTCGCCGGGCGGAGGGTTGACGCGGGTTTCGGAGAACTACGGCAACCACAGCTTTGGCTCGAGCAATGCCAGCGAGGAGTGGCTGCTGGGCCGCTGGGAGGCATTCCTCACCCCCAATCTTCTGGTTGTAACTCAAGGCTCAGTGGGGCGCAACATACTGAGCGCGCGGCCGGAGACTCCTTCCGACTTTGAGAAGACCTTCCTCGCAGGAAGCGCGTGGGGCCAGTTGCCTCAGATCGTGGTGGACAATCGCTACGGCTTTACCATCGGCAACCCCTCGCGCTTCGGGCAGGGGAGTTATCCCGACGAACGGCTCTACCAGGCGCAAGAGTCGGTGGACTGGATAAGAGGCAGCCTGCTGGTGAAGGCCGGCTTCGATCTGAGCCATAACTTCGACGCAACCAGCCTGCTGCGCAACCAGACCGGAACCTATACCTACTCCAACGTGGAGAACTTCATCTCCGATGCGCTGGTCTTCCAGAAATACGGGATTTCCGGCCAGCTCAACCCCTATGACCAGCATAACTGCGACCAGACGGGCAAGGTCTGGACGGACCCGGCGGGCACTGTGCGCGGGCTTGGCTATCTCCCTTGTTACTCCCATTACACGCAAGTTATCGGGCCGGCCGTCTGGCACCTAAGCACCAACGACTGGGCCGGCTTTACGACCGCGCAGTGGCAGCCGCACAAGCTGGTCGTTGTCTCCGCCGGCTTGCGCTGGGAGCGGGAGCAGTTGCCGCCGCCGATCGCCAAGCTGGACAATCCTGAGCTTCCGCTGACGGAAAAGCTGCCCAGCCTGGGCAATAACTGGGGTCCGCGAGTTAGCCTGGCCGTGGGAAACAGCGAGACGCACTGGCCGGTGCTGCGCCTGGGCTACGGGATGTATTTCGGGCGCGTGGAGAACGCCACTGTAGAGACGGCGCTGATCCAGACCGGCAGCCCCAACGGCGATCTGAGCTTCGTCCTGCGGCCTACGGACAATTTGAACGCGGGCGGCGCGCCGCCGTTTCCTTATGTGCCGACCGGACCGCCGGGAAGCGTGGTCAAGCCGGGAGCGGTCGAGTTTGCGCCCAACTTCCGCAATCCCGAGGTGAATCAGGCCGTCACGGCCGTGGAAGAGACTTTGCCCGGCCGTGTGCAACTGACCGCCGGAGCGATGGTAAGTCTGGGGCGCAGGCTGCCTATCTCCATCGACACCAACTTCGATCCCAAGGTGAATCCGGGAACTATTACTTATGGAGTCGCGGACGGCACAGGAATCGGACCTATCAAGGCAATGCAGATTACGGTTCCCTTCTATGCGTCGTGGCCGTCAGCTAACTCGCCGACGGGCTTTGCGGGGCGGCTGAATCCCGACTACCAACAGATCACGGAGATCATGAGCCGGGCCAACTCGACTTATGAAGCGGCGATGCTCAAAGTAACGCGGTATGGCCGCCGCGGGCTGAGCCTTCACGCCCACTACACTTACTCGCACGCCATGGACTGGAACCCTAACGAGAGTACGCTGGTGGCCGGCAGCGACGTGCTGGACCCGGCAGACTTCAGCAAGGAGTACGGAACCAGCAATCTGGATATGCGCCACTCAGCCGTAGCGATGGTGATTTATGAAGCCCCATGGAAGTTCCACAATTTGGCTGGGTGGCTTGCGAATGGATGGATGGTTTCGGGGATCGGGAACTTCCGCAGCGGGCTGCCCTATACCATGCGCACCTCGGGCTCGCTGGCGAAAGAGTTCACATCCACCGGCACAGCCATCGTTGGCCTGGGGCCGGGAATGAACGGCTCCGGAGGCGCCAACCGGATGTACGGCCTCGGAAGCGATGGCAGTAACTACAACATTGGCCGCAACACTTACCGCTATCCCTCCACCTGGAAGGCCGACATGCGCGTGGGCAAGCACTTCGACCTCGGGAACATGCGCGAGTTGGAACTCTTGGCCGAGAGCTTCAACCTCTTCAACCACCAGAACGTGACGGAGCTGGAGACGACCGGCTATTATCTCGAACCTGGCAACCCCTCAGGCGGGCTTCCCACTCTGAACTTCATGACCGGCCCGGTCACAGAGACAAACGGAACGATCGTCAAGGCCAACACCACAGCCTTCGGCCAGCCGCTGAATGTGAATGCCACGGACTTCTATCGCGAGCGGCAGATTCAGGTGGGGTTGCGGATGAGGTTTTGAAAGCCCGAAACAGGCGACCGAAAAAGGCGTGACTTTGGGCGGAACCCCCGAAAGGCATGCCTCAGAGGCTAGAGCCGCCGTTGACTTGCCGGGCCTTTTTCGTTGGGGTCAAAACCCCGGCTTACCAGCCCCGGCCCACCGATCCGAACAGGGGATTCATGGCGCTTGCCGCCAGCCGCAGTCGGGGTCGAGGGCGGTGGTCTTGCCGTCGAGAAGGAAGCAGGTGGCGCCGTTCAAGTCGGTGCGGAAGGTGCGGATGTGGGCGGCTTGCAACTCTTCGAGCACCTCCTGGCGCGGATGACCGTAGCGGTTGCGGAGGCCACAGGAGATGACGGCCCACCGCGGGGCCACGCGGGCAAGGAACTCGGGGCGCGTGGAGGTGATGCTGCCGTGATGGCCTACCTTGAGCAGCGTGCTCTCGAGGCCGCGCTCGGCGAGCATGGCTTCTTCGATGGGAGCTTCGGCGTCGCCTTCGAGCATCACGGACGTTCCGCCGTAGGCCATGTGCAGCACCAGCGAGTCGTTGTTGGCGGGTTCGGGGCCGGGCTGGTAGTCGGGGAAGGGCGCGAGAACGTCGATTTGAGTGTTGCCGAAAGAGAAGGCATCGTCCGAGTGGAGTGTGCGGAGGCGGACGTGGAGCGCGGCGGCCTCGTCGAGCAGCGCGTTGTAGGCTCCGAAGCGGGGGTTGTGGCCCACCCACAATTCGGCGGGATGGAAGTTGCGCAGTACGGCGGGCAGGCCGCCCATGTGGTCGGAGTGGGCGTGGGTCAGCGCCACCGCGTCCAGATGGCGGATGCCGCGCGACCAGAGCGCCTCCGAGACAACCTCCTCGCCGATATCGAAGTCCTGGGGAGCCTGATGCGGGCCGCCGCCAAAACCGCCGCCGTCGATGAGCAGGGTCTTGCCGTCGGGGGTGATGAGAAGCAGCGAATCGCCCTGGCCCACGTCGATGGCCTCCATGAGCAAGGCGTCGCGGGGGTGATCGACCGGGCGCGGGACCACGGCGGCGAGGGCGGCAAGCAGCAGGGCAACCCAGGCGGCGCGGCGCGGCCACCGGCCCCGCTGCGAAGCAGCCCATGAAGCCAGAGCGATGGACGCCGCAAAAAGGGCGCAGAAGGCGGCCGATTGCCAGGGAAGCGGCGCGGGAATGCGGAAATCTCCAATAGAAAACGAGCCGAATTGGCGCACCAGTCCGACGCCGAAGTGAAGCGGCAGAGCGACCAAGACGGCTGGAACGACGGCTGCGGAGGGCCAGATGAGAGCGACCAGGAGCGTGAGCAGCGCGGCCGGCATCAGGATCACGAGCAGCGGCAGGATGCAGACGTTCACCGGTAGGGCAAAGACGGTGATGCGGTGGAAGTAGACGGCCATGGGCAAGGCCATGGCCAGTTCCACCACACAGGAGACGACCATCAGCTCGAAGATGCGGAGCAGGAGGCGCACTGTCCAGGGGAAGAAACGCCATGCGATGCGGCTCGACCATCGTCTATGGATAGCAGCCCGAAAAGCAGCGGCGACCATCCGTAGCGTGACGCGGAACTGGGCAAGGCGCGGGGCGAGCTTGGAATCGATGGCGACGAGGCGAAGGTCGCGCGTGGCTGTGACGTAGGGGTGGAGGGTGCTTTGGAGCAGCGGAGCGGCGACGCCGGCGATGGCGACCACGGCGAGCAGCGTCATCTGAAAGCTGGCGTCGAAGAGGCTGCGCGGGCTGACGGCCAGCAGGCAGAGCGCGGCAAAGCCGATGGTGTTCAGCGGGCTGCGCTCGCGGTAGAGGAGCCGGGCGAGCAGGTAGAGGGTGACCATCCAGAGGGAGCGCTGCACGGGCGTGGCGAAGCCGGTAAAGAGCGCGTAGGCGAAGGAGGCCAGGATGGTGAGGAAGGTGGCGGGGACGCGGGGAAGGCGCAGGCGGCGCGCCACCCAGAAGATGCATCCGGCGACGATGGCCAGGTGGAAGCCGGAGACCACCAGCATGTGAAAGGAGCCGGTGCGTTCGAAGCCGACGCGGAGGGTGTGGGTCAAGTAGGTGCGGTCGCCGGTGACCATGGCGGCCAGCATGATGGCGTCGTCCGGCGTAAGGCGCAACGGTGCGGGCAGGCGGCGCATCGCCGCGGGCAACGCCAGCAGGCGGGAGCTGGAGGCGTGCTGCAGGCCGCCGATGCGGCAGGCGAGGAAATTGCCGGGGGAAGAGCCAAGGCGGTCGGTGCGATCGATGCTGACCGTGGCCGTGGAGGTGATGCCTTGATCGAGGAGGAAATCCTGGCGGCTCCAGACGCCGGGGTCGTGGTAGACCTCCGGCGGGAGCAAGCGCACGACGGCGCGGAGGCGGTCGCCGCAATGGAAGGGCTGCGGGCTAGAGACGGCCGCGTTAGAAAGGGCTGAATTGGAGACGGTCGAGCTTGAGACGGCCGATATTGACGCGGCTGGGGCCGGCCAGCGAACGGTGAGGCGCACGCCGCCCGCGATTGGGGCCTGCGCATCTTCGGCGTCGGTGACGACTTCAAGCGAGGAGACGCGTAGATCGATGCGCTGCGAGGGTTGCTGAAGAAGTGCGGTGGGAGCGGGCTGGGCAGAATCGCTATCGTTCAGGTTCTGCTCGATCTCGCCGCGGACGGGACCGGCATCCACCACAATGCCTTCGACGGAGCGCAGCAGGCCGTCGGAGAGCGCGGCCAGCGCGGGCGCTGGGGCCGGCTGCGGTTCCATCTCAGCGCACCATGCGCCCAGCAGAAGCCATAAGACCGCGAGCGGCAGCCACGAGATGCGTTGCGTGCGGCCGCCGCGACAGGCAGCCACGCAGCAGAGCGCGGCTATCGGCGCCAGCGCGGCCAGCACAAGACTGGGCCGCAGCCAGAGCCAATGGGCGGCGGCAATGCCGGCGGCAAAGAGCCACGCGGCATGGAAGAGCGGGACGGCGCTCAGGCCCGCCGAGGCAGGGCTGTTGGGGATTTGGCCGGAGGTGATCGAGCCGGTTTGCATCGCGCCTGAAACCTGCAAAGGTTCTATGGGGGTCAAGCCTATCAGGAGCGGCGCAACTCGACCACTGTTTCCAGATGGAAGGTCTGCGGAAAGAGGTCGGCGAGGGCGATGGATTGGATCGCGTAGCCCGCGCCGATGAGCGCGCGGAGGTCGCGGGCCAGGGTTGCCGGGTCGCAGGAGACGTAGACCAGCGCGGGCGCGGCGATCTCAGCGAGCAGCGCGGCAATCTCCGCGCCCAGGCCGGTACGGGGAGGGTCCACAACGACAAAGCTGGGAACGCCGAGGCCGGGGCGCTGGCCCTTGCGGCTGCGGCGGAGAAAATCGAGGGTTGTGGATCGAACAGCGGTTCCTGTCGTCCCCTTGAGGTTGGCTGCGAGCGCCTGGGTTGCGGCGGGCGCGAACTCGACGGCGGCCACGCGGGCAAAGCTGACCGTGAGCCGGCGGGCGAAGAGGCCGACGCCAGCGAAGAGGTCCCAGGCGAGCTCGCCTGTGTGGTTGACGGCGACGCGCTCGACGAGGGCATCGATAAGAAAGCGGTTCACCTGGAAGAAGGCGCCGTGGTCGACGCGGAAGTCGAAGCCCGCGGCGCGATAAGTGAGGGAGGTCGCGCCCCATTGCTTGATGGTCCGGGGTTTCTCATTCGCGCGGCCCTCGGCCACAAACTCAGCGCCTTTGAGTTCGGGAATCCGCTCGCTTAGCGCAATCGCGAATTCGCCGAAGCCGGCACTGACCTTTGCCGGGCCGGGGTGACCGGCGCTGGAGACGAAGAAGCTGGCCAGCAGTGATGATTCTTCGGCATCGCAGAAGAGTGCAATCTCAGTGAGCCGCAAGGCCGGGACAAAGTGGCGAGCAACTTCAGCGGCGGCTGTGGCGGCGTTGACCAGCAACGGCGCGGCGATGGGGCACTCGCTTATCGGTACTACCGCGTGCGAGCGGCGGCCGCGGTAGCCGAGGTTTCCGAATGCATCGAAGGCCAGGCGGATGCGATTGCGATAGCGCCAAGGTTTACCGGCCAGCATCCCGATCTCGACCGGCGCGGTCACGCCGCCGCGCTCCAGCGTTTCGCGCAGGATGGCCTGCTTGAAGGCCAGTTGCGCCTCGTAGCTTGCGTGCTGATAGTGGCAGCCGCCGCAAGCGCCGAAGTGGGGGCAGGCGGGCACAATGCGGTTCGAAGAGGCGGCGACGATCTCTTCCGCTTCGGCGGTTGCGTAACCGCGCTTGTCCTCGACGATGCGCACCCGCGCCTTCTCGCCGGGCAAGGTGAGCGGCACAAAGACGGCCTTGCCTTCGAGACGAGCGAGGAATGCGCCGCCGTAAATGGGCTTTTCGATTTCGACAAGATGTGGCTCGGTCGCCGGAAGAGGTGGGTGCCCCACCCTCGCCGCGCTCTTGTTTTTGCGGCTAGGGTGGGAAACTGCGGCGGATTGTCGCTTGGGCGGTTTCATTGCTGGCTCATGTAGAAGAGGCTCAGGCGCGGCAGGCTGTAATGAACCAGCAGTTGCTTCTGGACGAATTGCCGCTCCACCTGGCGCAACTGCACGGCGCCCATGCGGCTGCGATAGGGCGCCAGCTCGCGGGCGGCATGCTCCTTGAGCGCGACCAGGAGCTCCTCCGGCGCGGCAGCGGTCAGGGCGGCAAAGAGCTTGTCTTCGAGGACGGTAAGGGTGCGCTCCAAGGCTTCGAGGTCTTGCGTGGCAGCGTGATCATCGGCTTGGACGCTCGCGCGGGCCGCAGCGCCCTCCGAATCGGCGGCGGCGCGGGCTTCGGCGGCCAGTTGGCGCAGGCGGACGGCGGTCGCCGCGCAGGCTTCGGTAGCGACGCTGGCTGCGTCCAGAGCCGTTGCCGCCGACTCAAGATGCGCAGCCACTCGCTCCCGCTCAAAGCCCGACTCGCGGCTCCCGGATGGCGCGGTGGCCGTGCCGGCGGCGGCCTCGCGCAGCTCTTCGGCGGCCTCCATCACCGCCTGCGCGCACCACGCCAGGCCGTTGATGCGGCGCATCCGGCCGCGCTTCTGCCGCGCCTCGTACTTGTCGAAGGCCGCGTCGATGCCGCGCAGGACCGCGTCCAGCGGAATGCCGGCCTCGCGCCAGGTCTCGATCAGCGCCCAGTCGAGCGTCGAGAGCAGCAGCAGCGACCCGCGCCGCTGCTGGAAGCGCTCTTCGATCTCGGTGAAGTAGTTGAAGTAGTTGAGCACAAAAATGGACCTGAAGCCTCAATTCTTCGCGGGCGGGAATTCAAAGGGCGGAGACACTAAGATCGTTGCCTTCTTCCAATCGTTCGTCGATTCTGCGTTCGGCCAAACCTCAAAGCCAACCTGTAGGGATTCGCCGGCATGTACGCGAAGAAAGTTCGCGCTGAACCCAGACAAGAAGGACATCTCACTATCGGGATTGATCGTCGTAAGATGCCAGTTCGGATTCCTCCCGGCATCGGGCGTTTCCTCAGCCCACCCGCCGATCAGACTCCAGCCATTTGTCCGCTTCACTCTTGCCAAACAAAAACAATTCTCATTTACTCCAGGTGTTGCGCAGTTTGGAATCACGAGCGTTTGTTTGCCTGCGCGGATCGTGATTCGCACTGAAACGAGCAAATCTGAGTGGTCTCTCGGATTCGGATGAACGCTCATCACCTCCGCTTGGATCATCGCAGCTTGCAGTCGAGGGGAATCTTGACCAAACCCAGTCCCGCTGAGATTGGAGAACGAAAGGAGGATCCCGAGGATCGAGGCCGTCGTCATTCTTCGCGTGTTGAGTTTGGTGGAGCTCACTTCGAATCACCCGATCTGGAGTTTCGGACCCCTAGCAAAACCAGAACTAATGCGCCTTGCCTCGCGGGCGCGGCGCGCGATTGCGCTCGAAGAGGATCAGCAGGCCATCGAGGGTGAGCATGTCGTCGATCTCGGAGACAAAACGCGAGTCCTCGGAGATTTGCCGCGCCAGGCCGCCGGTGGCGATCACCCTCGGTTTTGCGCCCAGTTCGGCGACGATGCGCTCCAGAATGCCGTCCACAAGGCCGATGTAGCCGTAGTACAGGCCGGTTTGCAGGTGGGTAACGGTGTTGGTGCCGATGACCTTGGCGGGGCGCTTGATGTCTACACGGCTCAAGCGCGCGGCGCGCGAAAAGAGCGCATCGGCGCTGATGCCCAGGCCGGGAGCGATGGCCCCGCCCAGATACTCGCCCTTGGCCGAGATCACGTCGAAGGTGGTGGCCGTGCCGAAGTCCACCACGATGCAGGGGCCGCCGTAGCGCTCGAAGGCGGCAATGGCGTTGACGAGCCGGTCCGCGCCCAATTCGGAGGGGTTATCCACCAGCACAGGCATTCCGGTCTTGATGCCCGGCTCGATAAACAACGGCTGAACGTGGAAGTAGGTTTCGCAGACCTGGCGCAGCGTGGACTCGACGGGCGGCACCACCGAGGAGATGATGATGGCTTGCACCTGACGGGGAGCCATGCCGTTCATCTCGAAGAGATTCACAAAGAGTACGCCGTACTCGTCCGCGGTCTGGCTGCGGTGAGTGGTGACGCGCCAGTGCGCGGCGAGTTCGGGCTTTTCGCCATCCAGCCGGTAGAGGCCCAGCACCGTGTTCGTATTGCCCACATCGAGAGCAAGCAGCATCTTCTAGCTCACTTCCGCGGCGCGAATCCCGCCGGTGCGCACCGTCACCAGTCCGGCATCGGTGCGCACCAGCAGGAATCCGCGTTCGTCCAACCCGACTGTAACGCCCGCGCAGGCTTGCGGGCCATGCACCTCGACCTGACGGCCGCGCACCCACGTCGAAGCCTCTTCCACGCGGCGTGGAATCGCCCTTGCCGCCGCCGGATCGAGCATCCCGAGCGCCTCACGCTGCAGCGATTCTAGCAGGGAGACGAGCAAGTCCTGGCGATGAATATGCCGGTCCGCCTCCAGATCGAGAGAAGTGGCAGGCGTGGGCAATCCATCGGCAAAGTCGCGCTGATGGACGTTGATGCCGATGCCCACGACCGCAAAGGCAACCTTGCCGGCCACGGTTTTGGATTCGACCAGGATGCCGCCCGCCTTGCGTTGGCCGATCAGCAGATCGTTGGGCCAGCGCATGTCAACCGCAAGTCCGGAGGCTGCGCGAATCGCTTCGGCGGCGGCAAGTCCTGCGGCCAGAGGCAAGAGCGGAAGGCGCCGGGCGGGCATGGGCGGGCGCAGCAGCACGCTTAAATAAAGCCCTTCGCCGGCGGGCGAGCGCCATTCATGATCGCCGCGCCCGCGCCCGGCAAGTTGCTCATTGGCCAGGTAGACCGAGCCGTGGGCAGCACCGGCGCGCGCGGCTTCAAGCGCATCGGTGTTGGTGGAATCGGTGACCGAAGAAAAATGCAGCTTGTCGGCAAAGACGGTTCCCGCCAGAGCGGCTTCGAGCGCGTCAAGATCGTACACGGCGCTCACTCCGCGGTGATCTTCATGGAGATATCGGCTGCCTTGGCCGAGTGGGTCAGAGCGCCCACGCTGATGAAGTCCACGCCGGTCTCGGCATAGGAGCGAATATTCTCAAGCACGATGCCGCCGGAGGCCTCGGTGGGAATCCAGCGCGCCTGGGGCTCGCTGGCGGGCTGGCCCTGCGGCGGATGTCCCGGCGCCACTTCCTTGATGCGCTCGACGCATCGCTTCACAGCATCGGGCGTCATGTTGTCCAGCAGGATGGCCTCCGCGCCGAATTTGAGCGCCTCTTCAAGCTCCTCGAAGGTGCGCACCTCGACCAGCACGCGCTGGCCCTTTCTGCGCCTTTCAAGAGCCAGCGTCAGCACCGCGGGCAAACCGCCGCCCAGCGAAATGTGGTTGTTCTTGATGAGGATGCCGCTGGCCAGGTCGATGCGGTGATTGGTTCCCCCGCCACACTGGACGGCGTATTTTTCCAGAAGCCTGAGGCCGGGCACCGTCTTGCGCGTATCGAGCACGTGGGCCGGGGTTCCGTGAATGGCGTCAACGTATTTCCGTGTCAGCGTGGCGACGCCGCTGAGGTGTTGCATGAGGTTGAGCATCACGCGTTCGCAACTGAGCAGCACGCGGGCGTTGTGGCGGATGACCGCCAATACCGCGCCATCGCGGACGCGCACGCCGTCGAAGATCTCCGGGTTGCTGATGACCTCGAAGCGGGTCTGCGACTGCGGCCGCCGGTCGAGCCGGGCAAAGATTTCGAGGATGCGCGGCACCGCGCCCAGGCCGGCCACCACCAGCTCCTGGCGGGCAATGATCGAGGCCGTGGCGCGCAGGTCGGGGTCGATGGTGAGGTTGGTGGTGGCGTCGCTCGCGGCCTTGTCTTCCAGCAAGGCCTGCTCCAGCATGGTGTCGATGCGGCTGCTCTTCCAATCCATGGTTCCCCTTTCGCACTCTCAGGGATGCGATTGACTCTTCTTGAGCTGAAGAAAGTCATGAATAGCCGTCTTGACGCTGTCCTCTACCTGACCGGCAAGCGAGTAAAAGAGCGCTCCATTGTTCCGGACGATCTGAAGCACGCACTTAGGCTGGCTGCCGGAGACACCTCCGACAAGGCTTTGCCACATGCTTGGCTTGCTTGGTTCTTGCCTGCGAATCAGGTTGATCTCGCCCAGATCCTTGTACCAAAGTAGCGAGACGATGCTTTGCGCATCCCGCACCATGATCCCAAGGTCGGCGAGGAGAAAGAATTGGGCGTAGCTGCGGGTTTGCGATCGAGAGCCGGTGAGATCGACAATAGCAACGGCCGAGCCGAGTTTCCGCGCGTAGCGACCGATAACTTCTTCCGCTTCTGAGGTGAAATGCGGAGCAACAAGGCAACCGGGTGCGCCGTCAAATGAGATCGGCGGCGTCTCCGCGGGCCTTTCACTTACAACTCCCGCCTCAGCGCCCTGAGCCGGCGGTTCTGTCCGTTTGTTCTGGGCCGGCGCTTCCCCCCCGATTGCGTTGTGATCCTTCAGTTCCCTGTATGCAACTTGAATCAGCTTGAATCGCTCTTCCGCATCGGCACGCAAGCTGGCGAAATTCTCATATAGATCTGGATGCCATTGCTTGATTGCTTCCCGATAGGCATCTTCAATCTCCGATTCAGTGGGGATTCCGTAACCGATTCCAAGGGTTCTGTAGTGCTCCCGGCATTGACCGCAATCACAGGACATAACTAACCTTTCTTGCTCAGGCTTTCGAGCGCCGCGCGGGCTTTTTCCAGCAGCAGGCGCTTCTCGGCGGCTTGCTTCTTCCGCCCATCGACCACCTGCTCCGGGGCCTTCTCCAAGAACCTCGGGTCAGCCAGCTGTCGCTCATTGGCGGCTAGTCCTTTCTCAAGCTTGGCGATCTCCTTTGTCAAGCGCTCGCGCTCGGCGGCGACGTCGATGGGCTTCTCATAAATGACCGCGACTACAAAGTCAGTTCCAAAACGCCATTTGAACTCTGGACGATTTGTACCAGCACTTTGGTCATACCTAATCTCGCTCACTTTGGCTAACCGAAGGAACCAGCAGCGATTCCTTTCGATTAACTCTCGGAGAAATGGAGTGCAACCCAAAACGATGGGGACAGATACGTTCTCTTCGACCCCCATCTCCTTGCGCAGTGAGAGCAACTCGGTCTTAAGGGTTAACAGGCGATCCATTTGAAGGATTGGATCGTGCTTTCCTCGATTTGCACGCTCTAGCCAGTCAATTTCGATGACCGGATACTGAGCAAGTGCGATCGACCGTTTCGGCGGATTACCTTCAAAAAGTTGATGCCAGATCTCCTCCGATATGAACGGCATAAACGGGGAGAGCAGACGCAGCGAAGCCTCAAAAACGTCGAACAGCACCGAGAGTGCTGCCTTAATCTGGGCCTTGTTGGGCTCATCGGAGAAGTCGAGACGTAGCTTTACTATCTCGATGTATGCATCGCAGAAGCTACCCCAAAAGAACTGGTAGATATAGCTCGCAGCCTCATCGTAGCGGTAGCCTTTCAGCGAATCATTTACTCGTGCCGCAACGCCTTGGAATGCTTCTACGATCCAACGGTCTTCAAGCGGAGCATCATCCGGTGCAGTTGGCATCCCGCCGAGAGCTGCCGGATCGACAATAATACCAATCTCTGCCGCCTTGTCCACGTTCATAAATATGAATCGCGCCGCGTTCCAAATCTTGTTGGCGAAGGCACGGTAGCCCTCGGTGCGGGCCACGTTGAAGGCAATGTCGGTTCCGGGCGAAGCCATCGAGGCGAGCGTGAACCGCACCGCATCCGTCCCGTACTGCTTGACGATCTCGATGGGGTCGAGGACGTTGCCCTTGGTCTTGGACATCTTTTCGCGGTTGGCGTCGCGGACCAGAGCGTGGATATAAACCTCGCGGAACGGAACCGAATCCTTCAACTCGCGCTTTGAACCGTCGGGCATAGGAATGTCGCCGGCGAACCAGCAGCCGAACATGATCATGCGCGCGACCCAGAAGAAGAGAATGTCGAACCCGGTAACAAGCAGGCTGGTGGGGTAGAAGGCGTCGAAGTCGCCGCGGTCTTCACTGCCTTCCCAGGTCCCCAAATGCGAGGGACCTGGGGCACCCAGCATTTCAGAGGTATTTGGCGCGCCGAAGTTTGGCCAGCCGAAGACGGAAACCGGCAGCAGACCTGAGGAGAACCACGTATCGAGCACGTCGGTCTCCTGCGTGATCTGGGCCGAGCCGCAGTGGGCGCAAGCGACAGGATCGACGCGGGCCACAGTGATCTTGCGGCAGCTTGCGCAGTGCCACGCGGGGATGCGATGGCCCCACCAAAGCTGGCGCGAGATGCACCAGTCGTGGATGTTGCTCATCCATTCGAGATAGACCTTCTCATACTGCTCCGGCACAATGCGGATGGCCTTGTTGCCCATTTCATCGGGCTTGACGGCGGCGATGGCCTTGTCGGCGAGCGGCTGAATCTTGACGAACCATTGCGTTGAAAGCCGCGGCTCGACCACCGTCTTGCATCGGTCGCAATGGCCCACGTTGTTGGTGTAATCCTTGATGGCGCCCAGGAGACCCTGGGCTTCGAGGTCGGCGACAATCTTCTTGCGGGCAACGTAGCGGTCAAGGCCGGCATAGGCGCCGCCCTCGGAGTTGATGTGGCCGGTGGGGTCTATAACGTTGATGGAGGGCAGATTGTGGCGCTGGCCGATGGCGAAGTCATTGGGGTCGTGCGCCGGAGTCACCTTGACCGCGCCGGTGCCGAAGTCGCGGCTGACCCACTCGTCGAGAACGATGGGAATCTCGCGGTCCATCAGCGGCAGGCGGAGCTTCTTGCCGTGCAGATGCAGGTAGCGCTCGTCTTCGGGATGGATCGCGACCGCTGTATCGCCGAGCATGGTCTCTGGGCGTGTCGTGGCTACTGTTAGAAACTCCGCCGTGACCTTACCATCCGCGTCAATAACCGGGTACCGAATCTCCCACAGATGGCCCTTGTGCTCGTCGTAGACCACTTCCAGGTCGCTGATGGCGGTCTGGCAGCGGGGGCACCAGTTCACGATGTAAGCGCCGCGATAGATGAGCCCCTGCTCGTGCAGGCGGACGAAGGCCTCGCGCACCGCGCCGGAGAGCTTTTCGTCCATGGTGAAGTACTCGCGCTGCCAGTCGACAGACGCGCCCAGGCGCTTCATCTGGCCCAGGATGGCGCCGCCGTAATGGCGCCGCCACTCCCATACGCGATCGACGAAGGCTTCGCGGCCAAGCTGCTGGCGGCTGGAGCCTTCGCTCGTAATCTGGCGTTCCACCAGCATCTGGGTCGCAATGCCGGCATGATCCGTGCCCGGCACCCATAGAACCCGGTCGCCGCACATGCGCCGCCAGCGCATGAGGATGTCGCTCTCCGTATGCTCGAACATGTGGCCCATGTGCAGGTTGCCCGTCACGTTGGGCGGAGGCAGCAGGATGGTGAAGGCCGACTGGGCGTCGGGGCCGGAGGGCGCTCCGAGCCTTTGGGCGACCTCGGTTGCTGACGAAGGTGTGGGCTGGGCGAAGAGCTTCTCGCGCACCCAGTACTCGGCCCAATGATCTTCAATGGCGGTGGGGTCGTAGGCTTTTGGCAGGTCGTGAGGCATGGGGGTTCAAATCCGAGCCCCCCGAAAGCTGCGCCGAACCCTCTTCCAGAGAGGGTTTTGAGCGAGGGACCACCCCTCACTTTAGCAGATGGGGGGCTGGGGACCGCATCGGAATTCCTTCTTGACTGCGCGGCGCGTGAAGCCGGGATTCCTCGTGAGGTATTCTCGACTGGAATGGTTGAGCGCAGGTCGAGCGCGGAGCAAGGGAGCGGGAATGAAGGCGAATCGAACGGAGAATGGAGCGGTGGGCAGCTTCCGCGCCGTTGCGGAGCAGTGCTTCTTGCTGGCCTGGTTGCTTTGGCCGTGCGGCGGGGTTCTCGCGCAAGGCAGCCAGCCCGCGGAGACGAGTCAACAACAACCGGCCGCGCAGGCCACTCCGCAGGCCGCCGGGGCAGAAAGGGAGACTATTCCGGTTCTCTTCCTGAGCGACATTCATTTCGATCCGTTCTGGGATCCCGCCAAGGTTCCGCAGTTGACCGCTGCTCCCGCAGGCGAGTGGAAGGCGATTCTGGCCGCGCCACCGTCCGCGGATCGCGCGCAGCGTTTTGCGGCGCTCCAACAGACCTGCCATGCCCGCGGCGAAGATACGTCTTACCCGTTGCTCCAGTCTAGTATGCAAGCCGTGCGCGCTTATGCAGACGGAGCCATCTTCGCCACTGTCAGCGGCGATCTGATAGCGCACGCATTCGACTGTAAGTACAGCGCGGTGTTTCCCCATGCCTCGCCGGGCGATTACCGGGCATTTGTTGAGAAGACGGTGGGCTATGTGATCGAGGAATTGAGCGGCGCGCTTCCCGGCGTGCCGGTCTATGTGGCGCTGGGTAACAACGACTCCGATTGCGGCGACTACCGGCTCGACGCTCACAGCGAGTTTCTCTCCGTGATTGGCGGCGAGGCTACCGGGGCGGCCTATCCTTCCTCCGAACGGATGAGTTCGCTTAAGGGATTCTCTGAGGGCGGCTATTACAGCGTGAATCTTCCGGCTCCGGTGCGCAACGCGCGCCTGCTGGTTTTGAACGATCTGTTCATGTCGAGCAAGTACGCTACTTGCGCGGGCAAGGCCGATACCACCGCAGCGGCCGAGCAGCTTGCGTGGCTCGAGCGACAACTAGCCAGCGCCCGCGCCAACAAAGAGAAAGTCTGGGTGATGGGCCACATTCCGCCGGGGATCGACGTGCATGCGACCGTCACCAAAATGCGCGACCTTTGCGGCGACGCGAGGCCGAAGATGTTTCTTTCTTCCGAGAAGATGGCGGACGAACTGGTCGAGTTCAGCGACGTGGTTGAATTGGCCATCTTCGCGCACACCCACATGGATGAGGTGCGCATTTTGAGGGCGGAGGATGGGGTGCCGCGGACAGTGCCCACGAAGAGTGTTGCGGTCAAGATGGTGCCTTCGATTTCGCCGATCGATGGGAATGCGCCGTCGTTCACGGTGGCCCGGGTAGATCGTTCTTCGGCGGCGCTGGTGGACTATCGTGTCTTCGCGGCGTCGAACCAGACCGGCGTGGATGCAACCTGGAGGGAAGAGTACGATTACGGGCAGACTTACCGCGAGGCCGAATTCTCAGCTGCTTCGGTGAGCCAGCTGATCGCCGGGTTCCAGGCCGATCCGGGCGCCAAGACGGAATCCAGCCGCGACTACATTCGCAACTTCTTTGCAGGCAACGCTTCGCCTCTGCTCGGATTGGTCTGGCCGCAATACGTTTGCGGGTTGTCGAATCACTCCGCGGAGGGATTCAGATCGTGCGTGTGTCCCGCTGCGCGGTAGCCGTCGCCGCCGGCCTGAACTTCCTTGCTTTACACATGCCGGCGGCCAGGCCCGGCGTGATTGTCCTTCCAGGCTCAACTTGCGTTGGACAAGGGCGCCGGTTGACACCAGGTTCCGCATTTGCGAGACTCAGAGTTGCTGCCGGTCCAGCGGAGAGCGCTGGATCCGTGTACCGTGCCGAAGTGGCGGAATTGGCAGACGCGCGTGGTTCAGGTCCACGTACTCGCAAGGGTGTGGGGGTTCGAGTCCCTTCTTCGGCACCAATTGTTCCTTTATTGTCAATCACTTACAAGATGGCAAGAAGAATGGCGCGGTTATGGCGCGGCGTTGAATTGCTCAGCGAACCGGAAGTGTGCCAACCTCCAGCTTGTCTAAACATGGTGTTCACTCCGTGAGCGTTCTCCGGTCAACATGCGAAAAGCCGCTGTCGATCGAAGGTGGAACCGGGACGCATTGGTTGATTGACGAAATGACTAAAATGGAAAGGCGCCACCCGCGGTAGCAGGCAGCGCCTTTTGACGTTACGCGAATGCACTAGAACTTGTAGCGCAGCGCGAGCTCCATGATGCGGGGATCGTACGCGCTGGTGACCTTGGCCTCGTTTGCGTTGGCTACAGAGGCATTTGGGTTTTGGGGGTTGGTGTGGTTGAGCAGATTGAATGCCTCGGCGCGGAACTCAACCATGTTCTTCTCCCAGAAATGGAACTCCTTGAAGAGGCTCAGGTTGTAAATCTCCTGGCCCGGCCCGCGGATGGTGCCGTTCTGGGCGTTGCCATAGTAGCCATAATACAGCGTTGCGTCAGCTGGCGTAACACTCGGATCCATATACGCTGCCTTGTTGAACCACTGGCATGTGGAGCCGCAGACGCTGGTTTTCCAGGTCTTCGGCCCGTTGGTCGACTGACCCGGCACCACGAACGGCCGCGCCGTGAGTCCCCCGTTGGTCAAGGTTATGCCTGGCGTGATCGAGCCTCCGGCGCGGAAGGTCGAGATGTCGTTGATGCGCCATCCGCCCATGGTCAGTTTCTCGAATTCATTGCCGCTGTGCTGGAAGAACGGCAGTTCGTAGAGCAGCGTGACGTTCATCGATTGAGGATAGTTCAGGCCATTGTTGCCGTGGAAGCGGTTGAGGTTATAGGGGTCGACTACAGAGTTGGAGGTGTCGTGCGACCAGGTGTAAGCCGCGGCCAGATAGAGCGATTTCGTCACCGGATGCTTGAGCTGCGCCTCCAGGCCGTTCCACTCCTGCCACAGCCGGGTGGAATAGACAGTGATGGAGTTGTAACCTTGATAAGGCGCCCAGTAAGCCGAGCTGTCGCCCTTGTTCTTGTTTGCGGCGTTGATGGCTATGAGCGGATTGTAGTCGTAGGACACGCCCGTCGCCGGGTTGGTGTAGTACGGCGGCTGATTCCAGTTCCATGTAGCCTCCAGATGCTGGAGACGGCTTCCGGCTCCCACTACCGAGGCGATAAAGTTGGATGGGAATTCATGTTGGATTCCGAGCGAGTAGCTGGCCGCCGGCGAGGCCCCGATCTGGTAGTCTCCCCCGGTGACCGATATCACGCTTTCCGTATTCGCGCTGCCGCCCGCTCCCACGATGTTCCAGTTCGAGGTTGAAGGGAGTACCAGATTCGAGAGGTTCTGGTTGCTGAACACGGGAGGATTGGCTATGCAATTGAAGGAGCAATCCTGGTTGGTGAAGATGCGCGTGTAGCTTATGCCGTAGCCGCCGCGCAGGCTGGTCTTGCCATTGCCGAAGACATCCCACGCGAAGCCGGCATCGGGCCCGAAGTACCAGGTGTGGGCGTTGGAGAAGTTTACCGGCAAGCCGCCCGACGTGCCGCTGTTGTAAAGCATCCCGTTGCTGTAGGTAGCGGGGTACTTGAGGTTGGTGGCGCCGCTGAACTCGTTCACAGTGGGCGCATTCGCGGCTACGTAGGATGGGTTGTTGTACATGTTCCCTGGCGTGACTCCCGCGTCCCAGTTGGTCTCGGAGTTGGGCACGCCGTAGGGCAGGGGCAAGTGGTAAATGCGCAGGCCCAGGGTCAAGCTCAGGTTCTTGGTCGCCTTGAACTGGTCTTCGGCGTACGGCGAATAAGAGAAGGCATGCATATCGCCGTGAGGCGCGTTGCTGGCCTGGCTAAAACCGCCTACGTAGCCCAGGAGCATATCGGCCATCGAGTCATCCTGGCTGCATTGGCCTGAAGCAGCTACTCCGCTGGGAAGCGTCCCGGTGCAGAGGGCGGAATTTGCTTTCTTTTCCGCCGCGGTGAGCGCAGTGGATTGACCGCTGAAGGAAAGATTTCCATTGGTCTGCTGGCCCGAAACCTGGCGCTTGGTGTTCCAGACAAAGGTTAGGCCCGCCGTGAAGTAGTTCTTGCCCTTGAGCCAGCTCCAGTTGTCGGTGACCGTATTGTCCAGATCGGAGGCATGGGGGATGGGCCGGGCCGCCTGGATACCCTGCCCCGCCATGCCGCCGCTGAACGACACCACCGGAGTGCGGCTGGAATAGAGGCCGTTGGGATAGAAGAACGTCTCATTGAAACCCGGTATCTGGCTGATGTCCGTCTTTCCTACCAGGGTCAGGTTCAGAAGGAAGATGTTCATGGCCACGTTGGTGGTGTTCACCATGTTCGGCGTCAGGGCCTGGGTCAGCGAAACCTGCGCCAGTTTGTTGTGCGTGAAGTCCGTCTCCGAGCTGATCGGAGTTGTCCCTGGGCTCTCCGTATTCTGCGCGTACGACTGGTATTCGTCCAGGTATTCACCCAGCGCGTGATACTTGGGGGTGAAGTTGTGATCGATCTTGATCTCATCGTCACGCTGATCGGTGACCTGGGGCATGTTATTGATGTAGTTGGTGGTATTGCCGGCGAGGACGTAGTTGGGCGCCGGATAGAGGGTTGCCACGTACGCCGCTGAGCTGGTGTTGATTCTGCCGCTTGGGATCTGGTAGTAGCCCGTGGGGCATGAGCCTCCCGTCGAGGTCGGGAAGAGGGCGCCCGTCGTCGGATCGCTAATCGGCGAAATGAAGCAGCCGGCGGACTGAAGGGCCGTGGGTATGGTGCTGGTGTTCTGGCTGGGCACGTGCAAAATCACAAACTGCTCGTCCCAGAAGAAGAAGGTCCTCTGCCGGTCGGCGTTATAGTGATGCGGAATGAACACCGGGCCGCCCACGTTATAGCCGAAGATGTTCTGATGGTAGGGCGGAATGTTGGTCGAGAAGTAGTTCTTTGTGTTCAGATCGTTGTTGCGCCAGAACTCCCACGCCGCGGCGTGCCAGTTGGCCGTGCCGCTCTTGGTTTGCATGAGAATGACCGACGAGCCCAGGAGCGAGTACTGCGCGGAGAAGTTGTTCTGGAGCACGCGCACCTCTTCGAGGGAGTCGGGGTTCGGGACTACCGATTCCTGCGTCATGTTGCCGGTGTTCTCGTTCCACACGCCGTCCAGCACATAGAAGCTGCGGGACACGTCCAGGCCGTTGATGGAGAGTTGGCTGCTGGTGGAGCGGCCGCCGGTGGTCATCGCCGAGCCCTGCTGCTGGTTCACCACGCCCGGTATCATCACCGCCAGGCCCTGGTAGTTGCGGCCATTGATGGGCAGCGTGCTTACCTCATCGCTGTCAATATCGGCCGAAACCGCGGGAGTGGAGGTCTCCACTTCAGTGGAGACTGCTTGCACCGTCACGGTCTGGGTGGTCGCGCCTACCGCAAGCACTCCGTTCACCGTGGAGGTCACCGTCGGGTGAAGCTCGACGCCGGTCACGGTGTAGCTCTTGAAGCCTGCCTTGGCAAAGGTGACCGTGTAGGTGGCCACATTCAGGTCAGGCTCAATAAAAACGCCATCGTGGTTCGATTGCGTCTGGATTGCGACCTTGGTCGAATCGTCGGTAATGGTCACGGTCGCGGCCGGCACCACCGCGCCGGAGGAATCCGTCACTGTTCCTGTGATGGTTGCCCTGGTGGAAAGCTGCGCGTGGAGCGCAGGGCCCGAGACGAGCAGCACCAGGAAAAACACCGGCGCCATCGCGGTGAAGCGTCGCAGCATAGACATTCCGTTTCCTCCTCCTAAATTGTTGACATCGGACATTGTTGACCTCGGACGGCCGTTGCAACCGGCTGTCATCTTCTCAATTTTCCATAAGGAGATTTTTTCAAAGGCGAAACATTGATACACTCTTTGGCATAATCGTGTCAATACTTTTTTGCGCTGGAGGCTGCTCTTTTAATCCACCTGGAGATCGGGCCTCATCGACAGCGCTCTTCCCTGCAAGTCGATCGAACCGGAAGACAATCAAGCTGGCTCAACGGAAACGAATCCAGTACCAGTATGCGGGATGGACTGGAACGGTGGTCCAAACCCCATCTGGCCGCGTCAGCGACCCCGCGCAGGCCGCTTTGAGCCGCAAACTCCGCACGGCCCTCGGCCTCGACGGGGGTACTTAGCCGGATAGGCGGACCAACTGCTGGGCTTCGATCCGCGGACCGAGGACGGATACGCGGGGGATGCGGCCGCGGACCATGGCGACTTCGTCGCAGCGGTGTAGGCGCGGGCAGCTCTGGCAGTCCTTGAAGATCTTGTCGGGCAGATCGGACTTGTCTTCGACCGTGCGGAAGCCGTACTTGAAGAAGAAGTCCGGAATGCGCGTAAAGAGGCATACGGCTTGCAGGCCGTGCTCTTCGGCCTCTTCAATGAGCGCGGCGAGGATGCGGCCGCCGGCGCCCTGGCCCTTGGCTTCTGGCTTGACGACGATGGAGCGCACCTCGGAGAGATGCGGGCCGTAAAGATGGAGCGCGCCGCAGCCGAGAAAGATGCCACCATCGGACTCGGCAACAGTGAAGTCGCGGATGTTCTCGCAGATCTCGGCGAAGGGACGGCGAAGCAGCGTGCCGTCGCCGGAGAGCGAGTTCACCAGATCGTAGACGTTGGAGGCGTCGTGGAGGAGGGCCTTACGCACCAGCATGGCGGACGCCCTCCTGAGTGATCTTGGCGATGCGTTCCGATGCGGCGTCGAGGGCCGTGCGAACGCGCGCTCGCGCGGTTCCTCCGATCACGTCGTGGCAATCGAGCGTGGCGGCGAGCGTGACGGCGGAGAAGAAATCCTCGCCAAACTCAGGGCCAAACTGGCGCAGTTCGGCAAGCGTCAGATCACCCAGCTCGACGCCTTTTTCGATGGCGAAGCGTACGGCGTTTCCGATCTTCTCGTGCGCGGTGCGGAAGGGAACGCCCTTGTGGACGAGATACGTGGCCGCGGCCATGGCATTCAGGCAGCCCGATTGCGCAGCATCGCTCATGCGCTCGAGATTGAACTCGAGCGCGGCTGTGAAGCGCGCCACGAGCGTGAGCATCGAGGGCACGAATTCAACCGCGAAGGCCGGCTCCTGGGTCTCCTGCATGTCCTTATTGTAGGCCAGAGGCAGACCCTTGAGCACCAGCGCGACCGACTGCGCCGCGCCGTGGATGCGTCCCACTTTGGCGCGGACAAGCTCGGTGAGGTCGGGATTCTTCTTCTGCGGCATCGCGCTGGAGCCGGTCGAAAAGGCCTCGGGCAGCGTAATAAAGCCGTACTCCGCCGTGGCGAAGAGCGTGATCTCCTCGGCAAATCGGCTGAGGTGCAGGCCAACAATGGTCAGCGCTTGCAGATATTCCAGAATAAAATCGCGGTCGCTGGTGGCGTCGATGGAGTTAGCGGTGGGAGCGGTGAAACCAAGCTCGCGAGCGGCGATGGCGCGGTCGAGCGCGAGCGTCGCCCCGGACACTGCTCCTGAGCCAAGCGGACAGTAGTTAAGCCGCTTCGAGCAATCCACGAGCCGCGCGGCATCGCGCAAGATCATCTCGACGTAGGCCAGCAGCCATTGGGCAACAAGCACCGGCTCGGCCCTCTGTAAGTGCGTATAACTCGGCATTACGGCGTCGCCCGCGGCGAGCGCCCGCTCGACCAGCACGCTTGCCCAGACGGCGAGAGATTCAATTACGAGGACGATTTGCGTACGCACGTAAAGGCGCAGGTCGGTGGCGATCTGTTCGTTGCGGCTGCGGCCGGTGTGTAGCTTGAGACCCAGCGAGCCGATGCGCTCCACCAGCTTGAGTTCGACGAAGTGATGAATGTCCTCGGCGGACGGATGGTCGCGCACCTGCCCCTTGCCCGCTTCCGTAGCGAACTCGGCGGCGATCGCGTCGAGCGCGCCGCGCAACTCCGCTGTCTCACTCTTGGTGAGGATCTGCGCGGCACAGAGAGCCGACGCGTGCGCCTTGCTGGCGGCTATCTCTTGAGGCAGAAGCCGCCAGTCGAAGACGATCGACCGCTGCCACGCCTCGAACTCGCTGTCGAGCGGCTCGCGAAACCGCCCAGACCACATCTTCACGGATTGATGTTCGTTGGACATTGAGTTGTCTCTGCTTCCTCAGCCGTCAATTTGATCGGCTTGTTCTTCTGGCTCTTCCGGCGTAGAGGATGGAATTGCGTCCGGGTCGCAGTCGCAGCCAATCAGTTGCTCATGACAGCGAGGGCATTCCTCCATGTCGCAGCCTACATGGTGGTAGTGACCCGGCAACGCATCACAATCATGGCAGCGGCGGTCATGTCGTGACGGATCAAACCAACTTTCGCTTCCGTAGAGGATGGGGTCCATATCGCCGTCGATCGTTTTGACCGGCAATTTCACGCATCCATCTGCATCGTGCATTTCGAGTTCGCAGTATTTGCAGATGGCCATTGCTATTCCTTCTCTTTCGAGCTGTTCAATCTGGGCATTTCGCTGCCTTTGCTGAGGGTGAGGAGGCCGGCCGCGGCGTAGGTAAGCAGCTTATCGCGAGTGTCTGCGATGTCGAGATTGCGCATGGTGAGCTGGCCGATGCGGTCGCGCGGGGAGAAGGTAGATTCGGTCTTCTCCATGCTGAGGCGCTCGGGATGGAAGGTGAGGTTGGGCGACTCGGTGTTGAGGATGGAGTAATCGTTGCCGCGGCGCAGCTCCAGGGTGACCTCGCCGGTGATGGGTTTGGCGACCCAGCGCTGGGCGGATTCGCGGAGCATGATGGCCTGGGAATCGAACCAGCGGCCCTGATAGAGCAGGCGGCCGAGCTTGCGGCCATTGTCGCGGTACTGCTCGATGGTGTCCTCGTTGTGAATGCCGGTGATGAGGCGCTCGTAGGCGATGAAGAGCAAGGCGAGGCCGGGCGCCTCGTAGATGCCGCGGCTCTTGGCCTCGATGATCCTGTTCTCAATCTGGTCGGACATGCCGAGCCCATGCCGCCCGCCGATGCGGTTGGCTTCGAGAAGAAGCTCGACGGGGTCGCTGAACTCGTGGCCGTTGAGTGCGACGGGAGATCCCTCTTCAAAGCGGACGGCGACCTGCTCGCGCTGGATTTCGACATCGTCGCGCCAGAAGGCCGCGCCCATGATGGGAACGACGATTTTGATGGAGGTAGAAAGATGCTCCAGGTCCTTTGCCTCGTGGGTCGCGCCGAGGATGTTGGAGTCGGTGGAGTAGGCCTTCTCGGCGGACATCTTGTACGCAAATCCGTGGCGCTGCATGAAGGCGGACATCTCGGCGCGGCCGCCGAGCTCGTCGATGAAAGCGGCGTCGAGCCAGGGTTTGTAGACCTTGAGGCCGGGATTGACGAGCAGGCCGTAGCGGTAGAAGCGCTCAATGTCATTGCCTTTGAAGGTGGAGCCGTCGCCCCAGATGTTGACGTCGTCCTCCTGCATGGCGGCGACCAGCATGGTGCCGGTGACGGCGCGGCCGATGGGCGTGGTGTTGAAGTAGGGGACGCCGGCAGTGCTGATGTGGAATGCGCCGGCCTGGAGCGCGGCGATGCCTTCGCGAACCAGCGGGCCGCGGCAGTCGATGAGGCGGGCCTTCTCCGCGCCGTATTCGAGGGCCTTGCGCGGAATCGCGTCGTAGTCGGCTTCGTCGGGCTGGCCAAGGTTGGCCGTGTAGGCGTAGGGGATGGCTCCCTTCAGCCTCATCCAGTGCAGGGCGGCGGAGGTGTCGAGCCCGCCGGAGAAGGCAATGCCAACTTTCTGGCCGGCGGGCAGGGATTCGAGAATTACGGACATACTTGCGAACCTTTCGCAGGGATCAGGAATCAGGGGTCAGGGACTAGAAAGACTATTCCCAACCTGATGCCTAATCCAACTCATTCCTTCGTGGCATAGAAGAAGGCCACATCGTTTGCCGTATTGAAAGTTGGTGCGTGAGCATACTTCGCTCGCGCAGCTTCAATGCCAATTGCGTTCACGAACTGCTGCAACTTTGGCTGAATGAAGTCATTGTTATTCATGCCTGTCTTGTGCTGATAAAGCACCAACACATCCTGTTCCGACAATGAATTCCAAATCGCATCAAGTTCACCCTCAAGCACATGCTGCAAACCCGGAGGACCCTGCGGCTCAATTCCGGTGTCTGGATCGAGAAAGACAATCTTTTTAATCGTCTTTCTTTTCTGAACCTCGCCGATCACATATTGCAGATATTGATTCCGATCGGCGATTGTTTTCCCTAAGACTTTGATAGGCACCGAGGTCTTCATCTTGCAAATCGACATTGAGTTGCGAAAATGCTGAATTACCTCGTTGGGAATGCGAACCAAGCTTCCACCAACTTCAATCGGATCCCAAGTGTTTGGACGGTAGTACAAAACCTGTAGAATCTGCTTGGCCCGGTAGATGCGTGCCAGTTCAAGCAAGGTCCCCCATTTCACCAAATCCCGATTGTCTCCGTACCACCGATCTTGCATTGGAGTCGCCTCGCTGCCGTTCTGAACCTTTCCTCAGGGGCTAAAGCCCGCGATTATTCTGTCCACTTTGCGGCACGGCTAAAGCCGTGCCCTTTCAAAACATCGGCTCAAAACAGTCGCAGGTCCTTCGACTCCGCTACGCTCCGCTCAGGATGACAACAATTGGGAGGAGCGAAGCGGAGTCTTGCGAGCTATTGAAAACTCGCCGTATTTGCCAGCCCGCCCAGCAGCAGCAGCAGCAATGCCTTTTGGCAATGCATGCGGTTTTCGGCCTGATCGAAGACGATGGACTGCGGGCCGTCGAGAACTTCGTCGGTGACCTCGGCATTGCGGCGCGCGGGCAGGCAGTGCATGAAGACCGCATGGGGCGCGGCTTTGCGCATCAGCGCCTCGTTCACCTGGAAGGGCCGAAAGATGGGTTCGCGCTTTGTAGACTCGTGCTCGAAGCCCATGCTGACGCATACGTCTGTATAGACCGCGTCGGCGCCTTCGACGGCCGCCTGCGGGTCCTGAAGCAAACGAATCTCGCAGTTGTTGGCCTGCGCAATGTCCCGCGCGCGCGTGACGATTTCGATGTCCGGCGAGTAGCCGCGCGGCGTGGCAATGGTGACGTTGGTTCCCAGTTGCGCGCCGGTCAGCATGAGCGAGTGACAGACGTTGTTGCCGTCGCCGACGAATGTGAAGTTGATGCCGGCAGCGGTGCCGAAGTGCTCTTCGATGGTCATGAAATCGGCCAGCGCCTGGCAGGGATGCTCGAAGTCGCTGAGCGCGTTGATGACCGGCACGCGCGAGTTTGCGGCCATCTCGGTGATGGTGTCGTGCGCGTAGGTGCGCAGCACGATCACATCCACCCAGCGCTCCACGTTGCGCGCGATATCGGCAATGGATTCGCGCTCGCCGAGCGGGGAGCTGGTGCAATCGACAAAGATGGCATTGCCGCCCATGGTGTTGATGCCGGTCTCGAAGCTGAGCCGCGTGCGCAGGCTGGCCTTCTCGAACATAAGCACCATCTGCTTGGCGTCCAGGGCATGGCGGTACTCGCGCGGATTGCGCTTGACCTCGTGACCCAACTTGAGGATGGCGCGCACTTCGGCGCTGGAGAGGTCGCCGACGGAACACATATCCTCGCCGGCCAGCCGCGCGGCGGCGGCAAGAATATCGGGATCCTTTTGTACGGGCACGGCCGCAGCCGGCCGTTCGATGATTGCTCTGCTAGCCATGGTTGGTTCCTCCCGCGGCAACGGCTACGGCCTGATCCGCGCCTGTGCTCGCATATTCCGTGAAGACCGCATCCAGCGCCGCAATGGTGGTGTCAACATGGGCGCGTTCGAAAATGTAGGGCGGCAGGAAGCGCAGCACCGTATCGCTGGTGCAGTTGATGATGACGTGGCGCTTCAGCATTTCGGTGACGGCGTGCTTAGCCAGGTCGGCGGAGTTGAGTTCGGCGGCGATCATCAGGCCCTTGCCGCGCACGTCGATGATTGCGTCGTGGCGCAAGGCCAGCGAGCGCAGTTGGTCCTGGAAGTACTCGCCTACCTCGACGACGTGTTCGAGGAGATGATTCTCTTCGATGGCGTCGATGACGGCGACGGCGACGGCGCAGGCCAGCGGGCCTCCGCCAAAGGTGGTGCCGTGCATGCCCGCATGGAAGGCGCGAGCCACCTCATTGGTGCAGAGAGTGGCGCCCATGGGAATGCCGCCGGCAAGAGGCTTGGCCAGCATCGTGATGTCGGGCTGAATGCCGTAGTACTGGTAAGCACACCACTTTCCGGTGCGGCCCATGCCGGCCTGAATCTCATCCACGATCACCAATGCTCCCGTCGAATCGGCAAGCGCGCGGGCCTCGGCGAAGAACTCCTGCGTGAGCGGACGCACGCCGCCCTCGCCCTGGATGGCTTCAAGGAGTATGGCGCAAACTTCATTGGAGAACTTGGCGCGCAGATCGTCCACATCGTTGAAGTTCACAAACTCGAAGCCGGGAACGACCGGAGCGAAGGGCAAGCGGTATTTTTCCTTGTGCGTGGCCGAGATGGAGCCGAAGGTGCGGCCGTGAAAGCTTTGCTCCAGAACCAGAAACTTGGTGCCGATCTGCCTGCCTTCTTCGCGCAGAACTCCAGCGTGGGCGCGCGCCAGCTTGAGGGCGGCCTCGACGGCCTCGGTGCCGGAGTTGGAAAAGTATGCGCGGTCCATGCCGGTGCGTTTGGTAAGCCGCTCGGCCAGCCCCACCTGCTTATCGTTGAAGTAGTAGTTGGAGGCGTTGATGAGCGTGCAGCTCTGTTTCGCGATGGCTTCTTCAATCACCTTGCTGCGGTATCCCAGCGCGTTGACGCCGATGCCGCTGAGCAAGTCCAGATAGCGATTGCCGTTCTCGTCGATCAAGTGAACGTCCTCGCCGGCTACAAACAAGACGGGGAAGCGATCGTAAGTATGGATGAGGAGCCGCGCCTCGGCGGCTTGAATCTCTTCGAGCTTGGTCATTTCTTCTCCTTAGGCCACCATCACTTCGGTGCCGTATGCTACGCGGGAACTGCACAGGTCGGGCAACGATCCGGCAGCCTCTGCGGGTAAAATGCGAACGCGCTTCACGCCGTTCAAAAGGGCCTCGCGGCAGGCGCTCAATTTGGGTAACATGCCGCCTGAGATGACGGCGCTCTTGGCCATCTCGGCGATCTGATCGATTGAAAGCCATCGGAGTACCTCGCCCGTCGCGCCCTTCACGCCGGGCACGTCGGTGAGGAAGACCAGGGCGTCGGCGCGGCAGGCAATGGCGCAGGCCGCGGCCATCTCGTCGGCGTTGATGTTGTAGTACTGGCCGTCGAAGCCGAGCGCCAAGGAGCAGAGAACAGGCACGCCGTTCAACTGCCAGATGGCTTCGATCCAGCGCGGATCGCTGGCGGCAATCTCGCCCACGAAGCCGAGGTCGGGAGCGGTGCGCTTTTTGCGTGCGCGGAAGAGCAGTCCGTCGCCGCCGCTGAGGCCCATGGCCGGCTGACCGAGCGCGCCCAGAGCGGCTACCAAACCCTTGTTGACCTTGCCGGCGAGGACCATCAGCGCCACGTCGCGGGTCTCGGCGTCGGTAACACGAAGGCCGTCGATGAATTCGCTTTGCTTGCCGAGCGCCTTCAACATGCGCGTCAACTGCACGCCGCCCCCGTGGACCACGGCCACCTGATGGCCGTCGCGCACCAGTTCCGCGATGGCGCGTGTGCAGCCGGCGAGCAGCGACGGATTCTCAAGGCCCGCTCCACCGAGTTTGACGACGTACTTCATTCCAGGCCCTCCGCAGCTAGTTTCATTCGAGGCCTTCCGATTCGGGCCAGCCCAGCATCACGTTCAGGTTCTGCACCGCCTGCGAAGACGCGCCCTTGAGAAGATTATCCAGGCAACTGACGACGACCGCGCGGCGGCCGTCGGCGGCTAATTGGAAGCCGATATCGGCATAGTTGGTGCGTACCGAGTATTGAATCTGCGGCAGCGTCTTATCGTAGAGCCGGACCATGGGACTGCCGGCAAAATACTCATGATAAACGCGCGCGATGCCGGCCGCGGTTTGCGTCTCGCGGAAGCGGACGTAGATGGTGGAAAGGATGCCGCGCGGAATCGGCAGCAGATGCGGCGTGAAGACGATCTGCCCTGCATCGATGCCGATCTGCTCAAGCAGTTCGCCCGTGTGGCGATGCGTGAAGACTCCATAAGCCGACAGATTGTCCGCCGCATACATGAAGTGGGTTCTCGCGGTGGGCGCCTTGCCCGCTCCGCTCAAGCCGCTCTTTGCGTCAGCGACGACGCCGTTGTTGAGATCGACCAGCCCGGCGGCCACCAGGGGCTTCAGGGGCAGAATGATCGAGGTCGCATAGCAGCCTGGGTTGGCAACGAGGCGCGCGCCGGCGATCTGCGCGCGATGCAGTTCGGGCAAGCCATAAACGGCCTGCGCCTGGATGGCGGCAGCCTGCTCCGTGCCTTCGTCCTCGAAGGCATAAACGGCGCGGTTGGCCGCATCAGTGAGCCGCCACGCGCCGCTCAGGTCGATGACGCGCAGACCGCGCGCGAGGGCCTCGGGAACCCACTCCCGCGACTGCTCGTGCGGTGTAGCGAGGAACAAAACCTCAACGCCGCGGCCGGCCAGCAACTCCCACGAAAATGGCTCCTGCTTCAGCGATGCGAACGATGGACCGCCCGCCAACTGCGGATGAATCTCGGCCAGTGGAACGCCCCCGCGCGCCGCGTCTTTGGCCTCCACACGCCCGGCAAAGACCGGGGGCTTGCCCTTGAGCCGCGGATGGCGCAGCAAAAGCCTGGCCAGTTCAGCGCCCGCGTATCCCGTTACTCCCACAACTGCCGTTTGCACCGTATCGATCATGACTCCAGCATCTTCCTTAGTCGAGCTTCCACTTCGCTTGCCTGGCGCGGGTCGGGACAGACGATCAGCACCGTATCGTCGCCGGCGACGGTCCCCACCACCTCCGCCCACCCCTCGTGATCCAGGGCCGCCGCAAAAGGCTGTGCGCCGCCCATCACCGTTCCCACCACCACCTGATTCATGGCCTGGCGCGCGCGCAAGCCAAAGCTTTCGATCATCTCCGCCACCGAGGGCGGACCGTCGTCTTCCAGGGCCGCGCCGTTACCGTTGCCGTTGGGCAGGGAGTAGCCGCCGGGGCCCTTCGAGAGCCGCATCTCGTGAATATCGCGCGACAGGGTGGCCTGCGTGACCTTGAAGCCGCGCCGTCGCAGCTTGCGGCGCAGCTCGTCCTGGTTGGTCACCGGAGAGCTGGCCACAAGACTCCGAATCGCGTTATGCCGTTGAAACTTCATTGTCGCATTTCCGGTAGCCTGAGCGCGCGGCTTGCAGTTTCGCGGCCGCGCATGAATAAATATACATCGGATTGTATAAGTATGCAAGGCCAGTTCGCCGGAATTGTGGAGAATCCCGGCGGCTCTGCCGCGAAGAACGATCGACCGGCGCCCGTGAGGGGCTGGCTCTCGATCACCGAATGGTAATCTCCGGATATTCCTCGCCGAGCCGTTTGCTCACCGCCGCCGGCGGCCGTGCTTAACCTTGCCGCTGACCAGCAGCCGCGGCCCTAATACCGCTGCTCGAACTCCGGCTCGACGGGGTTCTCGAACAGCGAGGCCTCGCGGGTGACGATGGTCAGCCCCGAGGGGGTGACGAAGTAGTGGCGCTTGTCCTCGACCGGGTCGAAGCCGATGACAGTGCCCTCGGGAATGTGAACGTCGCGATCGATGATGGCGCGGCGGATGCGGCAATGGCGGCCGATGTTCACATGGGAGAAGATGATGCTGGCGTCCACGTTGGAGTAGGAGTTCACGCGCACATCCTGCGACAGCACGGAGTTCGAGACGGAGGCGCCGGAGATGATTACTCCGGCGGTGATGACCGAGTTGACCGCCATGCCTGACCTGCCCGGCTCGCCGAAGACGAACTTGGCCGGCGGATATTGGCGCACGCGGGTGCGGATGGGCCAGCTCTTGTCATACAGGTTGAAGATCGGCGAGACGGAGCACAGGTCCATGTTGGCGTCGTAGTAAGCGTCCAGCGTGCCCACATCGCGCCAATAGAGCGCCTGCTGCTTGTTTTCATCCACAAAGCTGTAAGCCATCATCTTCTTCTTGCCCAGCAGGTTGGGCAGAATATTGTGGCCGAAATCGTGCTTCGAGTTGGGATCCTCGGCGTCGGCGATGAGCGCCTTCAGCAGTACCTCGGTGTTGAAGATATAAATGCCCATCGAGGCGTCCACGGCGTTGGGATTCGTGGGCGAGCGGAACGTGGTCGAGGCCGGCTTCTCCAGGAAACACAGAACCTCTCCGGTCTTGTCCACTTCGACCACCCCAAGTTGCTTCGCCTCGTCAGGAGAAACCGGAAGCGTGGCCAGCGTGATCTCGGCCTTGGTCTCCTTGTGCTGCTTCAACATGCGGCTATAGTCCATCTTGTAGATGTGGTCGCCGTAGAGGATAATCACGTACTTCGGCTGTTCGCTTCCGATCGAATAGATGTTCTGATAGACGGCGTCGGCGGTGCCCATATACCAGTTGGAGCCGGTGCGCTGCATGGGCGGCATAAGCTCGAAGAACTCGCCCAGTTCCTGGGCCACAATGCCCGTCCACCCCTCGCGGATGTGCCGGTTGAGCGACAGGGCCTTGTACTGGGTCATGATGAAGACCCTGCGCAGGCCGGAGTTGATGCAGTTGGAGAGGGTGATGTCGATGATCCTGTAATGCCCGCCAAAGGGCACGGCCGGTTTGGCGCGATCGCGGGTAAGTGGAAAGAGCCGCTCTCCGGCTCCGCCCGCAAGCAATACTCCAAGTGTGTCTCTCATATCCGCTCCACCCTGCCCAGGGTGCATCTTCCGTTCCGAGGACGCCGCTCCAGAAGTGCCGTTACACAGTACAGCATAATTCTCCGCCGGCACATTTCATGAGCCAACCCGAACGGCGAAGAATACCACACACAGATGAACCTGGGAGCCCGTCTACTGAATCGACTCAATTGTATCGAGGATGGTCAATCCAGGATGGTCAATCCAAACAAAATCACCGGCTCCCGCCACGCGCGGACCAGCCGGGACTGAAGTGCTGCTTAACCAGCGGAAGCGGGCCGCGCTCCAAAACGCCTGCGGAACTTGCTTACCGCTTGGTCTTGAACTTGTACTCGACGCCGACGGAAATGGCGAAGTTGACATCGTACTGGGCGGTCTTGGGCCCATAGTTGATGCTGTAATGGGTCAAAACCGCGTCGGGAGTGACGCGAAAGACCCAGCGCGGCGATCGGTTGAGGTCGAAATGGCCGCCGGCAATCGCGGCTGGAGCGATCTGGTTGTTATAGAAACCGACCACCGACGGAGAATTTCCGAGCAAATCCTTCTCGAAGTTTCCATAAACTCCGCCGGCAAGGACGTGAGCGAGTATCGCGCCATGCTTATTATGCGGGCCGAGCCACTCCGGGCCGGCGGTAAAGAAATACTCGCTGACAAACGGCCCCTTGATCGGCCCTCCGTTGGCATTCGCATCGTTGGGCGCGGCGCCGCTGGTGCCCACATACCCGCGGCCGCTTCCCTGCAACGCCCAATGCTTGCTGAACCAATAGGAGGCGGAGAGATCGAGGCCGCCGAGGTTGGACCCTTGAAGCAGGTTCGGACCGGCCTTCATGTGGTCGTAGGCCATGCCCAGCGAGACGTCGAAGCGGTTGTCGTAGCGCACATTGGCCAGCGGATCGCTGGCAATGTAAGTGCCATTGCCGCTGGTCGGCGTGGCGGTCACCTGGGCCTGGGCGCGGGTTCCGGCACACAGAGCCAGTACGGCTACAGCTAGGAGAGAGGCGAAAGAACTGACTTGGAGACGCATCACCATTCAGCTTACAGGACCACGCCAATGGGGGACAATACTGAGCGGCCGCATTCCCCGAGGTCAAGGCTCGCAGCGCTCAGTCTGGCGAGTCCACACCAAGTAGCGCGCCGTCTTCAGAGTTTCCATCGCCGAAGCGCCGATTGCGTAAGCCGCCGAATCCGGCGAGAGCGGCGACGCGGCGTGCGATCGCCACTCCAGCGGCAGGCGGCTGAAGATCAGCCCTGCGCGGGGCAGGTGAAAGGCCGCGGAGACCACTTCCGCCGAGCGCCAGCCGTGGGCCTTCATGATGCGCGCGGAGTAGCAGGCATTCTGGATGGTATCCGTGGCTTCCGGCTCCACAAAGATGGCGGACTCCGGAATGCCTTGGGCATGCGCAACACGAGCCATGACGCTCGCTTCCACAAACTGATTGTGCGCCGCCGCCCCGGATAGTATCAGCCGTGGGGCGACGCCGCGCTGGTACTCGCGCACGGCCTCGGTGACGCGGGCCAGTTGAGCCGGAGTCGGGTTGCCGTCGGCGTCGGCTGGGGTGCCCAGAACGATGATGGCGTCAAAGCGGGTAAGCGACGTGTTCGATGTGGGCGCTAGTTGGCGCGCGATGGATGCCCAGGCCAGCAGAGCCAGAACGGCCGCGCCGGCGGATATGGCCAGCCGAACCCGCCAACCCAAGCGTTTGCGCCGGCCCGGAGTACGCCGGCGGCCGAGTCTGCGGGGCTGATTGCGGGCCAAGAAAATCTCCTCCATCCTCCACTGTAACGTGGAAGATGGAGGCGCGGCCGCACGGCGTGCTTGCCGCTCGAACAGATCAGCCCAGGTCCGCCGGGGAATCCCAGGACAAGAAGACAAAATCTTTCAGTGGATTTCGCTGGCGAGGCGCGACTTCGTGGGTGAGCAGTTGCCCGTTGGTCAGAGCAGCCGGCTCGCCTTGGTAACCGAGGGCAATGACGGAGCCGAGAGCGAATTCCTCCGGGATTTCAAGAGCTTGGCGGGCAGCGTCCTGGTCGTAGCCGGCCATCTGGTGGGCGGCAAGGCCGAGGGTGGAGGCTTGAAGAGTCAGGTAAGACGCCGCCGCTCCCAGATCATAGAGGGCAACCCGGTTGGGAGCGCCGTTGTGACTGAATTTGGTCTTGGCCGCGCCCAGGATCAGCACCGGCGCCGAACCGGCCCAGGCTTGGTTCGCGGCCATGAGCGAGTCAAATATCTTTTTGTAGGTGATGGAGTTGCGCGTGCCGACGAGGAAGCGCCAAGGCTGCTCATTGTAGGAGGAGGCGGCCCAGCGGGCGGCTTCAAAGATCTTGGCCAGGTCGGCGGGTACTACGTCGCGGTCGGAGAATGAGCGCGGACTCCAGCGATTGAGGATCGCGGGCATGACGCCCTCGACGGGCGGAGCCTGTTTCAATCGGTTGACTTCACTGGCGGAGAGGGTCATGGGCGGAACTCCTTTCAAGATGGCGAGCCGCATCCCTTTGATTCCGGGAGGGGTGGAAAGATTCTTCGGGCCAGGGATCATGGAACGAAGACTAAGGGAAGATTTGCCGTGGGACGGATTCTCCCGCTCAAGCCGCCTGGCCTACTCGACAGGATCGCGGCAAACCCTACGGCGAGCTGCGCCAATCACGCAATCCCAAAGCCTGAAACCACGCCCAACGACGGGCTATACTTCTGCAATGCGCAGCCGTGCAGCTTCCGCAAACCGCGACCGAACCCAGCGTGCCTCCTCACGCCTTGGGTTCGTTGCAACCGTAATTCGCCGCGGCGAGGCGGGGTGGCCGGCATGAGCTACGCGGTCAAGGAGATCTTCTATACCCTGCAGGGCGAAGGGGCGCAGACGGGCCGCGCGGCTGTTTTCTGCCGGTTCGCCGGCTGCAATCTGTGGTCGGGCCGAGAGCAGGACCGCGCGACGGCAGTCTGCCGGTTCTGCGATACCGATTTCGTGGGCGTGGATGGAGCGGGCGGCGGCAGGTTCGATTCGGCGGAGGTCTTGGCTGAGGCGATCGAGCAAAAATGGCCCAGTGATTCCTCTCAAGGTCAGAGGTTCGTGGTCTGCACCGGCGGAGAACCGCTTCTGCAATTGGACGCGAGCCTGATTGAAGCGCTGCACTCTCGCCATTTTGAAGTTGCCGTCGAAACCAACGGAACGATTGCGGCTCCGGCGGGCTTGGACTGGCTCTGCGTCAGCCCCAAGGCGGGCGCGGAGTTGGCGCAGAGGAGCGGGGATGAGTTGAAGCTGGTTTATCCCCAGGCTGGAGCCGATCCCAGTGAGTTCGAAACCCTCTCGTTCAAGCACTTCTTCCTCCAGCCGATGGACGGGCCCAACCGCGCGGTCAACACCGAGCTTGCGCTGCGCTATTGCTTCGATCATCCACATTGGCGCTTGAGTCTGCAGACCCACAAGTTCCTCGGCATTCCCTAACCTGCGAAACGAAGGAACCGAGAGCGAGGGCGGCAAAGAGCACGCTGTTTCTTGCGTTTTCAGACCCAAAAGTCGCGATCCGGGGGCGAAAAACGGCAAGAAACGGCAGGTAATGATTACCATTCGGTCAATAGGGGAAATTACTAAGCTATTCATCCGTATGGAGTTACGAGCAAGGAGGTCGTAGAAAAGGGGCCCCCGGAGGGGGGAGGGGGTGGGGGTGGCACCGCGAAACCGAGCTGATGGCTCACGATGCGACGAGAGGTGACAGGAGCGCATATCGTCATTTTGCGCTGGAGGGTGGTAATTCTCTGCACCGGGTGGAGGCGGTGTTGTTGCCCAAGGGTTCGGGAACTTGTTCGATGGCTGCGATGATATTCCTATGCGAGTGAGTTGATATGCCCGCAGGAATCCCCCAAGAAGTTCCTCCCGGCGGCGAGTATTCCCGCAAGGGTCGGCCGCGGCGGATTCCGCGTTGATTCTTGCGGCATTTGCGGCACGGCACCCGCCCCAGAGGGTTCCCCGGTATTCGGTCGCGCCCTAACGCAACCTGGACTTGAGGAAAAATTCCCTATTGTCTTGAGTCTGAGGTTCTGTGTGTCTTTCAGTAGACGAGACGCAGGTCCTTCGACTCCGTCCGCCGCGGCGGACTTCGCTCAGGATGACAATTCACTTTATTGAATACATTTCAGACTCTGGACACTAACGTCTGTTTCCTGTCCTGATCAGCCGCATCAACCCCCGAGGCTTCAAATCCGCATCGAGAATCTTGCGCGGTTCTCCCATGGTCTTGCAGACCGCCTCCGCCGCCAGATGCCCGCTTCGCGCCGCGCTCTCCATCGTCGAAGGCCAGCCGGTCGCCGTCCAGTCACCGGCAAGAAAGAGATTCGGCCAGGGTGAAACAGACTCGGGCCGCGCCGCATCGATCCCAGGGGGCACGCCGAAGGTGGCCCGCATCTCCTTCACCAGCGCAACTTTCTCCAGCTTCGCCTCGTTCACACGCGGGAAGAACTCCGCCAGTTCCGCGATGGCCTGGCGAATCGCCTGCTCGCGAGGCAGCGCCGCAAAAGCCCGCGTAGCGCTAACCACCAACTCGATATAGTGCCCGCCGCGCCCGGTCTGCAAGCGCGACTGGTTAAACATCCAGTGAATCTCGCGATCCAGAAGCACCGCATGCTCCAGTTCCGTAATCTCCCGGTCGAACCACAGATGGACGCTACAGATGGGCCAGTGTTCGTGGCTTGTGATCTTATGGAATAACTCCGCCGCGCCCTCCGCCGCGGGCAGATGCGGCAATAACTGCGCCGCCGCCTCAAACGGCAGCGCCAGAATCACAAAGTCCGACGCGAGTTTGCCGGTCCGCGCGCGAATCGTCCACTGCGCGCCGTCCCATTCCGCGCCCTCCACATGCGCGTTGAACCTCACGCTGCCGCCGCGCTCGCGAAGAAACGGAGTTACATTCGTGTATAACTCGCTCAGCGGAACGCGGCTCATTCCCATGCTGCCCGCCTCGGCCGAGTTCAAGAACAGCTCGCGGATCACCTTCGCCGCGTACTGTACGGCAATGGAGTCAACCTCCGAATTCAGCGCGCTGGCGATCACCAGCCGCCAGAAGCGATTCAGCGCGCCCTCTGTCTGCTTGTGCCGCCGGAGCCAATCCCCGAGCGACTCCGCCGGATCGTCGAGCGCCCCCGGCCGCAGGATAGCCCGCATCGCCCGCCCCAGCGCCAGCTTGTCTTGCAGGCTGAAAGCCTTCGCGCTCAGGAAGCTGGGCGCGCTGTGGAGCGGAGCGGGCAGGCGCAGCGGCCCGAGTTCAAACGGCCCCAACCGCGACCTTCGCCCTCCCGGCTCGATCATCGTGATCTCGCGGGTCCAGTGAATCCGGTCCGCGAAGCCGATGCGCCGGTAGAACCCAATGAGATTCGTGCAGCAGCCGAAAAGCACATGCTGGCAGTTATCGATGACCTCGCCGACGCCGGGATGCGGATAGGACGAAGCGCGCCCGCCCAGGTAGCCGCGCCGCTCGACGAGTTCGACGCGCAGCCCAGCCTCGGCCAGCGCGCAGGCCGCGCTCATCCCCGCCACGCCGCCGCCGATGACGGTGACGGTCTTGTTCGAACTTTGCGGCAAACCGGTCAACGAGGGCATCTCATGGTTGAAGGGTACGGGCCTTAGCCCGGTTGAAGGGTACGGGCTTTAGCCCGTACGTCAGCAGCGCCAGAATAGGTGGGCTTTAGCCCCTGAGGGAAGCCTGTCTTTGGAAACCCCATGTACTCATAGAGAACAGCATCCGCGACAATTCTTGCTTGAGCGGGGTTTGCGCGAATGTACTCTATGTGCCTTAGCCAATCCTCTTCATCCCGGATATGGTGATCGGTGAAACCAGGCTGCCAAATCTCTCCTGTCCATTCAAACGCGCGCTTGGCACGGAATGAAAAGCTACCCTTGATCAATTGGACGGACTTCTCAATAGTGTCGAATGGGGTGATGAGCAGATGGAGATGATCGGGCATCACCACATAAGCATGGAGCCTGTATCCAGTTTCGTCATAGTGGTTCAGTGTGGAAAGCATGAGCCGCGCCCAGCGCTCGTGGCGAAAGAAGGGTTTCCGGCCCACTGTCTGCGTGGAGACGAAGTAAGATAACTCGTTGCTTCGACTTGTCTCTCGCCTGGGACGCATTCTTTTCCCTCAGGGGCTAAAGCCCACGCCTTTGAGTCTTCTAGATGTACGGGCTGAAGCCCGTACCCTTCACCGAAGCCCGTACCCTTCACCTAAGCCCGTACGGCCATCGAAACCCAGGTTATTGTACGGCCACCGAAACCCAGGTCATTGGACAGTTTTCCAATCGGTAGGAACTTCAAGGATGCGTTCGGAAAGCCGGGCGATGTAGCGCACCGCCTGGATCATCTCCTGATATTGAATCCGGGTGGGGGCGATGACGGCGACGGTGCCCAGGCTGGCGCCGCCCAGTCGCGCCGGAGCGCCGATCAGTACCAGATCCTGCATGGCCGGCGAAGCCTGGTCGAGGCCCACCACCACGCGCACTTCCTGCTGGCGGCCGTCCACGTATGCGGTAAGCAGCTCCACCAGCCGCTGCTTGGCCTCCAGAGCCAACAGCATCTGGCGCAGCCGCTCGCGATCCAGCTCGTTGGTGATCAGGTTGGCCATTCCGTCCACATAGAGGGCGGGTCCGCTCTCGCCGCCGGTCAGCGCTCCCTTGCGGCAGAGTTCTTCCACCGAGTCCAGCATCCGGGCGTAGGCTTCGCGCTCCAGCTCGACGCGCCGTGCCACTTCCGCGCGGATGCGCTCGATGGGCCAGCCGCGGAAGTTGTCGTTCAGGTAGCGCGCCGCGGTCTCCAGCTCGAGGTGCGTCAGTTCGCGGTCCAGGGTCAGCACGCGGTCCTGCACCGCGCCGGCCTGGGTGACCAGAACCGCCAGAACCCGGCCCGCAGAGAGGCGCGAAAAGTGAATGTGTTCCAGCACTTGGCCGGCGGTGGAGCTGGCCAGCGCCACGCCGAGACCGCTGGAGATGAGCGCCAGAACGTGCGAGGTGCGCTCCAGGTATTCATGACTGCTGGCCACGCCGGTGAAGCTGTCCTCGATCTGCTCGCGCCGGGCTTCGCTCAATTGCGAGGAGGCCAGGCCCGCAGCGCCAAGGTCAGCCGCGCCGTGGGGCATGGGGCTGGAGGGCTGCGCGCCCGCGGCCATGCGGCCCGACTGCGCATCCTGCCGGGTAATCTGCTCGACGTAGTAGCGGAAGGCCGCCGCGGTGGGAACCCGGCCAGCCGATGTGTGCGGCTGCTCCAGCAGGCCGGCCTCGCCAAGGGCGGCCATCACGTTGCGCACCGTGGCCGAACTCAACCCCTCGCGGTCGGCAAAACTGTGTGCAACCGCCTGCGAAGCCACCGGTTCGCCGGTAGCGATGTATTGCTCGATGATGGCCGTAAGCACCAGCCGCTCTCGCGGGCTGACGCGCGCATCGGGCATGGTCCCTGCTCTCTGTCCCGGCTGCCGCGGCGCAATGAAATTCGCCGGCGACCGGTCCCAGACCCGCTAGCGGACAACTAACCGCTCATTTATCTAATACTTACGCAAGAAAACAAGCGGAGTTGCCCCCTCCTAATACTAGGCAGCGGCGACTGGCGCTGTCAATTCGACAGGCCGAACTCAAGATGGGCGCTCACCGGGGGGAACCCGCGCCGGATCTCTGCTCAGAGTTACGCGGCTACGGCTGGTTGTAATAGCCGGTGTTAGTCCGCGCGGAAAGCCCAGGCTTGTCGACGACCACCTTCAGGTCGTGATACTCATTGGCGCTATCCGCGCGCGGCGGGTCGAATGACAGGGTGTAAAAGGCGCTGGCGTCCTGGACGCATGTGTCGATCTCGGCCGCCAGGTCGTTGCTTGGAGTCAGGACGAGTCCCCCGCTCTGGGTTGCAATGACCTTCAATCCCAGGTTGGGGGGATCCGCTTGCTTGACCAATTTCACCCCTTTCAGGAAGCTCTGATAGGTGAAGGTCCCCGGCCCGGATTGCCCCTCGGAGACGCTGTAGAGTACGGCGTGGGTCTGGCGCAGCCGGGTTGAGAAATCGACGATATGGTCGAACAGATCCTGCTGGCCCTGCGATGAGGCCTCAACGGCCGGCCCGTTCAGCAACGGCCAACCGGGGCCGACCCAAATCAGCAGTTTCCTCCCCGGTTTTTTTGCTTCCGCTTCGATCACGGAGTCCACCGCGTTCAGGGAGAGTTGGAAGCGCTCGAGGGCCCCGTAAAGCCCCGCCGAACGGCCAATCGTACGCAACCCGCTCTCGGCCTGATCCAGTCGCGCGGCCAGCGCTTTCCCATCCGCGGAAGGCCGACCCTGGACTTTCACGCCCTCATTGGTCAAGAACATGATCGACACCGGCTGCGCGAGGCGCCCGCCGTTCTGGAGCAGAAATCTCGAGATCTCCTGCCGCTCAATCGCGACCGCCGTGAATGGCTGGTTCACGGTATCGAGCAGCAGAACGACTTCAACCGGCGGACCGGCCTTTTGAGCGGCTCCGTCGAAGGCGTGAAAGGAGAGAATCTGCGCGGGCAGTTTGTTGTCCAGCAGCGAAAAGTCCTTGAGTTCCAGGCCGGGCACCGGCTTTCCCGACTTATCCGTCACCACCACATCGAGCTTGATGCGGCCCTCCTCCGCGGCGGGCGCGGGGGCGGGGCGCTGGGTAAGCGCGGGCGCCACTTGAGGCTGCGCCTCGGCTGCCGCCGGAGCGGCGGCCTCTTGTGTGAATGCAAGTACGGGCAGGCAAAGAAAAAGCCCCGCGCAGGCGCGCTGTAGCAGCTTCATTCCGTTCACCTCACTGAAATCCGCCATATTCGGCGCAAAGAGTCTGGCCGGTCACGGCTGGTTGTAATAGCCGGTGTTAGTCCGCGCCACCAGCCCTGGCTTGTCGATTTGCACCTTCAGGTCGTGGTACTCATTGGCGCTATCCGCGCGCGGCGGGTCGAAGGAGAGCGTATAAAAAGCGCTAGCGTCCTCAACGCAGCTATCGATCTGGCCGGCAAGATCGTTATCCGGACCCAGCACGCGCCCGCCGCTTTGCGTGGCAATCACCCGCAAAGACAGGTCGGAGGGAACAGCCTTCTCCGACGACTTCACTCCTTTCAGGAAATCCCGATAGAGCAGCGTATCGGGACCGGGCTCCGCAAACGAAACGCTGCACAGGGAGATGCGCGCCTCGCGCAACCCGGTAGATAACTGAACGATCGAATCGAAGTAATTCTGCTGGACCTTGGATGAGATATCAACTCTCTGATTGTCGAGCATCGGCCAGCCATGGCCGGCCCAGATCAGCAACTTCCTGCCGGGCTTCCTTGCCTCAGCCTGCGCGATCTCCGTGAGCGCCTGAATCGACAGCGCAAGGTGCTGGATATCGTCGAACTCTCTCCCCGACCGGCTGATGGCGAGGGCGTTGCTGTCGGCACGATTGAGTTCCGCTACCAGCGCGTTCCCATCCGTCGAAGGCTGGCGCTGAACACTCACGCCCTGGCTTGTAAACCAGAAGATCGATGCCGGCTGGGCGAGATGGCCGCCGTTCTGGCGCAAAAACTTCTCGAACTCCTGGCGCACGAAGGCGACGCGGAAGAGCGGGAGATTTACCGTATCGATGAGAAGAACGACTTCAACCGGCGGGCCGGCCTGTTGGACGGTTCCGTCGACGGCGCGAAAAGAGAGAATCTTGCCTGGTTGATTGTCGTCCAGCAATGTGAAGTCTTTCAGGTCCAGGCCGGGCACGGGCCTTCCCGACTTGTCCGTTACCACCACATCGAGCTTGATGCGGCCCTCCGCCGCGGCGGGCGCGGGAGCGGGACGCGCGGTGAGCGCTGGGGCCGCTTCAGGCTGCGCCGCGGCTGCCGCCGGACTGGCGCTCTGCTGCGCCCAGCCCAGCGCCGGATAACAAAAAAGAAGAGCGAGACAGCTAACTTGGAACCTGCTCATGGGATTCACCTTTCTGAAACCTCCACTGAAATCTTCGCTGCAAGTCTACGCCTGCACGCCGGCCGGGTCATAATAGGAGCAGCATTGACAACCTGGACAAGCCGAGCAAGCTAGAGATGTCGCGATCCCTTGGCGCGATAAATTCCGCGCTGGGAGGCTCGCATGAGCGTCGGTCGCCGATCGGCTGGTTTGCATGCTGGTCAGCGATTTGACCGCCGGCAGGCGACTCCGGTTAGGTTGAAAAGGACGGCCGAAAACGGTTTGGAGGAGTTTCGAGCGATGATGCGGCGATTGGCAGCGAGGGGGAAACTGGCAGGACTGTTCGCGTTGAGTCTTACGATTCTGTCGGCGGGCTGGGTCTTGGTCCAAGCCCGGCCGACGCCGGCGCAGGAGCCAGCCCCAACCAACGACGCGGCCCCGGCGACTCCGCCAGACTACCCGCACTGGGCGGAAGACCTGGCCGCATGGCGCGCGGCGCGGGAGCGGGAGATCGGCGCTCCGGACGGCTGGCTGACGCTGGTGGGGATGGAGTGGCTCCAGCCCGGCGTCAACTCTATAGGCGCGGCCCAGGACAACCAGATTCGCGTGCGTGCCCAGGCCCCGGATCACATCGGCTTGCTGAGGGTGAGCGCCAATCAACCAGGCGGAAAGCAACCGAAAGGCAAGCAGCCGAGCGGCCAGCCCGCGAACGACCAGAATGTCCAGTTGCTTGCTCCGCCGGGAGGCTTTCCTCCCGGTCTGACGATCGACGGCAAGCCGGCGCATGAGGGCTCGTTGACGGTGGATGGCCCCTCGCCCTCGACGATCTCCTGGCACGGCGTAACCTTTGTAGTGCTCAGCCGCGGCGGCCGCTATGTTGTGCAGATCAAGGACGCCAGCTCGCCCGCGCGCGCTGCGTTCAAAGGGCTTAACTGGTTTGTTCCCGACCCGCGCTATCGCGTACAGGCTGCGTGGACTCCGTACACGCCGCCGCGCACCGTGAAGATACCCACCGTTCTCGGCACCACCATCGACCTGGCATCGCCGGGGTTTGCGGAGTTCCTGCTGGACGGCAAGCCCGTGAACCTGGAGCCGGTGATAGAGAAGGGCGCGGAGGGGACGCTGTTCTTCATCCTCAGAGACGTGACCAGCGATATCGCCAGCTATGGAACGGCGCGCTACCTGCACACCGGGTTGCCGGACCACGGGCTCGACCAGCCGGGCACGCTGGTGCTGGACTTCAACCTGCTGGAGAATCCGCCCTGCGCCTACACCACCTATGCCAACTGCCCCCTGCCGCCAGAGCAGAACCGGCTCCCCGTGGCGATCGAGGCGGGCGAAAAGCTCTATCCGCCGCAATGAGATTTGTGCTTTCCGGGGTCGCCATTGTCACACCCGCGCTCCCAGCCGCGCGCGGCAATTCACCCATCGTACTGTAGCCGTCCAGCGGCGCGCCGATTGCCTCCGCGCCGCTAGCCACGACAGCCTGGTTGAAGCAGGGAATTCCCGACGCATCCCGGCGAAAGGGCCAGGGAATCGGCCATGCGCGGAAATATTCTTCCTTGTGGTGTCAAATTGGCGGATACTAACGTCTAAACAATGGAGCGAAGCGGCGCAGCCCGGCGGGTCGCCTTCGCGCTGGAGGCGAGGTCATGAGAGCAGGTTTCAAGAGCTCGAGAGCAGTTGCGCTGGCAGCATTGGCGCTGGCGCTGGCCGCAACGCTGTGGGCGCAGTCCACTCCCCAGGCGGGATCTCAACCGGCTCCGGCCAACACAGCTCCGGCCAGTGCCCCATCAGCCCAGCCCGCGCCCGGAACCTCCCCTGTTGGCGGCGACACCGCTTCCGCAAGCTCTACTAAGCCGCCCGCGGCCGGCGCGGCACAGGCCGGCACACCCGCCGCCCAGCCTGCGCCCGGAACCACTCCTGTCGGCGGCGATACGCCGCCCGCCACTACCGGAAAGCCGCCCGCCCCCGGAACGACGCCTGTCGGCGGCGATACCGCGGCCACCGCCAGCGTCAACCCCGACAAGGTGATCGAGCCGGGCAGCCAGAAGGTCAACGTGAAGCCGGGCTCGATCCAAGACGTGAACGCGGTGGGCAATCGCGATATCGGCGGGCGCGGCATTGGCAACTGGTACTCGACCGACTACGAGATCAAGATGGGCAAGCAGTACGCTATGGAGATCGAGAAGAGCACCAAGTTCATCACCGACCCGGTGGTTTTGGAGTACGTAAACCGCGTCGGCCAGAACATCGTCAAGAACTCCGATTGCAAGGTTCCGTTCACCATCAAGATCATCGATTCCGACGTGATCAACGCCATGGCCTTGCCGGGCGGCTACTTCTATGTCAACTCGGGATTGATTCTGAATGCCGACGAGGAGGCCGAACTGGCCGGGGTGATGGCCCACGAAACCGCCCACGTATGCGCCCACCATGCGGTTCGCGAAATGACGCGCCTCAACTACGCTCAGATCAGCATGGTGCCGGTCATGATTATGGTTGGCGGGTGGACAGGCTACGGCATCTACGAAGGCGCGCAACTGGCCATCCCGATGACCTTCCTCAAGTTCTCCCGCGAGTTCGAGGCACAGGCCGACTATCTGGGCGTGCAATACATGTACCGGGCCGGCTACGATCCGCAGGCTTTCATCAGCTTCTTCGAGAAGATTCAGGCCCTGGAGAAACGCAAGCCGGGCATGGTGGAAAAGGCCTTCGCAGACCACCCGCAGACTCCCGAACGCATCCTGCACTCGCAGGAGGAGATTGCCCAAATCCTGCCGGCCAGGGATCAATACACGGTGACCACCTCGGAGTTCGACGACATCAAGGCGCGGCTGGCGCGCATTGAGAACAAGCGCCGCCTGACCGATTCGAAGGGCGCGCCGAAGCCGTCGCTGCGCCGCCCCGGCACGAGTACCGGCGACCCGACCGGTTCCTCGAGTCCATCGAGCACGGGAAGCGGGAGTGGCACATCGACCTCCGACGACGGCCCGCCCACGCTGCACCGGCGCGACGACCAGAACTAGCAAGGCCATCCTGCACGGTCCGGCGGTTCCATCGCCTAGGACTACAGTTGTGTCTCACTCAATTCCTGGAAGACCCGCAAGGGCCCGGGCCTAAATGCCACGTCAATTCGCCATCTTTCAGGGGGCTAAAACCCCCTGCTTCCTCCGGAATCTTCGATTTGCAACTGTAGTATTAGGCCTTATTGGCTTTCGCGCCTGTGCCGGTCTTGCGCCTGGCGCGCTTCTTTGCGGCGGGTCTTTGCAAGGTCTGGAGCGCGGCTTTCATGGCGGCTTTGCGGCGGCGAATCTCTTCTCTCGAGTACATGGTGCCGCGGCATTTCTTTGCGCCGCAGTTGCACAGGGCTTCGTCCGCACCGCCGTCATAGAGGCAGTAGTCGTAGGTGAGCTCCTCGCCGGCGGAGATGTTCTTGATGGCCTTTATCCAGACTCGGCCGCGCACTTCGCCGCTCTCGCAGTTGGGGTCGCAACTGTGGTTGATGAACCGGGCCGGACCCTGGCCGTCGATGACGATGGAGCCGTCGCCGAGTCCAAAGAGATAAGTGATGGCCGAGTTCTCGTAGAGGGCGTCGGCCTCCTCCTTGCTGAGGCGGGGGCCGGTATATTCGGCCACACGCGCGCCTTTGCGGATGGGCGTGGTGGTGAAGCACCCGGTGGCGTGTATGGCGGAGGGGTGGATGATGAGTCCCATGCGAGTGTGCGATGCTTTCCTTTAGCGGGGATTGGACTGTATGGACCGCATCCTATCATTGAAGGGGCCATTGAAGGAGCGAGGGGGAAGGGAAGTGAGACTGGGCTTCACGCTGGCGGTGGTTTTGGGTTGCTGCGTGGCATGGTGCTTGGCGCCTGCGCCGGCGGCTCATGCGCAGACTCCGGCGGGCGGGGATGCGGCTGGAACGGGCTCCGCGCCGGGCCAGAGCAAGCCGGCCGGAGCGCCTCAGCCGGGAGCCAGTCCGCAGTCCGGGGCCAATCCGTTTCCCGAGGATACAAGCACGGTTCCGGTTTTTCCCTCCAGGGGAACGCCGGTCTTGCCTGAAGGGACTTACAACGGGGAGGATAGCGCGCGCGTTGCGTTGCCGGGCGATGACCTGGACCCTGTACGGAGCCCCGACGACCCAGCGCCTGAGATTGGGAGCGCGCAGGACCAAGAATCGAGTTCCAGCCTTGCGGGCCTGGACAAGCTGCTGCCCAAGCCGGACGACGATCAGCCGGATGGGAGGAGAAAGCTCACTGTCAAGGAGCCGACGCACAAGGAGTCCGCCGGCAGCGATATCGACGTAGGGAAGTATTACCTGCAGACCAGGAATTGGAGGGCGGCGCAGTCGCGCTTCGAGTCGGCGCTGGTTCTGGATCCGGAGAATCCGGAGGTCTATTGGGGACTGGCCGAGTCGGAGCGCCATCTGGGCAGCTTCGCCCAGGCGCGGGCACACTATTTGAAGCTGCTGGACTACGATCCGGAAGGGCCGCACGGCAAGGAGGCGCGAAAGGCGCTGGCGGACCCCCAGGTTGCGAATGCGAAGAGCCCTGCTGGCGGAGCGCCGGGGGCAGAGCCGGCGAAGTGAGCGTCAAGCATGGTGTGACTGAAAGGCTCTACCAGCCACGCGCGCCCATCGTCGAGGGGCAAAACGATGGCGCACTCGACCTTGTCAACCACCCCATCGATGCCTTTCGTCCCGTTGGAACGCAGAATCTCGTCCTCGCGCAGCCGCATGCAGCGGTTGCGATAGACCTCGCGGCTTGAAAGCGTGGCGATGGTGCGGCCCGAACCGCCATCTGCGGGATTCATGAGGTCTACTTCAAGCTCGATGCGTCTCTCGCCTGCTCATCCCAGTAGAAACCCCGCCCCATCCGTAAGGAAGTGGGCCAGCATATTGGATGGAAGATCGCGACGCCATACGTAGAGGAGCGCGAAGACCGTCGCAACGCCGAAGACGGGAATGAGATGGACGAGTCCCCAGCCCGCAAAATGCGCGGCCGTGAACGTCGCCACCGACAGAGCGATTGCAAGCACAGTGCTTCCAGTCAGCTGTCGGACCTTCTCAATGATGTACCCGCGGAACAGGAGCTCCTCGAATACCGACGCTCTCAACACCATGAGCACGCGGAACCAGTAGGGGAGATTGAGGATGATCCGCCGCTGTTCGAGGGCAGCGGCCGTGTCCAGATGGAATACCCGCACGATCACGCCGAAGTGAAGCACAAACACAAGCAAAGCCGCCGCTGCGCCCAATACCGCGAAGAGCAGAGACTTCCAACCAGGACGGCGAAAGCCGACCGAACTCATGGGCAGCCGTTCGACACGGCCCAGCCAAATCAAAACTGCCGCCGCGTAAAACCACCAGACTGCTTCCCGGCTCAGCAAGGCTGCAATGGAACTGCCTGGAGCGATCCATCTCCCGATGGGCAGCGAGACAAGGATCACGGCTGCGATGAGACCGCACGAAGCGAGCACAGTCGATCGTGTGGACTTCGATTGCGCAGATTCCATCGTCACAGAACGCGTTTCCTCTCAAGTTCTTGGCTTTTCTAGTAGAGAAGATACGGCGGCGCTGAATCCAATGTTCCATTTGCCGGAACGATTCCAGCTTCTTAGCTTCGAGATGTTGTTTCCGACTCTTCCCGCAGCCGGTACTGACGCAGTCGGCCGAGCAGCGAGGCCGGTCCGCTCACCGTCAGCCGCACGAGATTACCCTCATACTCCCGCTTATGAATCACCATCCCCGCCTCGATGGCCGCAAGCACCCCGCCTTCCTGCTGCGGAACCCTGAGTTCCGCCTCGATGGTCGGATCGGAGTGCAAAGCCCGGTCGATGGCCTTGAGCAGGGCATCCATACCTTCGCCTTCGCGCGCTGAAACCGCGACCTCGCCGCCTGCCTGCGAACGCGCCAGCAAACCGGCACGCTCATGCTCCCCGAGCAGGTCGATCTTGTTCAGCACCTCGATGCGCGGCTTGGCCAGAGAATCCAGCTCGCCCAGAACCTTCTCGACCTGAGCCTTCTGTTCCTCTCCATAGGTGGATGCGGCGTCGCGGACGTGCAGCAGCACCTCGGCCTGCGCCACCTCTTCCAGCGTGGCGCGGAAGCTGGTCACGAGCGTGTGCGGCAGGTTGCGGATGAAGCCCACGGTATCCGATAGCAGCACCTTGCGGCGGCTGGGCAGCTCGATGGCGCGGAGTTTTGGGTCCAGGGTAGCGAACATGCGCGGCGATTGCAGCACCGCGGCGCCGGTCAGGCAGTTGAAGAGAGTGCTCTTTCCGGCGTTGGTATAGCCCACCAGGGCCACTGTGGGAACCGGAACCGACTCGCGCCGCTGCCGCTGCTGCTTGCGAACCCGGCGCACCGAGTCCAGTTCGCCCTTGAGGTGATCGATGCGGTTCTGAATTTGCCGGCGGTCCGTCTCCAGTTTGGTCTCGCCAGGGCCGCGGGTGCCGATGCCACCGCCCAACTGGGACATTGCCTTGCCCCGGCCTGTGAGCCTGGGAAGCAGGTACTGAAGCTGCGCCAGCTCCACCTGCAACTGACCTTCGCTGGTGCGCGCGTGGCGGGCAAAGATGTCCAGAATCAACTGCGTGCGGTCCAGTACCCGGCACGGCAGAGCGGCTTCCAGATTGCGCAATTGCGTGGGTGTCAGGTCGTGATCGAAGAGCACCAGAGCGGCGTTGGTGGAAGCGGCGACTCCGGCGATCTCCTCCACCTTGCCCAAGCCGACCAGAGTGGCGGGATCGGGCCGCGGACGGCGCTGCATCAGCTCGGCAACCACCACTGCGCCGGCGCTTGAAACCAGCTCGCGAAACTCGGCCAGAGATTCTTCGGCGTCCAGGCCCGAGACCACGCGCCCCTGCGCCGATGAAGAGCCGGCAATCGATCGAAGCGGCTGTTCAGTTGCGGCAGATTCCAGCCCGGCCCCGTCCGCCGCAGCGGCATCCAACAACGCGGAGTTCGCATCCGCAGAGTCCGCGCACACCACCACTAACCGCGCGCCAGCCACTCCCGCGCGGTTGCTGCGCGCGCGGCCTCCGAGCTCCGCCCGCGTCAGGTCCACTCCTACCAGAACTGCCCGCTCGGGATTACCACCCCAGCGACGAAGACCTGTCGCCGGGGACCCCGGATTACCACCAGAGCCGCCAGTCCTGCCGTCCTGCGCTGCCACTCGAGGCCGCTCCCCGCGAGCTATCGCAACTCCGCGACCGCCGGCGAAGCGAACGCCGAGGGTACCGGGGATGGCCCAATGCCCGTCTGCACGCCCACCGGACGATGCTCGATATGCATCACGCTCCGGTTGCTCACCACAGTTGAAATGGCGTGCTTGAAGATCAATTGCTCCTGGCTGTTGTTCTCCAGAAGCACAGAATACTTGTCGAAGGACCGTATCTTTCCGGTGAGCTTGACGCCGCTGACCAGATAGATCGTAATGGGGGTCTTGTCCTTGCGAACCGTGTTCAGGAACGTGTCCTGAATGTTTTGTGCCGGCTTGTTCTCCATGTGCCGATCTCCTGCTCTTCTCTTGAGGGTTTGAATGCGAGTGCGCGTGCGTGAAAAAGCAAAACCGCGGGCACGGCCGCGGAAACTCCGAAGCCGTCAAATCCCGCAATGTGACAACTTTACAGCGATTTGCTGACGTTTTCAACTCTGAAAGGTTCTCAGAGAAGCATTTGAGCGGGATTCCTCCACTCAAAGCAGTTCCCTGCGACATCTTCCGGGCGCTGGGGACACAACAAACGCGGCCTCCGCGCGATTGTCGAAGCGGCGCCCTCCTTGGGAATACCGTAAGAGATGGAATTACTCCTTTTCCGGGGACAGGCTGCACGGGCAGGCGCAGGCGCGGCCCCCTGCGCGGCTGGAAAGGGAACCCTCTGCGGCTGGTAAAATGGCCAGGTGAAAGATGCTGCCGCCACTTCCGGCGACCCGGTCCGGGCTCCTGCCCCAGCAGCCCAGCCCGTCCCCATGCTGGACCTCAAGCGCCAGTACCGCCCGCTTCACCGCGAGCTGCTGGATGCGCTCGAAGCGGTTCTTGAGAAGCAGCAGTTCATCCTGGGCGAGCCGGTAGCGGCCTTTGAGCGCGCCGCCGCCGGGCAGTTGGGCGTGGCCCACGCGCTGGGCTGCTCGTCGGGCACCGACGCCCTGTGGCTGGCGCTGGCAGCGGAAGGAATAGGGCGGGGCGATGCGGTCGTCACCACCCCGTTCAGCTTCTTCGCCTCGGTTAGCGCCATTCTCCGCGCCGGCGCTACTCCCGTGCTGGCCGACATTGAGCCCACGACCTTCAACCTGGACCCTGCCGCGGTTGAGAATGTTCTCGGTAGCCCTCGCGGCGCGGCCGTCCGCGCCATTCTGCCCGTGCATCTCTTCGGCCAATGCGTCGACTGGGAGGCTTTTTCGCGGCTTGGAAAAGCGCATGGGCTGAAGCTCATTGAAGACGCAGCGCAGGCCTGGGGCGCCGAATGGAATGGCGCAAAAGCGGGCGGGTTGGGAGACGCCGCCGCTTTCAGCTTTTATCCCACCAAGAACCTGAGTGCGGCGGGCGATGCCGGCATGGTCGCCACCAACTCGGACGAACTGGCCGAGCGGGTGCGGATGCTGCGCCAACACGGAATGCGCCGCCGCTACCACCACGACGAGATCGGCTGGAACGCCCGCATGGACGGCTTTCAGGGCGCAATCCTGAGCGTCAAGCTCAAGTACATCGACGGCTGGAATCATGCCCGGCGCGCGGCAGCCAGACGCTATCATGCGTTGTTTCACGCCGCCGGACTGGCCGAGGCCGGCCCTTATCCGGTCCACGGCGCCGTCCTGCCTCATGAGGTTCCCGGCAGCCGCCACGTCTGGCACCAGTATGTGATCCGCACCCCGCGCCGCGATGCTCTGCGCGATTTTCTCGTCATCCGCCAAATCGGCTCGGAGATCTACTACCCCGTCCCGCTCCACTTGCAGGAGGCTCTCAAGAGCCTCGGATACGCCGAGGGCAGCTTTCCGGAGGCCGAACGAGCCGCCAAAGAAGTGCTGGCCCTGCCCATCTTCCCCGAACTGCGCGAGGACGAGCAGCAGACGGTCGTCGGGGCGATTGCCGAATTCTTGAGCTGAGCGACCGCAAGATCTCGCCTCGGCAACCCACCAGAAGCGCGAATTCAGGGCCGCTGTCGAGCCCCATGATAGATGTGCAGGATTTCTACGGCTTCGCCTTTGATGCGATAGATAACAATGTAGGGCAGGCGGGCAATTACCAACTCTCGCGTTCCCTCTTCACGCCCGATGCGGCCACGATAGGGCATGGATCGCAGGGAAGCGATTGTTTCGTGGATTTGCCGGATCGTTGTCCGTGCAAAGCTGGGGAAGTGTCGAGCAAGGTAATCCGCGATGGCTTCGAGGTCATCGGCCGAGGCCGGAGTCCAGCGGAGCCGCATCAGATTCCGAGCATCCGCGCAACTCGGGCATCCATCTCCGCCTCTTCAATGAACAGTCCCTGATCCGCTTGATCGATGCCCTTGCGCACTGCCTCGCGAAAGCGCGCATCGTCTTCGATCAGACGCAGCGCAGCGTCCTGCACCAACCGCGCGGGGGTAACGCCCTCGACGTTTGCCAACTGCGCCAACTGCGCTTCCTGCTCGGGAGTGAACTGGACTTCCATACTGAAAAGTGTTGCAGCGGCACAACGTCCTGTCAAGAACCTGGATTGCGGCAGCTTTCTTGGTCGAATGGGTCGAACGCGGCGCTCGCCGGCAGCAATCAGGTCAGCCTTGCGAACCGCCGCGAGGACTGAGGAAGATCGACGCCGGTGACGAACCAGGCCAAGGCGCCGCATCCAATTGCCAGTAGGACCGAACTGAGACGCAACGAAGCGATCGGCGGCATGGGCGAGCCGGCCACCGTGGTCACGGCGGCCCCGGCCACCACGGTCAGAATGGCGATCCACTGGTAGAGGTGCAGCCCGCGCACGGTCAGGGTCTGCGGCTCGCCGCGATAGGCCTCCTCGACGAAGCGCCCGCAACCCGACAAGAGCAGATAAACCCCGCAGATCAAGGTTGAGGAAGCATGCAACTGGAGCAGGCGCAAGAGCGCCACGCCAACCACCACGTTGCACAGAATCGAATACACGGGCGTGGCATAAACGCTGACTCCGGCAAGCTGCGCCAGGCGGCAGACGCGCGACCGAGGATGCGTATAGCGAATCCCTGGCGTCGTTCCGGTGGCGCGTCCATGACAGCAGCCCTGGACCAGGCAGCGCAGTCGGCCCGCGCCCTGTATCCACGGCGCCGCCACGCAGATGGCAGCGAGCGCAACCCGCAAGTCGATGTGCAGCGCGAGCGCCGGCAAGGCTCCGAGCAGAGCGCCCAACATGCCGCCGTAAAAGCCCATCGGCCGCAGCAGCGCCGGGGAACCCTCCACCCACTGAGCCCAGAGCGCCGCGCCCACGGTTGAGCAGAGGAAGATGCTGACCGCGAGCCACGCGCGCCCAGGCCCCAGCAGCGTATCGATCAGCCAGATGCCGATCACCACCCCCGCCGCGGCATATCCTCCGTGGTTGATGATGCGCATCGGCCCAATCCGCCACTCGTGCCAGGAGTTGGCAATCCGCTCCGCAACTCGCAGAATGGCCATCCAAATCTCGCGCATTCGAACCACGAGCGCAAAGGCCAGAACTCCGGCCAGCACGTCGGCTATCGAATGCATCCCGGTGGTGACGCAACTGAGGGCCGCCAGCGCCACCCACGTCCACCAGAGGCGTTTTTTCGCGCGTCCGCCCTCGCCCAATGCTGAAGCGGCAATCAAAGCCCAGACAACGTGGAAGGCGGGAAACGCGGCGATCCCCGAATAGGGCGTTCTCTCCCATAACAGCAACTGGCCTATCGGTCCTGCCGCATGAAAGGGGCGCGGCGGCACATAGAACGGCAGCAGAAGATAGAGCGGAAAGATCAGCGCCATAGCCCTCAGGCCGCGCCCAGCAAATCGCTTGAGAGCGTGGCCGGAGACAGCCAGCAGAGGCGCAAAGATCACCACCACGTAGGTGCTGGCGTAGAGGATCTCCGTCTGGTCGATCACCGGCAGGCGGCCTTCGAAAGGCAGGTAAGTGGGCACCGCGTCAACGGGCCTGCCCAGCGCCCCCAGCAGTTCGAAGATTGCCAACCAGGGCAGCAGGATTACGGGGTAAACGCGCAGCCGTTCCAGAAGCGACGGGGCATCGGGCCGATCCTGGGGCAGCCATTGGGAGAACGGCGGCGCTCCGAAGCGATTGCGCAGGTCGGGCATCTCGTAGCCCAGAACCAGCGCCGCGCTCGCCAGAGCCACGCTGGGCGTGACCAGCCACAATCCGCTGGCTGAGCCGGTGAGGATGGCGACGCCCGCGCAGGCTATCGTGAAGCCGCCATAGATGGGATGCGGAACCAGGCCATAGACGCCGCTGGCGACGAAGCGCGACGGAGGGAACGCGTTCATCGGCAAGCCGCCACCGTAATGCCAAAGCGATAACATGCCCGCCGCCATCGCGATCACACCCAGCGCCAGCAGCGCAAATCCAAGGTCGATGGAATGCAATGCCGCAAGATGCAAAGCGCCTCGCGCGCCATGAGCCCACAGCACCAGCGCCAGCGGAAGAACGGCGACGAAGAGTGTTCCGTAGAGCACCTTGGGCAGACGGGAGCGAGTCAGATTTTCCAATGGACCACCTCGTGAATTGCCCAGCCGTTGCTCACTCGTGCCTGCGCGTTCAGGATTCCACGGCTCCGCCACTTTTGCTCTTCTACATTGAAGAGAGAGCGCGGAAGCAATTTGCGCAGGGCCGGCGCTCCAGGGAGGATTGTAGTGCCCAGCCGTCCGGCGCGCAGAGGGAAACTCTCTTCCATGCGCAGAGTGGCGCGGCGCAGCGCAACTTCAGAATCGGAGACCGACAGAGTTTCGCACCGGACGCCGTTGTGGACCGCGAAGCCGGTCGAGTAGGCGCCTTGCCAGTCGATCCAGGCCAGCGAGTCCTCGGGCGAGACGAAACGCCCCCAACGCAACTGACTCATCGGCAATCGCCACGGAGGCAGCGTCACGGTGAGGCACTCGGCATAACCCAGGCCAGTGAGTTCGCGGTCCCCGATGCGAAGGTGAACCGAAGCTCTCGGCTGCAAGCAGTTCCATAGCACGGAGCCGGAGGCGTCCTCGAAGACGGTGTGCTGGAATGGCGCCGCGGAAGCCTCCCATCTGCCCGAGACTCCCAGCCGGGGAAGCTCGACAAGGATTTCGCCGCCCGCGGAAGAGAGCCGGTAGCGAGTCATCGAAGCATGAGATTCCACCGACCGGCCATCGACTGAAAGGACACTGCTATAAGCCGCATGGAGGCCGCGCCAACGCAACTCGGCGCAGTAGAGGATGACTGCGTCGCCCAGATCGGTGACGCAATCCATATACCATTTGACCAAGAAGAACGGAGTTGCTTTCACCCGCGGCCGGGCTCCTTTCCGAGCTGCATATCGAATTTGGAGGTTTCTCCGGGAACGCCCGATTATATTCCCTGCATGATAGGCAGAGGAAAGCCAAAGCGAACCCGAGCCTTGCGTCTCTGTCGCAACTACTCCAAACCGCGAACCTCAAATCGGGGTACGAGAGAAGGCGGCCATCTTTCTGAAAGCGCGATCAGCCGCAATGCCTCCCAGCGCAAACAGCATCGGAAAGCACTCCAGCGTATAGCGCGCCTCCGGAGCCTCCACGGTCATCAGCAGGCAACTGCGCAGCGCCATATACGCCAGCATCCACCCCCAGAAGCGCGGCCGCAGGCACAGCCCCGCCAATCCCAGCAGCAGGTAAAGCGCGTTCAGCCCCGCGCAGGCCCAACTCACCAGCGATTCCGCCGGGTGAGGCGCATAATTCCACCAGTCCAGGTCGTCGTAGACGTTCTCCACCCTCGGCCGCAGCCACATGTCGGCTACGCGCCCCAGCGGCAGCCAGACGTAGAAGCGCGCCGGGTGGGCAGCCACGCGCTGCTCGGCCAAGCGCGCAAAGCGCTCGTCGATCTCGTGGGTCAGCGCCTGCCCGCCGCGGTTGTAGTCCTCAGTCAGCGCCGCGGTCTCAGCATACTGCTCAGGCGAGTCGAAGGCCCGGCTGGGAAGCTTGCTCACCTCCAGCGGCCCGCCGGGCACATTCCAATAAATGTCGAAGGTCGAAACGAAGTCCAGGCACCAGCTCTTTACCCAGCGCTCCCAGCCGGGATGCGGATCTTCATCCGGATCGGTCGCCAGTCGCGGCGCCAGCGGCTCAAAGACGTGAAAGACTTGCCAGTTGCGCCAGGTCCAGGCGGCAAAAGGCATCAGCGCCAGCAATACGCAGACCACGGTCATGCGCGCCAGCCTCTGGCGCGAAACCGCCCCGCGTCCCAATCCCACCAGGAGCGCCGGCGCCAGCGTCCCCCCCACCAGTGCCCCATCCGGTCTCATCAGTGCCGCAAGACTCACCGCAAACGTAAACCAGAGCGCACAGCCCCACCCCGGCCTTTCCCTGAATCGCGCCGCCGCCCAAAGCGCCAGCGCGATCGCAAACAGAGTCGGCGATTCGGGCATCGGAACCACCGAATAGAAAGCCGTGAAGGGGCAAAGCGCCGCCAGCCAAAGCGTCATCAGCCCTGCCCCTGGCGAGGCAATGCGGCGCACAAAATCGGCCAGCAGCAGGCAGCCGGCCAGCTCCAGCGCAATCTGCGCCCAGGCTGCCGAGGCGTAGTTTTCCATCCCGAATACCCGGAAGCAGGCGGCCAGAAACAGTGAATAGCCCGGCAGGCGGATCAAAGTGGGATACATCTCGCCGCTGGCCCCGGTCAGCGCATAGCGTCCGTGGAGCAGCAGGTTCTTCGCCAATCCCCCATAGACCGGCGCGTCCCCGGTTACCGCGAAGAATTCCCCGAGCATCCACAACCGCAACCCCAGGCCGGCGGCAAGGGCCAGCGTCACGGGCAGCGCCCGGCGCACGCCGGCAAATCTCCGGCCCGGCGCCGTCAATTGACTCTCGTGGGCAGCTTCCATACGATTCGTACTGTATAGCGTAGACCGTTGCCGCGGTTTTCGCCCAGGTGGAGACCAGACCAGCCCAGCTCATGGTAGATAAGCAGGTTTTTTTCGACCCCGAACGCAAGCGATGGAAGCGGCTACGGCGCATCCTGGACGCGGCAGCCGTCACATTTACGCTGGTGCTGGCCGCTTTCATCTTCAACGTGCTGCGCAATCAGCATTTGCCAGAGCTGCTGCTGACCACCCCCAAGCACAACTACAGAGCTTTGCCCGACCGTCCTCCCCTCCTGCATGGCGCCAAAGGCCAGCGCTCCGCCCGCCGCAAGACGGCCCGCAAACCTTCCGAGATTCCGCTCAACACCGGTGAAGGTCTGCGCGCGGCCTATTACGTCGCCTACGACGAGGCCAGCTACTCCTCGTTCAAGGAGCACGTCCACCAGATCGATATGCTGTTTCCCGAGTGGCTTCACGTGGACGCGCCCCAGCCCACGCTGCTGGGCCTGAATAACGAGAGCCATCGCGAGTATCCCATCATCGACGGCGCCGCGGTCCACGACCCAGACGACGGAAACCGGATCAAGCTCGTCATCCAGGCAGCCAAGGAAGACACCGAAATCTTCCCTCACTTGAACAACTTCAACCCCAGCACGCAGAGCTGGGATGCCGGCTTCGGCGACGCCCTCAGGGATGCCGGCAAGCGCGCCGCTCTGCGCCGGCAGATCGTCGGCTTTTTCACCGCCTATCCGGTTTATCGCGGCCTTTCGCTGGACTTTGAGAGCCTGCCCGACGATGCCGGCCCGGCCTACCTGAGCTTTATCCAGGAGCTTTACGGCGACCTGCGCGCGCGTGGCCTCCGCCTCTACGTTAATACCGCTGTTTCCACCCCCGAGAACGATCTCAAGCTGATCTCCGCCAACTCCGACGGCATCATCCTGATGAATTACGACCAGCATCAGGCCACCAGCGCCCCCGGGCCCGTCGCCAGCCAGGAGTGGTTCGTAGGCAACCTGACCCGCGTCCTCAAGATCGTGCCCAAGGACAAGCTCATCTGCGCCATAGCCAACTACGGCTACGACTGGACCCTCTCCATCCCCAACCCCAAGGACAGAAGGCATCCCAAGCCCCGCGTTCTCAACACGGAAGACCTGCCCGTCTCGGACGTGTGGCAGCGCGCCTCCGATGCCGACGCCGACCTAGACCTCGACTACGACACCCTCAATCCCCACTTCGAATACATTGACGAGGATCTGAACCAGCGCCACGTCGTCTGGTTTCTCGACGGCGTCACGGTGCTCAACGAGTTGAGAGCGGCCCGCCAGCTCGGCCTGCAGACCTTCGCTCTCTGGCGCCTCGGCGAGGAAGACGGCTCACTCTGGAGCGTCTGGGACAAGCCCAGCAATCCTGACTCACTCGAGGTACTGGGCTCCGTGCAGCCCGGCCACGATGTGGATACCGAGGGCGATGGAGACATCTTGCGCGTAACCGGCCTGCCCCAGCCCGGCAAGCGCACCGTCACCGTCGACACCGACGAACTCGACCCCCGAAAAAAGCTCATCGTCGACGAGCACATGGACGTGTATCCCCGCACCTATACGATCGAGCAGTACGGCTACCGCCCCAACCAGGTGGCGCTCTCCTTCGACGACGGCCCCGACCCCAAGTGGACGCCCAAGATCCTCGATATCCTCAAGCAGAAGAACGCCAAAGGCGCCTTCATGCTCATCGGCGCCGAGGCTGCCGAGAACGTGGGCGTCATGAAGCGCATCCTGCGCGAGGGCCACGAGATCGGCAACCACACCTACACCCATCCCGACATCAGCGAAATCTCCCCCCGCCAGCTCGACTTCGAGGTCAAGGTCACCGAACGCCTCTTCGCCAGCAAACTCGGCATCCAGCCCCTCTACTTCCGCCCTCCATACGACATCGACGAGGAACCCGACACCGACGACCAGGCCGCGCCCGTCGTCCGCATTCAGAACGACGGCTATACCATCATCGGAAGCAAGCTCGACACCAATGATTGGAACGAGCATCCCAAAAAGTCTCCCGCCGAGATGGTCCAATTGATTTTGGGTCAGTTGGAGACCATGAAGGCCAAGCCGCAGTTCCGCGGCTCCATTATTCTGCTCCACGACGGCGGCGGCGACCGCTCCGCCACTGTCGCCGCGCTCCCGATTCTCATTGACACCCTTCGCGCCCGCGGTTACTCCATCGTCCAAGTCTCCGCGCTCATGGGCAAGACCACCGCAGAGGTGATGCCCCAGCTCACATTCCGCCAGTATCTCCGCGCCTTGCCGGACTCCATCGCCTTCTCCAGCGTCGCCCTGATCGCCAAGTTCATCTTCTACGTCTTCTTCTTCGGCGATATCCTCATGAGCGCCCGCCTTATCCTCGTTGGTCTCTTCGCCATCATCGACCGCCTTCGCAAGCCCCGCGGCACAGCCTCGCCCGGCTACAACCCGCGGGTCGCCGTCCTTATTCCCGCCTTCAACGAGGAGACGGTCATCGTTCGCACCATCCGCTCCGTTCTCAACTCCACTTACCAGAACCTCCACATCATCGTCATCGACGACGGCTCCTTCGACCGTACCGCCGACGCAGCCCGCGAGGCCTATGCCGCCGAGATCGCCGCCGGCCGCCTCCAGGTTCTCTCCAAGCCCAACGGCGGCAAGGCCGCCGCCCTCAACTACGCCCTCGATCGCATCAGCGAAGAAGTCTACGTCGGCATCGACGCCGACACCGTCGTCGCCGCCGATGCTATCGCCAGACTCATCCCCCACTTCGAGGATCCCCGCGTCGGCGCCATGGCCGGAAACGCCAAGGTCGGCAACCGCGTCAACCTCTGGACCCGCTGGCAGGCCCTCGAATACATCACCAGCCAGAACTTCGAGCGCCGTGCCCTCGACCTCTTCCACGTCGTCACCGTAGTCCCAGGCGCAATCGGCGCTTGGCGCACCGCTCCGGTCAAGGCTGCCGGCGGCTATCCTCTGAATACCGTCGCCGAGGACGCCGACCTCACCATGAACCTCCTCGAACAGGGCTTCCAGGTCAACTACGAAGACCGATCGCTGGCCTACACCGAGGCACCGATCGACGCCAAGGGACTGATGCGCCAGCGTTTCCGCTGGTCCTTTGGCACGCTCCAGGCGGTCTGGAAGCATCGCGCCGCCTTCATCCGCAACAAGGCCATGGGCCTCTTCGCCCTGCCCAATATCCTCATCTTCCAAATGTTCCTGCCCCTGGTGTCGCCCTTCATCGATCTTATGTTCGTGGCGGGTATCGTCAATTACTTCATCGATCGCCACTACCACCCCGTAGCCGCCTCGGCCGCGAGCCTGGAGAAACTGCTAGCCTACTTCGGCGCCTTCCTGCTCATCGACTTCGTCACCTCCTCGGTCGCCTTCTCGCTGGAGCGCCGCCACCCCGCCAACAAGGGCTCCGGCTGGCTTCTCTTTCACATCTGGCTGCAGCGCTTCGCCTACCGCCAGGTCTTTTCCATCGTCCTGTTCAAGACCCTCAAGCGCGCCATCGACGGCAAGCCCTTCAACTGGGACAAGATCGAGCGCACGGCAAGGATGAGCAAGGCGACCGAAGCACTGACGGAGATGCCGTAGCCTGGGTCCGCCAAGTCCTGGCTGGGCGTCTAAGCCCTCGCCTATTATGCTTGGGAGTTTGGCAACGCAAGGCCGTTTGGACCGCTGAGTGGAGGGGCCGCAAAGGAGCGTACCGCTGATGCACAAGCCGCGCGTGCTCTTCCTGGGCCGGACCACGCTCGACCTTCTCTACCGGCTCGACCGGATGCCGGAAGAGGACACGAAAGTTTATGCGCGCGACCTCCAAGCCGCGCCCGGCGGACCGGCACTCAACGCCGCCATCACCCATTCGCTGCTCGGCGGCAGGGCCATGCTGATCAGCGCGGTCGGCGGCGGCCCGTGGGCCGCGCCAGTGCGCAGCCAGCTTCGCCGCCACGGCATTCACTTGCTTGACCTGGCCGCAGGCACGGCCTATGAAACGCCGCTCTGCGCCGTGCTGGCCAATACCGCCAACGCCACCCGCACCATCGTGAATCCGCCCATCTCCCGGGTTCCCCTCCGCCGTCTCGGCGCTTCATGGGCGGCTGAGGTGCCGTCGTCCTGGGGCGGAATTCCGCCTGTCGTTCTCACCGACGGCTTCTTCTTTGAGGAAAGCTCGGCCCTGCTCTCCGCCTGCAAGAGCGCGGGAGCGGCGCTCTGCCTGGATGGCGGCAGTTGGAAGCCGGGAACCGCGAAACTGGCTCCGCTGCTCACGGTTGCGATTTGCAGCGAACGCTTCGCCATTCCCGGCCACAGTGGCGGCCTAGACGGCGATTCTGAGGCCGTCTTTGCCTGGTTTGCCGCCAAGGGAGTTCCCTATGTGGTTGTCACGCGCGGTTCGAAGTCCATTCTCGCCAGCGACCGCGGCCGCCGCTTCGAGATCAAGGTGGCAAAAATCGCCGTCACCGACACCCTCGGCGCGGGCGACGTCCTGCACGGAGCCTTCTGCCACCACTTCGCTGGCAAACCGGACTTCGAGCCGGCGCTCCGCCGGGCCTCTGCAATCGCAACGCTCTCCTGCCAGGGCCTTGGCGCCCACGCATGGGCCAGGCAACCCGGCAGCAGCACCACTGCGTGATCGGAACATTTCCGCATTCTCTGTCAAGGGCAGCAATTCAGCGCCTCGCTGGGGCAAGCGGACACTAGTGTTCCGAGTCTGAAGTTCTTTGAGCCTTTGGGGAGACGAAACGCAGGTCCTTCGACTCCGTTTGGCGCACAAAACGCGCCAAACTCCGCTCAGGATGACAGTTCACTTTATTGAGCGCATTTCAGACTCAGGGCCCTAGGGGAGCCGGGAGTCGCGAGTGCCGATGCTTGGGACGCAACTCCCGGCTGGGAGGGCTTGAGATGTGGGGCGCGGTCTGAGGCTGCGGGACTCAGGGTATGAGACTGGGCTGCGGGCTCAGGCTGCGGTCTTGGAAGCTTGCCTGGTTCTCGCCAGGGGGTTCAAGGTGACGGGTTGAAGCTTGAAGGAGTTGTTTCCAGCCGGGATCATTGCCATGGGAATGGGGAATCGATCCGGCCTTGCATGGAAGTTCTTCGACTCTAGCCAGGCGCAGAGCCGGGCATCGTGAATCTCAGGCTGGTCCTGCCAAAAGTCAGGCGACAGCCCACACTGAATCTGGAGATGATCCAGTTGCAACTCGATGACCGCAACTTGCTTAGGAAAGTAACGCCGGACATTGGAGACACCGACGTTCAACCCCGTTAGGCTGCGGCCCTTGCTTTGTGTTTTGACCACCATAATTGCCTGCCCTTCAACGTGAGATGAAGTCAGTCTAGGGAGCGAAGGCGGGAAAGAGCCGGTTCTAGAGCGGGGAATCCACAGCGGGATATCCTCATTTGAAACGCACCAGACGGCGGGACCAAATTGGCACGATAGTGCGCCCTTTTATTTGTTCTGTCAAGATGACTTCGGCCGGGGTCAAAGTCCCGTCAACACGGGCAAAGCAAGATCGGACCGCGAACCCTTTTCCTCGCGGACGATCTGGCCGTCGCGCATGTACAAAATCCGGCTGGCGATGGCCGCGGCCTCGGGATTGTGGGTGATCATCAGCGTGGTCTGACCCAGCTCGCGGTTCGACCTGAGCAGCATGTGCAGCACGGCTTCGGAGTTCGTTGTATCGAGGTTGCCAGTAGGCTCGTCGGCCAGCACAATGGCCGGCCGGGTGATCAGAGCGCGGGCAATGGCCACCCGCTGCTGCTCGCCGCCGCTCAGCTCCGAGGGCCGGTGCGGGAGCCGCCCCTGAATCGACAAAAGATCGCTGAGATGATCGAGATACTTGAGGTCCAGCGGCTCCATCTTTCCACCGGTGGAGCGCCCGCTGACGGCCCAGGCAATCTCGATATTGCCCATTGCCGAAAGCGTGGGCAGCAGGTTGAACTTCTGGAAGACGAAGCCGATGCGGTGCTTGCGCAGCCGCGTGCGCTCGCCGTCGCTGAGCGTGGCAAAATCCACGCCGTCGATCACCACGCGACCCGCGGTGGCCTGGGTAAGCCCGCCCAGCAGGTAGAAGAGCGTGGACTTGCCCGAGCCCGAGGGGCCGACAATGGCCACAAACTCCCCGCGCTCGACGGCCAGAGAGACCCCGCGCACCGCGGTGACCTGGATTCGGCCCGCCGTATAAACCTTGGTCAGGTTCTCGGCGAGGATGATCGGCAAAGACGATTCTGGCTGCACAGTTGCTATTGTAAATGCACCGCTTCACTCGTTCGCAGCTTGCGAACCCTTGTGCGACCGTTCGGTAGAACTTACGGATATTGAATGGTTTAGTCTAACCTTCACCGTTCTACCCGTAAAGAGCGTCAAATTCGGTTTGGGCTTGGCGGGCTGGTGGAAGGGGCGGACTGGGGGCCGGCGGGGTAGGTGCCGCGTGCAGGAAAGGCGAGGGAGGCACGGGAGATTCCGGGCAGGGTTTCGAGGAGATACTTGAAGACCGCGGACAGCGAGGTGTTGCGCTGGGCTTCCCGAGCAGTCACATCCGCTTGTGACAGAGTGCACTGACAATGGTCCTCAGCCTGCATTCGGCTGTTTCCATCCGAGCCTGAGTTCCTCATGCTTAATCCAGCGCCCGGCAAGGAGGCCGAAGATGGCCAGCAATTCTCCATGGCGAGTGGGTATTGGCAGGAGTTTGTCTTTCGCAGCGGCAATGGCAATCGTCCTGTGGCCGGCGGGCGGTTGGGCGCAAACACAGGCGCCGTCAGACACGGTCTTCGAGATGCCCGGCGTTTTTCGCATCGCGCTGCCGGCGGGCTGGCAAAAGACAAAGGTGATCGACGATCGCCTCACGGTGGCGGCCTTTTCCAACAAAGATCTGACGCTGGAAGTCATGCGCGATCCAAGCCGCACCTCCGTCGAGCAGTATGTCCAGACCATTCCAGATCGTAGGCTTCGCGATGAGGCCGACGACTATCCGGGCGCATATTCGCCGCTGGAGGTGATGTCCAATCCAGCCGCTTTTACGGTGGAAGTTACACTTCATTTCGATGAATACACGTCCATCGGCGGATTGCCGGCCTTGTGGGTGCGCAACCGCTTGGAGTATTCCAAGCAGCCCGCGGAGACTCATGCGGCTCGCGTATGGAGTGTTCTCATCCTCAGCCCTGGCGATTATTGGAGCTTGGAGTTGCGAGGCGACGACCGCTCCTGGCCCGCCGACGACGGCGATCTTCGGCGCCTGGTTCGCTCGTTTCAATTGCTGGAGCCGACTCTGACGCACGCCAAGGCCGCCATTCCCGCTGAGGCCTGGCAACAGGCGCCCTCTGCGCTGCCCGACGGCTCCTGCCAGTTTGCCGGCATCGACAGCGGCATCGGCACGGTCGTTCCGTGCGGCTGGGAGGTGACGGAGCGAAGCCAAGGAGCGAAAGATGCGGCCGATAAAGGCGACCCCATTGGCCTGGAACGGTTGGCGCTAGGCACGTCGGCAGTTCTCAGTCTGTATCACTATTCCTTTAGCTTGTCTGCCGACGAGTTCTTTCAGGAACAGGAGAAGGGCTTGGCGGGCGAGGTGAAGGCTGAAAAGGTCAGCGGCAAGAGCATGTCGTACAAGCGAAACGACAAGCGGGATATCTCAATTGACGGTCTGCCGGGGACGCGCATCTGGGCCACAGGGCGGGACAAGAAGACTCATGGCGACGTTTCTCTGCAGTTGCTGACTGTCTCCACAGGAACGGATCATTTCTCCCTTGTCTTGAGCTCTGGCCCCGACTTTGCGCGCGATCATAGCGACGACATTGACCGGATCTTCACTTCTGTCCGTCTTTTTCCCTTGCGGCCTGAATCCTCCATGTCCTCGAGCCAGCTGACGTCAACCGGCGAGAAGACCGGCGGACTCTTTGCCGGGATTGACGTTGGCGACATTGGCGACGCCTTGGACGCGTTGGACCAGTCCCTGAAGGTCAATTTGAACGCTGCTTTTACCGGCTGCGACACTCACCCTCCCCACCCTCCTACCAGCGCTCAACTCGATCGCGCCCGTGAAGACGTTCGACTCTTCAACGACTCCAACTCACACCTTCGTCTTGGCGACTTGCTGCGTTCGAGCGGCGACTGCGCCGGCGGATCCGCGGAGTTCAAGACTGCCGTGCAAATCAATCCGCGCAATTCCGAGGCAGATCGGGAAGTGGCCAGAGTCTACCTGCCGATCATGACTGAGGCCGTGGAAGACACCATGGCGGATCGAGGGAGCTTCCCCTCCTTTGTGCCCGCAGAGCATGGCGATCTTGACCGTGCCATTGCCGCGTGGGAGAGGGCTCTGGCTTACGAATCGAACAAGAATATCGAAACTCTGGCCCACGACGAATTGGCCTCGCTTTATGCCCTCAGCGGAAACACACTCTTCGCGTTGTTTCATCACGGAAATGCCGGAACAACTGCCCCCCCGATACATCGCTCCAAGGACGAGATCGCTGCCGCCACGAAGGCATTTAACGATCGCGTCACGCAGGCAAACACATTCGAAAAGACAATGGAAGGCGATCCCTCGCTTCAAAATCGATTGCACTTTGCGCAGCTGGCGATGAGCTATGGGGATTTCGCCGGAGCGAACTCGCAATGCCGCCTGGTATACCGCGTCAACCCGCGCGATGCGGGAGCCCTTGCCTGTCTGGCGGAAATATCCGAAGCACAAGGCGAACAGCCGGCCATCGCCGGTTATGTCAACGAATGGCTCGCGATCTCTCCGAATGCGCCGGAGGCCTATTTCTGGCTTGCGCGTGCCTTTCTATGGGATCCTGCCGATTTCAAGAAGGCCGCCGAGAGTTACAAAGCGGTGATCGACAACGCCGGAAAAGCGCAGATCGCCGCTCCCATGCTGCAGGAAGCACGCGTCTATTGGCCGCGTTCGTATGAGAATGCGGGAATGTGGCAGGAGGCCGCCAATGCCTACGAGGCTAACGTGCACGATTCCCCTGCCGATGGAGAGACTCTGAACGCCGCCGCCTGGTTCTATGCAACCACCACGTCAAAGCTCCGCAATCCAGCGAAGGCTCTTGCATACGCCAATCGCGCCGTTGCCGCGGCGCCTGCCGATGCCAATATCATCGACACGCTGGCCGAAGCGTACTTCATCAACGGCCGCATCGATCTCGCCGTTGCGACCGAGCAGAAGGCCCTTGCGCTGGCTCCCGATCGCGAGGATCTTCAGAAGCAGCTTACGAAATTCAAGGATGCCCAGAAGCCCAAACCGGCCAAGAAGGTCCAGCCGCAGCTTTCAAAGTGATTATCCCGGTCGGTGGGCCTGATCGTAGCGTCGCCAACCGGGAGGCCGGTGCGGCTCCGAGGGACCGTCTCTCACAGAGGCAATGCTCCAGGATCGAGACGCAACGATTTCCCACGCAGGTTTCCCCTCTAGTGACCGCAGGGCTGGAGTCCACACCCGTCTCGTCTCTTGAAGCGGCCGCCGTCCCTGTTCATTAGCGGACACCCGACGGCGGAAGCGGACATCCATTTCGGTCTCAATGCTGCTGAAGTATCCCGCAAGCCGCTTTGTTCTCATGAAGTTGCATCCTCGACACTTTGGCTCTGGAATTGCTCTCCTGTCTCTGTAGACTCATCGTCACCCGGAGGCCGACTATGACCACCCTGCTGCAGGATCTGCGATTCGCCATTCGCCAGTTGCGCAAGTCACCCGGATTCACCGTCGCCGCCGTTCTGACGCTGGCGCTGGCCATCGGCGCCAACGCCGTGGTCTTCGGAGTCATGGATGGGCTGATTCTGCGCCCGCTGAACGTGCCTCATGCCGAGAACCTTTATGGAACCGAGTACGGCACCGACTCCGGGTGGCAGTCCTATCCCAACTACCTCGATCTGCGCGACCGCAACCGCAGCTTCGAGGATCTTGCGGCCTTCAACTTTGTATTCGCCGGCTTCGATCCGGGCAACGACCCCTCCCTTTCCACCGCTTTTGGAACCACAACCAACTACTTCGATGTGCTCGGAACGAAGCCTTATCTTGGCCGCTTTTACCACGCCGCCGACGAGCACGGATTTGCGAGCACACCCTATGTCGTCCTCACTTACGCTTACTGGCACACGCGCTTCCAAGACGATCGCTCCGTGGTGGGCCGCACGGTGCTGATCGACAAGCATCCCATGACGGTCATCGGCGTGGCGCAGCCCGGGTTTCATGGGACTTTGCTCTTCGTCTCCCCCGATTACTTCATCCCCATTGGCAACGTGGATCTGATTTACGGCCCAGCGACCCTGGAGACGCGTGGCAGCACCACCGCGCTCTTCGAGTCTTTCGGCCATCTGAAGCCGGGAGTGACGCCCGCGCAGGCAGTTGCCGACGTGAACGCCGTGGGAGCTTATCTTGAGAGGACCTATCCCAAGGAGTTCGGCCAGAAGAACACCACCCTTTCGCGGCAAGGCTTGACTTCCTTTCGCAATCCGGCGGAGGCATTTGTGGCCGGACTGATGCTGCTTGCCGGCCTGATCCTGTTGGCCGCATGCGCCAACCTGGGAAGCCTCTTTGCCGCGCGCGCCGCCGACCGCTCCCGCGAGGTTGCGCTGCGCCTGGCGCTCGGTTCCAGCCGCGGGCGCATTCTGCGCGGACTCTTGACCGAGGCCGTGCTGGTCTCGCTTGGCGGCGGCGCCGTGGGGCTGCTGGCCAGTGTCGCGCTGCTGCGCCGCCTCGCCGCATGGCGGCCCATTCCCAGCGCGCCGGTCAATCTGCCCGTTACTCCGGACGCGAAGCTCTACCTGGTTGCATTGGTTCTGGCCTTGGTGAGCGGATTCCTCTTCGGCATTGTCCCGGTGCGCCAGGTGCTCAGGACCAACCCCTACGAGATTGTCAAAGCGGGCTCGACCGGCAAGGCCGGGCGGCGGTTCACCGTGCGCGACGTGCTGCTGGTGTTGCAGATCGCCATCTGCGGCCTTCTCGTCACCGCTTCGCTGGTAGCTGCGCGCGGCATGGTGCGCTCGCTGAGCGGCCACTACGGCTTTGAGCCGCTCAATGCGATGGTGGCCAGCGTAAATCTGGAGATGGCCGGTTACGACAAGGACAAGGAGCCGGCTATGCAAAGGCGCATGATCGATGCCTTGCGGGCGATTCCGGGCGTGGAGCATGTGGGTCTGGTTATCGACTATCCTCCACTGGCCTACGGCAACAATCCCCGGGAGATTATCTTCCGCGACGAGACCGCCGATCTGAGGCAGTCGAATGCCGCCGCCACGCCCTTCCGGTACGAGGTCTCCCCAGGGTATTTTGAAGCAGCCGAAACCAGCCTCCTCACCGGCAGAACCTTTAACTGGGACGACGGCAAGGACGCTCCGGCGGTGGCCGTGGTGAACCGGGAGTTCGCCACTAGGATTTTCGGCTCGGTGACCGGCGCCATCGGCCGCCTTTACAAGCTGAAGGATGGAACGCGCGTTCAGGTGGTGGGGGTGGTCGAAGACGGAAAGTACCTGAGCCTCACGGAAGATCCGCAGCCGGCGATGTTCCTCTCCTTCCTGCAATCGCCATCGGGCTCGGCTTACTTGATCGTGCGCTCGCATCGCGATCCTGTGCAACTCGCCGCCTCGATGCGGAGCACGCTCCAGGGACTGGAAGCGGGGCTTCCGGTCGATATCCTGCCGTGGAATCAAATGCTGCAGGTCGTTCTCTTTCCAGCGCGGATGGCGACCATGGCGCTGGGCGTACTGGGCTTGATGGGCGCGATGCTGGCCATCACCGGCATCTTTGGCATGGCCGCGTACTCGGTGAGCAAGCGGCTGCGGGAGCTTGGCATTCGCATCGCCCTTGGCGCAAAGCGGACGGAGGTGCTGCAGGCGGCTTTGGGACGGCCGCTGAAACTGCTGGCGATCGGCTCGGCGTCCGGGCTGCTGCTCGGAATCCTGGCATCCCGGCTGCTGGCCTTCATCGTCTATGGGGCCACACCCCGCGATCCGCTGGTGCTGGGCGGCGTGGTGCTGGCGATGTTATTGCTGGGGCTGCTGGCCACGTGGATTCCGGCGCAGCGCGCGCTGTCGGTCAATCCTTCGATCCTGCTGCGCGAGGAGTGAGCCGGCTTGATAGAAATGATCGATCCCAAGAGCGGCTCGGCGGTGACTATCGATTCCCGCCGTCGTATCAAGAACGGCTGGCTCTCGCGCCCAGGAGGATTCGCCAAGTCTATCGGGTGGTACGATGGTGGACGACCCCAGACACAGGCTTCTGGAAGGACGCCACGCCATGACACGTGCCAAGGCTGAGTTGAGACGGCTTGCCCCGAGTGGGAAAGGCCGGGTTCTCGCCGGCCGCCTCGCGGCGGTGCTGCTGGGCGCGCTGGCGCTGGCTTGGCCGGCATTCTATAACGGCTTCCCGCTGCTCTACGCGGATTCGATGACCTATCTCGGCGATGGCCGCATCGTAGCCCGGGCTTTGTTTCTGCATCGCTTCTCGGATTACTACGGCCTGCGCTCCTTCTTCTATAGCCTGGGCATCCTGCCCTGGCACTGGAACATAACTCCCTGGCCCATCGCCGCCCTGCAATGCTTCCTGGTTGCCTATGTCGTCTGGCTTGTCGTGCGCTCCATTTCGCCGCTTCGCCCCATAGCTTCTTACCTGATTCTCGTTCTGCCGCTCAGCTTGCTTACCAGCGCCAGTTGGTATGCCGCATTCATCATGCCGGACATTCTGGGCCCGGTCTTGTATCTCTGCATCTATCTTCTTGCCTTTGCCCGCGATACTCTCTCGCGCGCCGAGCGGCTGGCTTTGTATCTCATCGCCTTTTGGGGCATAACTGCCCATGCCACGCACTTGCTGCTGGCTGTCGTCCTTTGCGTGCTGCTGGTCCTGTTTGCCGCATTCGAGCGAAGGCCGTCCCCGGGCCGCTTTCGGGCCGTGGGCAAAGTGGCGGCGATCGTCGCTCTGGCGGCGGCGGCGCAGATGGCGCTGCACGGCTATCTGTATGGCAAGCCCACGCTGAACGGCGAGCGCCCGCCCTATCTGATGGCCCGGGTGACCGCCGATGGCCCCGGACGCTGGTACCTGGAGCAGCACTGTCCCCAGTTGCATTGGGCAGTCTGCAATCATCTCAAAGCACTCACCAGCGATCCGGACGACTTTCTCTGGGCGCCCGAGGGAGTTTACGATAGCAGCTCCAGCGCGGAAAGAACGCAGATCGATCGCGAGGAGATGCCTCTGGTTCTGGCCGCGGTCCGCGCCTACCCTCGCGAGCAGTTTCTAAAGTCGGCGAGTAACTTCCGCGATCAGCTTCTGGCCTTCGGCTTGTATGGTTTCGATTCCAGCCCGTGGATACTGGACCAATTCAATGACGTGCTCCCCAGGGCGCGATCGAGTTATCTCGAGAGCCGGGAGGCGCGGGATGCTCTGCCGCTCGATCTGCTTTCCGACATCCAGTGGTGGACCGTCGTTGCTTCGCTCGGGGCCATTGGAATACTGATTCCATTTCTCTGGCGCAGGCACTCCGAGCGGCTTGCCGGGCTGAGCCTGGTGATTGTCTCCATGGTGGTTGCCAACGCAATGGTCACGGGCGTCCTGTCCGATGTGGAGGATCGCTATGAATGCCGCGTGATCTGGCTGATTCCGTTTCTGGCGGGAATCTTCCTTCTGGATGCTCTCCAGCAACGGGGAACAAGAAAGAGGATCGCCGCCCTGTCGCCGGAAGAACGCTGAAGCGGGGCGGACTGCGGGGTTTACATCGATGGGGAGATCTCAGGAGGCGCGGGCGGCCTCGTTCGGGTTCACCAGGTCGCGAAGCTCCTTGGAAGGTTTGAAGTAGGGTACCCGCTTGGCCGGGACCTCGACGCGTTCGCCGGTCTTGGGATTGCGCCCGATGCGAGGATTGCGCTGCCGGATGCGGAAGGATCCGAAGCCGCGAATCTCAATCTTGTCCCCACCCTGCAGCGCCCCGATCACCGACTCGAAGATGGTTTCAACAATGACTTCCCCGTCGCGGCGAGTCAGGTCGCCAAGGCTGGTCACCTTCTCCACAAGGTCTGCCTTTGTCATTTTCCTTTAGGCCTCCGCTCACAGCATAAATGGATTTTGCCGCTAAGAGCGTGAAAAAGAAGCCCTTCTTGCAAAAAATCCGTATTTGCCCATCGCCAGACCGGCTGAAAATGGCCCCGGCCGGAGATTCAATGCCGCAACCCCGTCCAGCGGCGCTATCATGTCCAGAGTCTTTCCCTTGAGGCCGGAACCCCGGCAGGCGGTGGCCGCTCGCGTGACGCAGTATCCGCAGTACAGCATTGTCATTCCGGCCTTCAATGAAAGCGCCCGCATCCAGGCGACGCTCCAGTCGGTCGCGGCCTGCATCCGCGAACGCGGCTGGCTGGCGGAGGTCATTGTGGTCAATGACGGCTCCAGCGACTCGACCGCCGGCCTAGTCCAGGCCTTTGCCCGCAATGCGCCCGAGTTCCGGCTCATTGAAAACCCCGGCAATCGCGGCAAGGGATACAGCGTGCGCGCCGGAATGCTGCAGGCCCTGGGCGAGGTGGTTCTGTTCACCGACTCCGACTTGTCGGCTCCCATCGAGGAGGCCGAACGCCTGTTCGCCGCCATCGCCCAGGGCGCCGACATCGCCATCGGCTCCCGCTGGCTGGAGAGCGGCCGCCAGACCCACCGCCAGCCCCTCTACCGCCAGTTCTTCGGCCGCTGCTTCAATGCCGTCACCCGCGCCGTCATGGGGTTGCCCTTTGCCGATACCCAGTGCGGCATCAAAGCCTTCACCCGCGCCGCCGCCCAGACCGTGTTCCAGCTTCAGACCATCGAGCGCTGGGGATTCGACCCGGAGATTCTGTTCATCGCCCTCAAGCGCGGCCTCCGCGTCGTCGAGGTTCCGGTGAGCTGGGCTCACGACGACCGCTCCCGCATCAGCTACCTAAGGGACGGCCTCAAGATGCTCGAAGAGATCGCCATCATTCGCTGGAACGCGCTGCGGGGGCGCTACGGCAAGCAGGTGGAGCGGCTTCATCGCGCCGGGCCGGAGCAGCGAGAATAGCCGGAAGGCTGGACATTGAGGGTGGTGGGGCTGCCTAAGCGGCAGTTGCGTAGAGTATCTTTCCATCAGCGCAATTCCGCCCACACAAAGCTGTTTCTGTTGCAAGAAGGCCTCATGAATTCCGCCGAGAATCGCATAGACCCGGAGATTGAACCAGTATTCGGGGAAGCGCCGCCCAGCGAGGCCGCGCCCGATGCAGCCCCCGCGGCTGTGCCTGTCGCGCTGGTTGCGGACGCCAGGGAACTTCGCGGCTTGGAATGGGTCTTCATAGGCGGCCAGGGCCTGCGCGCAGGTTGGTCGGTGCTGATTGCTGTAATCCTGTACCGTCTCTTTACTCCCGTCCTGGGAACAATCGCGGTTGGATTTTTTCCCGCTCTTGCAAGTTCCGATTTCTCGCCAGCCGCGGCGCTCTTTCAGGAGCTGGTTCCACTGCTGTCCATGGTGGCTGCCGGAATACTTCTGGCACGCATCGAGCATCGCAAGATACTGGACTACAACTTGAACGGCCCCCGGCGGCCTTTACGTTTCGTCGCTGGCCTGGCCGGCGGGTTTGCGGCGCTCTCCGTGCTGGTGGGAGCCCTGGCCTGGGGCGGCTGGCTGCACTTTGGCCCAGTCGCGCTCTCCGGGGCGGGGATATTCGAGTCTGGCGCATTGTGGGCAGCCGCCTTTCTTCTGGTTGGCTTCTCTGAGGAGGGAAGCTTCCGCTGCTTCCTCCAGTTCACGCTCACCCGCGGCATCAACTTCTGGTGGGCGCTGGGAGTGATCGGCGTGGTCTGCCTCGACCTGCTGTTGCGGTCCACTGGCCATGCGGGCATCGTCGCCTTCCTCTGGCTGAGCCCTCTGCCCATGGTGAGGGGAGACGGCGCCTGGGGCGTCTATGCCGTTGCGCTGCTAGGTTTGGTTCCCTGCCTGCTGCTGCACATGAAGAAAGCGCCGGGAGCGGCCTTCTGGCAGGCGGCTTGGGTCACCTCGACCCTATTCGGCTTGATCCATCTCGGCAACGGCGGCGAGAACTTTATCGGCATCTTTGCCGCCGCGGCGATAGGCTTCGTCTTCTGCGTCAGCGTGCGGCTGACCGGCTCGGCCTGGTGGGCGATCGGCTGCCACTCCGCCTGGGACTGGGCGGAGACCTACTTCTACGGCACCGCCGACAGCGGCCTGCCCGCGAAGGACCACTATCTGACCGCCATTCCGGCGGGCAATCCGCTCATGAGCGGCGGCACGGACGGCCCCGAGGGCAGCCTGCTGGTGCTGGGCATCATTCTGCTGCTGCTGGTGGCGCTGCTCGCGATTTATGGCCGCGGAAAGTCAGCGGCGCTCGACCCGCCGATCACCCAATCCCATGCAGGATAACCCCATGCGACTTTGGCTCAACCGTACCGGCGAAGTCTCCCTGCGCGAGCAGTTGCTCACCCAGGTGGTGCTGGCCATCTTGTGCAAAGAACTGCTTCCAGGCCAGCGATTGCCCAGCACCCGCGACCTGGCGCGGCGCTTCGGCATCCATCCCAACACGGCCAGCGCCGCCTATCGCGAACTGGAACAAGAGGGCTGGGTTGAGTTCCGTCACGGCAGCGGCGTCTTTGTGCGGGCAACCCGGCCCTCCGCGCCGCTTTCGCCCGAGCTTGCCGTCGATCGACTGATCGGCGAACTGGCGGCCAAGGCGCGGAAGCTGGGCGCGCCTGAGTCGCTGGTCAAAGCCCGCATGCGGCGCTGGCTCGCCAACCAGCCGCCGTCGCGCTGGCTGGTGATTGAGCCGGACCCGGAGTTGCGCGCCATCGTCATGCACGAGATGGAGCAGGCGCTTGCCTTTCCGGTTGCGGGCTGCGCTCCCGAGGAATGCGCAGCGCCCGGCATTCTGGACGGCTCGATGCCCGTGGTTCTGCCCAGCAAAGCGGCGGGAGTGCGCAAGCTGCTACCCGTTGGAACCGAGCTGACCGTGCTCCAGGTGCATCCCATCTCGTTTGAACTGATGGCGCACCTGCAACGCTATATGCCCGAACACGCCGGCGAACTGGTGGGCATCGCCTCGCGCTGGAAGGAGTTTCAGCGCATCGCGCAGACCATGCTGATCGCCGCCGGCCTCTCCCCGGAGAGCCTACTGGTGCGCGACGCCACCCAGCCCGGATGGAAGCGCGGCCTGGAAACAACCTCCGGGGTGGTCTGCGATGCGGTTACCGCGCTGGAGCTGCCGGAAGGCGCATTCCCGCTGCGCTTCACGCTGCTCGACGAGCCAACCCTGGCCGGCCTGCGCAAGCAGGAGGAAACGATTCTCCCTTCCACTTAGCGATTGTGACACTTTCGAAACTGTCCCAATCGCTCCCACACGCGCGCACAACCTCCCTAACATCGGCCTTGTAGTTCACAAGGAGTTCCGATGATCCGTTCACTGCTTCACTCCGTTCTCTTCGCAAGCCTTTGCCCGCTGCTCGTGGCGCAGCAGCCTTCGCAAGCCGCCTCGCCATCCACCACCGCACAGCCTGCTCCGGCCGCGCAACAGGCGGCAACCTCCATCGAAGCCCCGACAAATGTGAGCAAGCCAATCGTGCTACGAACGGGAACAGAAGTTGTGTTTGCGCTTCTAGAAGCAGTTTCAACCGCAACAGCGAATGAGGGGCAACAGGTTCGATTAGTCGTTGCGAATGACGTCGTGGCGAATGGTGTAATCGTGATTCCGAAGGGCACACCCGCGACGGGCAAAGTGACCGATTTACGCAAAGCAGTTGCGGGAACGCGAGATGGCAACCTTCGTATCCAGCCTGTCAGCTTGACCCTGAAAGACGGCCAGCAAGTGAAACTGCGGGAGTACCCGCCGGACGCCTGCGAACCAGATGGCCCATGCTGGTTGCTGAAGGCCCTTGCGATGCCCTTCTATCCTCTCTTTCTCATCCGCGAAGCCGCCGAAAGACGCGACCATCCGGAAACAGGAAAGGAACTCATTGAAAAGGAATGCTCTCCGGAATGGGGATTTCTTGCGGCGAAGTTAAGCGTCCAGCCATCGGGTCTTGGTCCTTCTGAGCAGCCTCCGTCCGCGGACGCAGCCCCGCTTGCGGCCTGTGTGGCACAAGGAAAGTTCAAGTATTTGGATTAGGGTCAAGTGCGCCCGGAACCCGCGAGCAGTCTGGCGTCTGTGAATTGGAAGCTTGCATCAGGAGACAGTCATGCGAACGACCCTTGGTCTTGTCATTCTCTTGTTCCCCTCGCCCTGCGTAATGTCGTCCCTACGCAACTCCAGACCCTTCGCAGATCACTCCCCCAGAAACCGCCCCGTTCATCAGAAGAGCTGGAAACAACGCACTGCCATTTCGCGCAAGCCAACAAGCCGAGAGAGGAGACTCCATGATCCGAAGAATGATTCAAACCGCGCTTTGCCTCATCCTGAGCCCGTTGCTGGTGGCACAGCAAGTTACAGCTCCCGCTACAGAGTCGGCGGCCACGGCAAAATCGCCAGTTTCACTTCCGACCGCTAACTCATCTCCTCGCACGGTCCACATTCCCATGGACACGCTGGTGGTTCTTCGCCTGGAGCAGAGAGTCAGCACCGCAGATGCGAAACCGGGTGACAGGGTTCGCCTCACGCTGGTGAACGACCTCGCCGTCGGTGGCCGGGTAGTGGTTCCGGCTGGTACCTTCTGCAACGTAACCATCACCGGCGTTTGGCGTGCCTCTCCAAAAGATCCATATCTCGTCGCAGGAATCCGATTCTCCGCTCCTAAACTCGATCTTGGGCAGGGACAGAGGATTCAGTTGACAGATCTCAACTACGCCCAGCGCCACGACCACAGCGATGGAGAGGGTCCAGGGGCAGTAGGGACAGTGTTGCTGACTGTTACTGCGCCTCTTTGGGTTCCCTGGACAGTGCTCGACAACAAAATCCAACAAGCCAAGATGGGCCGAGCAGTGTTGGCGGCGAACAGGGACTGGAAGCCGTGTGATATGGAGTATGAGGAGGGTCATCGCTTCAACTACTACGTTCGGCGCACGGTAAACATTCGCATGGACCGGCGGCCCGTTCCAAGCCCCGAGAGACAGGACAATTAGGGTTCGTGGATTCCCAGGTCTCGAAGTCGTGACCCGTTGAACCCCGGCGGGGTTAGGATAGTGCCAGCAACACCATCCTCGATTGCCATGAACCAGCCTGCCAAGCCGGTATATCGTTTCGGCCCGTTTCGCTACGACTGCGGGCAGCGGCTCCTGTTTCGCGAGGACGAGACGGTGCCGCTTGCTCCCAAGGTGGCGGAGACCCTGCGCGTGCTGCTGGAGCGCCATGGAACGGTGGTGGAGAAGGCCGAACTGATGCGCGAGGTGTGGCCGGATACGACCGTGGAAGAGATCGGCCTGGCGCGCAACATCTCGCAACTGCGCAAGGCCCTGGGCGACGAGAGCGACTCCGGCAAGTACATCGAGACGCTGCCCAAGCGCGGATACCGCTTTGTGGCGGAGGTTCTGGCGGCGGAACCGGACGGCGCCGCCCGCGCGAGCGCCTCGGGAATCAAGCCGCCGGTCCGGCGCTGGCGCAGACTATTGCTGGCAGCCGCGGCGGCGCTGATCCTGATCCTCGGCATCGTCTATTGGCAGTTCTACCGGCCGTCGCGCTATCTTTCGTCGGGAGAACACGTCGCCAGCATCGCGGTGGTGCCGTTCGAGTGCCTGAGCCCGGAGCTGGACTGCGGCGCGTTTCCTCGCGGCTTGACCGACCTGCTGGTGGCGCGACTGACCAAGCTCGACGGCGTTCACGTGCTCTCGCCGTCCACGGTCTACCGATACCAGCGCGCCCGGCTTTCCATGGCCTTCATGGCGCGCGTGCTGGGGCTGGACGTGGTGCTGGAGGGCACGATTCAGCGGGTGGGAGACCGGGTGAGAATCACGGCGCGGCTGGTGGATGTGCATAGCGCCAAGCTGGTCTGGTCGGATAGCTACGAATATCCGGTCGAGCAGTTGGGGGATGCGCAGGACCGGGCAGCGCGCGAAATCTCCGCCCAGGTCGCCGCCCATCTGGCCATTCGCGGGCGTTTCCTGCCCGCAAATCCATGATTCTGTCCCGTTCAGGCTTTGCGAAGGATTTCTTCAACGATTCATCGCAGATTCAGAAGCTCGCTTCCGGCCCTGGTGGGGCGATATTGGAGCCAGCGGACAGACTCCGCGGGAGGGAATACCAGTATGAAGCTTGTATCGGCGTTTGCGTTTCAGAAGACAGCTATGAGAAAGAACCTTTTGCTCGCCGCGTTGCTATTCGGCCTGCAAGGTTTCGTCTGGGCTCAGCCCCAGAGCTCTCGCAAGGCTCTCGCCCAACCCACGGAGATTCAGGGCTATCCCTGCGCAAAGGGGTATGCGTGGTTCTTCGCCGACGGAAAACTTGAGCGCTGCGCCGTCACGCGCGCCGTCGCATTCGGAGAAGCGACTGTCCCGTCCGGCTCGTGGATCACGCTGCTGCCCGATGGCAAGCCACGTCTCGCGCAGTTGAAGCAAGATGCGAAGGTGGCGGGCGTAACCTGCATGGGCGGCAGCTGGCTTGGACCCGGCGAAGGCGCGACGACGGCGTTTTATCCCAGCGGCAAGCTCAAGCAGTGTTACCTGGCAGGCGACCAGACCGTGCAGGGGGTTCCCTGCACGAATGGAGGCCTCTTCGGCGATGGCATGGGAGGCGGCGCCGAATTCTATGAAAACGGAAAGCTCAAATCCTGCAAGCTCACGCGCGACTTCGGGGCGCTGCATAAGGGCGAGCGCTTTACGCAGGCCCCGTAATCCATCTTCACGCCATAGACTCAGCCGGGGCGGTATTCTGTCTAGGACCGATGCCCGACTCCGACTCTGTACATCAATCGCCCGAACTCCCTGCCGCGCCTCTGCCGCGCAAACGCAAGCGGCGCTGGCCGCGCATTCTGCTTTGGTGCGCCTGCGGCCTTCTGACGCTGGTGCTGCTGGCCGCCGCGGCCGGCGTGCTCTGGCTGCGCGGGGCGGAGAAAGCTGCGCTGCCGGTGCTCGATGGCGACCTGCATGTTGCCGGCCTCTCCGTGCCGGTGACTGTTCGCCGCGACGCCCACGGCGTGCCCCACATTGAGGCGGCCACGCAGGAAGACCTGTTTGTTGCTCAGGGCTATGTGACCGCGCAGGACCGCCTCTGGCAGATGGACCTCTTTCGGCGCAACGCCAACGGAGAGCTGGCGGAGGTGATGGGATCCTCGATGGCCGCCCGCGACCGGATGCAGCGGGTCTTGCAGATTCGGAACACGGCCCGGCGCGTCTACGGGAGCCTGCCCGCCGAGGACCGCGCCCGCTTCGACGCCTATGCGCGCGGCGTGAACCTCTTCATGGAGCAGCATCGGGATTCGCTGCCGGCCGAGTTCCGGCTGCTGCACTATCGCCCGCAGCGGTGGAGCGGCGCGGACTCGGTGAGCATTGGCCTGATGATGGCGCAGACGCTCGACACGCACTGGTATTCAAAGCTGGAGCGGGAGCGCATCGCCAACCGGCTTAAGAATCCCAAGCTGGAGGCGGATTTGTACCCCGTCGGCTCGTGGCGCGACCGTCCGCCCACCGGCGTGGTGGTGGACCTGAGCCAGCCCCATCCGGCGCCGCCGCCGGCCACGAACGATGACGACGATGAGGATGACGACAACTCCCAGGCCGGCGCAGCGCCGCCGCAAGCTATTGAGAAACTCCTTCCGGTGAAGGGCACGGGCTTTAGTCCGTACATCCATTCAGCAGAGTTATCGCGGGCTTTAGCCCCTGAGGGAAAAGCGGCTGAGGCAAATGAAGACCTAAGCGCCCTGCGCGCCAGCCTCGGCCTGCCCGCCTGCGCCGGCTGTGCGCCCGGCTCCAACAACTGGGTCGTCGCCGGCCAACACACGGCCAGCGGCAAACCGCTGCTCTCGAACGATATGCACCTCGGCCTGAGCGAGCCCAATATCTGGTACATCACCGACCTGAGCGCGCCGGGTTTTCACGCCGCCGGGGTCACACTGCCCGGCGTGCCGTTCGTAATTGCCGGACACAACGAACACGTGGCCTGGGGATTCACCGCGCTCTACGCCGACGTGCAGGACCTGTACGTGGAGAAGCTGGACGGCAAGGGCAACTACCAGGCCAACGACGGGAATTGGAAGCCGCTGGCCGTGGACCACGAAATTATCAAGGTGCGCGGCGGCAAGGATTTGGAACTCGATGTGGAGTCCACGGAGCACGGGCCGCTGCTGAATCCGACGTTCGTCCACGAGAAGCGGCCCATGGCGCTGAAGTGGACTATCTACGATCCTGCGCTGAATGGGCTGCCGCTCTACCAACTGAACGTGGCATCGAACTGGACGGAGTTTTCAGCGGCGCTGAAAGCGTGGTGCTGGCCGACGCAGAATCTGGTATACAGCGACGATCAGGGGCATATTGCTTATCACGCCATCGGGCGGGTGCCGCTACGGCCTGCGGGGCTGGTCGGCGTGCCCATCCAGGATGCTGCGCATGAGTGGCAGGGTGACATCCTTTTCGACGGGATGCCCAGCGCGGTCGATCCGCCGTCGGGATTTCTGGCCACGGCCAACTCCCGCGTGACCACGGAAACGTCGCCCTACCCGATTTCACTGGAGTGGGCCGATCCCTACCGCGCGCAGCGAATCTACAAGATGTTGCAAGGCCGCGACCAGCTCAAGCCCGCCGACATGCTGGCCACGCAGACCGACATCTACAGCGAGGTTGACCAGGAGCTGGGCCATCGTTTCGCTTACGCCATCGACCACACCGACGGCGTGGACGACAGGCTGCGCAAGGCCGCCGACCTGATGCGCAGTTGGGACGGCAAGCTGACCGCGGATTCGGCCGCCGCCTCGATCGTGACCCAGGCGCGATACGCCTTCTGGCCGCTGATTCTCAAGCCAAAGCTGGGCGACGATGCCGCGTATTACAGTTGGGACGAGTCCAACTTCGCAGAGGAAGAGATCGTCATGCGCGCCAGCCCCGACTGGCTTCCGCCGGCTTACAAAGACTGGGACGCGCTGCTGACCGACGCCGTACGCTGGGGCATGAAGAACGGCAAGGCCCCGGCGGACGTGGCCCGCTGGAGCTATGGAAGCTGGCATGTGGTCGATATCGAGCATCCGCTGGGGCAGTATCTGCCGTTGGTGGGCCGCGTGGCCGGAACCGGCCCCCAGCCGCTGAGCGGCGACACTACCACCGTCAAGCAGGTGGGCCGCGAATTCGGCCCCTCGCAGCGTTTCACCATGGACTGGAACGACATCGACGGCTCGACTGAGAACATCGTTCTGGGCGAGAGCGGCGACCCGCTCAGCCCGCACTTCCGGGACCAGTGGGCCGACTACTACGGAGGAACGACCTTTGCGCTGCCATTCACTCCGGCAGCGGTAGCCGCGCAAACCCGGCACACGCTGCGGCTGCTGCCGTGACCCGTCGCGGAAAGCTCCGTGCCCCATGCTTTCTGGGATATTGAGCGAGGGTCGCCGCGGCGACCGAGTTGGAGGATCTGCGGTTTGTTCCTTTGCACGGGAGAATGGTGAGACCTCAAAGCCGGGCACTCCACTTTCGGCGTAGTTCGATCGCGCCTAAAGTGGGATATTCACATAGAAGGGCGTTATGGCATTTTCTCAAGTAGAGCGTGGTTTCGGGCGCTCCAGGTTTCACCCATGAGACCTGGGGCGCTCACCCGCCGGAGCCGGTTTTCCGGCCCCGCTCTCATCCTATTCGCTGCCGCCGTGGCCGTTGCGCCGCAGTTGCTGCGCGGCAACTCCTGCGGCCACGACTTCGACTTTCATCTCGTCTCCTGGCTCGATTGCCTGAACAGTTGGCGGCAGGGAATTCTGTATCCGCACTGGGCGCAGAGCGCAAACTTCGGCGCCGGCGAACCGCGCTTCGTCTTCTATTCTCCGCTGACCTGGATGCTGGGCGCGGCCCTGGGATTCGTTCTCCCTTGGCAGTTCGTGCCGGTGGCGCTGACCTTTCTGCTGCTGGCAGGCACGGGCCTGGCCACCCGCGCACTGGCCCGCGAGGCGCTCTCCGGCGGCGCGGCGACGCTGGCCGGGTGCGTGGCGCTGTTCTCCGGTTATCCGCTCTTCACCGCCTATGAACGGTCAGCCTTCGCGGAGCTTGCCGGCGGTCTCTGGATTCCACTGGTGTTGCTTTACATCCTGCGCGAAGGAAATCCATCCGTCCCCGCTTCGGCCTGCCCCGCCTGGAGACGCGCTTTCGATGGTTCCACAGCGCCCCTGGCTCTGGCCGTTGCGGGCGCCTGGCTTTCGAACCCTACGGTCGGTGTGATGGCTTGTTACCTGCTCGCCGCGGTTGCGCTGGTTTTAGCCGTGCTCTCATCCTCGTGGGCCCCTGTTCTTCGCGCCTCAGCCGGCGCAGTGGTAGGGATGGGTCTGGTAGCAGCTTATCTCGTCCCCGCGAGCTGGGAGCAGCGATGGGTAGACATCCACCAGGTCACCGAGGATCCGGGACAGACACTCGAAAACAACTGGCTGTTTGCCGTTCACGCCGACCCGTCCCTGGGGCCTCACGACGCGGTGCTGCGCCAAGCTTCGGTCATTGCCGTCGTCATGATCGCCGTGGCGCTGGGCGGCCTGCTGGTGAGCTGGCTGCGCGGCCGCCTGCGCAAACAGCAGCGCTGGTGGATTCCCTTTGCCCTCATGACCGCAGCCGTTCTCTTTCTCCAGTTCCCCGCGTCGCGGCCGCTGTGGAATCTGCTCCCCGAGCTTCGCTTCCTGCAGTTTCCCTGGCGCTGGCTACTGGTGCTGGAGGCGCCCATGGCCATTTTCTTTGTCTCTGCGCTGGATTGCTCCCGGCTCTGGCGACGCATTGCCGTTGCGACAGCCTGCATCGCGATCTTCTTGGCGATGACCGCTTTCGCGGGAAGGGAGTTTTTTCAGAGTTGCGACGAAGATGACGCGGTGCCGGGCATGCTGGACACGTATCGCTCCCGTCAAGGCTTTATCGGCACCAGCGAGTACGAGCCCATCGGCGCCGATAATTCCCTGGTCGCCACCGGCCTGCCCGGCGCCTGCCTGGTCAGCAACCCTGCAACCGAGTTGGGCAAAGGCCCAGGCGATCCCGATGCGCCTCCCGTTTGGGATGCAGGGCAGGGCAGTTGCGAGGAAGCCTTTGCCGCATTGCCGGTGCGGATAAAGAACCATGCCGAGCACCTTGAGATTGTGGCCAATACAAGTCAGGCCGGCTACCTGGTTCTGCGTCTGCGCAGCTATCCGGCCTGGCGCGTCGAGGTGAATGGCCGGCCCATTGCCGATCTGCCCCAGCGCGGCGACGGCCTGATCGCCGTGCCCGTCCCCAAGGGCCCCGTGGACCTGACTGTGGGTTGGACTGCGACCCCCGATGCAGTCGCCGGACGCTGGGTGAGCGGCCTGACCCTGCTCTTGCTCGCGGCTCTGTGGTTACTGGAGCGGCGGCTGCAAAGGCCCAGCCCATCTCGTTTATCATGAGTCCAATGCCAGCCGACGTGAAATTGCTGAGGAATGAGGCGGAGGCGCTGACCGGCCGCGCGCTGCAGGAACTGCTTCCCAGCGTCGAGACCGTCCCTGCCTCGATCCATGGCGCCATGCGCCACTCCGTCTTTGCGGGCGGCAAGCGCTTGCGCCCGTTGCTGGCTTACCAGGCCGCGGTCACAACGACGACCTGCGCCGCGGCAAGCCCACCTGCCACGTGGCCTTCGGCGAGGCCATCGCCATCCTGGCCGGCGACGCCCTGCAGACTCGCGCCTTTGAAGTGCTGGCCGGGCTCGACTGCCCGCCCGCGGCCGCGGTGCAGATCGTCGGCCTTATCGCCAACGCTGTCGGCACCGTCGAGGGCATGATCGGCGGCCAGGTGCTAGACCTGGAAAGCGAACACCTCAAGCCCACCGCGGAGCTGGTCGAGGCCATCCACCGCGCTAAGACTGGCGCGCTGATCCGGGTGAGCGTGGTTGCCGGCGGCATCTATGCCGGAGCCGCGGCGGACGACGTAGACCGCCTGGACCTCTTCGGCCGCAAGGCCGGCCTGGCCTTTCAGATCGTCGATGACGTGCTGGACCTGACGGTGGACTCGGAGCACCTGGGCAAGACCGCGGGCAAGGATCAGGCCACCGAAAAAGCCACCTGGCCGGCCGTCTTCGGGATCGAGCAGAGCCGGCGCGACGCCGCCCTCCTGATTGAAGAGGCCTTCGCCGCCCTCGCGCCCTATGGCAGCCGCGCGGATGGATTGAAGGCCGTCGCTTGCTACCTGGTGGAGCGGAAGAACTAGAGCCATTCGGCGAAGTGGGCGGCGACCAGTTGGGAGGGTCTACCGCCCCAGAACCGCCCGCAGTTTATCGCGCTGTTCGGCAATATCTTCCATGGTGCCCTCCACCTCGCCGAGCAGACGCTGCACATCGTCGATAAAGCCGGGCAGAGTGTTCCACCAGGAGAGCACCGCTTCCTGCTGGTCGAGCAGGGCAAGAGCCGCGCCCGAGGCGGCCGCAACCAGCCCGGCCCGGCGCCGCCCCAACAACAGCAGCAGCCCGCCCGCAAGCAGCGTTCCGCCCGCGGCAAGGGAGACCCAATTCGTGCACCCGGTCTCAGAGGCGGATGGCTCCGCCTCAAATTCCTCTTCTGACATGGTAAGCGGCACAATCACCATACTCTCTCCTTACCTCCCGAACCGCAGTCGTGGGAGCGTTGCATCAAGTATCCTCTCAATTCGCTGCGCCGAGCAGCTCACAAAGGAACATATTCGAGCACCCGTAATGGCCTTCAATCCAGGTCGAAGACCCGCAGCGGCTTCTCCTCGGGAGCGTCCTTGGCCTTGCGCAGAGCCTCGGCGAACTTCTTCTCCAGCAAGTCCTCCTTGTTCTTCTCCGCCTCGACCGACTGCCGGAAGATCGACTCCTTGCGCTCATTCTGCTCGCGCATCGCCTTGGCCGCCGTCTCCAGGTCTTCAAATGTCCGCTTCCGCGGCGCGGGCGTATGGGTCACCACCACGCCGGTGGCAGCATCGACCTTGAGCATGGCCCCGCAATCGGGGCACGCAACTTCGAGGATTCGTTCCTTCGCTTTAGCCATTTTCTTCTGACAGGAATTGTATGCGCTCGCGGGCCATGTTGCACAGGGGCCTGAGCGGGAGCCTCGGGCCGGCGCAACTGGGAGCACTATCCCCGAACAGTCTGGCAATCAACGGGCGGCTCCCAATACCCTTGGTCTACTTCCCCGTCCCCTCGGTGATGGTTACAATCCGGTCCACTCCGGGCACGGTGAAGTGCTCCACCTTGCCGCTGGGCCAGTGCACTTCGATCGCGTCCACCGTCGTGGCCTGCCCCAGGCCGAAGTGCGGCCGCGGATCGTTGCTTGAAAGGTAACTTCCCCCGCTCAGCACATCGCCGCGCTGCCTCATGCCGTTGGCGGTAACATACACGGTCGCCCCTACCGCGTCGCGCGGGCTCTTCGGCCCGCCCACCAGCTTCAACTCCAGCCAGTGGTTGTTATCCGGGTTCACATTCCTCAGCAGCACCGGGTGACCGTCCATCACGTTGATCACCGCGTCCAGCTTGCCGTTGTTGAACAGGTCGCCCACGGCCATGCCGCGCCCGGCAATCACCACCGCCAGCCCCGAACCCTCCACCGCCGGCACCGCCTCGAACCGCTTGCCCTCAATGTTGCGGAATAGCATGGGCCGCTGCGCCCAGCTTGTGCCCCAGTTATATTTGTCGGCCTCCGGGTAGACGTGGCCGTCAGACATCAGCAGATCCCGCCAGCCGTCGTTGTCGTAATCTATGAAAGCATCGCCCCAACTGAGGAATGGAACTGAAATCTCGGCGATGCCAAGCTGGTAACTTATGTCGGTCAGGTTGCCGTCGCCCTCGTTGCGGTAGAAGGGCTTGTAGTCGTCGGAAAAGGTGGTATCGAAGATAGCCAGTTGGCCGTTGTTCTGGTAGTCGCCCACCGCGATACCCATCGACGCGGTTTCGCGGCCCGCCTCGTTCAGCGCGAACCCCGAGGCATAACTCACATCCTCGAAGGTTCCGTCGCCCTTGTTCAGATACAGATAGTTGGGCGTCGAATCGTTGCCCACCAGCAGATCGATCTTGCCGTCGTTGTTGATGTCAACAAACAGAGTGCCCAGCCCGTAGTAGCCGGGCTTGTCGGCCACGCCAGCCTTCTCGCTCACATCGGTAAAGGTTCCGTCGCCGTTGTTGTGGAAGAGATGGTCCAGCTCGCCCTTCAGGCCCCTCGGTCCGCAAGCTACCGCTTCGCCGCGAAAGGTGCAGAAGGCGTTGTTGCTCCCGTCTGCCTTGCTGTTGGGCAGGTTGTTCCAGTCCCAGTGAAGATAGCCCGCGACAAACAGGTCCAGCCGCCCGTCGCCATCGTAGTCGCCCCAGGTGGCTCCGCTCGACCAGTTTCCAAGTGTAACTCCGGCCTTCTCCGCCACGTCGGTAAACGTTCCGTCATGATTGTTGTGGTAGAGGCGATTCTTGCCGACGTTGGAGACAAAAATATCCGGCCAGCCGTCGTTATCGTAGTCGGCAATGGCCACGCCCGTGCCCCAGCGGTCGTTGGTCACGCCGGCCTTGGCCGCCACGTCGGTAAAGGTGCCGTCGTGGTTGTTGTGGAAGAGCGCCGCGTGCGGCGGAGTCTCCTTGCCAGTCAGCGCATCCACAGTCGAGCCGTTCACTATATAGATGTCGAGCCAGCCATCGTTGTCATAGTCGATCAGTCCTACCCCTGAGCCTTTGGTCTCGACGATGTAACTCTTCTCCGGAGTGCCCATCTTGTGCGTCCAGTGAGTCAGCCCGGCCTTCTCCGAGTCATCGATGAAAACGACCGGTCCGCTTTTCACGAAACCACTTGCGGTGATGGGCCGGTGCTGGGTGGGCATCGATGTGGGTGCCCCAGGTCCCGTCCGCCGCGGCGGAGAGACCTGAGAGGGTGCTTCCACAACAGCCTTTGAGTTTTGCTGCCCTTGGGGAAGAGGGCCGGAAGCTGTCGCTTGTGCGGATAGGATCGCGGGAATTCCCGCCACCAGCATTCCCAAAACAGTGGTCGCACGCAATGACTCAAACATGGCTGTCAGTATACGGGGCGGAGCGGTCAGAAGTATCGACCGAAAGGTGGAGGAATGTTCGGGGCGGATACGCGCCCGTTGCAGTCACAGCATTTCCTGGATGCGAACAGGAAGCCTGGAGACCAAGCCTCATGCATCAAGAAGAACGGACTGATTCCATGTGACTTATGGCCGAAAAGCGGGCATTTGGCTTGACAACCAGCTGCCGCATGGTGTGTAGTAAGAGGGTGGTTAGGTGAAGGAGTTCACCTTTAACTGCTGTCCATCCAATAGACCGGACAGATGATGACTCCTGACAGGGAATCCTGTTGCGGAGTTATGTCCCGGCTGGTTCCCTGAATGAGAATCTAGGAGTTTCCCTCGATGACGAACACTTGGGCTCTGGCTGCTCTATGGGTGGGTCTGGCGCTGGCCGCGACGCTGCTGGCCATCTGGTTCAAGATATCGACGGCGCTTTCTGAAATTGTGGTGGGCACGGTGGCCCAGCTGGTCATCGGCCTGCTGCTTGCGCAAGGCGGGCTGCTCGGCAACACGCAGTGGATCACCTTTCTAGCGGGAACCGGAGCCATCGTGCTCACGTTTCTTGCGGGCGCGGAACTCGATCCGGCCGTCTTCAGGACCAAGTGGCGCGAAGCGGCCGCGATTGGACTGGCTGGATTCTTCGGTCCCTTTCTCGGTTGCACGGCCATCGCGTATTACGTCCTGCACTGGTCCGTGATGTCCAGTTGGCTCTGCGGCGTCGCCCTTTCCACCACCTCTGTCGCCGTCGTCTATGCGGTGATGCTGGAGCTTGGCTTCAATGTCACCGAGTACGGCAAGTCGATCCTGGCGGCGTGCTTCATCAACGACATCGGAACCGTTGTCGCGCTGGGACTAATCTTTTCGCCGTTCACCATCAAGACGCTAGTTTTTATCGTGGTTTCAATCGCAGCTTTCGCGGTGCTGCCCTTTGTTACTCCATGGTTTTTCCGCAAATACGGCGGGCGCGTCTCCGAAATTGAGGCCAAATACATTCTCTTTGTTCTCTTTGCCATGGGCGGCCTGGCCCTCTGGGCGGGAAGTGAAGCGGTGCTTCCGGCTTACATGATCGGCATGGTGCTGGCGGGGACCGTAGGCAAAGACCACTTGCTCATCCGCCGCCTGCGCACGCTCACCTTCGGGCTGCTCACGCCGTTCTATTTCATCCGCGCCGGATCGTTTGTCTCCGTGCCTGCGCTGATCGCCGCTCCCGCCACTATGCTCATCCTGTTCATGGCAAAGTCGCTGACCAAGGCAACCGCCGTGTATCCGGCAGTCCGGGCGCATAGATACGACGGCTCGTCCGGAGCTTACTATACATTGATGATGTCGACCGGCCTCACATTCGGCACCATCTCAGCTCTCTTTGGCTACAATCACCACATCATCGATCAGGCGCAGTACTCTTACATCGTGGGCACGGTCATTGCCAGCGCGGTGATTCCGACCATGATAGCAAACTCGTTTTTCCTGCCCCGGCACCTTCTTCCCCACGCGCTGACAGGCAAGAAGCCGGAACCGGCAGTCCAGCGGCAGGCCGCCGCGGAAGAGGTATAGGTTATCGCCATGGGAAGCACAGTCTTTGTCGGATTTCAGAGGATACTGGTTGCATTCGATGCGTCTCCACATGCGGAGCATGCTTTGGATGTAGCCCTGTCGATGGCCGGAGATATGAAGGCCAAGTTATTTGTCCTGGCCGTGATCCGGCCGCCGGAACCAGCCGAGAGCGCGGAGTTCAACGCCGTCCTTGAAGACATGCGGGATCGCTATGAGCGCGGCTTCGCGCCCATCCGCGAGCGCGCCGGCCAAAAGAACATTGAACTTGAAACTGAGATTGTCGTGGGCCATCCGGCGGAGCAGATCATCCACCGGGCAGATACCATCCAGGCCAGCCTGATTGTGATGGGCAAGCGCAGCCACACCATCCTTCATCGCTGGATGCTGGGCTCGAACTCGGAACGCGTGCTCAAGTACGCGCATTGTCCGGTGATGATCGTGCATTGACGGGGAAGTCGAACTGCGAAGATCGTCAATCAGGCGGGCGGCAGCTTTGCTGCTCGCGATCGGTCGGAATCGCGCGGCGGATCAGACCGCGAGTAGTTCCGTGTAAACCGCCATGCCCACCACCGCATCGGCGCCCAGCGCGTTCAACGCATCCACCTCCTGCTGGCTGCGAATGCCGCCGGCCACGATGAGTTGCCGGTGAGTGAGCTTGCGCAGCCGCGCCGCCGCCTCGATGGGAAAGCCCCGCATCAGTCCCTCGCCGTCAACGTGCGTGTAGAGAAATGCGGCGACGTAGGCCTCGAGTTGCGGAATCGCTTCGTCGGGAGTCAGCTCGACTTGCGCCTTCCAACCCTTCACGGCGATGCGTCCGTTTTTCGTATCGATGCCGGCCACTACGCGCTCGGCGCCTATGCTCAAGGATAACTCGGAGGCAAACTCGACATTAACAGCGCCTTGCCAGGATTCGTCTTGCGCGAACAGCGCGGAGCCGATGATGACTCTCTTCGCGCCCGCGTCGAGCACCTGGCGCGCGCGCTTGATCGAATGAATGCCACCGCCCGCCTGGACCGGCAGCCGCTTGGCGATTTGAGCTACAAGCTCCGAGTTATCGCCCTGGCGCATGGCGGCGTCGAGGTCGATTAACTGGACTAATGGAAAGCGCGAGAACTTTGCGATCCAATATTCAAAGTCGTCGAAGGCCAGGCGCAGCTTTTCGCCCTGCACCAACTGGACAATGCGCCCGCCCAGCAAATCGATGGAAGGAATCAGCATGGAAGCCTCACGGAGACGCTGGCCTTGGCCAGTTCTTCTTTGAGCGCACGCGCGCTTGATACGCCGAAGTGAAAGATGCTCGCGGCGAGCGCCGCATCGGCCTTGCCGCGCCCGAAGACATCGACGAAATGACCCACCGTTCCAGCTCCGCCCGAAGCGATTACCGGAATGCTAACAGCCTCGCTGACCGCGGCAGTCAACTCGCAATCGAAGCCGGTGCGCATTCCGTCGCAGTCCATCGACGTAAGCAGAATCTCGCCCGCGCCGCGGTCCTCTGCCTCGCGCGCCCACTCGACCACGCGGCGGCCGGCCGGCTTGCGCCCCCCCTGTACAAAGACCTGCGCATCGCGTACCGGATCGGCAGCCTCCGGGTCGCGCCGCGCATCGATGGCGACGACCACGGCCTGCGCGCCAAAGCTGCGGCCAATGGCGTCAATCAGCGTTGGATGGGCGAGCGCAGCGGAGTTCACGCTCACCTTGTCCGCGCCGGCCTCGAAGACCTGCGCGGCATCCTTGGCCGAGCGGATGCCGCCGCCGACGCAGAAGGGAACGAACAACTCACGCGCCGTTCGGCGCACCGTATCGAAGAGCGTCTGCCGGCCTTCGTGCGTGGCCGTGATGTCGAGCAGCACAATCTCGTCCGCGCCCTCGCGGGCGTGCCGCGCGGCCTGCGTGGCCGGATCGCCCGCATCGATGAGGTCGACGAACTGCACGCCCTTGACGACTCTGCCGGCATGGACATCAAGACAGGCGATGATGCGTTTGGTAATCATGACTTCCTCTTAGGAAGATAGCGGGCTACTAGATCGTTGAGTTCGGTTCGCTGGGCAGGTGTCATAGCCGTTGTGGGGAAGAGCAGGAATCTGTTCTTTGCCAGGTATAGCAACGTCATCTTGTCGTCCTGTGCGAATCCGATGAAAGTGTGCCACTGGAAACTTACCACGTCGGTCCCAAGAATTGCTGAAGATACACCTCCATCTTCAATCTCGATTGAGCCGCTTCGTTGATCAGGACAAAACTTGCGCTCGAACTGTTTTCTGAACATCTGTGGCTTCTGTATTATTCGTGCCAGCACAGAATTGATCAGAAGCCCAAGCACAAATCCGAACAAGAGAACATATCTAACAGAAAATTCTGTCAGAAATATGCCCATCATTTTGCCGGCTAAGAGTGCGATCGAACAGCCAAGAGCGGGCAGGCACCAAAACAGTAAAAAGCCAATGGCGCGCCGAGATAGTGTCTGCCGCCAATGGAGCCGCTGTGCCGCCTGGTAGTCCGCGAGTGTCAGCGTGTAGATCAGCTTCAACTCTTCACCTCCAGGAAATTGCCGAGAATCTTCAGGCCGGTTGCGCCGGATTTTTCCGGATGAAACTGCACGCCCATCACGTTGCCGCGCTCGACGGCCGATGCGAAGGGCTCGATGTAATGCGTGACGGCCGCTGTGTCGACCGTGACTGGAGCTTTGTAGGAGTGCGTGAAGTAGACGTATTCGCCCGGCTCAACGCCGGCCAGCAGGCGCGAGCCGGGGCGCACTTCGAGCGAATTCCAGCCGACATGCGGGACCTTTTCGCTGCCTTCGGGGAAGCGCGCACACAACTCGGGAAAGTGTGCTAACCCCGGCTGCGACGGCGCTTCGCTCGATCCCGCATAGAGCCACTGCATGCCGACGCAGATGCCGAGGAAGGGAACGCCGCGCGCAATGGCGGCGCGAATCGCGGCGGTGAGGCCCGTTGCGTCGAGCCGCTCGGTGGCTGCGAAGTGGCCCACGCCAGGCAACACGAGGCGCTCCGCTGCCTCAATAGGCGCAAGGTCGCCGTCCGTTACCACGGGTTCAGCGCCCAGGTGGCGCAGCGCCTTGAGCACCGAGGTCAGGTTGCCCGCCTTGTAGTCGATCACGATTACGCGCATCAGAGCAGTCCTTTGGTTGAGGGCAGCATTTCACCGAGTTGCTTGTCGCGAGAGCAGGCCACGCGCAGCGCGCGCGCAAAGGCCTTGAAGATGGCCTCGATCTTGTGATGGTTCGAACGTCCGTACATGGTCTTCACATGGACGCTGGCGCGGGCGCCGCGAGCGAATCCCTCAAAGAAATCCGTGACCAGCTCGGTTTGCAGATCGCCCACCAGACGCGTGCGCACCTTGGTATCGACGGCGAAGGCCGCGCGACCGCTCAGATCGACGGCGGCAACGGCGAGGGTCTCGTCCATTGGCATCAGAAAATACCCGGCGCGCAGAATGCCGCGCTTATCGTTAAGCGCGCGGTCGAAGGCCTCGCCCAGCGCAATGCCGACGTCTTCGACGGTGTGATGCTGATCCACATCGAGGTCGCCGTCGCATTTGAGCTCCAGATCGAATGCGCCGTGGCGGGTGAACAACTCCAGCATGTGATCGAAAAAGCGAATGCCGGTGGAGATCTTGTACTGTCCGCGGCCTTCGACGGTGAGATGGATGGCGATGCGAGTCTCAGCGGTGTTGCGTTCGACGATGGAACTGCGCGTGGATGTAGTGGAATCCCATGTCCCAGGATCGGGACCTGGGGCACCCAGTTCGACCTTGGAAACACGCGGGTTCAATTCAACAGCGGATTCAGCTTTCTTTCTGGTCTTCATTGCCCTTGTCCTTTAATCTTCAGAGCGTGCAGCGTTTCGTTCAGGGCCACAGCGGCCTTTTGCATCTGTTCTCGCGTACCAATGGTGATGCGCACACGTCCGTCGCAGCCCGGATCGCTGGAGCGGTCCCGCACCAGCACGCCCGCGGTGCGCAAGAGCCGCGCAAACTCAGCGTGCCGCGCGCCGATTTCGACTAGAACGAAATTTGCCCGGCTGGGCCAGCGGCGCACTCCAGCCACGTCGAGCACGGCCTCAAACTCCGCGCGCGCAGCGAGCACTTCGCGCACATACCAGTCGAGATAACTTGAGTCTTCGAGCGCGGGCAGCAGGCAGGCCAGCGCCAGCGAGTTCACGCTGTAGGGCGAGAGTACGCGGCGCACCCAGCGCATCAGTTCCACCGAGCCTGCGAGCAAGCCGAGACGCAAACCGGCTAGGCCGTAAGCCTTCGAGAAGGTTCGCGCGACGATCAAGTTGGGCACGACGCCGATCAGGTCCATCAGCGTTTCGCCGTGGAAATGAAAGTACGCTTCATCCACCAGCACAACCGCATGCGGCGCACGGCTTGCAATCTCGACAAGTTGCGCGCGCGTGGCCGCAGAGCCGGAAGGGCTGTTGGGATTGGCGATGGCGACGATCTTGGTGCGCGGCGTGATTGCGGCTAGCAGCCGCTCGAAAGAAAACCGCAAATCGTCCGCAGCCTGCACGGCAACGATGCGCGCATCCGTCGCCGAAGCGTAGATCTCGTACATCGTGTAAGTCGGCACGGGCAACAGTAACTCATCGCCGTCTTCAAGGAAGGCCTCGAAGAGTACGTGGATAGCTTCATCCACGCCGTTGGTGAGAGCCACCTGCTCGGCGGCGAGACCGAGATGCGCGGCGACTATCGCCTCCACCGGCTCGCGCTCGGGATAGCGCGTGAGAGAGCCGGCGGAGATACAGCCAAGCACCTCGCGCACCTTGGGCGAGCAGGCGAGCGTGTTCTCATTGAAGTCCAGCCGCAGCGCATCGCGGCTGCCGAGCGGAGGGTGATACTCCTTCATCGCTTGCACGCGGGCGCGCGGCGCTGGCTGCGCCGGCGAGAAGCAGGGCTCAGGGGCTAAAGCCCCATGCTCGTCTTGGTGCGCTTGCGGCACGACTGAAGTCGTGCCCTGACACGCAACATCAGCTTTCTTAGTCACGGGGCTTCTCCTTCCGCAGGCGCGCTCGAATCGCTTCGGCGTGGCCGGTGAGCCCTTCGGCCTCGGCGAGTAGCGCGGCTTGCGGCCCCAGCGCGCGCATCCCTTGTGCGGTGTACTCCTGCACAGTTATGAGCTTGACGAAGTCATTCACGCTCAAGCCGCCGCGCACGCGCGCCGTGCCGCCCGTGGGCAGCGTGTGGTTGGGTCCGGAGATGTAATCGCCCATGGGCTGCGAGGACCAGCGGCCTACAAACACCGAACCCGCATTATCAACCCATTCGAGATCGCTGGCCGCGTCCACGGTGAGGTGCTCAGGCGCAAGGCGATTGGTAATCGCGTGAGACTCTTCCACGCTGGACGCGACGATTGCGAGGCCGTTGCGATCCAGAGCCTGGCGCGCGACGGCATTGTCGCGGCTGCGCAGCCTTGTTTCCGCAATGACCTCCTTGGCCAGATCGGCGCGCGTGGTGATGAATATGGCCAGCGCCTCGGGATCGTGCTCGGCCTGGGCCACAAGGTCGCTGGCTATATCGGCCGCGCTGCCATTCTCGCTGGTCACCACAATCTCCGTTGGCCCGGCCAGCATATCGATGGCGCAATCGAAAGCTACAAGACGCTTGGCCGCGGTGACGTAGAGATTGCCAGGTCCAACGATCTTGTCCACGCGCTCGATGCTGGCGGTTCCGTAAGCCAGCGCGGCCACGGCGTGCGCTCCGCCCAGGCGATAGAACTCCGCGATGCCAAGCAGATGCGCGGCGGCGAGCGTCTCAGGCGCGGGCTTTGGCGAGACCACAGCGATGCGCTGAACGCCCGCAACCTGCGCGGGAATGGCCGTCATCAACAGCGTGGAGGGCAGCGGATGGCGGCCGCTTGGCACATAGCAACCCACCGAGCCGAGCGGTCGCACAAGCTGGCCGGTGGTGAGGCCGGCAACAGGCGAAGCATTCCACGAGGCAGGCATTTGACGCTGGGCAAAGGCGCGAATCTGCTCAGCTGCCGTGGATAACGCCTCGCGCAGCGCGGAATCGATCGCCTCCCACGCCGCGGCCATTTCGTCTTGCGTAACGCGCAAACTGCCGGCGCCTCCAAGGCCGTCGAACCTGGCGGCATAGCGCAGCAGCGCGCGGTCGCCCTGTTTGCGCACATCGGCCACGATGCGCTTGACCGCGGGCAGCACGGCATCGAGCGCCGCGCCGCCGCGGCGTTCGAGCGCGGCAAGAGCTTCCGCCGATTGCCGAGCGCCTCGCCCTGTTGTCCGAATCAGCTTCATCGATCGTCTCCGGCTTAATCCGCTGAGGAAAATTGAATGGCCGCAAAGGCTTCCCTCAGGGGCTAAAGCCCGCCACATTCCTGCCCGCAACGTACGGGCTAAAGCCCGTACCCTTCAAATTCTCTAGTACCGCGTCTTGATGAATTCGTGCTTTCCCAGGTCCCCAAATGCGAGGGACCTGGGGCACCCAGGGTTTCTGCTTGAACTACGAAATCTCATGGACACAGCACTAGCCGGTTTACAGCACGACCTTGTTCAGCGGGTACTCGACGATCCCCGTCGCCTTGGCCGCTTTCAGCCGTGGAATCACATCCCGCGCCACGCGCTCATCGACAATCGTGTTCACCGCGACCCACTCCGATTCGCTCAACTGCGAAATAGTGGGTGAATTCAACGCCGGCAGCTCGATCAGAACGGCTTCGAGGTTTGCGCGCCTCACGTTGAGCATCAAGCCCACCTGCGATTGCGCATCGATGGCTCCGCGTAGCATAAGGGCTATCTGGTCGATCTTCTTGCGCTTCCACTCGTCGGCCAGCGCGGCCTTGCCGGCGATCAGATGGGTCTCGCTCTCCATCACCGTGTCGATGATCTTGAGGTGGTTGGCCTTGAGCGAGCTGCCGGTTTCAGTAACTTCGACGACGGCGTCGGCCAGCATGGGCGGCTTGACCTCCGTCGCGCCCCAACTGAATTCGACCTTGACGTTCACTCCCTTGGCGGAGAAGTAGCGCTTGGTCACCTCGACCAGTTCGGTGGCAACGATCTTGCCATCGAGGTCTTCGGCCTTTTCGAAGCCGCTGCCCTCGGGCACGGCCAGCACCCAGCGCACTTTGCGGCGGCTCTGCTTGGCATAGGTGAGCGTCGTGACGCTAGTTACGTCCAGGCCGCTCTCGACCACCCAGTCGATGCCGGTAAGTCCCACGTCGAGCGCGCCGTGATCCACGTAGCGCGCCATCTCCTGGGCGCGAATCAACATGCACTCGATCTCGGAGTCGTCGATCGATGGGAAGTAGGAGCGGCCGTCGGCATAGATGTTCCAACCTGCCCGCTTGAACAGAGCGATGGTAGCATCCTGCAAACTGCCCTTGGGAATGCCGAGTCTCAGCTTGTTATCCACGGATTTCCTCTTTCTTGTCGCCGGCTTCCGGTTTGCCTGCGCCGGCGGGCAGCGGTTTGGTGAAGCAACTGACTGTGCCTTCGTGGCAGACCAGGCCATCGCCCTCCACCTCGACGCGAAACAGCAGCGTGTCGTTGTCGCAGTCGGTGGAGGCGGAGATGACGCGCAGCCGGTTGCCGCTGGTCTCGCCCTTCATCCACAGCTTCTGGCGGGTGCGGCTCCAGAAGGTTACATAGCCGCTCTCCAGCGTTTTGGCATAGCTGGCGGGGTTGAGAAAGCCCAGCATCAGCACTTCGCCCGTGCGCGCATCCTGCACAATGCCGGGGACGAGGCCGTCCATCTTGCCGAAGTCGATCGTTGCCGTTCTATCGCTCATTTTTTCCTTTTTCCGGTTCTGGTTTGGATTCGCGCCGGGGCGTGAAAAAGCCCGCCAGCGATGTTCGCCGGCGGGCTTCAAGTCTTTCAATCTCTCTGGCCGTTTACTTCAGGCCATGGCAGTCCGCCGGCATGGAGGTTCCATGAGGATGGTGATGACCGTGATGGCGGTAGCCTTGCATCTGTTTGCAACCTTAAGGGAAGACCCCATTGCTTGTCAAATGTTTTGCTTGCGGGCGGCGCGGGGCGAAGCGGAGAATGGAGCCGTGCGAGCGAGAACAAAATGGACGGCTTTGGCAATTGCGAAAGGAACATGAATCGGTTGGAAACCCAGAGAAGCATCCCTCAGGGGCTAAAGCCCACCTCGGTTTTGCTGGGTTTATGTACGGGCTAAAGCCCGTACCCTTCACGCGCTGGAGTTGTTGCGCGGTCTGCTTGGCGGTTGCGATGCTATGCGTGTGCCCGGCCGGGATGGCGCAGAACCAGGACCGGGACTCCCGTGGCCTGCCCAAGACATCGGCGACGGCCCCTGCGCCGGAGGCGCGCATCGACATCAACCATGCCGGCGTGGATGAGCTGCTGAAAGTCCCCGGCATGACCCGCAGTTGGGCCGGGCGGATCGTTCGCTTTCGGCCCTACCGCACCAAGCAGGATTTGCTGGAGCGCGGCGTGGTGAGCAGCGAGGTCTACGACCGCATCAAGGACTATTTGATTGCGCACCAGAAGGTGCAGTGAGCGCGTAACCTCCGAACCATGCCACAAAAAGTCGCCGCGACGACACGTGGCGAGGATGGAGCATCCAGCAGTCCGATTCAGCTTCAAGCCTCAACCGGCTCCGGAGCGGAAGGTTCGCCGGGCTCGCTCTCGTCCCCGCGCCTGAGCAGCCTGCTCAGAATCACATAGAGCACCGGAATGAAAAACAGGTTAAGCACCGTCGAGAGCAACATGCCGCCCACGATGGTGGTTCCCACCGAGCGCCGCCCGAGCGCGCCCGCGCCGGTGGCGAAGACCAGGGGGAGAATGCCCAGGATGAAGGCAAACGAGGTCATCAGAATGGGCCGCAGCCGCAGCGCACCGGCTTCGGCGGCCGCGTCGGCGATGGAACGTCCCTTGCGGCGGAGCTGCTCTGCAAACTCGACAATCAGGATCGAGTTCTTCGCCGAGAGGCCGATGAGCATCACCAGGCCGATTTGGCAGTAGACGTCGTTCGAAAGCCCGCGCGCCGCCACCAGGCCGAGTGCGCCCAGCACCGCCATGGGCACGGCCAGCAAGATGATGAAGGGCAGCGCAAAGCTCTCGTATTGCGCCGAGAGAGTGAGATAGACGACCAGAATTCCCAGCCCGAAGATGATCAGCGCTTTGCCGCTGGATTCGATCTCGTCCAGGGTGAGGCCGGTCCACTGGTAGCCCATGCCCGGCATCTTGTTCTGGTTGAAGAGGTCTTCCATGGCCGCCAGTCCCTGGCCTGAACTGTAGCCGGGCGCGGGGGAGCCATCGATCTCCACGGCGCGGAAGAGATTGTAATGCGTAATCACAGGCGGGCCGGAGCTTTCCGTAACGGTGGCCAGGTTGTCCAGCGGAACCATCTGGCCGGTGTCGGAGCGCACATAGTAGTTATGCAGGTCCTTGGCCGTCATGCGGAAGGGCTGGTCGGCCTGCACAAAGACGCGATAGGTGCGGTTGTTGTAGTCGAAATCGTTGATGTACTCCGAACCCATGAAGACGCTGAGCGTGCTGGTGATCTGCGAGAGCGGAATGTTCAAGACCTTGGCCTTCTCTCGATCGATGGTCACCAGCATCTGCGGGTCGTTGGCGGAAAAGGTGGTGATCAGGCCGGCAAGATCCTTGCGCGCGCGGCTTGCGCCCACCATCTGGTGGGCCACGCGGTCCAGGTCGCTGAGGGTGTTGGTTCCCTGGTCCTGAAGCATGAATTGGAATCCGCCGTAGCTGCCCACGCCCGATACCGCCGGGGGCTCGAAGATGGCCACCAGGCCGCCATTGGGAGCGAACATCAGGCTGCCCAGCTTGGGCGTGAGGTCGGCCACGATATCCGCCGCGGAGTGGCCTTTGCCGCGCCGCTTGTCGGAGGGCGTCGTCGCGATGAACATCATCCCCGAATTCGAGGCGGGTCCGGAAAAGCTGAAGCCCATCACGGAGAAGGCTCCGGCGATGTCGGGATTCGACGCGAGGATCATGCTCGCGCGATCCGCGAGCGCTGAGGTATAGGCCAGCGAAGAGCCTGGCGGCGCCTGCACGATCACCATCAGAAAGCTCTGATCTTCCTGGGGAATGAAGCCGGTGGGAACATGCTCGTAGACCCACACCGTGGCGCCCAGGCCGGCAAAGAAGATCACCAGCAGCAGGTAGCGCAGCTTCAACGCGAGATGAATCGACTTGGCGTAGGTGGCGCCCAGCCAGGTGATCTGCCTGTCGGTGGAGTGAATGAAGGCGGCGAAGGCGCGCGAGATGGGGCCAATGCGCAGGAAGTCCAACTGGCGGGGGCGAGCCTCTTCGCCGCGCAGGAACATTGCCGAAAGCGCCGGCGAAAGCGTAAGCGCGTTGAATGCCGAGATGGCGATGGCAAAGGCGATGGTCAGCGAGAATTGCCGGTAAAGAATGCCGGTGGTTCCGGGAAAGAACGAGACCGGGACAAAGACCGCAATCAGCACCAGCGAAGTGGCGATGACCGCGCTGGTCACCTCGCCCATGGCCCGCGAGGTGGCCTCTCGGGCTTTCGAGTGCTCCATGGCGATGTGGCGCTGCACGTTCTCGATGACCACAATGGCGTCGTCCACCACCAGTCCCGTGGCCAGGGTGATGCCGAATAGCGTGAGCGAGTTGATGGAAAAGCCGAATAGCTTGATGAAGGCAAAGGTTCCGATCAGCGAGACCGGGATGGTTACTGAGGGAATGATGGTGGCGCGCCAGTCGAGCAGGAAGAGGAAGATGACCGTGATGACGATGAAGATGGCCTCGGCCAGGGTGACCAGCACTTCGCGGATCGAGTCGCCGACCACCGTCGTAGCGTCGAAGGCGATGGCGTACTTGAGCCCCGGCGGAAAGCTCTTCGAAAGCTCCGCCAGCGCCGCCATGGCCCTGCGGTCCACATCCAGGGCGTTGGCGTTCGAGAGTTGCTCCACGCCGATGCCATCCGCCTCATGACCCATGTATTTCAGCGTCGAACTATAGTCCTCCGCGCCCACCACCGAGTGGCCCACATCCTTGAGCAGCACCACGCCGTTGGCGCTGTTCTTGACGATAATGTTGTCGAACTCGGCGGGACTGGTGAGCCGGCCCACGACGCGCACCGGAATCTGAAAGGCCTGCTTGTCATCGGATGGCGGCTGGCCGAGCTGCCCCGCCGGAATCTCGACATTCTGCTCGACGAGGGCGTTCACCACGTCGGTGGCCGTCAATCCGCGGGCGGCCAGGCGAGTTGGGTCGAGCCACACGCGCATGGCATACTTGCGCTCGCCGAAGATAATCACATCGCCGACGCCGGGAACGCGCTTGATCGCGTCCTTCACGTAAACATCTAGATAGTTGGAGATGAACTCGGGCGAGTAGCGTCCGTCGTCGGTGTAGAAGCCCGCGCCGAAAACGAAGTTGAAGTTGGATTTGGTGATGCTGACGCCGGTCGCGTTCACCGCTGCGGGCAAGCGTCCCGTCACGCTGGCCACGCGATTCTGCACATCCACAGCCGCTATGTCCAGGTTGTATCCCGTATTGAAGGTCGCGGTGATGGAGCTGGTTCCGCTGTTGGTGCTGGACGAGCTGATGTAGCGCATCCCCTCGACGCCGTTGACGGCCTCTTCCAAGGGGATGGTGACGGCCTTCTCGACCGTGTCGGCGTTGGCACCGACATAATTGCAGCTCACATTCACTTCCGGCGGCGCCAGCGTGGGATACATGGCCACCGGAAGGTTTGGAATGCAAACCGCTCCGGACAGAATGATCAGCAGCGCGCATACTGTCGCAAAGACAGGCCGATGAATAAAGAAATCGACAAACACAGGTTGCCTTCCTTATAGCTTGCAATGAGTGCGGCGAAAACCGCGCTGTACCTGCCTCCGGCTCGCTGCCAGAGGCGCATTCCGTGTTGTCTCTAGGCGCCTGGCAGGGGCATGACCGGCATGCCGTTCACCAGAAACTGGGTGCTGGAGACGATCACCTTGTCGCCCACACTCAGCCCCGAGGAGATGGAATAGCTGTTGCCCACCGTATCGCCCAGCGTGACCGGGGACTGGATAGCAAAAGTGCCCCCGTTCTGCTGCTTGGCGACGAAGACGAAGCTCTGCCCGCCCTGGCGCACGACCGCCAGCACCGGAATCACCGCCATCGGCGTGGTGCTCCAAACGACTCGCGCCTTCACCATTTGGGCAGTTCGCAGAATCTCCGGCGTCGCATGAACCGGTGCCTTCACCAGAATCCCCTGCAGCGTGCTATCCACCTCCGCCGAAAGAAAATCGATCGCCGTCTTCTCAAGCAGCTTGCCGCTCGAATCCATCAGGTCCACTTCCAGCCCTTGCCTCACCTGGCTGGCTCGCTCCGTGGGAACGTAGATATACGCTTCGAGGTCCTTGTTCTCATCCACCGTGGTCAGCACCGTGGCTGGAGAGTTGAGAGGTGAGGCAAAATCGCCCACATGCACCGGAATGTCGCCCACCACTCCTTCAAATGGCGCCCGAATGCTGTAATAAGCCAGCAACTCTTCCTGCGTCTTACGCAGCTGCACCGCCGACTCGTAATCCGCCTTGGTGTTCTCGTAAGTCTGGCGCTCCTGGTCGTAGGCGTCGCGGCTGGTCACGCCCGCCTCGAACAGCTTGCGCTGCCGCTCCACCTCCACCGTGTTGTAGTCGTATAGCGCCTTCTTCTGCCGTTCCGTGGCGCGCGCCGAATCCACCGTTGCCAGTTGCTGTCGCGGATCGATCTCCATCAACAGCTGGCCCGCTTTCACGCGGTTGCCGGAGCGGACGAGAATCTGGGTCAGGATTCCGCTCACCTGCGGCAGCAGCGTGGCCGAGCGGCGCGACTTGATGGTGGCTACATATTCGCTGCTTTGCGGCACCGGCGCCAGTGTCACCGAAGCCGTCTGCACCGGCATGCCCTGCATTCCAGCCCCCGCTGGCGCCGCGGGCTTTTGCCTGCAGCCGCCGGCCGCCAGAACCATCGGTACAAGACAAACTATTCCCAGAATGCGTTTCAACGCGCTGATTCTCACTCGATCATTCCTCTATTCAGGCTCGTTTGGTTCTACGCTGTCCGGTTTCGAGTCCGTTCAGCCTGAACCTTTGAGTTCATTATCTCCGGTCTGGGCCGGAATCATGGCGAAGCCGGGTTGCGAGGCGGCTCCGCCTGCCACAGCTCCCACTTATCGGGCCGCAACTCGCTTAGGTGGAAAGTCCCGGCCTGAGAATGATACGCGAGCCGGCGGAAAACCGTTTCAGTGAAGCCTTTTGTAATAGGACGCCTGGAACCGGTCCATCGACGCAAAAAAACTCAGTGCCATGGGCACCGCTTAGGCCGCAGTTCCGTTCGCACTGCGGACCGCTCTTCCGGCCGCCCGTCGAAAGGCCGCCTGCTGGGCGAGCCCTCCGCCGGGCCGGACCTCCACCGGGCGACAGTTCCAGTCTCTTTGACACGGCCCTCCAAGGTTGGTAGCCTTCAAGAGGGCGTATCCGGTCAATTCAGGCCGCTCCTGGCCCTTCCATCCAGCGTCCCCGTCGTCTAGCCCGGCCTAGGACACCGCCCTTTCACGGCGATAACACGGGTTCAAATCCCGTCGGGGACGCCAATAGAATCAGCGAGTTGCAAATCCCCTCCAGTTTTTTGTAGGTCCGTTATGGTCCGATAAGCAAAAGTGCTCTCGCTGGGCTGCGCTATGCGCAGACGGTTGTCGTCAAGAACCATGGTCACAATGCGACTTTGAGCGTCACGTTTGTTCTGCGTGACTGCCTGTGCGTATAGGTTCATCGTCACAAGACTGTTGGCATGGCGGAGGAGTTCCTGCACCGTCTTGATGTCCTCACCGTTGGCCTTGAGGAGTGTTGCGTAGGTGCGCCTGAAGGTGTGCCAGCCAATGCCCTCGATGCCGAGAGTTTTGGCTGCCGGTAAAATGTGAGCGCGATAGAATGCGCCAGGCCAGTAGGGCAATTGTCCATTGGAATGCGGGCTTGCGAGAATCCAATCATCGGGCCGCGGATACGGACTCATCATCCGCCAGTTGTAGAGAGCAGTTGCCAGCCGGAGATCCATCGGCACCGGTTTACGGCTCGCCTCTGTCTTGCAATCGCCGATGCGCTGCATGACGATGGAGCGGGTGACAGAGATTTGCGACTTTTGAAAATCGATGTCATTCCACTTCAACGCCAACAGTTCACCCACGCGCAGGCCTGTGAGCACATCGAGCAAGACTGCCGTGCGCGCTGGCTCCCGCAACAAGCGGAGCAGCGCGACAATCTCCTCGACCGAAAGCACAATCGGAATCTTTGACCGCTTCGCACTTTGACGCACATGCGAGATCGGATTCCGGTCGTGCCATTCCCAGCGAACCGCGTGATTGAAGACGGCGTGCATAATGTTCCGCATCTTTGCCTTGCTGCCATTGGACAGCTTCAAGGATCGCAACCATTCCTCTACAGCGACGGATCGAACATCCTTCAAGCGGTACGTACCCCAACGAGGCAATATCCATTTGCGGAAATAGCCTTCATACGTCCTGCGTGTCGCGTAGGTTTTGCCTGAGTCTTCGCCGAGTTCCTTTTCCCGGTAGTGGTCGATGAGCATCTGAATGCTGATCGGAGCCAGGTTCATGCGAGGACTTTCAGCGTTAATGTCAACCCGAAGTACAGCAACGGCCTTTTGCGCCGCCGTTTCGTTCGGATATTGTTCCAGAGTCCCCAGCACCAAGTTTCGGCGTCTGCGGCTGCCATCGGGCTGGACTTCGTACCAACGGTACTCCCATGCCTTCCGGCCTCCTTTGCGCTCCACAAGCTGGAGACTGCCTTGTTGGAATCGTGAGCGTCTCATTTCCTCTCCATTTCAAAGGTGGTGAGACGGCACGGATAGCTGTTCTGAGTTTACCGCGAGAAGCGAATAGTGGCCGAGATCGGAAGCCCCGAAGTGCCACATCTTGCCGACGCGCAGACTGGCAACGAGGCCGTTGCGCGCGTAACGCGGTAGGGCTTTGTGATGCACCTTCACTAGGGCCGCAGCCTGTTCGCTGTTGCGCAGGGGATTGAAAACTTGGCTGGAATCGAACATCGTTCGTACGCTCCTACTCTCCACGATGCATTGGATTGTCGGGCGTGTCTATGTTGCGCAGACGGGCAATTTGCACCTCATGGAAAATCGCCGAGGCATTGCTGGAAACAGGGATTGCATCAGGGCGCAGGAGGAAACTGAAGGCTCTTTGAGGAACCATTGGCGCAGAGAAGTTTTGATTATATGAAATCGAAATAGGATCGCCGTCTTGAAAAAACCCTCTGCGACATTGCCCGTATGGTGAGAGCGTAGCGGAGGCGCGGTCTGCGTCAAGCCCTGCATTCGCGGTTGGAGAGCCTGGCACCGCTCCCCGATCCTGAACGTCATCTTCTTAGCAAAATGGCGTCAACTCAGAAATCGAAATAATCAGGGTGCTTTTGTCCAGTGATGACTAAGTCAGTTGAGCAAGCACGCAGAGAAATGGGTTCGCCTTCCAGCGAACCCGCTCAAGAGGCATTTTTGGAAGGGCAAAGCTGAAGGGGTGTCAGGTATTGTGCGGAGGATTGGGAAGGCTGCGGCAAATTGGTTACTGCGCGGGAGTGATCGAAGATGCCTCTTTGGTTGGAGACTACGGGAGTATCGGCCGCACATTTTGAGCAGTTTTGCTCACAATCGCAAACCTTTCTAAAAAGTTCCTGATGAGGTTCTCGGTTTTTGAAGAGACGATGAACCGCTGAAGTCGCGCGGCCGCATCGCTCTGAAGACTGGCCCCATGCTACGCTGCCGCCGACAATGTTTTTCGCTTTTCACTTGGCCCGGACGCGTCTTCTGACAATGTGCAACAATGCACATCCATCCCGGGCTATCTGGAATATCGTCAGGCGATGACGAGTTGCTCAGTACACCGCATTCTTAAACTCGGACCGCTTATGTGGGATCTCTGTGCTTCCTCCGTCGGGTGCTTCGTATTCATCAGCGGCTTCCGCTCGATCGCAATGGAAAAAGAAGGATCGGAGACGGGGGCTTCTATTCGCGCCGTCGGTCCGGCCACTATGGATGTAAAACAAGGAGCCGTAGTGTATTCGATTGACCAGCGCCGGCAAATTGTCAGGTAGGAGACTCCAGATGCAAGGGCGCAACGTTTGCCAGAATGTGGAGGACAAAATGCCCCAAAGCAACCAAGACTATGCTGCAGACCTGCACATCTACGCCGCTCACGCCCACACCGCCGCCGCCGCGCACCATAGGGGCGATCACAAGGCTGCGGGAGAACTGAGCGCGAGGGCTCAAGAGTACTCCACGGAAGCCGCCGAGAAAACGGAAGAGATTTCGAGGCGAACGCCAGAGCGCCTGAGGGCCTGAATGGTCCAGCGGCGCATCCCGTGCGTAGCGCCGATAAGAGAGTTTTGATCAGGCCAGGCAGGAAGGGCGCAATTTCTCAGCGGCAAGAGCGAGCTTGGCCTTTCGCGGATCGAGTTGCAGACCGATCGCGGCCGGAAGCAATCTGGGTGGCTGCCCGCTTCGTGTCTTGTGTCTGAGTCTTACTGCTGGATTGAGTTGCATTCCATCCAGACCATAACGTGAGGAACCTGCAATGGCCGCACCCAACATTTCATTGAATTCGCAATCGAACACCCTGAAGCGGCGCGTAGCGTGGCCTCCAGCACTCGGCAAAGAGCCGGCATCCGCGTTGCAACTGGTGCCCAGCCGGTCGCTTCCAGCTAGGGTAGCGGTGGTTGGGAACCATCTGCCCCGGCAATGTGGAATTGCGACCTTCACGACAGATTTGTGCGATGCGATGGCTGACGAGTACGGAGGCGGCGCAACGACGGTGGTCGCCATCAACGACCGGCAATCGTCATACGCCTACCCTGCACGGGTGCGATGCGAGATCGATGAGGGCGACATCTCCTCCTATCGAACCGCCGCCTATTTTCTGAATTCGAGTCATGTGGACCTGGTGAGTTTGCAGCACGAGTATGGAATTTTCGGAGGGAATGCCGGCAGCCATGTTCTTGAGCTGCTGGAGCACCTGAACATGCCCGTGGTCACGACTCTGCATACTGTTCTTCGTCAGCCAGACATCCACCAACGATTTGTCATGCAGCAGATCGCCGCACGCTCCGAGCGCCTTATTGTTATGAGCGAATACTCTTCTCGCGTTTTGCGGGATGTATATGGAGTGCCAGGCGAAAAGATCGACCTGATTCCTCATGGAATCCCCGATCTGGCCTTTGTGGACCCGGATGTTTACAAAGACGCGCTCGCCATCGCGGGAAAGCTTGTATTGCTCACCTTTGGCTTGCTGTCTCCCAACAAGGGATTCGAGAGCGTGATTCGCGCCCTGCCGCGCATCCTCGCCCGCCACAGCGACGTTGTCTACGTGATCGCAGGCGCCACCCACCCCCACGTCAGGGCCCAAGAAGGGGATCGATACCGGCATCAGTTGCAGGCCCTGGCCAGGGAGGTGGGAGTGGAGCGGGAGGTGATCTTCCACAACCGGTTCTTCAGTCCCAAGGAGATGGCTGGGCTGGTGGGTTCGGCCGATATTTACATCACGCCTTATTGCCACGAGGCACAGGCTGTATCGGGGACACTGGCCTATGCCATGGGCGCGGGGAAGGCGATTATCTCGACTCCATACTGGCACGCCGCAGAACTTCTGGATGATGGACGCGGAGCGCTGGTCCCTTTCGAGAATCCAGTTGCCATCGCAGCTGCGGCAATTGAACTCCTGGACAACGATACAAAGCGCCTGGCAATGCGCAAGCGCGCTTACCTTTACGCCCGCAAGATGGTCTGGAACCGGGTAGCGCAGTCTTATATGCACTCCTTCGTTCGAGCTCGCGTCGATCGCATCCAGCTAACTCGCTTCGGGGTTTCCGCGCAAGTTGTCGAGAAGAATGTTGCGAGCCAACTCCCAAATGCCTACGCGGTGGTTTGAGGCGCGCGCTCCTCGATGACATCGCCGTGCGGAAATGAAACTTCGGCGCAATCAAACCGGCTGCATAACCTTGGGGTAGTAACCCCAGATCAAAGGAGACCTGAAATGCTCATACTCATCATTGTTCTGGTGTTGGTTTTCGGCTTGGGCGGAGGATACTACGGCTACGGCCGTTGGGGCATGGGCGGAGGCACAGGAATCGGGTTAGGCACGGTGCTGGTGATCTTGCTGGTGTGCTATCTGCTGGGGCTTTTCAGATAGGAGGATCTGCGACGGTTCCCACGACGCCACCGACGCTCTGCTCGAACCTTGGCCGTCCGAATCTTAGGCGGCGCCTTGGGTCGAGCACAGAGAGAGCGGCGGTGGCGCCGTCAGGTTTAAGATTCCCTACCGCGTGGCTTCGAACAGGAACCAAGCACGCCGCTCCGCCTCGTCAATCCAAACCTCAATCAGACTGGTGGTTGCGTAGTCATTGGCTTTAGAGGTGACCACATGCGCCGCGCGCAAGCTCTCCACAAAGGCCTTATTGTCGGCGTGGAGTTCCCTCAGCATCTCGGTCGGACCCACAAACTCCTCGTCGTTGTCCGCAATCCGTTGCAGCCGGGCAATGTGTCCTATGGAGTGGATGGTTATGCCGCCGACCTTGCGAACACGTTCGGCTATGGCGTCGGTAATGCCGAATATCTGAGTCGCATGTTCGTCGAGGAGAAGGTGGTAATCGCGGAAATGTTGGCCGCTCATGTGCCAGTGAAAGTTCTTGGTCTTGAGGTAAAGAGCAAAGGCGTCGGCAACAAGCGCGTTCAGTACGCTTGAGAGATCCTTCACATCTTCGGGTGAATAACCGTCGGGAACGAGAAGTCTGGCGGCTTGCGATTCTTTTTCGTGGATTTGTTTAGACTTGGACACAGAGGATCTCCTTTGCAGGCGAGGGCATTGGGACGTCCGGAATGGAGCGTCTGCGCCGGTTCCTCCACCCTGCAAGTGAAAGAAAGGGCATCCTGGATACTCAGCGCATGCACGCAAACGCTGGATCGAGGCACGGCAACGGGACCAACTCCCGACCAACTGATTTGAACTCCCAGCCGAATCACACGCGACGGATAAGCCACACAATCACCACAATCACAATGATTGTTCCTACCAAACCCAAACCTAACATAGCGCCTCCTAGCGGACACATAGGGCATCAAGGTTGCCCATGCAGACACGATAGGCCCTGATTCCGGCTGTCGTCTGAGCTATACCAGACAATAAGACGGATCATCGAAATGAGATCTGTGCGCTCTCCGACTTGTTGTGCCTGCTCTTTGCAAAGGGGGACAGCCTACCCCGGAGGATGACGAGGACCATGTCCAAAAACAGCGCGCAGCGAGGCGAGGCCGTAGCTGGCCGCGGCTTCGAGTTCGTAGATGCTCCGTTAGGGTTTATGCTCGATTCCGGTATCCAGCGAGGGTTCTGCTGTCGAGTCGGGCCGGTCCGATCGAACGGGGATTCCGCTGATAAGGCCCTGATAGTTTGTGAGGCGCTTGCCGAGAATCACTACTCCCTTGGACGTGATTTCATACTCGCGAATATCCTTGGCGTGATTCCCGCCGCGCATCTTGATTACCACCATGATCTTGCGAAGCTGGCCATCGATGGATACGTATCGCAGCCGGACGATGTCATCGGTGAGGAAAGAGATTGAGTAGGTACTGAACGGGAATTCCGTAAACGACTCATCCACTTCAACCGTGCTTAGAATCGTCACGCCGATTCCCGTCAAAGCGAAGATCATGCGGTAAAGCGATTCGCGAAAGTCGGCGCGGAAGCCGGGCGACAGAGCCATCTCAAAGCCGGCCAATGAATCGATCACCAGGCGCTTGGCGCCAATCTTCTGCACTGCATCGAGAATCGAGTGCATGGTCTCATCTACCGAGAGATCGAGGGGACGCAGATAGAGGATGGTGAGTTTTCCGTCTTTCTGCGGCGTCTCCAGATCCAATCCTAAACTGGCAGCGCGCTCCGCATAGGCTTGCGGGCGCTCTTCAAAGACTGCCACGATTCCCGGCTCTCCCTGGCGTATGCCTTCCGCAATGAATTGGGTTGCCAGAACCGACTTCCCGGTTCCCGAAGACCCAGCCACGAGGACACTATCGCCTTCGCGAACGCCACCACCCAGCATCTTATCCAACTCCGCGATGCCGAAGGAAAGGCGGCGATGGCTAGGCGGATTCTTCGCGTGTCCGGACAACCCAAAGGTACGCGAGAAGGCTTGCACTCCGGCATCCGTAATGCGGAATGTGTGCAGCCCCGGCACAGAGTCTTGACCGCGCAGCTTGATGATCTGCAACTTGCGCACAATTGAATTGCGCTCCGCTGTTTGGCGCAACCAGAACAAACCATCGGCGACAGTAAAGATGGGATTGTCGCGCAGCTCCTCCTCCGCATATTCACCGATCAAAAAAGTTGTGGCTTGCCAACTAGCCAGAAACAGGGCCAGCCGTTGAATGAAAGATTGCAGGTCCATATCGCTTTGCGGCTTGCGCACCATGGTGCGGAAGGAGTCCACAACGACGACGGCGGGGTTGGCCTTTTCAACTTCCTTGGTGATTTCCTCCAAGACCGCGCCCAGGTCCTTCTCCAGAACAACCTGGCTGAGGTTGATAAAGCGGATGGAGTCCGGCAGCTTGGCTGGATCGAAGAATGTGTACTGTTGCTGGTATCGCAGCATTTTTATGGTGGACTCGCCAAGGACCGTGAAATAGAGAGCAGGACGCTCTGGCGTTGCATTGGCAAACACAAACTGATGTGCCAGTGTTGTCTTCCCGCTTCCGGGAGCGCCCGCGATGATGTTGAACGAAAATTCAGGGAGACCGCCGCCCACAATTTCGTCGAGGCCCGGGACTCCGGTGGGTAGTTGGTGTATCGTCACTTTGTCTTGAGTGCTCACTCATTTCTCCCATTCTCGGAATTGCGATCGTCGAAGGCTGCGCCTGGCCACGTAACCCGCAGCAGGCTCAATACTATGGCTTCACCAAGGAAGAGAAGAAGCAGGCCGAGTATGCGGGCGATGAGGATGATTTCCCCTTCACCGGCCTGGGACTCGCCAGCCCGATCCTTATCAATGTCGATTGGATGTTCAATCTCGCCCAGGTCCCGTTCAAGCCCATGTAATTCACCATCCGAAGAGACCCGCACCGCGTCAAGGCTGGGAGCTTCTGTTCTGGCCAACGCCAAGGCGCGAGAAGCGATTGACTCAAAACCAGCAACTCCAGCAAACTCACTCAGACCGTCGCGCAGTTTCTCATAGACGCGGAGGGTCGCGGACTTCCTCGGCTCAGTGGTCCTGGTCGCAACAGCTTCGCAAGCAACGAGACGGTGGGCTAGATCTCGAATTTTTGGAGGAGTCGTCATGTTCAGTCGTGCTTTGTTCCAGTTTGCAGGTTCTGGTAACCGCCGCGCGCTTTGCAGGCGCCGGTACGACGATTGTGTCTCTCCTTGAAGTGCCTCCGCGTTTGGATGTTCAACATCCAGATCCGCTCTGGACGTAGCGCTCGCGAAACTCAATTCACATAGCCATTCGTTTGTGGAAGCGGTGCGTCTTGTTGCGAGCCGCCTGCCTTGCTTCGGATGAGTGTGAAAACGTCCAAAACTGTAGCAATACTGCGAATGTTCCACGCGGCACTGACGAGTCCCTGTTCCATATCGGAATGTTTGTCCGCCAGGGTTTCAATACGTTCGCTCACACTCCTCAGCCGGTCAATTTCTCGCAGAAGATCCTCGAAAGCCCCAGCCGTTGCCGGCCCATCGACCGCCGAGGCTCTAGTGTCCTCTGTGGTTGTGGCCGACTCTCTACTGACGTGAACCTGAAGACGCAAATCTTCTATCAACCGCAGCGTTGTTGCCTCGCCAAGGAAGGTAAGAAACAGCCCGAGCAGTTGCGCAATCAGAATGATTCCGGCCTCGCCATCCTCAACCGCGCCCGATTGGGATTCAACTTCGCCAAGACCGCGCAAGTCTCCATTCGCCGTAACCTGCACCGCGCTGAGCCGGGGAGATTGCGACTTGGCCAGAGCCAAGGCACGAGAAGCGAGCGCCTGAAAACCGTCAACTCCCACGGGTGCGCCCAGTTGCCGGCGCAACTTTTCATAGACGCGTACAGTTGCAGGTTCGGTTTGCAGGGAGGTCGTACCTGCTTCGGCCTCGCAAGCAACGAGGCTGCGGGCCAAATCACGCGTCTTCTGTGGAGGAAGCATCGGTTCCATTCTTTCTTAACACACTACGCTTCGCCTTGTAAGGTGAAGCGGCTGTCGCAATGATACTCTCAGGCTGATTGCTCTGGCGGGGAGATCCCTGAGCGCTTCACCAGACTCCATTTTGACCGCACGAAAACCAAGGTACCTGAAGTATTTCCCAAAATGGTGAGCAAAAGTGAACAGCACTTCTCCAACCGGCGTATAGTTGGAGGCGAGAGCCGGGGTTTTAGTGTGCCCGCCATGAATCTTTACATATCGGGCGCCTGCCTTGGTCACCACGTGGCAATGCGGTTGCGCGCCCCTCCGGCGGCGCATCGTGCAAAGGCCGCAACAGGATGGAGGCGCTTCAATGGTCGAACTTGAAAAGCCGGGATTCGATGCTGCCGCCTTCCTGGCGAGCGCCGGTCTGGGACGAAGGATCGTCCAATTCGCACCAAAAGATGCCTTCTTTTCGCAGGGAGACCCTGCGGACTCGGTTTTTTATCTTCAGAAAGGCCGCGCAAAGGTCACGGTCGTTTCCGCAGCCGGGAAGGAAGCTACCATCACGCTGATCTCCTCAGGTGAATTTGTGGGGGAGGCAGCGCTTGCGGTCATGTCTGGACTGCGTTTGTCCACGGCTACGGCCATTACCCCCTGCACCGCTCTCAAAATAGGCCGGGACGAGATGATCCGGGTGATGCATGAGGAGCATAGCTTCTCAGACCTCTTTTTGAAGTTCATGCTGGAGCGCAGCATGCGCATCCAGGCCGATCTTGTGGATCAGCTATTTAACTCGAGCGAAAAGCGCCTTGCACGGATTCTGCTGTTGATGGCGGAATTTGGCAAGCCGGGCGAACCTGAACAATACATTCCCAAGATCTCGCAAGAGACTCTGGCGGAGATGATCGGCACCACCCGCTCCCGCGTCAGCTTCTTCATGAACCGGTTCCGCAAGCTCGGCTTTGTCGAATACAACGGGCGCATCAGGGTTCACAAGTCGCTGCTGAATGTGGTCCTGCTTGATCAATTGCCGGAGGGTAACCCCGAACGACCTATAGGTTCGACCAGTCCACAAGGTTCCTCAAAGGCGGCCAGCCGTATGCGGTGAGTGCGGTGCTTGGCCCGCAGTCCCTTCGGCATTGGCTTCCGGTAGAAAATCCGGAACCGCTTCCAGATCGACGGTTGAGTTGGCGCAGGCTCGGGGAGTCTGCTTAACGCTTGATCCCTCCATTGCCGAGCTTGAATCTTCGCTGCTTCGACCGCTCCTGGGTACCGCAAGTATCCAGCCGGACAAATCCGGCGGGATGACGCTGGCCGGCGGCTACGAGCGGCGCAGAGTGAGCGGAACGCCCTTGGTGAGCCTGGGGTTCCTGGATTTGAATTAGAGCCAGAACGAAGTGTGCAATATTGACCAGTCCGCGTCCAGCAGACCGCGTCAACCTTATCTCCGTTCGCTGAACGGAGCGATCGGGCGCAAGAGCTTGCCCAATGACGGGGTGATTGAGATGGAAGACCCTCGGTGCAGGATCGCGGCAACTGAGATGGATGACCCTCGGTGCAAGGGCCTGCTCAGTGGCGTGGTGATTGAGATGGAAGACCTTCGCTGCAAGAGCCTGTTCTATCTCGTGGCGCTTGAGATGGAAGATCCTCGGTGCAAGAGAGCGACGGTTGAAATGGAAGACCCACGCTGCAAGAGCGGGCTCATGATCTGGTGATTCAGAGGTTAAATGAGTTGCCACACCCGCACATCAAGCGGGTCGGCCGCGCCCTCAATGCCATACGCTGGCGCGTTTCAGACAAATGCCTAGCCCAGCTTGGACCCGGCTGCACGCCTGCGCGCGGCAGCGAGCAATTCCGACCAGCTTTCAGCAACCCGATCGTTAGACACTAGTTGATAGAAGGCTCTACATTAGGGGAAAAAGCCTTCCAAGGGAGGATCTTGCCAGGTCGCAGACACTCAAATACAAGAAACTCTCGATGGATCTCAACTCATTGAAACCCGCAACTGAACAAAGGAGAACTTCACTATGAAACTGAGCACGGACGACAAGGCAACAGGGAAGTTTCACGAAGTCAAAGGCGCAATCAAGCAGAAGGCCGGCCAGATTGCCGGGAATCCCTGCCTGGAAGATAAGGGCAGAACCGAGAAGTACGCAGGTAAGGTTCAGAACTTTGTCGGCAAGGTTGAGAAGGCTGTCGGGGAATAAACGAATTGATACCGAAATCAGCTACGAGAGGTAAGGACAAAATGTCGCAATCCGTGTTGGAACAAGTGGGCGAACAGATTGACAAAACAGCGCATGAGGCTTCGCGAGCGGCGTCCGCCGTTACAAATGCGCTTGAGGATGGTGTCAAAGCAGCGCGGCGTGCCGCAAAACATGGCGGCTATGTCGCTACAGAGTTGCTCGACGACACAAAAAGGCGCGTACAAAGGCATCCAATTGAAACCGTTGTGGCGACATTCGCGGTAGGCATCGTGGCTGGAGCAGCGATCGGCTGGATGGCCAGGCGAAGACAGTACTAGCAGCGGAGCGAATACGTGAGAGCGGGTTCAGTACGCTGGGCCCGTTTCTACCGATGGCTTATATTCTCCAATTGCTGCATTTTGCCGTCCCCAATGCAAGCCGGCAAAGAGAGTGTGCAATTGTGAATGGTTGTCAGGAGTCACCGGCCCATTCCCAGATCGCGCCTATGGCCATCCTTTTTCCGCAGCAGCGACGGTTCAATGGTCTGCAATGGGGGCTGTTCAGGGGCAAGCGTTGGCGCGGGATGAGGCGACGCTTGTTCTCTCGCCAGTTCAGTTACCGATGGCCGCGCCGTGGAGGTACCGAGCAAGCCGCGCAGTTGCTCACGATCACTGGTGACCACAACGATTTCCTGGCGGCCACGCGAGGCCCCGACGTAGAACAACTCCTGCTTCATCGCATCGGCGGAAAGAATTACCGCATCCACCGTTTTTCCCTGGCTGCGATGCGCGGTAATCGCATAGCCGTGATCGAACTCGTGGTAATTGGCGGGCAGCGTCCTGCCATCCTCAAGGAGAATGCGGCCGCCATCGACATCGCGCACTTTCACCAGTTCGCCATTGATGGCTCGGAAGCCCCCACCGCCGCGATTGCCCGTCAGCAGTAACCTGTCGCCGGGAGCCACTTCGATCTGCTGGCATTCATGCACAGAAAAAGATCGCGCCTGTGTTGGACTCACCATGCGCTCCCTGCCGTTCTGGTCTCTGGCAACAATGCCCAACTTGTCTGTCCGCTCGACAATCAGCGCCTCATGCTTTTCCACTCCATGCGAAGAGCGATGGAAGAGCAGGACTTGTCCTGACTTGTAGTTCACGAGGTCTTTCTTTTGCGCCTCGGTCCATTGCAGCGGCACATAACGCTCGGCGACAATGCCGCGATCCAGTTCGCCGCGTTGCTTCATGTCCTTACGGATAGCATCGGTAATCTTGCCGATCTCGTCATGCGTTCCGGCAACCACCAGAACCGTGCGACTTGAGTCCGACGTGAGCGCCCGATAGGCGGATGCCACCGCTTGCGCACGCTCCAGATACGGAACCTCACGAACGGCGCCAAGCTGCTCCAGCTTTTCAAATCCCTGCTCCGGCGAATGCCGCAGCGTCTGTATGGCATCCCGATATTGCGCCTGCGTTTGCCGTTGCACAGCCATCAGTGAAACGCTCTTCATCCGCGATTCCTGTTCCAGAATGCGCAGGGCGTCCGACGCCTCGACACTTTGAAGTTGCCGCGTATCCCCGGAAAACAGAATCCGCGCGTCTTCGCGCTCCGCCAATTTAAGCAAGCCTTCCATTTGACGGCCTGAGACCATGCCCGCTTCATCCACAACCAGCACTCTGCCATGCAGCGCGGCCTGCGCCTTTGGGTCCTCCAGCAATCGCGAGATCGTCATCGCATCGCGAAAGCCAACCTTCTGCAACTCCTCGACCGCGCCGCGCGTTGGCGCAGCGGCCAAAACTTCGCGACCGGCCTCGCGTAAACTGCGGGCGATTTCCGTGAGCGCAGCGGTCTTGCCGGTCCCGGCGGCTCCGCGCAGATTGACGGCGAAATCCTGCGAGCCCAGTATCTGATGAACGGCCCGCAGTTGTTCCTCTCGCAGTCGCTCTGATGGGCTGAATTTGCGCTTCCCGCCCAGGCGTTCATAGCGCCCAATACCACTGTCCACCGCTGCAACCATGCGCTGTTCGCGTTCAAGACCTTCTCGCGTGGCCAGATTATTCCCGGCTCGGATAAGTGAACCCTGCAACTGTTCCAGCTCCAGGGCACCTCGCAGTTGACGGCGATCAATCTTACCGCGCCCGTACCGCAGGGCCTCCGTCATCAACTCGTGCTCGCGCACAACCGAACTGCGCTCGAAGAGATGCTCTTTCGCGTGTTGGAGCGACTCCGCTGCCTGAGTGGGTTCATTCGGAATCTCACCGGCACGATCAACAGACTCTTCGTGCAGATGTCTCAGCACACGGCGTTCTTCAGGCAACAGTCTTGCCTGCTGCTGTTTCCTCAATCTATCTGTGGATATTTCCGTCAGTTTGTCTGCGCGGGATTCACGGACGAGCATGGCAACTTCATTATTTGTCGGCTTGCGGCCATGCTCCACGGTGAATCGTTCGATAGCGGCATCTCGCTGTGCGCTGCGCACGCTGTACTTTTCGAGCAATACATCGGAAACGCCGCAAATCTCGAAGCCGTGATCTCTGCCTTTGGAATCGCGGCGCGACTCAATCTCATATCCCAGGCCATATACTTCACGTGCCAGCGCGTTCCGGTAAATCTCCGTCAGATACGCACGGCGCTCATACAAGCCCGATGCTTGCAATGCCTTCCAGCGGCCCTCCACGCCGTCGAAGGTCAAATTGGCTGTAACGGCGTGGGTGTGCAGTTGCGGATCAAGTTCACGGCTGGTGTCGTGCCGGTACGCGGCCACGATCCAGTTTGCCGTTGCCCTGTCCTCGTTCGCACCATTCAGCCGGACACGCGCGGCAGCATAGTGTTCTGCCTCGGCCAATGCCTCACGGACAGCTTTGTCATGGGCGGCAATCAATCGCTCATCCCCGCCGACGAGTGCCTGAATCGAAACCGACTTCGGCGCGGAGAATGTCAGATCGTATAGTGATCTCCCTTTGCTCTGTTCGCTTCCATTTGCATCAATGCGGTCAGCACTGTGGCGAGGGCGGAGGAATTCTCCAGTCTCTGGATGCAACCCCTCTCGAACTGCCTCAAATTGCTCCCGCGTTACCTCTCCACGCAGACCCAGCAACTCCGCACCCTGGCCATGCCATTCACCTTGTACACGACGGCCTTCATCGTAGTAGTCGCTGTGTTCCAGATGCCGTTGAGCATATCCAGCACCACCCGTCATGGCTCGCAAAGTCAGCACAACTCGACGGTAACCCTGTTCGAAATTCAAATGCAACGGGCTGTGTCACGACACCCTGCTGAGAAACACCCCTATGCGGAAACCAGAAGAGCGCAATATGCAAATCCTCATGCACTCTGGCTATATATGGAGATGCAGTAAAGGCCAATCTAACATCGTGATCTTCCAAAGCCGCCAGATTCTGCGAGCATCAATTGGAGAAAACACGCAGAAAAACACTCTCGCTGCGCTCGCTTTGAAGGAAGACACCATCCCTAAGCCTGACGGCTTAGCGATGGTGAATCACTCCACTGAGATCGAACGGAATTCGGACAACATCGAACAGTGTTCGGAGATGATCGAAGAGTGTTCGCACTGCGTTCGAGGATCAAGAAACCTGCCGGAAGAGCTTCCGACGGCTCAATCTCCCAACGCGGCGACGATCTGCCGCGCACACAGTACGTGCCCAAGCGCCGGCATTCGGGTACGAATTCTGCTCGAAGGCGCCAGCGCCCTCTCTCTTGGAAGATGCGCTGAAGATGCTATGCGGGAGTAGTCTGTGTTTGATTTTTCAATTTATGGACGAATGCAAGGTAGGCCACCATCACGCGAAATGCCTTGGACCGATTCACCCCGCCGAGAATCTCCCCACCAACTCTTTCCAGTTCGTCGGCAATCTCGAACGTCAATGGAAATACGAACGCGGTATCGATGCTCTGAAATGGAATGTTCAGCCACTGGTTGTTGTAAAACGCAACAAGCTGCGCCTGCGCGGCCTTGGTTTTGAAACTCATGATGATGTGTTCAGCCAAAGCATTCTTTCGTCGGATTTTGAGCACGGCAAAAAGTTGGTTGAAATGGGCCTTGGTGAATTTGGAATCGATGGTGAGCCGGAGTTGAGTGCGCTCCTCTGCGGGAGAAACGATTCTGCGCTTCGGTCGGGTTGCAGCCTTCTTCGCGGCAGGCATAGGGTTTCCTTGTCGATATGTATCTTACAGCATTAGTATATGAGAATGGAAGGCCGCGCTGCAAACGATTGTTGCGAAAGGAGTTCACCCGAAGGATGCGCTGGGGGGTGTAGTGGGTTCATTGCATGAAGAGGCGAACGATTCAAGCCGAATGGATCACGACAAATCTAACCGTGGAGGGAAAGGGAGAAAAGGAATTGACTATGGAAACGCGATAATTGCGTCCTCCCGACCACTATGAATGCTTCGGCCTCCAAGCACACTTGGTTGCGCCCGGAGCAGCTTTACTCATCACCATTCACAGATGAGTTCACCGCAGGCCCAAACACCATCTTCACCGAGGAGGCAGCAATGCAGGCTCTGATTTCAACGTTGTCCGCGATTAGACTGAACGCCGCCGGAGCTTGACACTATTTCAATGACACTGAAGGCCGGCCAGGAATCAACCGGCGAGCTGCTGCTGAATCCACTCGTCGAGGACGGATGCGCGGAAGCGCCAGACCTTGCCGATCTGCAAGCCGCGAATCTCTCCTCTCCGTGCCATCCTTTGGAGCGACTTAGGATGGATTTTCAAGATCGCTGCCGCCTGGTCCGAGTCAAGCAGTGGCTCTGCGGCGAATGCGTTGGTCGGAAACGCCTGCAAGCGGGTCCTCGAATACTCGGCATCAGCAGCGGCGGCCGACTGAGTTTTCTCCGGAACGCCCCGCACGGTTAATCTGTCTTCGCCCGGAATAGCCTCGTGCAGATAGTTCCGTGCCCCATTGCCAGCGACTGGAGAATAGCTCTCTGCCGCACGACGATCCTCTTTTGTAAGCGTCCTGAGTTCCCCTCTTGACTTGAGAGAGATTCCATCTCTTGAAGTGTCCACTTCTTTTTGGTGGACACTTCAAGAGTGTGTCTAGGCGGCTTGGCAGGATTGGGTCTGTAGTG
>JBEKDB010000003.1:0-126856 GCA_050014575.1 Occallatibacter sp. | reverse complement strand
GCTTGGATGCAGAACTACCGTCGCCTGGTCACTCGATGGGAATACCGCATCGAAAACTTCCTCGGCTTCGTACAGTTAGCGTGCCTGCTCATGCTCCTCAGACATTTATGAGATGGGTTCTATACTCCGGCCGCAAAGCCTCTCGAAAGCGGAAATCCTGATCGTGTCCCGGAAACCATGGCCAGGGTCGCCTTATGCCCGCCGGCCTGCACGTTCATCCGATTCAGCGATAGCTCGAGGCTTCCGGTCCTGGTTTGGAGACGAGCGTAGCTCCCAGCCGCAGCCGGGGCCGCGGGAAGCATTCATTGCCGGGCTCCCCACGTCGCGTCCGCCACGGCGGAGGACCGGGAAGAAACCTCTGGAAATGAGCCCCGGCGCGGAGTTACTTGCCCGCCTCCGAGGACGGCGAAGCCGCCTTGGCGCGCATAACATCGCTGAAGAACTTGCCCTCGTCGGTAAGTTGAAATGTATCCCATGAGGAGAACATGGTCGGGCCCCACTCCGGGTCAAAGCACCAGGCGATCCAACTGATGCCTCTCGATTCAAGGTAACTTGTAATCTCGTTGCCGTACTCGATGCCCTGTTCCCTGGTGCCGTCGCCTAAGTCGAAACCGATTTCGGTCGCAATAATCGGGTAATGATCGGCGGCAAAGCCGAAATCCTCTTCCCACTTGGGCGGCCACGGTTTCGATCTCTTGATGGGATAGGGATGAGTCACGTATCCGATGTGCTCGGCCCGGATGGGACTGATGCGCAGGGGAGTTAGATCGTAGGCCCAGTCGAAGCCGGCAACCAGCGGAATGGTCTCCTTGTCATAGGCGCGAATAACAGCGATCATATCTTCGTTGATCTGGCGCCAGTCTTCCCATGACACCGATCCGAGCTGGCCAAAAAAGACCGTCGGCTCGTTGAATAACTCGAAGAACGCGACGGTATGATGTCCATTGTAATGGGCGGCGATAATGCGCCAGAAATTGAAGGTCTCAGGCATGCTGGTCTCATACATAGGGTCCTGAAAGAGGCCTTGCTTGAGATTGCCGATGGAGTGCCAGTCGATGTCCACATACAGGCCCAGATCGGTGCACCACTGCACGGCCTGATCGAGCAAGGCAAGATAGTTCTTCGTTCCGCGCCCGCGCCAAGCAACCGGGTGGACGGGAATGCGCACCACCGTGGCTCCGGTCTCCTTGACCTTGACGAAGAGGTCTTTGCTCCAGTGGCCCTGGCTCTCAGTCTTATCGGGGTCGGCGATGCTGACGCCGCGGAATAGAACCGGCTTGCCGGTGGGATCGACGAAGCGATTGCCTCTGACGGAGATAAGTGGGAGTTTCTTCGCGTCCGGACTGTTCAGAGGCTGAGTGAGATAGGCAGCGTGCCACCAATCGTTCTCTTTCCTGGTCTCGGTCTTGGGGTTGGCGGTTTGCGCAAGCGCGCTCAAGCCGCACAGGATGGCAATAACGGCAACGGCATAAGTGAATCGCTTCATGTTGTTTTTCCTTCGCGCGGAGATCGGCGGCTACGGATGGTAGCGGCCGCCGGATGCTTTGGTGAGTCGCCTAATCATATCTTCCGGCATGGGTCGTCGTCGAACCCCAAAAACTGCGGGCTCTGCAGGTCCGATTGGGCTCACTGCGACGGTTTCCGCAAACGCATGATCGCCCCGCGGCGGCAAAGCAACGGGCCGCTAATCGCCAACCTTGGATGAACAGCGCAACTACTGCCGCAGCTCGACCAGCGTCGCTCCCTGGCCACCCTCGTTTTGCGGCGCTTCGGCCAGCGTGGCTACGTGGGGATGGCTCTTCAGGAATTCACGGACGCCGCGGCGGAGGATGCCGGCGCCGTGGCCATGAATGACGCGAACGCGCGGAAGGCCGGCGAGGAAGGCGCGGTCGAGATACTTCTCCAGCTCTTCGGTGGCCTCATCCACGGTGCGGCCGATGAGGTTGATCTCCATGCGCATCTCGTCGGTATTGGCGCTTGTGACGGTCACATGCACGTTCTTCTGCTGGCGGGCAGCCGTGAGCGGAGATTCCTTCGCAGAACCTCCGCCAAAGGGCTGCAGCTCGCAGAGCTCGTCGCGCTTGACGCGCATCTTGATGGGGCCGAGCGCGACTTCAAAGAGGTCTTTCTCGACCTCTCGCTGCACCACCGCGACCTTGTTCATCGACTTGAGCCGCACCTGGTCCCCGGCGGAGACGTGCTTGACGATGTGCGGCTGGGCGTTGGCGTCGCCCTGATCGGCGCCGGTGCGGTGGGCGACGACGGTCTGATTGAAGCTCTCCTGAAACTCGCGGCGCAGGCGCAGAATGCGGCGCTCGGCCTCCTTGGAGAGCTTCTGCTGCGCGGCGCGATCTTCGATGGCGCGGACCGTCTCGCGCATCTGGAACTCGAAGTCCTTGAGCAGCGAGGCCAGCTTGGTTTCCAGGTCGCGGGTGCGGTTTCGCAGTTCGACGTCGCCCTCGCGCGCGAGCCTGGAACGCTCCTGGTTGAGCGCGTACTGTTCGGCGCGTGCGTTTTTTCTCTCGACTTCAAGGGTGGCGAGCTCGTTATGCAATTTGTCGAGAAAGCGGGCGATATCCACCTGCTGTGAGCCCAGGCGCTGGCGGGCGGCGGCGACGATGCTGGAGTTCAGGCCCAGCCGCTCGGCGGTCTGGATGCCGGCTGACGCGCCAGGAACGCCGAGGCGAAGCTGGTAGTTTGGCGCGAGCGTAACCTCGTCCACGCCGGCGGCGGCGTTGACCACGCCGGGCGTGTTGGCGGCGTAGACCTTGAGCGAAGTGTGATGGGTGGAGATGAGCGACCACGCGCCCGCCGTGAGGAAGTGGCTGGCAATGGCCACGGCCAGCGCCGAGCCTTCTTCGGGTTCGGTGGAGGAGCCGAGTTCGTCGAGCAGCACCAGGGAGCGCGCATCGGCCAGCCGCGAGAGGCGGTCGAGGTTGGTGATATGCGCGGAAAAACTGGAGAGCGCGGCCTCGATGGATTGCGCGTCGCCGATGTCGGCCAGGAACGCAGTGAAGACCGGAAAGCAAGCGGCCGCGGCGGGGACAGGCAATCCCGCCTGCGCCATCATGGCCAGCAGCGCGGTGGTCTTGAGCGCCACGGTCTTGCCGCCGGTGTTGGGGCCGCTGACGATCATTTGCCGCGCCTCTGAGGTCAGCTCCAGCGTGAGCGGAACCACACCCGTATTGGGGCGGACGCCGGTCGCGCGAAGGCGCTTTTCCAGCAGCGGATGGCGAGCCCCTTCGAGGCGCAGAAGATCGGGGGCGATCGACGGGGCCGCGCAGTCGTAATCGCGGGCAAAGCGGGCGCGGGCCTGCAGGCTGTCAACCAGCGCAAGGACGCGCGCGCCTTCGACGAGGCCATGGGCATAGCCGCCCACCAGGCGGGTGAGGGCCACAAAGATGCGATGGATCTCGGCCTGCTCTTCTTCGAGCAGGCGCACCAGCTCGTTGTTCTGCTCGATGGTTTCGAGCGGCTCCACGTAGACTGTCTGCCCCGAAGAGCTGGCGCCGTGGACCACGCCCGAGACGCGCCGCTTCAGCTCGATGCGTACGGGAATGACGAAGCGGTCGCCGCGGATGGTGATGAGTTCATCCTGCGTCGCGCCCTCCTGGGTGAGCTTGCGCAGCGTGGCGCGGAGACTCTCTTCAATCAGACGCTGCTGCCGCTCCTGGTCGCGGCGGATGCGGCCCAGCTCCGGCGAGGCGTTGTCGGCCAGCGAGCCATCGGGCTGAATGGTGCGCTCGATGGATTCGGCCAGCGGACGAAGGCTGGTGGTCAGCGCGCCCGAGAGCGAAGAGAGCCCCGGCAGCTTGCCAACCAGCCGCGCCGAAGGCGATTGCAGCAGCGACTGCCAGGAGGCCACGTCGTTGGCCAGGCGGGCCACGGCTTGCAGCTCGCCGGCTTCCAGCGCCGCTCCGGGAATCTGCGCCTTCGCGGCCAGTTGCGTGGGGTCGAAGAGGCCGCCGAGAGGGATGGAAACCTGCTCGCCCAGCATCAGGCGGACTTCGCCGGTAAGCTGATGCTGGAGAAGAATCCAGGCCTCGTCGGTCGAGGGTCTGAGATCGAGGATTGCGCCGCGGCCCACGGGCGAGGCGGCAAAGCCGGCAACGAGGGCCAGCAGCGGCTCCCACTCCAGAGCGGCAAAGTCGGCGTGCAAGACAGGCGACGGAATGGGATCGAGCAGCGGCATACCCAGAGACTATCTTAGCGGGCCGCAAGAATTCTCTTCATGGGCGAATCACGCACCGGTGGATTCTCCCATCATTTCTTCAGTGTCCGGCGAAAAGATCCCGCCCGCTAACATAACGATAGTGGCTGGAACGGCCAGCCACCACTGGCGCAACAGGTTCCCGGACACCCAGAGCCAAAAAAGCAGGAATCCACCCCCTATCATCGCCAGGTACGCAAAGAGCGTGATCCACCCGCTTTGATGCTCGATGTCCATGAATTTGTATCGTTTGCCCTTCCTTCTCCGCTTGCCGCTGTTCTTATAGACTCTTTTCCCAACTATGACTATTCCGGCAAAATACGCTACCCCAATAGGCGCGAATAGAAACATGGAGCGCATCGAAAGGGAGGCGACCCAAAAGGCATAGACGAAGAACGCAAGGACCGCAACTCTTCTTATTACGTGCTCAAGGAAATCTCTCACATCGGGCCTGCCTTTGAAAGGAGGGATCCTATCCGGCCCGTTGTCCGCCGCCTTGGGTTTTCTTCGTTCGCGAGACACTATACCACCTCGACGCAAGCAGTTTACCCTGATTGCATAAAATGAGTGTTGCAGACGGGCAGCCGGGCTGTATGGAGGTAGATTCCACTTCCCACGAGGCCGCTGGATACCGCTCAAGGCCGGATTACGTGCTGCCTTCCCCCATGTAACCGGTCGCCGGCTCAGGCGTGAATACTACGCCCACCACCAGCAGTACGGCGGCTGGAGCTGTCACAAACCAGTACCGAGCCAGAAGATGGTCATGCCAGAGATAGAGAAGAACCGCCCCGCTGGCCCAGGACGACGCAATCGCGAAGAATGTGATCCAGCCGCTTTGGCGCTCAACATCCGGAAACCTGCCTTTCTTACGCGCGCGCCCGCCGCCCTTCTTCATTCGCTCTCTGCTGCGTTTTGCCACGCCCAAGAAGAATGCGAGTTCAGCCAGCACGCCGGCTGGAATGGCAATAAACCAGTAGCGCGCGACAAACTCAAACTTCCAGATAACCAAGACCATGATTCCCAAGCAGGTCAGATTGATTCCTGCTTGCTCCAGAAACTCTCCTGCGCTGCATCCTTCGTCATTTTCCATTCGCTGCCTCCCCCTTGCTGGCGCCAGTCTATCGAATTCAAGAGGCCGGCGGAGAGGGGCTCAGTGCTGTGCTGGGCGCGGCAGCGGGCGCGCCGGAGGTACTTTCGCTTCCGCTGGAAGGCGCTTTTGTCTCAGACGGGGCAGCGCCCTTTCCGGGTTCAGATGCGCTCCCAGACCCGGATTCCGTCCCCGTTTCGGAGGCTGGCGCGCTGCTCTTGGCCGCGTAGTCGTTCACGTACCAGCCGGCGCCCTTGAAGTGCAGGCGCGGCGCGGTCAGCGGCCGCTCCAGCACGCCCTGGCACACGGGGCACACAAGCTCCTGCTCAGAACTGAAGCTCTGGATCTTCTCAAAGCGGTGACCGCAATTGGTACACCGATACGCATACAGCGGCAATGCCATTCACCTCTGGAAAACGAGATCACTCACTGTGCCTATTGTATGCGCAGGGCGGCAAATGCCTGGATCACAGCGGTCTCCCACCTTGCGCCAGAATCCGCCGCACGGCCGTAAGGATGGAGTGCCGAGGAACCTATGGCTTCATCGCCTGTTCGACCGCGACCGCGACCGCGACCGATGCTCCGACCATGGGATTGTTGCCCATGCCGATCAAGCCCATCATCTCCACGTGCGCAGGCACCGAGGACGACCCGGCAAACTGGGCATCCGAGTGCATCCGGCCCATGGTGTCGGTCATGCCGTAGGAAGCCGGCCCCGCCCCCATGTTATCGGGATGCAGCGTTCTTCCCGTGCCTCCGCCGGAAGCCACCGAGAAGAACTTCTTCCCTTCAAGCAGCCGCTCCTTCTTGTAAACCGCCATCACCGGATGCTGGAAGCGGGTGGGATTCGTTGAGTTGCCGGTAATAGCCACATCGACCCGCTCCAGGTGCATGATGGCGACGCCTTCGCGCACATCGTCGGCGCCATAGCAGCGCACGGCAGCGCGCTCGCCGGTGGAGTATGCCTTCTCCCGAACGACGTTCAGTTTGCCGGTTGCATAGTCGAAATCGGTCTGAACATAGGTAAATCCGTTGACGCGCGAGATAATGAAAGCTGCGTCCTTGCCCAGGCCGTTCAGAATCACGCGCAGCGGCGTCTTGCGCGCATTGTTGGCGGAGCGAGCCAGGCCGATGGCGCCCTCGGCGGCGGCAAAGGATTCGTGTCCCGCGCAAAAGGCGAAGCATCCAGTCTCTTCGCGCAGCAGCATCGCGGCCAGATTGCCGTGACCGATGCCCACTTTGCGATCGTCGGCGACAGAGCCTGGAATGCAGAAGGCCTGAAGGCCCGTGCCGAGGGTTTCAGCAATCTCCGCGGCTACGGTCTGTTTCTTCTTGATGGCCACCGCCGCGCCAATCAGATAGGCCCAGCCGGCATTCTCAAAAGAAATGTTCTGAATCGACTTCACGATCTTGCGCACGTCGACGCCCTGGTCCAGGCAGATCTTCTCGGCTTCTTCAAGCGATGCAATGCCGTTGGCCGCAAGAAAGGCGCCGATCTGCGCAATCCTTCTCTCATATCCTTCAAACAAAGCCATGATCTTCTCCTTATTCCTTGCGGGGGTTGATGGTTTTGACGGCGTCGGCAAAGCGGCCATAGGTGCCGGTTGCCTTGGTCAGCGCGGTCTGCGCATCCACGCCCTTGGCGATGGAGTCCATCATGGGGCCCAGCCGGACGAACTTGTAACCGATGATCTCGTTATCCGCGTCGAGGGCGAGTTCGGTCACATAACCCTCGGCCAGTTCGAGATAGCGCGCGCCCTTTGCGGTGGTGCCGTACAAGGTTCCAGTCACGCTGCGCAAGCCCTTGCCCAGATCTTCAAGGCCGGCGCCGATGGGCAGCCCGTCCTCAGAGAACGCGGTCTGCGTGCGGCCATAGACGATCTGCAGGAAGAGCTCGCGCATGGCCACATTGATCGCATCGCAAACCAGATCGGTATTCAGGGCTTCGAGGATCGTCTTGCCGGGGAGAATCTCAGCAGCCATCGCGGCGGATTGCGTCATGCCGGTGCAGCCGATGGTCTCAATCAGCGCCTCCTCGATGATGCCGTTTTTCACGTTCAACGTGAGCTTGCAGGCTCCCTGCTGGGGAGCGCACCAGCCCACGCCGTGGGTCAGGCCCGAGACGTCGGTCACTTCCTTGACCTTGGTCCAACGGCCTTCTTGCGGTATCGGCGCCGGGCCGTGATTCGGACCCTTGGCAACCACGCACATCTGTTCAATTTCGTGTGTATGCATCTGGAGTTGCGCTCCTTTGTCCAGTTTGTTCGGTTGGGTTAAGAACAAGCGTTTCAACAACTTTCGCGGTATCTTTTGGGCAAGTTGCAGCGATTATAGAGCCGCTGAATCGGATGGACTGTGACCGCCGTCGCACAAGATTGGCCGGCGGCGAACGCCGAACCGCCCAGGTCCAATCCGGGCCTTCGCATCCACAGCCGGCGGGCAGCGGTGATTGCAGTCACTTTGGACCGCGCTCCGAGACAATTACGATGGCACTCAGGCAGCACACCGGCCGGCGCTTGAGAGGGAAGGAACAAGTATGAATCTGGGGTTCATTGAGAGCAAGACTTACGACGAGATTTCAGTTGGCGATACAGCCTCGACAGATCACGTCCTGACCACGGACGATGCAATGGCCTTCGCCTCGATCTCCGGATTCCACTCCGTTCTAAACTCGGATGAACTCGTCGGCCGGGCCGGGGGCATACCTCCGACGGGGCCAAATATGTGGTGCGCCTCTCTTATCTCCGGGCTCTTCAGCATGAATATCCCAGGGCCCGGATGCACACTGACGAACATATGTCTCTCGTTCCACAATCGCATCCGCGTCGGAGATCTCATTCTTGTCAAGGTGCGGGTTACGGGCAAGGACGATTCCACAAAGATCGTTACATTCGATTGCGAGGCAAACAATGGCGCCGGCACGCCGATCTTCTCCGGCACGGCCACGGTTTTGGCGCCGCGGGAAAAACTGCGCTGGTCTACGCTGCCCGTGCCCAAGCTCATTGTGAATGAGCCCTATCGGCGCTATCAGGGGCTGATTGCGCGCGCGACTTCAAGGCCGCCGGTCAAGACCGCGATTGCCTGGCCGTGCGACGAAGTATCTCTCGGGGGCGCTATCCAGGCGTTCGCGGATAAGTTGATTGTGCCGGTTCTTGTGGGCGCCGAGACCAGGATTCGCAGCCTCGCGGAGACCATGCAGCTCGATCTCGGGGCCATCCAGATCGTTGACATTGCCGAAAGCCGCGCGGCCGCCGTGCGCGCCGTGGAGATGGCTCGCAAGAACGAGGTGCAGATGCTCATGAAGGGCTCGCTGCACACCGACGAACTGATGAGCGCGGTCGTCTCGCGCGAAGGAGGAATGCGAACCGGGCGGCGCATCAGCCACGTATTCGCCCTGGATGTGCCGTCCTATCACAAGACCCTCTTTGTTACCGATGCGGCCATCAACATCCAGCCGGACCTGGAGACCAAGATCGACATTCTGCAGAATGCCATCGACATGATGCTCAAGCTCGAAGTCGTGAACCCCAAGGTGGCAATCCTGTCGGCGGTGGAGTCGGTCAACCAGGCCATACCATCCACGCTCGATGCCGCAGCGCTTTGCAAGATGGTCGATCGCGGACAAATCACCGGAGCCATCGTAGATGGCCCGCTGGCATTCGACAATGCCATTTCAAGCGATGCCGCGCGCATCAAGAAGATAACATCGCCGGTGGCGGGGGACCCGGATCTTATGATGGTTCCCAATCTGGAAGCCGGGAATATTCTCTTCAAGGAGCTTCAATATCTGGCCGGGGCCCTGGCGGCGGGAGTTGTGGTTGGAGCCAAGGTTCCGATCGTTCTCACCAGCCGCGCCGACGGAGAACTGGCGCGAATGGCAAGCTGCGCCCTGGGCGTGCTGCTGGCGAAGCCGGCGCCCGATCTAAGGCTGGCGTGATCAGCGGCGCTCCGTAAATCACGTGGCTTGCTCCGCCTGCATGGGAGAGTACCCCCGATAGAGCTTTTGACCCTATAACGGTTTAGGCGGATGCCCTGGATCCCACGAGTAACAAATGGGGGTGCTCCAAGAGCCTCTTGTAGAATTGCCTTCAGGCTATAGATTGCGTTAGGGCACGACTTCAGTCGTGCCGCAAATGGCCAATTTGGATTCCGGCTTTAGCCGCTGCGGAATTGCAAATTGCTGAAAACAAAACCGCATGGGCTAAAGCCCAACATGATTTAGTTGCTTTTTCGGCACGACTGAAGTCGTGCCCTGACACATTTTGCGGTCTCAATGGAATTCTGCAAGAGGCTGCCAGGTCTGGATTTTCGGCTACACTGAGTCCAACCATCAGGAGTGCGCTTCCCGCTGTCATGCGCCCTTTCCGGTTTATCTTCGTGCTGTTTGCCTTGCTGGCCGCGGGACTCTCCGCGCAGGCGGCGTCCAGCTCCGCTGACGCGCCTCATGTGCATGTGCAGTTGCTTTCGCCTTGGCCTCTGAATCACTCGGATTCAAACGAGGTTGGCCTGTACTTCAAACTTGAGCCTGGCTGGCACATTTATTGGAAGAATCCCGGCGATGCAGGTGAGCCGCCCCGCATTCAGTGGATGTTACCCAAGGGGATCACTGCTGGACCCTTGCAGTTTCCCGCGCCGAAGCGATTGCCGCTCGGACCACTGATGGATTTTGGCTACGAAGACGAAGTTCTATTTCCAATGAACGTCAATGTTGCCGCAACAATGCCGCTGGGTCCAATCGAACTTCACGCAAAGGTGGATTGGCTCGTCTGCCGTGAAGTCTGTATTCCTGGCAAGGCTGACCTAGACCTGCGCGTCGAGATTGCAGGCCCACCGCCGATGGGTCTGGCAAAGCCAACGAAGGAAGAGATTCTGTGGACCCGGCAGGCAAGGCCAGTGCCTAAGGCAGACCCAAGATCCCTGAGAGCGACATTCCAACCCATCCCCGCAGGTTTCCGCCTCGTCGTCGAAACCGGCCAGCGGGAGAGCGAGGCCACGTTCTTCCCCGAAGATAAGGACATTCTCGACAATCCGGCCCCGCAAAAGCTCACTCCCACGCCAACAGGCCTGATTCTCGACCTCAAGAAAGACGCCAATTTGACCGCCAATCCCGCTCAGTTGCGAGGGGTTCTGGAGCTTTCCGGCGGGCGGGCGTATGAGATTGCGGCGCTGCCGGGAACGGTCGCGGCGCAACAGCCTGCGCAGGCAAGCCAGAATCCAGGAAGTGGTCCGGAAGAACCTCCCTCGGGGGCTAAAGCCCCGGCCAACCAGCCCGCACCCTCCACCGGAGCAGGTCTTTCCCCGGTGAGTCAACGCGCGGCTGCTTTTTGGGCCGCGTTGCTGCGAGCTTCAGGCCTGGCCTTTATAGGCGGCCTGCTCTTGAATCTGATGCCCTGCGTCTTTCCGGTGCTCTTCCTCAAAGGCCTGGCGCTGGTTCACTCCGGCCACAAGGATCTGCACAAGCTGCGCGCGCATGGACTGGTTTACGCCGCCGGCATTCTGGTTTCTTTTTGGGCGCTGGTAGCCGCGCTGCTTGGGCTGCGCGCGGCGGGGGCCACGCTGGGCTGGGGATTCCAGTTCCAGTCGCCGGTCTTTCTGGCACTGATGGCCGGGCTGCTCTTCTTCCTGGGCCTGTCGCTGGCCGGGCAGTTCGAGATCGGGCTGACGCTGACCGGCGCGGGCGGGGCGCTTGCCGCCAGGCAGGGCTACACGGGCAGCTTTTTCACCGGCGTGCTGGCCGTGGTGGTGGCCACGCCCTGCACCGCGCCCTTCATGGGAGCGGCCGTCGGCTACGCGCTCAGCGCACCCGCGGCGGTCACCTTTGCGGTCTTCACGGCGCTGGCGCTGGGCCTGGCCGCACCCTACGTTGCGCTCACACTGCAACCGGCCTGGACGCGCCTGCTCCCCAAACCGGGCGTCTGGATGGAAGTCCTGCGCCAGGCCATCTCGGTGCCCATCTTCATTACCGTGATCTGGCTGGCGTGGGTGCTGGCCGCGGCTTATGGGGCGGGGATTCTGGCGGCGCTGCTGGCGAGTTTCCTGCTGCTGGCGATTGCCGGCTGGTTCCTGGGCCGCTGGCCGGCTAGGCGCTGGGCTACAGTGGTTGCCGCGCTCATCTTGCTGGGGGTGGTGGCGCTGGCGGTCCTGGCTCCGAAGTGGTTTCCAGAGGCTGAGGCTCGGACGGATCATGATGGAAACGCGGCTTTGAATTCAGCTTCGTCCGGCGGCTGGCAACCGTGGTCGGCGGAGGCGGTCAGCCGCTATCTGGCGCAGGGCCGGCCGGTCTTTGTGGACTTTACGGCCAGCTGGTGCCTGAGCTGCCAGGTCAACGAGCGGGTTGCGCTGAATCAGCCCTCCGTTCAAAGGGCATTTCTGGACGCCAACGTCGCCCTGCTGCGCGCCGATTGGACCCGCCACGACGAGGCCATCACGCAGGCCTTGACCGCGCTGGGCCGCAGCGGAGTGCCCGCTTACGCGCTTTACGTCCCAGGGGCGGCGAGCCCACGGCTCCTGCCCGAGGTGCTGACGCCGGGAATTGTGATCGACGCTGTGAGCGAGCTGCCGAAGACAGCGCATTGAGCGGGACCGTGGACTCCCACCCTAGCGACAAAAACAAAGGCGTCGCGAGGGTGCCCTGGGTAACCCGAGTGGCTTTCATCTCACCGGCGGCCAAGCCTGTGATCTGGACGGGGCGGATGTGCTGTTAGGGCAGATTGAAGCCGATATTGTGCTTGCCTACAAAGGCTTCGATGCCGATGAGCGTGTGCCGATCCCCTTGCAAAGAGTGGGCAAAGTCGCAGTCATACCGCCCAAGGCCAACCGCAAGGCGCCGAGGAATTACGACCGGGAACTATACAAGGCAAGGCGCCTGACGCGAGAACTTCTTCGCCAAACTCAAGCTTTTTCGCGCCATCGCCACACGCTACGACAAAACCGCGCGCAACTTCCTGGCCGCCATCCACTTCGCCGTCACGCTCATCTGGTTAATTTGATGACAGGCGCTAGTTCTTAATTGCCGGCAAGACCTGGAGCGCCAAAGGCTGCCTGTGCTATTGGATGGATCTGAGCCAGGCGACGATCTGCCAGCGTTGCGCCTCGGGCAGGCTGGACCAGGACGGCATGCCGTGGCCCAGGTCGCCTTGGCGCAGAAACCACTCGATGTCGCCGTCGCTTGCCGTGCGGATCCGTTCGCTGCGCAGCGCGGGCCGCTTGCGGCCATCGCCCATCGCATTGGCCTTGTGGCATTGCTGGCAATGTTCGCGGTAGACAAGCGCTCCGGCCGCAATCGCATCGGGATCACCGGCTAGCGGACTGGAGCGCGCATGATCCTTCGTCGGAACATGCAGCCAGCGGGAACTGGAAGCCGCGGCAAGAGCGAGTGTTGCGCTGAAAAGGAACATGAGAGTTGCGGAGGTCCGTCGCATCATTGGGTGCCTCCCTGCGAGCCGCCGCGTTCCGGCGCGTTATGGAACCAGCCGCCAGCCTGATCGAATTCGAAGGCCAGGCCCACCCGGTAAACGCGGGCAAGGCTTGTGCCGGTAAAGCCGAAGCCGGGCGAGAAGCTCAGCCGCACACCTTTGGGCAGTTGCCAGCCGACAAGCGGGGCAACGTAGTGGGAAGTATCGCGCATGGTGAGCGCGAAGGTGCTTCCCAGGCCTCCATAGGCCTCCGCGCCGGCGATAAACCGCTCCGCGCAGAAGGCGCAGCTCCGGCCGCTGGCCGCGCTGCGCAGGGGACGGGTCGCGCCCACCGCATAGCCGAACTCCCACGGGTCGTGGCCGAGGTCCTTTTCCGAGATGAAGTTCTCTGCAATATTCCAGTCCTTCACGTTGGAAGAGAGAATGAGCTTGAGTTCGGCTTCGTGCTGATGCTCGCGGCTGAGTTGGTCATTGGGGCCAGCCAGGTCTGCCTGGCCGTCATGGCCGACGACCTCGAGGATGGTCTTGTCGGCGCCCGAGGTGTTCTCGTACTCCACGTAAAAGACTGGATTGACAGCATGATCCCGCATCAGCGGCCGGAGGCGATTCTCAATGCGGAAGCCGGTGAACACGGTCGAGTCCTGCGCGGTGGCCTGGCCGTCGAGATAGAGCTCGGTCGTCCACCAGGCGCGCGTTCCGTACTCCAGCTCCATCGCCGTAGCTCCGTAGCGGTTGCCGCCGCCGGGCCTGGCCAGCGCCGTTTTGGTTTCGATCTCCAGGTTGCCGGGCTCTTCGAGATCGTGTGAGTAGGTGACGAAATAGGGCTTGTCCTGCGCAAGGGCAGAAGAGATGAACAGGATGGGAAGATAGGCAGCCAGCCAACCGGCGCGCCTGATGCTTCGGTTGCGCGTCATTGCAATCAAAATGAATCCTCCGACAAAAACTACGACATAATCGGTCGTATATCAAAAATAAGACTAAATCAGTCCGATATTTCTTTCAAGAGAGCCCGTGTCATATCGAGGTACACGGGGTTCAAGACGAGATCGTGGCATGGTTTATGAAGATGTAATCAAATAAAGTTGACACTATATCACTCAATGATGCATCTTAGGAGAGTCGGAGATTTCTAGCAGCACGCGGAGAGACCAACCATGGCAAAGATTATCGGCATTGACCTCGGCACCACGAATTCGTGTGTCGCCGTCCTCGAGGGCGGAGAGCCCAAAGTGATTCCCAACGAAGAAGGCGCGCGGACCACGCCCTCGATCGTCGCCTTCACCAAGAGCGGCGAGCGCCTTGTGGGCCAGGTAGCCAAGCGCCAGGCCATCACCAACCCGGAGAACACCATCTTCTCCATCAAGCGGTTCATGGGCCGGCGTTACAACGAAGTGAACGACGAGATGAAGATGGTGCCCTTCAAGGTGACCCAGCAGGGCGATCACGTGGGCGTGCTGGCGCAGGGCAAGGAGTATACCCCGCCGGAGATTTCGGCCATGATCCTGCAAAAGCTGAAGAAGAGCGCCGAGGCCTATCTGGGCGAGACGGTCACCCAGGCTGTGATTACGGTTCCAGCCTACTTCAACGACGCGCAGCGCCAGGCGACCAAGGACGCGGGCAAGATTGCCGGCCTGGACGTGAAGCGCATTGTGAACGAGCCGACAGCCGCCGCGCTGGCCTACGGCCTGGACAAGAAGAAGGACGAGACCATTGCAGTTTACGACTTTGGCGGCGGCACCTTCGACATCTCCATTCTCGAGGTGGGCGAGGGTGTCATCGAGGTCAAGTCCACCAACGGCGATACCCACCTGGGCGGCGACAATCTCGACCAGCGGATCGTCGATTGGCTGATTGCCGAGTTTAAGCAGGAGCAGGGGCTGGACCTCTCCTCGAAGGGCAACGAGATGGCCCTGCAGCGGCTGAAAGATGCCGCGGAGAAGGCCAAGATCGAGCTTTCGACGACCGTCGAAACGGAGATCAACCTGCCCTTTGTGACCGCCGACGCCACCGGGCCCAAGCACCTGGTGCGCAAGCTGACGCGCGCCAAGCTGGAGCAGTTGGTCGGCGATCTGCTCGACAAGTCGATCGCCCCCTGCAAGCAGGCGCTGAGCGATGCCGGTATCGGCGTGGACAAGATCGACGAAGTGGTTCTGGTGGGCGGCCAGACGCGCATGCCCAAGATTCAGGAGATTGTGAAGAAGCTCTTCAACCGGGAGCCGCATCGGGGCGTCAATCCTGACGAAGTGGTGGCCATCGGCGCGGCGGTGCAGGCCGGCGTGCTGGCCGGCGAGGTCAAGGACCTGCTGCTGCTGGACGTGACGCCGCTGACCCTGGCCATCGAGACGCTGGGCGGCGTGGCCACTCCTATGATCCAGCGCAACACCACCATCCCCACCAAGAAGACGGAGACCTTTTCGACGGCGGCCGACTCGCAGACCGAGGTCGAAGTGCACGTGCTGCAAGGCGAGCGTAAGCTGGGCGGGCTGCCTCCGGCGCCGCGCGGAGTGCCGCAGATCGAGGTCACCTTCGACATCGACGCCAACGGCATCCTCAACGTGACCGCCAAGGACAACGCCACCGGCAAGGACACGCGCATCACCATTACATCGAGCTCCGGCCTCTCCAAGGATGAAGTGGAGAAGATGGCCAAGGAAGCCGACGCGCACGCCGCCGAGGACAAGGAGAAGCGCGAGGAGATCGAGGCTCGCAACCAGCTCGACGGACTGGTCTACAACATCGAAAAGATGCTCAAGGACAGCGGCGAAAAGGTGCAGGCGGCGGACAAGACCGAGGTCGAGACGGCGCTGGCCGAGTCCAAGAAGGTGCTCGAGGGAACGCCCTCCGTGAAGGAACTGAAGGCCGCCCACGAGAAGCTCACCCACGCCAGCCACAAGCTGGCCGAGGTGCTCTACAAGGCGAACGCGGCCGCTGCGCAGGCCGGACCAACCGGCGCGGCGGGAGAACCGGCAGTCGAACAGAAGAAGGACGAAGGCGTGATCGACGCCGAGTACGTGGACGTGGAAGACAAGAAGTAAGCCTGGCCGTCCAGGCAACGCCATAGGAAGGGCAGGGCTTCGGCCCTGCTCTCCCGCTTTTTGGAGTTAGCATGTCGGAGATCAAACCGAACCAATACGACGGGGAGTTTGCGGCGCTTCAACATCAGCGCGAGATGGAGTCATTGAGCCGTTCCCCATTTGTAGAGACTGTTGTAGGGACAGCCGCTTCTGGAGCGGATAAGCTCGGTCTTCCGATAAGCGGTCTAATTAGATGGGCTTTGAAAGGCGGCCAGACGCCGCTAGAGACGATTGTCGAGCAGATAGAATCATCAGCAACAGCAGCGATAGCACGGCATGAGAAACGCCTTGATGGCCACGATAAAGAATTAAGGGAGTTTCGGGAGGCGTTGCAGAGCCAGGGCGCACAAACAGCTTATCGAGCGGCCGTTTTCCATGGAATGCGTACGTTCGATCCTGCGAAACACATGAGACTTGGAACTCTGACGATCAATTGTATCTATGTTGATGATTTGGTGCCAGAGAGCCTTGACGAGATGATGCGGGCTACCGTCGAGCTTGCCGAACATGACATCAATGTCCTGGGATCGATCTATAAAATGCAGATCCATCTATTCTTACCCCAAGAGGTGCAGAAGGAATACCGTTGGCGAATAGACGCGATAAGGTCACTATGGGAACAGTATTGGGATAATCAGGCTTTTTCCAACTATCAAGGGGTTCACGGCCAGGCATTCAATAGCTCATGTGCTCGGCTCCAGTCCGTTGGGCTGATAGCTTCAATTGGCACAAAAACAATCCTGCGAGGACCGACGATGCACGATTATGAGTTGCTACCCGAAGGCAAAAACTTCTACGAGCGCTTGCAGGAAATCGCGGTTAAATAATAGTCACAAACGGAGACGGTCATCATGAGCAAGATTGGCGAAAGCATAATCCGAGCACTTGAGCAGGCTCTCGCTCACGCGCAGGGAACGGCAGATGCGAGCCAATTCAAGGTTCATGTGATCGAGAGAAGGATTCCGATTTCGCCTAAGAAGGGGAAGCTGATGCCGCCGCTTCATCCAGGCGAGATGCTGCGTGAGGAATTCCTTATCCCGTTGCGGATGACGGCGCGGATGCTGGCGAAAGAAATCAAGATGCCGGAGCGGCGCGTGGTTGCTATCGTAAAGGGGAGGCAGGGACTGGACGCCGATCTGTGCCTGCGGCTGGCGCGGTTCTTCAGAATGTCGCCGGAATTCTGGATGAACATCCAGAAAGACTACGAATTGGAGACAGCACGGCTGGATTGGCCTAAGATTTGCAAGGAAGTCCGGTTGCATCCGCAGGACCGCAAGACCGGTGCATTGAAGGTGCCGAAGAATACTGCTTAACCAGGAAACGAGTCCCAACAGACTATGCCCACGACACAGAACAAGGACTACTACGGCACGCTTGGCGTGAAGAAGACGGCGACGCCGGAGGAGATTCGCAAGGCCTTCCGGAAGGCGGCGCGGCGGTATCATCCGGACGTCAACCCCGGAGACAAGCGGGCGGAGGAGAAGTTCAAGGAGATCTCCGAGGCCAACGACGTGCTGAGCGACGAGAAGAAGCGCAAGGTCTACGACCAGGTGGGTTTCTACTCCGACCAGATCGACCCGGCGACCGCCGAGGCCTATGCGCGGCAGCAGGGCGCGGGCGGCGGCATGCCGGTGGACTTCGGCGGCTTCGACTTTTCCGGCTTTCAGGGCGGTCCGGGCCAGCATCCGGGGCAGCAGGCGGGCGCGGGATCGCAGTCGTGGGGCAGCTTCAAGGACATCTTCTCGGGGATATTCAGCGGGGCGCAGCAGCCGCAGCGGCCGCGCGGGCCGCAGCCGGGCACCGACCTCGAGTACCAGGCCACGGTGGACTTTTGGACGGCCATTCGCGGCGGGCAGGCGCGCATCCAGGTGGATCGCCAGGAGACCTGCCCGACCTGCCACGGAATGACGAATACCGGCGGGCCTGCGCAATGCCCGGAGTGCAACGGAACCGGCCAGGTGACGCAGATGGGCGGGCGGATGAAATTCAATATTCCCTGCCCGCGCTGCAACGGAACGGGACGCGCGCCAAGCCATTGCGCTACCTGCCAGGGCGAGGGAACGGTGAGCCGAAGCGAGTCGGTCGAGTTCCGCATGAAGCCGGGAACGCGCGACGGGCAGCGCATCCGCTTGCAGGGCAAGGGCAACGCGGGGGTGAACGGCGGAGCGCCTGGAGACCTGTTCGTGATCGTCCGCACCGGGACGCATCCCGTCTTCGCGCGCGTGGGCGACGATATTCAGTTGACGGTTCCGGTGACGGTGGCCGAGGCCTCGCTGGGCGCCAAGGTGGACGTGCCCACGATCGACGGCCGGGCGCAGTTGAAGATTCCGCCGGGAACGCAGAGCGGGCAAAAGCTGCGCATGAGGGGGCGGGGCGTGGAAAACGCGCAACGGCCGGAGCAGCGCGGCGACCAGATTGTCACCATCGAGGTAGTCGTTCCGCACTTGCAGGATGAGCGCAGCCGCGAGATCATGCGCGAGCTGGCCAAGCTGAACAGCCAGGACCCGCGGGTGGCGCTGTTCGACAAGCTGTAAAAGGCAGGGAGTAGGGAGTAGGGACTGAGGCGGAATGCGACGATGGCTGCGTGTGAGGCAATGGTGGTCAGGGTCGGAATGCTCTTGGTGATTGCTCTCGGCTTGTCTGTGTGTCCGGCGCCAGCGGCGGCACAGCAGCATTCCCTCCCGGCAACCTCGGCGTTTCCCAAGGCCTGCTTTTTCTTCAAGCCGGGCAGCTTCGACTACGCCTGGGAAAAGGTGATCCCTGAGGAGGAGCGAACCTATAGCGCGAGCGCCAACCAGGTCTACCGCCTTTGGTGCACCTCGGGCACCAGCACCCCGCGGCAAAGAAGCGATGCCGCTGATGCGATGGCCGTGGCGTGGAAGCGGCTCTGGGACCGGGATATGCCCTACAACGCGGCCTTTCACGAAAGGGGCCAATTCGACCTGCTGGCTCTGTTAGGGGTAACGCTCGAACTGCCGGCGCTCATGAGGACCGATCCAAAGTTCACGAGCGAATGGATCAAAGGCTGTAGTAACGTATGCTTCACGATCAGTCCTAACCCGAATAGCCAAACGAGCGGACACCCTACGTGGATGGAACTCGGGCTGAGGGACGACCTTCTTGATAATCTCAAGAAGGAACCTGCGGCCGAACCTGTTTTCAAGATGCTTGCGGACGCAAAGTTCACACTGGTGGATTGATGGCTGCGAAGAGAAAATCGAAGGGCGCGTACATGATCTCGGCAGTGGCCGAGATGTACGAGATTCATCCGCAGACGCTGCGCCTGTACGAGCGCGAGGGCCTGCTCAAGCCGTCGCGCACCGAGGGCAACACGCGCCTCTACACGGACGAGGACCTGGAGCGGCTGGAGTTCATCTTGAACCTGGCGCGCGACCTGGGCGTGAACATCGCCGGCATCGCCATCATCCTGCAGATGCGCGAGCGGATGGAAGAGATGAACCGGCAGATGCAGAGCTTTGTGGAGTACGTGCGCACGGAGATGCTGGCGCGCTTCCAGCAGAATGCGCCCAGCGGCGGAGCGGCGATTGTGCCGTTGCGCAGGCCGGCGGTGGTGGCTAAGCCGGCGGTGCCGCGCAAGCCGTAGCCGGGTCTCGCGTCGGCCTTTCCGGTTGGCGCTCTCCATTTGAGCAATTTGAATCCTCACCGCTGGACTCCGCCCAAGCCGGGTATTCTTGTAGCTGCATGTTATACGTTCTTTTAGGATTGGGCGTCCTCGGGCTAGTGACTTCCACGGTATTTGCCGGCATGGTGCTTTCGGCCGTGCCCCGCTACCTGCGGGAGCGGCGGGCGGCGCTGGCGCAGACGCGGGAGCGGCCGGGGTTCACGCCGGCGCTGACCCTGCTGAAGCCACTGCACGGGGATGAACCGGGGCTCGAGGCGCACCTGGTCACGTTCTTCGAGCAGGACTACCCGGAGTACGAGATTCTCTTCTGCGCGCGCTCAGCTGACGACGCCGGCCTGGAGACGGCGCGGCGGGTGGCGGCGCGCTATCCGAATATTCCGGCGAAGTTTCTTTCGACCGGCGGCGAACCCGACTACATCAACGCCAAAGTGGCCTCGATGGAACGGATGGAAGCCGAGGCCGCGTACGAGATTCTGGTCATCAGCGACAGCGATGTGCGCGTGACGCCCGATTATCTACGGTCCGTCGCGCTGCCGTTCGAGGACCCGCGTGTGGGCGCGATGTGCTGCCCCTATCGCGGCGTGGCGGCGGAAGGCGGGCTGTGGGCGCGGCTTGAGGCTGTGGGGATGTCGGTCGAGATGACCGCCGGGGTGCTGGCGGCGCGGGCCATGGAGGGGATGCAGTTTGTGCTCGGGCCGACGATGGCCTTCCGGCGCGAGGCGATCCGGCGGATGGGCGGCTTCCGGGTGACGGCCGGCTACTGCGCCGACGACTTTGTGCTGGGCAACGAGACCTTCAAGCTGGGCCAGACGGTGGTGCTGAGCCACCACGCCATCGACCACATGGTCATCAACTCGAGCTTCTGGCCGTCGATGAAGCACCAGGTGCGCTGGATGAAGTCCACGCGCTTCTCGCGGCCCAAGGGGCATCTTGGCACGGCGCTGACCTTCAGTGTGCCCTTCGGGCTGCTGGCCTGCGGGGCCGCGGTTGGGATGGGGCGCCCGTGGCTTGGGCTGGCGCTGCTGGGGTGGAGCGCGGCCACACGGCTGGCGCTGGCGCTGGCGGTGGGTCGCGCGGTGGTGGGCGACCGGAGCTGGTTTGGGCTGCTCGCGCTTTATCCGCTGCGCGATGGGATGGGCTTCTGCTTCTGGGCAGCCAGCTATTGGGGCAGCCGGATTCTCTGGCGCGGCCGGGTCTTCGAGCTGCTGCCGGGAGGGAAGATGCGGGCGGCGGGGTAGACTGCCAGTATCCGCAATTCGAGAGAGGAGCACCGCGCAAAATGTTTGAAAGATACACGGAGAAGTCACGGCGCGTAATCTTCTTCGCGCGGTATGAGGCCAGCCAGTTCGGTTCGCCTTTTATCGAGACCGAGCACCTGCTGCTCGGCCTGCTGCGCGAGGACAAAGCGTTGACCAACCGCTTCTTGCGTTCACACGCCTCTTTCGAGGCGATCCGCAAGCAGATTGAGGCGCACACGACGATCCGCGAGAAGGTCTCCACCAGCGTGGACCTGCCGCTTTCGAGCGAGTGCAAGCGGGTGCTGGCCTATGCCGCTGAGGAGGCCGAACGCCTGGGCCACAAGCACATCGGCACCGAGCACCTGCTGCTGGGCCTGCTTCGCGAAGAGAAGTGCTTCGCTTGGCAGATTTTGAAGGATATTGGCGTGAAGCTTGCCACTGTTCGCGACGAATTGGCCCGCGTACCTCACACGACCGATGCGGGAAAGACCGCTGTGGAAAGCTCCCCCGAGTCCGCGCCGCTCAGCGAGTTTTCCCGGGATCTCACGCAAACGGCGATCGACGGCGAACTCGACCCCGTAGTTGGCCGCGACCAGGAAATCGATGGACTCATCGAAGTTCTTAGCAGCCGCGACCATAAGAATCCGGTTCTCATCGGCGAGCGCGGGGCGGGCAAGACCGCGATCGTCGAAGCCCTGGCGCAGCGCATTGCGGATAGCAAGGCTCCGTCGTTCCTGGCGGAGAAGCGGATACTGATTCTCGACCCGCAATCGATTGCCGGCTCGGCAAAGGGTCAACCGCAGATCGACGAGGGGACGACTCCCGTCGCCAAGTTACTGGCGGATCGCAGGAAGGCCGGAGAGCGGGTGAGTCTGGCTAAGGCATTGGCGAATGCTTCTGGAATCATCCTGTTCATCGACGACTTGAGGGTCTTTTTGCCGCCGACTCGCCTGTCTGGAACGCCGATTGCCGCCGAGATACTCCGGCCCGTGCTCGCGCGAAACGTGATACAGTGCATCGGCGCCAGCGCGCCAGGCGAATACGCGGCGTTGATTCAGGCGGCTCCGTGGATCGAGAATTGCTTCCGTGCCGTTCACGTGCGTCCCATGGACGAGGAGAGTGCTCTGTGCGTGTTGCAGGCTTGCAAGCAGCGGTACGAGAAATTCCACGGAGTGACCTATGCGGACGACGCCCTGGAATGCGCCGCGCGCGGCACTGGCCGTTACCTTCCGGAATGCTCGCTTCCCGACAAGGCGCTTGAGCTGCTTGATGCGGCCGGGGCGCGAGTGAAGTTGCGCGAAACCTCGATGCCCGAAGAGGTCGCCGAAGTCCAAAAGCGCATCAAGTTCATCGTCCACCGCATGGATAGCGCCATTTCAAACCATGAATTCGAGAAGGCAAAGTTCTATTCCGACGAGGAGCGCAAAGAGAGGGAGAACCTCCGCATTCTCCGGGAGAAATACCATCTCGACGATTCTTCATTGAGCACCGTCAGCCGCGAAGATGTGGAAGAAACGATCAAGCGCTGGGCAGCGTACCCGTTCCAGCCATAAACGAGGAGCGCGCCTGGGCAGGCGGATTCCGCCCGGCGGGGCCGGACAGAAAGATGCGGGCGGCGCAGAGGAAACGTACGCGAGATAAACGTGGAAGTGCCTGGTCCGCGGAAAGAACCGCATCCGAGCGTCAGCTAGCCAGAGCCTCCGCTACGGCCTCCGGACGGCGGGCAATTACGGTGAGGTAGGCCCGTGCGGCGCGGTCAGGACGCCGACGGCCTTGCTCCCATTCCTGCAAGGCGCGCGGATCGAGGGCGAACCGCCGCGCAAACTCGGCCCGGCTGAGACCTGTGCCTGCCCGCACCGCCCGCACGTCCACATCGAGCGGGAGGGGGAATTGATGCGTGGCGGCCGGCTCCGCTTCGCCCTGTGCGATTGCGACCGCTTCGCGCATGGCTTCGACAAGTTCGTCTGCAACGTTGATCCGCTTCACTGTCTGATCCTCCTTACCTTTGCGGCAGCTTTGATTGCCGCTGCAAAGGCTGCGACCTCTTTCTTTTGCCGCGGCGTAAGATTTGCCTGCTCGTTCTTGGCGTAGAGAAAGATCGCATAGAGCGGGTTCTCCTCATCGAAGAAGTAATAAATCACCCGAACCCCGCCGGATTTGCCCTTGCCCTTTGCCGCAAATCTTACCTTGCGTACCCCACCGGTGCCCGGAATCTCATCTCCCGATTCTGGATGGAGTGCGAGGCAGAAAAGCAACCCCTCGTACTCCTCGATGGAAAGCAGCCTCTCCGCACGGCGAGCGAAGGCGCTGGTTTCAACGACCGTCAGCATGGAAATGCTCACGGAGGAATTATGCGGCAATGCCGCATAGCTGTCAAGGTGATCCTCTCCTCGCGCGGGGCGCCTGGGACAGCAAAGGACGCGGTTTCCAGTCCTTTCCGCCAGAAAGACTGGAAGGGATGGAGCGTCCTGGCGGGAACGGCCTACCTCAGCGGCCTATCTGTCCAGAGCGCTTTGTCGGCGATGGATTGGACGGGGTAGAGGCGGCCGGCGAGCAGACTCTCGGCTTTGAGCTGGTTGGTGTCCTGTGCGAAGAGCCACTTGCGCTCGCCCGTGCCCCAGGCTTTGGAGAGCTGGTCCTCGCTGAGGAAGATATTCGGCGCGTCGGGGTAGCAGGAGCCCCAGAGCAGCGGCGTGCCCTCGCCATGCTGGCCGCAGCGCGGGATCACCATCATGGCCGGCTTGCCCGCAAAAAAGCGATGGGTATAAAAGACGACCGAGGAGGCGTCGGAATGCTCGCCGTAGATGATGAAGGTGTCGGCGGGCGAGCCTTTCCGGATGATCGTGTCGGCCAGTTGCTCGGAGCTGAGCATGGGCTGGAAGCGGGCGAAGGCGATGTGCGCCGCGATGAGGAAGACGCTCATGGTGAGGGCCACGCTGACCGTGGTGGCCAGGTGCTTCCCCTTGATGCGCAGCACCCAGCCCACCGCCGGACCAATGAGCAGCGCGACGGCGGCCATGGCGGCAGGCAGGCGGAGCGCGGCAAAGGAGGGGCCGGTGAGGTCGAAGAAGTGGGACATGGAGAGCGTGTAGCCAGCCACGGCGCGGTGCGCCAGCAGGGTGCCGATGTCGGCAACGTAGGGCAGGTGGCGGGAGTCCCACAGTCCCCAGCCGAGGGCCGCGGCTGTCAGCACGCCGAGGACGGCAAACAGAAGCTGGGCCGCCATCACCCATGCAGTAAGAGGGACATTTCTCAGCATCCGTCGCAGGAGGTAAATGGCGACCGTTTGGGTGATGATTGCCAGCGTCACAAATTGGAGGATGGTAATGCTGAAGTAGAAGTAGAAAATGTATAAGGCCGCTACCGTAACTGCTTCAACAACCCATGCAAGGACGGCTCTTCCGACGCCTCGCATACCGCTTCGCAATTCTGTGCACTCTTCTGTTTCCTCAGCGCGTGTCAGCACGGCGGCGATGAGGATGAACAGGGGCGGCCAGACGGGGAAGGTGTAGTACTCCTGGTTGCTGGAGATGGAGAAAAAGAGCAGAGTCCAGGCTGAGAATAGGCTCAGCAGCCACACCGTGCGCACGCGGAAGGTAAGCCCGACGAGGTAGCCAGCCACATCTTCGCGGCGGGAGCCATCGATGTAGAGGTCCACGGCTTCTCCGGCGTCGCTGCGCAGGTGCTGGCGCCAGTTGTGGCGAGTCTTCCAGGCCACGGCCAGCAGGGCGGGGAGAAACAGGCTCCAGGGGAAGAGCCAGACCAGGTGCAGCAGCCAGTAGGCGGCGAAGGGCAGCTTGTTGTAGTCGTGCGGGTAGCGCAGCGAGAAGAAGCGCAGGAAGTGCTCGTTGACGAAGTAGAAGTAGAAGAACCCGTGGACGTTGCCGATGGTGGGGTGGTTGCCAACGGCGTGGCCCTGGTCGGGATTGGCGAGGCCGCAAAGGATGTGCCAGGGTGCGGCGATCAGCAGAAAGAGAAGAAAGCCGGAGACGGGCTTCAGCGCGCGCCAGTGGCGCCACTGCCCGGTGAGGACCAGGTAGGGAATGGCGGCGCCTATGAAGAAGACGGGTGCAATGAAACCTTTGGTGAGCAGAGCAAGAGCCACGCAGGCCCACGCCCAGTAGAAGCGATTGGGACGGTTCAGCTCGAAGCCGGTGATGAGGCCGTAGAGGGCAATCAGCAGGAAAAGGCTGAGGATGGACTCGGGAATGATGAAGCGGGTAAAGAGAAACGGGCCGATGGAGGTGAGCACGCCCAGGCCGGCATAGAGGCCGGCGCGCGGTCCCCACGCACGGCCGGCCCAGACCCAGCAGAGCCACGCCAGGCCTAGCATGGCCAGCGCGTTGGGCAGGTGGGTGGCAAAGGTGTTCTGGCCGAAGATGCGGTAGCTGACGGCCACCAGCCAGTAGGGCAGCGGGGGCTTCTCGATATAGCGGATGCCGTTGATCTGGCAGGTGATCCAGTTGCCGGTTTCGGCCACGTGCTGCGCGGCCTGGGCGTGAGACGCGTCCACATCGTCCATCAGCGGCGGCGTGAAGAGGGAAGCAAAATACACCGCGGCGAAGATGGCCGCAAAAAGCAGCCAGGTGGCCAGCGCGGAGGGCGCGGCTTGCGGGCGATCTTGCGTATGGGTCCGGTCTGTCATTGCGGGCAATGGCGTTGGAACAAGGATAGCAGCAGGGCGGGTTAGGCGTTCCTTCCGCGGTTTCGGGATTCGGGGAATTGAATTCGAGAGCGCGAGGTGAACTAGCCGGGAACGCATCGGAAGCCCACAGCGTAAGACTTGACATCATGAATAGAATGCGCGGTTTTCTGCGCTGGGGAGCGGTCCTTGTCGCAGTCTGGCTTGTCGTCTCCGCCGCTATCGGCATTCTGGCCGCCGAGTTGGCGCTGCATCCGGGACGCCGCGTGTTGGGGCCGGAGGCTGAAGAACGCGCCCAGGCCGTCGCCGCGCGCAATCATGCTCAACTGGCGGAAGTTTCCATTACCGCAGACGACGGCGCAACGCAGCGCGGATGGAGCATCCGGCCTTTGCGCGCCAACGGAGATGCCGTGATCCTTCTGCATGGGCACACGGACAACCGGGCCGGCATGTTGGGCAATGCGGATCTGCTATTGCGCCACGGCTACGCGGTTCTGCTGCCCGATGCGCGGGCGCACGGGGAAAGCGGCGGGGAAATGGCCACTTACGGAGTAAAGGAAGCCAGCGATGTGAGGCGCTGGTTCGATTGGATCGAACAGGCCGAGGCGCCGCGCTGCATCGACGGGCTGGGCGAGTCGATGGGCGCCGGGCAAATGCTTCAATCGCTGCGCGCCACTCCGGGATTCTGCGCGGTGGTGGCCGAGTCTTCGTTTGCCAGCTTCCGCGAAGCCTCCTATGACCGCATGGGCGAGAAGATGAACGCCGGAGCCTGGGCGGGGCGCACGCTGCTGCGCCCTTCCGTCGAGGCTGGCCTTCTCTACGCGCGCTGGAGGTACGGCGTCGATCTGGAGCAAGCCTCGCCGGAGAGCGCCGTGGCCACGAGCCTCGTTCCCGTCCTGCTGATTCATGGCCGCAGGGACATAAATCTTCCTCCGCGCCACTCCGAGAGGATTCTGGCTTACAGCTCTTCCCGCATCCCCGCTGTGGTCTTGTGGGAGCCGGCGGAAGCGGAGCATTGCGGCGCTGCCGGGGCGGAACCTGAGGAGTATGAGCGCCGGGTGATCGGGTGGTTTGAGAGCCACCCGCCTCGCCCCTAGAGCTTGGCCCTCATCCTCCGGTAGCGGCGAACCAGCGCAAGTACCGGCAAGCCGAGAATCGCCAGCCAGATGAGGAGCACGGGACCGGACTCCACAAGGAACAGCACGATGCCGAGGATCGTCTCCGCCGCGTTGCGCAGGCCGGCCACGAGCGCGTTATGGAGGCGGTTGGAGACCGACGCCGACGGCGGGTTCAACTCGGCCTTGTACTCCTCCGTGAGTTGCAGATCGACGCTGGCGAACTCCACTCGGTGCTCAAGAGCCTGCTGCTCGGCTTCCATCTGTTCAATCTCGCCGCGCACGCGGGCGATCTCCTCTTCAACCTGGAGGACGTCTTCGATCTTTCCGGTGCGCTGCTCCAAAATTGCGCGCAGGCGCTCTTCAGTCTCGCGGGAGTTTTGCAGGCGCGCAACCAGATCGGTGTGCTGCTGGGTAACTTCTTCGCCGGATTGAGATTCGTTTTCGACGCGGCCCAGGTTCTTGAGTTCGGCGAGGGTGGCGGCCAGCTCCGGCGCAGGAATGCGCAGCGAGGCCTGGAAGCTGCGCGGAGCGTTCTCCTGGGTCGCAGCGGTGAGTTGCGCTGCATATCCGCGATGGCGCAGGAGGATCGAGTCGAGCGACGCGCGGGCGGCTGCGAAGTCCTTCACGACGATGGAAAGAGAGACGGCGCGGGCGATCATGGGCGCGGGCGCCGCCGGAGACTCGGCGATGGGCGAGCCCATTCCGATTCCGCCTGCGCGCGCCTCCGGCAGGGACTTGCCGGCGAGCGCCGGGGATCTCGTTGCGCCCGCCGCCCCAGAGATCAGACCCCTTCGTGGCTCCGGTGTAACGAGCGCGTCCATTCCCTGGGGCTTGGCATAGTCGGCCGAATTCGGGCTCGCTATCATCGTCGCCCTCGGGGGAGAGGGTCTTGGGCGATCCTCGTAGTACGTCATTGACACAGTGAAAGCCACTAGGAGCAGAACTGCGGTCACCGCGCTTCCACCGCCGACGGCCCACAGCCTCCAGTTCAAAAAGCTGAGTTGGGCGGAACGGCCCGGCTTGGCGGGCACAGATCCGGCCACGGTGGAGGCAGCCTGTTCCAATACCGCCTCCTCCAGGCTCGATGGAACCGGCGGGACGGTCCATTGGGCAAGCGACTCGGACGTGGCGCGGAACCGCTCGGCCAGATCGGCGCATTCGGCGCAGCCGTCGAGGTGGGCAGAGACGGCTTGAGCCTCGGCTTCGGCGAGTTCGCCGTCGAGAAAGGCCGTAACCTCTTCAGGGGCAACGGGATGGATGGCGGTGTTCATAGGCGCTCCTTGGAATGAGCGAACTCTTGGGCGGAGGAATGGGAAGCCGGAGCCGCGAGCAGATCGTGCAGAGCCAGGCGGGCGCGGAACAAGCGCGAGCGAACCGTGTTCAGCGGCAGTCCGAGCAGCCCGGCAATCTCCGCGTAGCTCAACTGCTCGAATTCGCGCAGCAGCAGAACCTCCCGATCCAGGCGCTCCAGCCTCCCGACCGCCTGCCGCATCACCGCCTGCGTTTCGATGGCGCTGTCGATCGCCGGCTCGCGATTCCCAGACTCGCGGTCCGGGGGCTGTTCGCCCAGAAACGTGGCCCGGAACGCAGCCTTGCGGCGATGAGCGCGCAGAATCTTGAAGCCGACGGCATAGAGATAGGTTCGAAAGAGGGCGGTCGCCTGGTAGCGCGCCGCCGCGCGCAGAACGGCCAGAAAGGTCTCCTGGGTCAGCTCCTCGGCCTGGGCCGGATCGGCAACGCGGCGGCGGAAGAACCCAAACAGCGGCTGCTTGTAACGCGCGAAGAGCGCGCTGAACGCCTCGGTCTGGCCGCGAGAGAACGCGACCATCAATTGCTCGTCGCTTTGCGGGTGTTCGCCGCCTTGTGGGGTTTGGGAACTCTTCGTCTCGGAATCTCCTGGCGCGTCGTTCATGATGGATCGCCTTTTCGCCTCCGAGTGTAGAACGAACGCCGGTAGTGCGTCTTGCATGATCTGCCGCCTGAGCCCTTCACTACCGGTAATGCTGCGGGAAGAGGAAAAGTTCCCAGGGATGGCAATTTTTTTCGGCGAACGGCGAAAGATGTAGGAGATTCGAGCGGAGGCTGTCGAAGAACATCTCTCAGGGACGAAGGCAACTTCGCTGCAACCGCAAGCCGAGCGTCCGGCATTGCGCATTCGGTGAAACTGCCTTGGAGGCGCGCTTACTCAATGCGCCAGCAGATAGACCCCGATGCAGACCAGCACGGCGGCAGTCCAGCGGCGGCGGTCCACGTTTTCCTTGAGGAAGATCTTGCCCGCGATGGCGTTGGTGACCAGGGTGAGCGAGGCCGAGGCGGGCGCAACCAGGCTCAGGTTGAGGTGGTTCAAGGCCAGGAGCAGGGAAAAGAAAGCCAGGGCCAGGAAGCCGACGCCCAGAAAGAAGAGCGGGCAGGTGAGGACGGCGCGAATGGCCCCCTTGAGGCCGGAGCGGGCGCGAATCTCATCCAGGTCGCCGATGGACTTCATGGCCGCGGCGGTCAGCACTTCGCCGGCGGTGGAGCAGAGCACGATGGCCGCGATCATGGCCGCGGCGGCCCAGAACCCGGTGGTCGAAACAGGGGTGGGAATGGTCATCGCGGCTGCCCCTCCGCGACTTGAACTGCGGGCTCCGCGGCGTCGAGAGATTCTTCTTCAAGAGGGAGTCTCGCCGTTGGAGACCGCTCGATCACCGGCCTCTGAGTCAACGATGGCCCTTGCGCGACGAAGCTCACGCCGAGAGTGATGAGCACGATTCCCGCCCAGCGTTCCAGAGAGATGGGCTCGTGCAGCCAGAAGCGGGCCAGCAGGGCGACGATTACGTTGCCGAAGGCCGTGGCGGGGAGCACAAAGGTGAGATCGGCCCAGGAGAGCGCAGTCAGGTAGCTGGCGAAAAAGCCGATGAGCAGCGCGATGCCGAAAGCGATCCAGGGCGTGAAGACCGCGGCGACGAGTGTGGCTGGATGCGCCAGCGAGATGGGCGGCAGGCTGGTCATGCCGCGCGAGAGGCAGGTATCGCCGAGCGGGGCGCAAATGGCGACCAGTCCCAGGATCATGTATTGGCGCGGCAGAAGTCTTTCGTGAGCCATCGGCGGTTTGAAGTTCCTAGGTGATCCTTGAAGGGGACGGGCTTCAGCCCGTCCGTCGTGACCTGCTCTCGATCCGCGGCTTTAGCCATCGAGGGAAAGAAAGTCTTCCCAAAATGCCTCCCTCAGGGGCTAAAGCCCATTTCTTTTCCTTCCCCTAATGTACGGGCTGAAGCCCGTACCCTTCACTCAGAACGGAGTGATTGGATGGGTTCCAAGAAGATCGACGGCGGGCGCGATGGCGCAGTCCTCAACGGAAGCCGTCCCCGAGGGCGTCATGCTCCAGCGCCTACCGGAGCAGGCGGATCGGCCTGACGGCGGCGCGCCAGCTTGACCATCTTGTTGCGCTCGGCGCGGAGCTTGAGGAAGGCCTTGGCCTCCACGTAGAGCCGGGGCAGATCGCGATTCACAAACGCCTTCCAGACCACCCGGAAAGCGGCCTTGGGGCGGAAGTAGTACTCGTCGTAAAACTTGTGCACCATCTCCATCACGTAGTCGGTCGGCAATCCCGGATACTCGATGTGCGCCATCTGGTGGCCGCCACCGTCCTCCATGCGTTCATTGGTGATGAAGCCGTTCGCCTTGGCGTAATCGTAGAATTCAGTCCCCGGATAAGCGTGGGCGATGGAGACTTGGATAGTCTCGCAATCCAGCGTCTTGGCAAAGTTGATGGTGTTCCAGATCGACTCCGTGGTCTCGCCGGGCAGGCCGAGGATGAAGTCGCCGTGGATGGTCAGGCCCAGGTCGTTGCAGTCCTTGGCAAATGCGCGGGCGCGCTCCACGGTTGCGCCCTTCTTGATGTTCTTTAGAATCTGCGGATCGCCGGACTCGAAGCCCACAATGAGCAGGCGGCAGCCCGCATCCTTCATGGCCTTGAGGGTTTCGCGGTCGGTGGTCACGCGCGAGGTGCAGCTCCAGGTCAGGCCCAGCGGCTTGAGCTTCTCGCACAGCTCGACGGTGCGCGCCTTCTGAATGTTGAAGGTGTCGTCGTCGAAGAAGAACTCCTTCACGTCGGGGAAGTTCTGCTTGGCCCAGGCCAGTTCGGCAGCCACGTCGTCCGTCGAGCGCTTCCGCCATGCGTGACCGCTCAAGGTTTGCGGCCAGAGGCAGAAGGTACACTGCGCCGGGCAGCCGCGCGTGGAGTAGAGCGCGATAAACGGATGGAGCAGGAAGGGCACGTTGTAGCGCGTCACGTCCAGGTCGCGCTTGTAGATCTTCGTGGCCCAGGGCATGGCGTCCAGGTCTTCCACCTGCGGGCGGTCGGGGTTGTGGACGATCTTGCCGTCCAGCTTGTAGCTGATGCCGAGAATCTCATTGAGCGGCTTGCCCTGGGCAAACTCGACCACCGAATAATCGAACTCGCGGCGGCAGATGAAGTCCAGCACCGGGCACTCGTTCAAGGCGCGGTCCGGGTCGGTGGTCACCGGAGGGCCGACAAACGCGATGCGGATGGCCGGATTGGCCGCCTTGATGGCTTCGGCCAGGCGCTGGTCGCCCGCCCAGCCGACGGTCGAGGTGAACAGCACCAGGAACTCGTAGTCCTTGCAGATCTTGATGGTCTCCTGGGCGGAGACGTGGTGGGGAGGGGCATCCAGGAGGCGCGAGCCTTCGAGCAGGCCAGCCGGATAGGTCAGCCAAACCGGGTACCAGTAGGACTCAATCTCGCGCGTAGCCGGCCAGCGCGAACTCGCGCCACCGTCGAAGTTCTCGAACGAGGGCGGATTCAGCAAAAGCGTTTTCAGGGGCATAGGCATCCCCTTCATTCTAACATTTCGGCAGTTTTTCAGGCTCTTTTGACCCTGGCAAGCCGGCTCAGCGCCGAGTGGTGCGTAGGCACGGTCGAGCGATCAGGCGGGAGTGTTCGAGCGCAACTCGGCCAAAATCCGCTCCACTGCCTCTTCGGCGGCCTTCGCGCCTTCGGCGGAGAGGCTCATCCGGATCGGCTGTTGGGGGTCGATGGTGATGGCATAAAGTACGACTTCGCGTTCTCCGCCCTGAATGTAGAAGACATCCAGCAGATCTTTGACGCCGATGTCGTGAGCGGTGAGCGTGGGCGGATAGTCGCGCGAAAAGCGGGGCGTGGTGCGCGTTACGGTCCCTATCGGGTTGCCGTCCGCCGCGGCGTCCACCAGCACGATGCGGCCGGCGCTCTGGAGCGGTTCCAGCAGGACGAACCCGCCGGTGCCGCCGTCCAGGCACTCCACCCCCTCCGGCAGAGTGTGCAGTTCCAGAGCCCGTACAACGTGAACGCCGATGCCTTCATCGCCCATCAGGACGTTGCCCAGCCCCAGCACCAGCGTTTTCTCAGTGGTCATACTTTTCGCGCGTTTGCCCGAACTTCCATCCACCCACGATCGCGGAGATGGTTCCGCGGCCCTCGATGTAGTCGTGATAGAAGGAAAGATAAATGTGAATTACGGCAAACGCGACAAAGAACCACAGGAACAGATGGTGCCAGAAGCGCACGCTGGCGTCGCCGCCCATCAGCGGCACAATCCAGACAAACAGCTGCGGGAACCAGCCGTTGCTCATGCCGGCGTAAAGCGCGAAGCCGGTGATGGTCTGGAAGATGAACGCCAGGAAGGTAACGAAATAGCTGAAGCCCGCCATTGCGTTGTGCCCGGTGGTCATGGGCCCGTGCTTCACTTGCAGCACGTCGCCGGTGATGACGTCGACTATCTCTTTCTGTTGCCAGCGCTTGATCGGAATGTAGACGTTCCACCGGGAGTACTTGTTGCCGAAGAAGGCCCAGTAGAGCCGTCCCAGGGTTACGAATACGTAAACGAAGCCGGCGGTGAAGTGGATGAACCGCACCCAGCCGAACCAGTATTGCTGATAGGCCTCGCCCGCGTAGAAAGCGCGCATGGGAGCCCCAATCAGGTAGCCGGTGACGCACAGGGCCACGATGGCCAGCGCGTTGATCCAATGGTAGAGGCGCACCGGCAGTTCCCACACATAGATGCGCTGGTATTCGACCGGATAACTTGCCGGCGCCGCACTGCCCATGCCAATTCTTGTAGCACTCATACGCATCACTCGAAGGAAACCTGGTTGATGTGCCTTCCCAGCGGATCGTACAGATGCACGGCGCAGGCCAGGCACGGGTCAAAGGAATGGATGGTGCGGATAATCTCCACCGGCTGTTCCAGGTTCGCCACCGGCGTGCCGATCAGCGCCTGTTCAAAGGACGAGCGCTGCTGCTTGGCGTCGCGCGGCGAACCGTTCCAGGTGGTGGGCACAACCAGCTGATAGTTCGCGATGGCGCCATTGTGAATCTTGATCCAGTGAGCCAGCGCGCCGCGCGGAGCCTCGGTCAGGCCAACTCCCTCAGCGTCCGCTGGCCAGCTCTTCGGTTCCCAGAGATCCCCATTGAACGTGGATACATCGTTGACCTTCACGTGATCCATCAACTCGCCGTAGAACTCCTTGAGCCAGATCATGGCCAGCGCCGCATCCAGGCCGCGAGCCGCGGTGCGGCCCAGCGTGGAGAAGAGCGCGGCCACGGGCACCTTTAGCGTGCCCAATGTTTGCTTCACCAGTTCCTGCACGTCCGTGCGGCCGGATGCGAAGGCCACCAGCAGGCGCGCCAGCGGACCCACCTCCATCGCATTCTCCTTCCAGCGCGGAGTCTTCAGGAAGGAATACTTCTGGTGCCCTTCGAGCGTCTCAAAGGGCGGCTTGGGTCCGGTGTAGTTCAGCTTCGTCTCGCCGGCCCAGGGATGGATGCCGACCCCGTCTCCGCCCTCATAGCTGTACCACGAACTGGCGATGTACTCTTTGATCTCCTGGGAGTCGGTGGCGTTGACTGGATACACCTTGCTGAGGTCGCGATTGAGCACCACACCGCGCGGATACTTGAACGAATCCGGCTGGCCATAGCCCTTGGTGGGGAACTCACCATAGCTGAGGTAGTTCGTCAACCCACCGCCCCACTGGGCCCAATCCTTGTAGAACGAGGCCACGGCCAGCAGATCGGGGATGTAAACCTGGTTGAGGAACTCATCCGCCTGGCTGATGAGCCGGCCGACAAGGTTCAGCCGCTCGGAGTTGATGGCCGCCACTTCGTTTACGTTGATGGAGCAGGGAACGCCGCCCACCAGGTAATTCGGATGCGGATTCTTGCCCCCGAAGACGGCGTGGATCTTGACGATCTCCTTCTGCCATTGCAGGGCGTCCAGGTAGTGCGCCACCGCGATCAGGTTCACCTCCGGCGGCAGCTTGTAGGCCGGATGGCCCCAATAGCCGTTGGCGAAGATGCCCAACCCGCTGGCGGCGAAGGCCTTGATCTTGTCCTGCACCTCGGAGAAATAGGCGGGCGTGTTCTTGTCCCACTTGGAGAACGATTGCGCCAGTTCCGCCGCCTTCTTCGGATCGGCCTTCAGCGCGTTGACGATGTCCACCCAGTCCAGCGCGTGCAGGTGATAGAAGTGAATCACATGATCCTGCACATATTGCGTGGTCATCATGATGTTGCGGATCAGCTCGGCGGTGGGCGGGATCGCGATGCCCAGCGCATTTTCGACGGCGCGCACGCTCGTGAGGGCATGAACGGTGGTGCATACGCCGCACACGCGCTCGGTAATGGCCCAGGCGTCGCGGGGATCGCGGCCCATGAGTATCTTCTCCAGGCCGCGAACCATGGTGCCGGCGCTGAATGCGTCGGTGATGACGCCATTTTCCACCACTGCCTCAATGCGCAGGTGGCCTTCAATACGAGTTACAGGATCGACGACGACGCGTGCCATGGGTTACGACTCCTTCTGTTCTTCGGCGTGGACTTCCGCAATCACGCTCCGTTTGCGTACATTGGTCATCACCGCATGGGCGGCGACGCCGGCCAGCGTGGCCACTCCCACCACCGCGCCCACCGTATCCGCCGTGCTCTCGACGCCGAAGCCGGGGAACGAGGCCAGATGCTGGTAGAACGGGCCGTTGTCCCAGAAGCCGGCTTCGCTGCAGCCGATGCAGCCGTGGCCCGACTGGATGGGATAGCTGGTGCCTTCATTCCACTTGGTCACCGAGCAGGCGTTGTAGGTGACTGGGCCGCGGCAGCCCATCTTGTAGAGGCAGTACCCCTTGCGCGCGTTCTCGTCGTCAAAGGACTCGACGAACAGGCCGGCGTCGTAGTTGGGCCGCCGGTAGCAGGTGTCGTGAACGCGGCGTCCGTAGAACTCCTTGGGCCGGCCCTGGCTGTCGAGCGCCGGAACCTGGCCCAGCACCAGCAGGTGGGTGACCACGCTCATCATCACGTCGGCAATGGGCGGGCAGCCGGGCACGTTGATCACCGGCTTGTCTACCAGCTTGTAGATCGGCGTGGCGCCGGTCGGGTTCGGCTTGGCCGCCTGCACGCATCCGTTCGAGGCGCAGCTGCCCCAGGCCACGATTGCCGCCGCATCCTTGGACACGGTCTGCAGAATCGATTCCGCGGTCTTGCCGCCGATCATGCAGTAGACGCCATCGGCGCCCGTGGGCACCGCGCCCTCCACCAGCACGATGTACTTGCCCTTGTTCTTCTCGATGGTGTCGGTCAGGCACTTCTCCGCCTGGAAGCCCGAAGCGGCCATCAGGGTTTCCGTGTAGTTGAGCGACAGCACATCCAGCAGCGCATCCACCACGATGGGGTGGGAGGCGCGAATGAAGGACTCGCTGCAGCAGGTGCACTCCTGAAAGTGCAGCCACACCACGGCCGGCTTTTCCTTCTTCTCAAAGGCCGAGACCACCTGGGCTACGCCGGTTTGCCCGAATCCGGCCACGGTTGCGGCCGCGGCGCAGAATTGAAGAAAATCTCTGCGGCTGTAGCCCTTTTGCTGCATGGAATTCCAAATTGACTGCCCCATGAATACCTCGCTCTGTGCTCTTTGCTCTGTCTGCGGACAACGGTGAGAACCATTGGTGACGGAAGAACATCCATGGGAAGCCGCCGACGGTTCGCCGATCGATGGAGGTCACAGTACGCAGCGCAAATAACGACACGCTGTGAGCTACATCACACTTCAATGGTTGATTTCTTCCCGGTTGAGATGCCCTCCACCTTCACGCGGGTGATTTGCTCCCGGCGCCGCGCCGTCCCCGCGAGCCTGCCTTTCCGGCTCGCTTGGATCGCGTCCAAACCAGCCGCCAGGCGACCCACAACAGCCTCCAACCGCTGTGCTATGCTGGCGTTGCCTATGGAGATTTCTGTCATTCTCTCACATCCCGACGGGCGCAGTTTCAACCACGCCATCGCCCACGCCGCCTGCCGCGCGCTGGAGCGCAACGGGCACACCGTCCGCTTCCACGACCTGTGCGCAGAGGGCTTCGATCCGCTGCTGCCCGCCTCCGAACTGGACATGAAGGCTCCGCCATCCCCGGATATTGCCGGCTACTGCGAAGAGCTGCGCCGCGCGGATGGATTGGTCTTCGTTCATCCCAACTGGTGGGGCCAGCCCCCGGCGGCGATGAAGGGATGGATTGATCGGGTCTTCCGCCCTGGCGTGGCCTACGAATTCCAGGCGGGCGATAACGGCGAGGGAGTGCCGGTGGGCTTGCTGCGGGCGCGGACGGCAGTCGTCTTCAACACCTCCAACACTCCGCCGGAGCGCGAGATGGAAGCCTTCGGCGACCCGCTCGACGGGCTCTGGAAGACGTGCGTTCTGGGGTTTTGCGGCGTGAAGAACGTTGTCCGCGAGACCTTCAGTGTAGTAATCACCAGCACGCCCGAGCAGCGCGCCGTGTGGCTGCGCCGTGTGGAAGAGATCGTTGACGCCAGCTTCCCGCGCTGATGCTACCAGGGGCATCCGTCACGGGCGGATGGGGCACCCACGTTTGTGGGAAGGTTAACAATCAAAGAGACTTAGGGTGCTCCACCCGCCAAGGATGGGCCACCCGGCCCGATGCCTAGTCCATCACCGAGTATTCAAGATAGGGCTTTGACACGCTTTGAACACGGTCTTTAGGTGAGCCAGTGACGAAGTCTTTGTATGATGGGTCAAGCTCGAAAGTAACTTTGACCTTGATGTACGGACAAATCCTGTAGACATAGAACGTTTGATTCCTTGAAAACAATCCTCCCTCGAGCCTGAACTCCTTCTCCACATCCGACCGGAGCATGCCCGTCTTGATCCTATTCACTGCGTCGATTGCTCTCGTCACCATTGCACAGCATTCGTCAGGTCGACTCGGTTTGTCCTCTACAGCGTTCACGCATGGATTCCATAGTATCAACAGAGCAATTGCGGCAAGCCCATATCTCGCGCGGATTTTCATTGAGAGAACCTTTCCAGATCGGTTGTCCTTCGATTGGGTTCGGCCGTGGCGCCCCGCCGATGCATACCTCGCATCAAAGGAAAGCGCTCACGGCAATAGAGCTGAATTCGTGTACGTCGAAGTGAATCCGGATTTTGTGACCTGATAGATCCACTGCCCTGAAGGATTCTGGATCACACTTCTCGTGATCGTGATGTTTGGCGTGAACCTATAAAAGGCCCCACCGTTGTAACTTGGGCAGGCCCATTGGAACATCTGTGTAGCCTGAAACAAATCCTGCTCATAAGGCTTGGTGTAGGAACTCGGCGCATATTGATAGTCACCCATGCCAGCGGTGGTGCCATTAGGGCCAGAGTTGTTTCCTTGAACATTCAAGATTGTGGGATTAACTGACGATCCCACCATTGGCGCTGGCCATTGATACGTCGGGCTTGAGCCTCGGTACGAAACATTTTCGCCCACAATACATGAAGAAATATCATTTAGATTCCCAGAGCTTGATTGCCAAGAATACGAGAACTGCATCGTGCCGTCTGAAAGATTATTCTCGCTGTAAGTGGTGAAGTTCACCGGGATCGCCGTCGTTATGACGCTAAAGCTCTGCGGGTTTGTCGCATCTTCCTGGGTTCCAGATCCCTCGGAAGCCGCTATGGTGGCGTCGAGCACAAGGTTGTTTTGAGAACTGCTTGCAGCGACGCCGGTGACAGTTACCAATGTAGGCGCAGTTATCGTCATGGTTGACGCTCCACTGGCAAACACTGCAGATCCGGTCCCGGAGGTCGTTGAGATCGAGAGGGTGATCGGCATAGGGCTGGTTGTTGCGCCCCCGCTGAAGCTGACCAAAACGGGCACAGAACCGCCGACGGTCACCGCCGATAACGGCCCGAACGTCACTTGCGGCGTTACCGTCACCGGCGCCCCGCTTCCGAAAACGTACTGCGGACAGCTTTGAGGCGGCGGAGAGCAGTATTGGGGTATACAGGCGGGCGCCGGACCGAAGGCGGCGGCAATATTGGTCGATCCGGGACTGACACCCGTCGTGAGTCCCGGGTTGGATTGGCCCGCGGTCTGCACCGTGGCAATTGAGGAATTCGAGGTGCTCCAATGGCTTTGCGAGCTGATAAGGGTGGCGTTCCCGTCGCACAACCAGTAGGTATAGTAACCGATATCCGAATTCCCTGCTACCATGATGAATGAGCTTGGGCTCATTTGCGTTTGGGCAAGCCCAGAGCAGGTGACACAGCCAATTCCGCACGTTCCCTTGCGCGGATTGTAGATACCGGCGGAAATCACAGCTGTCATTAGGTCCACTGGCTCGCCCGTCGCCGGCGACACCAGCAGGCTGCCTTCGTGCGCATCCTGAGGGGGGATGATGTTTCCGTCTTGGTCGGGCTGCTGCGTGCGGATCAACTCTCCGATGTCGACCATGGCGGAAGCATACTCCTCCAAATGGATTGGCAAGCGGTATTTCGCTCCCGCGCCATAGCGCACGAGCACGATTACGTCCTCGGGGGAATCGGTCGGGTTCCAAATTGTGTACATCGTGTCGAATCCGCCCTGCGCCTCCCAATAGGCGGAGTTCTTGGCTCCGCTCGGAGCAATCGGTTCCGGGAGAACAGGGAAGACGTAGTTCCCCGTTCCATCGGTGCTCCCGGTCGCGGCAAGGATATCGGCATAGTCGCCCGTGTACTCGTAGAGGAGGTTCAGATCCGAAACCTGGGGATCGCTTTTGAGAATATCGTGAATGTCGAGTTCTCGCGCTTGCCCCGGCTGAATAACGAGATCCGGAAGGGAAAGTTGCTTGGCAATGTTTCCCACTTGATACCAGGCGGACATGTGCAGAGTACGGACTTCGGAGGCAATGTTGCGGAAGAAGGCATAGGGAGAGAATCGCAGCCCGGGAGGAAAGCCCAGATGCGAGTTCTGCTCGTTGACCATCATACCGGCGCTCCCAAATTGGCGGTCGGCGACCTCTCTGGCCCTCGTAGGAATCGGCATCAGCGGCAGGTTGGTAGAGAAACCCGTCGTCAGATCCTCGAGGCCTCCGACGATTTGCAGCGCGCCGCTTGGCCCTGAATGCGATACCGTGATTCCCCCGGCGCGCGTCTCGTCGAGCACGAACATGTCGGCCAGATCGACGAGCGCGGCGCCGTGCCCCTGAAGAGTAACGTCGCGGAGGGGATTGCTCCGCAACCCCGACATCGCCAAATGAACGGAGAGCGGGGAATCCGTGGTGTTGGCAAGCCCCACGAAGCCACCGCCGTTGTGGCCTGCGCGGAACCACAATCCTTCATAGGTGGTTCCGTTTGCCGAATCCCGCAATTCACGAACCTTCGCCGGCAGTGTCTCGCCCTTGCCTTGGTTCGGAGGAAAGACAAAGGGAGACATGTATTCCAGACTGCGAACCTCGTCGAGGATAGAAATGTTTGCGAGCACCGCCCCTTGCCAGGCATATCGATAACGCAGCCGCGCGCTGCCGTACGAGGATAGGTGCGACTGAACTTTCTGCGGCGCGTTGGCGATCGCTGCATTGAGGTCCACGTCGGTGACACCGGATTTCGCGAGGTGCACGGTTGGCAACTCCCACGGCGTCCCATCCGCCATGTAGATCGTCAGTACCGCGTCGATTTCAGTGGTTGCGAGTTGATTGGATATGTGGACCGTGCTGCGAAAGCTCTGGTCCGTGCGCCATAGGGCGGAGAACGCCGAATACTCTTCCAGGTTTCTGGGGACCGGCGAGGCGGACGCCCCGGGCGGCGCCTGGGCTTCAGAGATCGAAGAAAACGCAAGGGAGAGGGAGAGAAGCAGCGAGGCAGACCAATTGAGCATAATCCTCCTGACGTTCCATTGCGGGGGTTAAGGCCCAGAGTCGAGCCGTGGATAAAATGCGAAACCATGGTACAACACTTTGCTGTGAATGCAGGAAAAATATCTGCTTGCATTTGTTCATCGGCGGGTGGCGCACCCCAAGTTGTTCTGATTGTTAGCCTTCCCTCAAATTTGGGTGGGAGCCGACCGCCCAGTGGCCTGTTCCCATTGCAGTCCTTGCGTAGAATTAACTCCCGCCGGCGCATACTGGCAGATGGGAGAAGAGTGTGGATAGCCCGGCCCAATCTGTCAGGTATTTGCCCGGTCCGTACCACCCCCACCCCCCTCCCCCTCTGGAGGGCCCCTTTTCAGCCCGTTCCTGCTTGTAAGTCGCTACGAATCAGTAGCTTATGATTTCAGACCGTTAACCGATCGGTAAACAAAACCGGCGAATTTCAGCCCGTTCTTGAGCTGATTTCGAGCCAAAAGCAACGCCTTTTCGCACCAAATCCCCGAATATCCGCGTCTTATTCGCCCTTGTCGGACCAACCAGATCCGGATCTTCGGACCTCGGAGGGTCGCAAGCTCAATCGACGAAAACAGTCCGAGGCAAGTTTCCAGATTCAACCTGGCTTTATCTTGCGAGTTCCGGGCGGATCGTCGCCCATCCGAACAGAACTTCTCAGCCCCTCGGAGTTGCAGTTTGAGATTCCCATTTCCTTGCGATCCCTGCACAGGCTCAAATACCGCTTGTCTGCTGGATCTGCTCATCGATCACGCGCCTTAAATCCGCGGGCGAATAAGTCGGCGACTTGATGAACTTGCCGTCCAGGCGCTTATGGACCTTCAGAATCGTGTTCCAATCGCCATCGTGGGCGTTGGCGTCCTCTGGATGGACCAACTCCTGGCCGGCGCCCCGCTCTAGCACAGCGTCGCAAACGCTGCAATGCGGCCAGGCTTTGCTCATGTTGCTGCGCTGCACTTCATCCCAGGCAGGCTGAGCTTTCACACCGGCGGCGTTGAGCGCCCCGTAAGTGACAACAAGCTGGTCGATGCAGCCGTCCACGTATTCGGCGAAGTCAGGTTTGCCGTTGGGGTCGAACACGACGCCGATCTCGTCGATGACCGCGGTCTGCTCTTCGCCGCTCGATCCGGCAGTGGTCCGCGTGACCGTGCAACCACAGCCCTTAACGAACTCGATAGCTTCTTCAAACACCAGCCGCGCGCGAAGCAGGCGCGTCTCCGGGTCAGGCAGCTCGGGAGATTCCCTTACCTGCTGGTTGAACTGCTTCATCAAAGTAGCGATGTCTTCCTGAGGGCGATAGGGCTTATTGGTCATTCAATCCTCAATTCATTGTGCCCGTCGATGGCCGGCGGCTCGGGCTTTGGCCTGGCGCGCGTGAAGGCCCTTCGCGCCTGCAGCCGCGAACGGCGGATTCGATGATTCTGCAATTGCACTCGGCAAATCCTGGATGGGATTGCAGCTCCGAAAGATACGCCGATCAATTCCGCGGACGCGAGCGCGGCATTATGGGGCCTTTGCTGTTAGGCGGCTCGACCGGGTTGAACTTGCGCGCCAGCTCCGGCGTGGACTGCACGTCCTCGGCGGGCGGATTGTCGGCCTTGGCCGCCTCGGCGCCAAAGACGTAGCTCGGCCCGAACATATTGCTGGTGAAGATGACCAGCGACTTATCCGGCGAGAAGCGCACATTGGGCTCCTGGCGATAGTAGTGGTGCGACATGTTGACCAGGCGCTCGGAGTGGAAGACGCCCGGCTGCCAGAACTTGGGGTCGTTCAGCGCGCCCTTCCCGCCCTCAAGCAACTGCGGATGGAAGAGCTCGATCCACTCGCCGTCGCTTGCCCGGGCCACCTGGCCGGGATCGCCGCCGTCGCCGCAGAAGAGCGAGAGATCGCGAGTGAGGTTGAAGTGAATCGACCACTCGTCGCGCTGCATGTGGTAGGCGGTGCGCTGCCGCGTCTTGAGGTCATAGCCGGCCAGGAAGAAGTCCTCGCCCTTGGGGTACTGCCAGTCGTACCAGACCGTCTCGCCGTCCAGCCCCCAGAACTCATGGCCCGCGATCTCGTTGAGCATGGTCCGCGGGTGGATGAGCCGGTTGCCGGTGCCGTCGGTGTGGATCATCCAGATGCGGTCCACCTTCTGCCACGGCCCTTCGTGGCAGTACATCAGCAAGGTGGGATCGCTGGGCGAGAAGAGCAGGTGGTTGACCCAGTCGGTGGAGTGCAGCAGCGTCCTGATGGCTCCCGGCTTCTGGCCGTTCGGCCCCGGCTCCAGGCGAATGGTGAACAGCACCAGGGGCAGCCGCGCCGCCAGCCGGCGCTCCATCATCTCGCCTTTATTAGTCGGCTGAAAATGCGGTCCCTGGTCTTCGCCGGCCACGCGGTTGTCACCGGAGCCGGCCGGGCGCGCTGGGGCGGGCATGTTGGAGCCGTACTCCTTGCCCGCCGCGTCGCCCACAATATAGGTTCCAGCGGCCAGCGTCTCGTCGGCGTTGACGCTGACGACGTTCCGTTTCGCCGGCAGATCGACCAGCTTGCGAATTGCGCCGGTGTTGGTGTCTGCCTTGTAGACCGCGGTCACGCCCGTCGCCGGGTCGGTCTTCGTGAAGAAGACGCTGTTGGTCTTGTGCCCCACCACCAGCGCGTGGACCATGCCGGGCATGAACCCTCGCGGGCCGGCTTCGCTCATGCTCTCAGTGCGGGGCGGATTGGGCACCAGCAGCTTGGTCGCGCGCGTCGCCAGGTCCAGCACATGAATGCCGTCCGGCGCGGTGTAGACCATCTGCTTCCCGTCCGGAGTGAACGCATTCACGTTGAAATAGAATCCCCCGGAGTTGGGCTCGTCGCTGAGCCGCCAGACGCGGTGTCCGGTATCCTTGTCCACCCAGCTTCGCGGCGGCGTCGGGCCCCCAGGCGCGGTTTGCGCGATCGAGGAAAAAGGAAGAGCGATGAGAGCGAATGCGGCGATTGTGCGGAAATGCATTGCGGGATTTCTCCTTCAGACCGAGTCAAAGTCAAGCGAATTCGCCCGCCGGTTTGCGTGAGCGATTTTGCGCCGCAACGGGAATGTGCACAGGCGAGATGGCAAGTACCTTATACACCCCGGCATTGTCCATTGGGAAGCTGCGCCGGTGAGGAGCCGGAGCATCAAATCTCTAGGAACGAAGACCGGCAGAGGTCTTCCAAGTTATCTCCACATCACGCTTGGGGAAGTTCGAGCGCGCCGGTCAGGCTGGAGACCTTTTCGACTCCGTGGCCGCGGCACCAGGATTCCAGGCCGTGCGCCAGCCGTTCGCAGGCTCGCGGGTCGGCGAAGCTGGCCGTGCCCACCTGAACGGCAGTAGCGCCGGCGAGCAGAAACTCGACGGCGTCTTCCGGGGTGACGATGCCGCCCATGCCGAGGATGGGAATCTTGACGGCGCGCGCCACCTCGTAAACCATGCGCAGGGCGATGGGCTTGATGGCTGGGCCGGAGAGGCCGCCGGTGACGTTGGCCAGGCGCGGCTTGCGGGTCTCGGCGTCGATGGAGATGGCCAGGAAGGTATTAGTCAGGCTTATGGCATCGGCTCCGGCGTGGGCGGCGATCTTGGCCATGTGAGAAATCGAGGTCACGTTGGGCGAAAGCTTGACGATGAGCGGCCGCTTCGAGGCGGCCTTGGCCTTGCCGACCAGGTACTCGAGCGAGCTGGGATCGGAGCCGAAGGCCATGCCGCCGGCGTGAACGTTGGGGCAAGAGACGTTCAGCTCGTACGCGGCGATGCCTTCGGCCTGATTGAGGTGCTCGATGACGCCGAGATACTCGCCCACCGTGGAGCCGAAGACATTGACGATGACCTTGCAGAGGGGATAGCGCTTGAGCGGAGGTAGCTTGCGGGCGACGAAGTCCTGGACGCCCACGTTCTGCAACCCGATGGCGTTGATCATGCCGGAGGCGGTTTGCACAATGCGCGGGGCGGAGTTGCCGGGCATCGGTTCCAGCGAGATGCCCTTGGTGACGAAGCCGCCGATGCGCTCCAGCGACACAATCTCCTCAAATTCGATGCCATAGCCGAAGGTGCCGCTGGCGGCGATGACCGGGTTGACCAGTTCCAGGCCGGCCAGCGAGACTCTCATGTCGGGTTTCACGTGCGGCAATCTTCCTTTTACAGGGATCAGCGATCAGGGATCAGCGATTAGGGATCGGAGATCGGTTGTCGGTTTCCGCGCCGCCGGTCTGAGCCTGGAGACCTAACCGTCTTGACGATGAGATCCCTATTGCGCGCCGGCCGGGCGGATTGGCTTGATGGCCTCGGTGAGCACGCGGCCCACTGCCGCCGACGGCTGATTGATGCCCGCAAGCGAAGCCAGCGTGGCCGCCATATCCACTGGGGCTACTCTTCCATGATACTCGCCAGGGGCAAAGGGCGCGCCGTAGAAGGCCAGCGGCACATGGCGGTCATAGGACCAGGGGCTGAAGTGGGTGGTTCCGGTCGAGCCGTGGAGATCCTCCATCTGATAGGCACCGAGAACCAGCATCACGTACCAGTTGCCGTGATCGGCGTAGCTGTGGGCCAGCAGCCGGCCCCACTCGGAGGGCGGCAACTCGCCATGGGCCAGTTCCAGGCGCGTATAGACTCCTGCCACCTGGGGCGCGGGCGGAAGGCGATGCTGCGCGGGCGGGACGGGCTCGGTATTCTTGGGAGCTTGCGGAGCCGGGGCGGCGATGGCCTCGGTCAGCAGCGCGGAAACTGCCTCTTCGGCGGCTTTTTCGTCCACTTTGGCCTTCTCGAATGCGCGGCGGTCGAGCACGATGTAGGGCAGATCGGGACCGGGCAGGATGTATTGCAGTTGCTTGCCGGGCGAGTAGCGGGCGTTCAGTTCCGTATTAAGCCTTGCGTAGAGCTTGTCGAGATCCACGACCGCCGAGTCGATGCCCAATTTGGCGGCGTCGGCGGGGATGGGCGGAATGCCATGGTCGGCCGAAAGCGCCAACCAGACGTTCTGGAGGCCGATGGTCCGGTCAAGCCAGGTATTGAAGCCGTCCAGGTCGTGATCCAGGCTGAGGATCATCTGCTCCTCGGAGTCCGAGTCGGGGCCTAACTGATGGCCCTGAATGTCGTTGGCCGATAGCGAAACGACGACCAGATCGGTGACGCCGTTCTGGCCGAGCTTTTCGCCCGTGATGAGCGCCCTGGCAAAATCCAGCTCATAGCGGTTGGCGGCCGGCGTTCTGCCCACCAGGTCGAAGAACTGCGTGGTTCCCTCGACCATGGCCTCGCGGGCAGCCTCGGCCGCGCGGCCGCTGGTATTGAAGGCACGCGCCCACTCCGGTAGGTGTTCCATGTAATAGGTTGAGGTGGTGAACTGGCCGCTGGAGTTATCGATCCAGAAGGCTCCGTTGGCGGACTGGCCGGCGGGCAGAATCGCGGCGCGGTCCTTGAGCGAGATGCCGTAAACGCGCGAGCGGCCGTTGGTGGCCAGGCGAAGCTCATCGCCCAGTGTGGTGGCGCGCAGGTTGCGCGGCGAGGCGCCGATGACGTATTTGAGCGCGGTATCCGGCGCGCCGGGCTGATTGGCGGGGATGGATGCCGGCGGCAGATCGACCAGTTGGTAGCGCTCGTCCTCCACCGAACTCACCTTGTGGTCCCAGGAGCGCGAGGCGTCCCAGAAGTCGTTGGCCTCGATGCCATGGCCGTCGGTGTATGCGCCGGTCCCGATGGTCGCATGGCCGGGCGCGGTCTTGGTGTTGGCGTAGTCGAAGTAGCAATCGGTGAACCATGCGCCTTCTTCGGTGAACAGCCGGAAGCCGCGGCCCTTGAACTCGGCGCGGTCGCGGTTAAGGTAGTCGCCGCGAAACTGGTCGATGACCACGATCACGATCAGCTTGGGGCGGCCTGAGTAGGCTTGGGCCTGCGCCGAAGCTGGCGGAAAAATGGCCAGGAGGAGGGTGATGAAGGAGGCAAGCAAAGCAATCGAGAGGTGCAGCCGCAATTTCATGATTGGATGATAGCAACGGCGGGATTGGGGGATGCATCAATAGAGCGTGAACAGTAAAACAGCAAGCGCCCCCGGCGGGTTGGCCGGGGGCGCTTGCGTCTGGGGTGGGCGTCGACTCAGTTGCTGAACAGGAGGACGCCGGCGGGCTTTTCGTCGGCGAGGGCCTCGTCGGCGCTTACCGGGCGGTAGAAGAGCTGGTTGGCGTCGAGATAGACCTCGAGGAAGGCTGGGCGCGCGGAGATGTTGCCGGCGATCAGGGCTTCGGACAGAGGGTCTTCGACGTAGCGCTGCAGGGCACGGCGCAAGGGGCGGGCGCCATAGCTGCGGTCGACGAGGGTCTTGTCGAGGATCCACCTCTTGGCTTCCTCGGTGACGGAAATGGTGATCGCCTTCTGGGCCAGATTGGCGTTGAGCTGCTGGACCAGCAGCTCGACGATCTGGATGAGGTCGGCGTCGTTGAGCGACTGGAAGAGGATGACCTCGTCGAGGCGGTTGAGGAACTCGGGGTTGAAGGTCTTCTTCACCTCCTGCTTGACCAGCTCCTCGACCTTGTCGTTGACCATGTCTTCGCGGTCGCTCTGGAAGCCGAGGCCTTGCTTCTTCATCAGGTGGCGGGCGCCGATGTTCGAAGTCATGATGAGGATGACGTTCTTGAAGTCGACGGTGTTGCCCAGGCCGTCGGTCAACTGGCCGTCCTCAAAGACCTGGAGCAAAATGTTGAAGACATCGGGGTGGGCCTTCTCGATCTCGTCGAGCAGGACGACGGAGTATGGCGAGCGCTTGACGCGCTCGGTGAGCTGGCCGCCCTCCTCGTAGCCCACGTAGCCCGGAGGCGAACCGATGAGCTTGGAGACGGAGTGCTTCTCCATGAACTCCGACATATCGAAGCGGATAAGGGCCTTGTCGGAGCCGAAGAGGAAGTTGGCCAAAGTGCGGGCCATCTCGGTCTTTCCGACGCCGGTGGGGCCGAGGAAGAGGAAGCTGCCAATGGGCCGCGCGGGAGACTTGAGGCCGGCGCGGGAACGGCGGATGGCGCGCGCCAGGGCGCTGATGGCCTTCTCCTGCGAGATGACGCGCCTGTGCAACTCTTCTTCAACGCGCAGCAACTTCTGCGTTTCTTCTTCCTTGATGCTGGTGACGGGGACGCCGGTCCAGCGGCTAACCACGTCTTCAATGTCTTCGCGGCCGACGATACCGGCGGCGGAGTCGTCGAGGTGATACTTGTCGCGCAGAGCGCGCAGGTTCTCGCGCTCCTTGCGCTCCTCGTCGGAGTAGAAGCGCGCCTTCTCGAACTCATGGTTGGCGATGGCCGCGTCCATGCGATGCACGATGAACTTGATGCGCTTCTGGACCTCGGTGATCTCCTCGGGCAGCGAGGTCTGGCGTAGCTTGACGCGCGCGCCGGCTTCATCGATGAGGTCGATGGCCTTGTCGGGCAGGAACCGGTCGGGGATATAGCGGTTGGAGTGCGAGACGGCGAACTCGACGGCGGCATCCGTATAGCTGACGGCGTGGAACTTCTCGTAACGATCCTTGATGCCGTGGATGATCTTGATAGCGTCGGCCTCGTTGGGCGGAGGAACCTTGACGGCCTGGAAGCGGCGCTCCAGCGAGCGATCCTTCTCAATGGACTTGCGGTACTCGCCGGGGGTGGTGGCGCCGATGCACTGAATCTCTCCGCGGGATAGCGCCGGCTTGAGGATGTTGGCCGCGTCGAGCGAGCCCTCAGCCGAGCCCGCACCGACCAGGGTGTGCAACTCGTCGATGAAGACGATGGAGTTCTGGTTTTCCATCAACTCTTTCATGATGGTCTTGAGGCGCTCCTCGAACTGGCCGCGGTACTTTGTGCCGGCCACGATGAGGGAAAGGTCGAGGCCGAGCACGCGCTTGTCCGCCAGGAAGCTGGGAACCTCCCCGTCGGCGATGCGCTGGGCAAGGCCCTCGACGATGGCGGTTTTGCCCACACCAGGTTCGCCGATGAGAACGGGATTGTTCTTGGTGCGGCGGCAGAGAATCTGCACCACGCGCTCCAACTCGCCTTCGCGGCCGACAAGCGGATCGAGTTGCCCGTCCGTGGCCGCCTGGGTCAGGTCGCGGCTGAACTCGGCCAATAAGCTTGACTCGCGCTGGCGCGGCTGCGGCGGAACCTTTTCCTGGGTGACGCGAGCCAGTTCGTCGCGAATCTGCGCCAGCTTCAGGCCGCGCTCCTGCAGAATCTCGGAGGCGAAGCATTTCTCTTCGCGCAGCAGGCCCAGCAGCAGGTGCTCGGTGCCGATGTGCTTGTGGCCCAGCCGCTCAGCTTCCTCCGCCGCATAGGCCAGCACCCGCTTGCACTCGTTCGAAAGCGGCAGGTCCACGCTGGTGGAGACCTTCTCGCGGATGGTGGTGTGCGCCTCGATCTGCTTGCGGATCGACTCCACTGAGGCATGCGAGCGCAGGAAGCGGTTTGTCAACGCTTTGTCCTCGCGCAGCAGGCCGAGCAGCAGGTGCTCGGTCTCGATATAGGGCGAACCGAACTGGCTGGCCTCATACCGCGCAAAGAAGATCACGCGCCGTGCCTTCTCCGTATAGCGTTCGAACATGATGTCCTCCCCGTGTTCCGGTCCTGTTGCAGGCTATCGGCTGAATTGGCCTCTCGGTTTATCCCCGGCCTCAGCCCAAGACGCGCGTGCCTCTGCGTACAGTTTCGCCGCCCGAGGGCTGCTTGGGGAATACAACTTTCGCCCCTTGCGCGGCTCCTTCCGTTGCGCCAAAGCAATTCTTGCCCGATTCGTGCCCGAATCCCACGGTGCCGACGCCGCCCTGAGACTTCCATCCTGCCCCGGCAAACTTGTCATTGCAACCCGGCGCGGATTGCTTACTGAATAAGACTCAGAAATCGCCGAAACGGTGCATTTTCCGTCAAAGGTCTCCGGTCGGCAATCCCACCCGCTGAACAGTTGCCAAAGGGGAAAGCCGCCCGCTTTCCAGGCGCAAAGCCCGCGTGCAGCGAGCGGCGAGATCCAGGTTGTGCGTTACCAGAATCGAGGTGAGGCCGTGGTTCTGGTGCAGACGCTCGATCAGGTCGAAGACGCGGCCGGCGGTGGTCTCGTCCAGGTCGCCGGTGGGTTCGTCGGCCAGCAGCAGCCGAGGGTTGTTGACCAGCGCGCGGGCCAGCGCCACGCGCTGCTGCTCGCCGCCTGACAGTTCGCCGGGGCGGTGGTCGGCGCGATCCTCCAAGCCAACCTCCCGGAGCCAGTTTGCGGCCACTGCAAAGGCCTCACGCTTCGGCGTACCGCGTGCGAGCAGCGGCATGGCCACGTTCTCCAGCGCCGTAAACTCCGGCAGCAGGTAATGGAACTGCCAGACGTACCCGATCTCCCGGTTGCGAAAGGCCGCGGCTTGGCGTGGGGAGAGACTCGCCAGGCCGGTTGAGGCGCAGTACACCGTTCCCGCGGAGGGTGCATCAAGAGCGCCCAGAATATGCAAGAGCGTGCTTTTTCCAGCCCCGGACTGGCCCACGATGGCCACCATCTCGCCGGTTTCCACCTGGAGGTCGAGGCCGTGGAAGAGGCGGAGCGCGCCGCGGGCGGTCTGGTAAGTCTTTTCCAGGCCGCTGACTTGAATGATCGAGGCTTGGCTGGGTTGTGTGCGAGCCTGCTCCTCACCCTCCGCCCGCAACTCCGGCGCCCGCGCTTGGCGGTTGGCCTGGGGAGCAGCCGCTGGAGAGGTTTCAATCATTCGCTTGCCCCTATTCTAGCTTGGTGGGGGTCTATCCTGCGCGAACGGGCCGGCGGGATGATCGAATCGGAACTGCTCCAAAACGAGGTTGCGCCGGAGATTCGCCTTGCCGCGCGCCCATTATCTTCAGTGCTGTCCTGCCGCGATGGTCCCGGTTCGGACCCGCCTGACCCGCGGGACATGAACCGTTTATCCTAACCAAGCCATGACAACATCTTTTGTTCGCTCTCTCCGGATACCGCTTTCGCTGCTGGCGGTCGCTTCTTTCGGCTGGCTTCCGGCCGCGGCCCAGACCAGGCCCGTTCCCAATGCCCAACTGGCGTCGAAGGAATTGAACGCCCGCGTCGAGGCGCTCTTGAAAAAGATGACGCTCGACGAGAAGGTGGGGCAACTGTCGCAGTACACGGTCGAATACGCCACCGGGCCGGGCTCCTCCAACCTCAATTACGAAGAGATGGTGGCCAAGGGCCAGGTGGGCTCGTTGCAGGGCGTGGTGGGCGCCGAAGCCACCAACCGCTTCCAGCGCATCGCCGTGGAGAAGTCGCGGCTGCACATTCCCATCCTCTTTGCGCGCGACGTGATTCACGGCCACCGCACCATCTTCCCCGTGCCTCTGGCGCTGGCGGCAACCTGGGATCCTGAGGCGGCTGAAACAGTGGCGCGCTTCGGCGCTTCAGAAGCCCGCGCCGACGGCCTGACATGGGTCTTCTCGCCTATGGTCGATATTGCCCGCGACCCGCGCTGGGGACGGATCGCCGAATCGGCCGGCGAAGATCCCTACCTGGGTTCGGCGATGGCCCGCGCCTGGGTGAAGGGCTACCAGCAGGGCGATCTCTCCAAGCCCGACTCGGTGGCTGTGAGCGTCAAGCACTTCGCCGCCTACGGCGCGCCCATCGCCGGCCGCGACTACAACGCCGTGGATATGAGCGAGATCCTGCTGCGCCAGGTTTACCTGGAGCCATATCGCGCCGCGGTGGAGGCCGGCGCGGCCACACTAATGAGTTCTTTCAACACCATCAACGGCGTCCCGGCGAGTGCCAATCCCTTCATCCTGACCCAGATTCTGCGCAAGGAGTGGGGATTCGACGGCCTTGTCGTCTCCGACTGGCAGGCTATTCCCGAATTGCGCGATCACTCCATCGGTGCCGACGACTCGACTGTGGCCCGCAAGGCTTTGGAGGCCGGCGTGGATATGGATATGGTGGGCGGCCTCTACGGAACCGTCATTGCCCCACAAGTGCGCGAGGGCAAGATTCCCGAGAGCGTCGTCGATGAGGCCGTCCGCCGCATCCTGCGCGTCAAGTTTGCGCTCGGCCTCTTTGAGCATCCCTATACCGAGGCCGGCCCCGCTTACGACGCCACGCCGGAGCGCCGCGCCACGGCCCGCAAGTTGGCCGGCGAGACCTTTGTGCTGCTGAAGAACGACCCGGTCGAGGGCGTGGGAACCCTGCTGCCGCTTACTGCCAAGGCCAGGAAGGTGGCGCTTATCGGCCCCATGGCCGACAACCAGGGCGAGATGCTGGGCGCGTGGAACGTTACCGGCGACCCCAAGTTTGTCGTCACGCTGAAGACGGCGCTCGCGGAGCGGCTGGGCGCCAGGCTGCTCTATGCCCAGGGCTGCGGTCTGCTCGCTGGCGAGGACGCGATTGCGCTCCAGCGCATGAATGGTCAGGCCGCCGATGCGCCTCTTCCGGTCCCCAACGACGCGAGGACCATCGCCGAGGCGGTGGAGACGGCCAGCAAGGCCGATGTGGCGATCCTGGCCCTGGGAGAGCCCACCGGCTGGATGGAAGGCGAGGCCGCGAGCCGCGCGACACTGGGCTTTACCGGCGCGCAGGAACAACTCCTTGAGGCCGTCGCGGCTACCGGCAAGCCGGTGATCCTAGTGGTGCTGGCCGGCCGGCCGCTGGAATTGAAGTGGGCCGCCGCTCACGTGCCGGCAATCCTTGAGGGCTGGAGCCCCGGCATCGAGGCCGGCCACGCCCTTGCCGATGTGCTCTTCGGCGACGTGAACCCCTCGGGCAAGCTGCCGGCCAGTTTCCCCCAGTCCGTTGGCCAGGAGCCGCTGTACTATGCTCAGCTTCCCACCGGCAGGCCGGCGCGCGGCGACTTGAAACACATGCCGCTGAACGGACTCGAGAAGTACGTGTCTCGCTATGTGGATGAGGAGAATTCGGCGCTCTACCCCTTCGGATGGGGACTGAGTTACACGCGTTTCAGCTACTCGCAGCCCACCCTCAGCCGCGCGGAGGTTCCGGCTCGCGAGATTCTGGCATCGCGGAATGAACCTGTAACCAAAGTTGGCGTGGACGTGATGAACACCGGAAGCGTGGCAGGAACCGAAGTGGTTCAGCTTTACATCCGCAATACGGCGGCCAGCGTCAGCCAGCCGGTGCGCGAACTGAAAGGCTTTGCGCGCGTTGCGCTGGCTCCCGGCGAGCGGAAACACGTGGAGTTTCCGCTGGGCTTCGACGAGCTGAACTTCTACAACGCCGATATCCAGCGGACCGTGGAACCCACGACTTACACGATCTGGGCCGGCGGAAGCTCGCTGGCCACGGCGGAGACAAGCCTCAAGGTGGAGTAGAGGCAGGGACCAGGGAGTAGGGAATAGGGACCAGGTCTGGTCGTCAGTAATCGAATGGAGCAGTTGCGGAATCCCGGCCTCTGAGCCCCAATCCGTCGCTTCAACAGGGCGCTGCCTATTCCCTATTCCCTGATCTCTGACCCCTGTTTTACGACGCCACCGCCAACTCCACTGTATGCACCGTCCGCACCGTGCCTTTGCGCGGGCCGCGCTTGCGTGCGCTCATTACCTTGATCCGCTCCAGCAGTTCGTGCGACGAGCAGGTCTTCTTGGCCAGCAGCGCGTCGGCCGCGTGCATCTCGCCGCCCATCCGCTGCGGATCGCCCAACAGGATCATGGGGATATGGGGCGCGATCTGCTTCAGCCGGTCGATCAATTGATTGCCGTTCATCTGCGGCATCGCATAGTCGGCCAGCACCAGATCCACTTGAATCTCGGCGAAAATGCCGATCGCCTCCTGGCCCGTCAAGGCTGAAACCACCCTGTATCCGTTGGTCGCCAGCATGAACTTGAGTACGGAAAGCTCTTGTTCATTGTCGTCTACGCAGAGAATAATCTTCTTCGGTCTCATGATCTTGGGGTTTGCTCCTTGGTTGAATCTTCGGTTCGTTTTTGTTGCCCGCCCGCTGGGCAACACTTCGCCCTTGCCCGCTCTTGCGGCTGGCTGGCGCGAATGTTTTCCAAGGCCGACGATCGCTGACGAGAGTGCCACTTCCTTGGTTGATCTTGCGTCCGAGCGGCCTTGCGTGAAACGTCGGCAGCTTTGGGGCCGCGGCGTTCCCGCAAGACAGCACTCGGCATTCGATTACCCAGGAGGCTAAACTTACGCTAGCGATCGGCTGGTGGTTAAGACCTGGGGTCAAGTCCGGCATGGGCGCCGGTTAAGTTGATTCAATGAAAGCCAAGGTTACGACCCTTTGCAGCGCTTGGGAAGAGGGAAAGGTAAGCGAAGTTTAATGTGAAAATCCCCATGAAACAAGCAACAAATGGCTAGGCGTAACACAGTGGGCCACTTGCAATGATGAATACCTGTTGAAAGCATGTGCATCACGGCAGGAAAAGCTGTCCTTTTGCCACAAGAACGGTGCTGCCCGCCACGCGCACATCGGTGATCCCTCCCGATAGCCCCTTTGCAGACCCGCTTTGGATGCGTGCGGATAGGTAGAGTTTGCTCGGCCTGCCGATCTCCACACCCTGGCTGAGAGTGATGCGTTCGCCCGGCGCCACCGCTCCCCGGCAAACCAGGTAAGCGATGGCGCACCCCGCCGCCGATCCCGTGGCCGGATCTTCGCCGCCGTTGAATTGCATGCGAGCCCGCCACGCCGGCTCCCGCTCTCCGGTTGGCCCCAGCACATAGAACCTGCGCGCGCCGCGTTGGCGCAGCCACTCAAAAGCCTCCTGCCGGTTCACCTTGAGCCGCGCCAATGGCTCCTCGGAGCGCAATGGCACAACGGCGAACGCCGTTCCGGTAGAGACGATCTGCGGCGGCAACCGCGGGTCCAGATCTTCCGGGGAGAGCCCGGTCAGCCGGGCCACTTCCGCCCGGTCCAACTCGGCGCCAAACTCCGGGTCGCGCTGCGTCATCTCGCCGAACAGACTCTTTCCATCAAACCGCACCGGAACCGGGCCCACGTTGAGCGCCAGAGTCACGACGCTTGAATGCACCGTCTCGGGTGCGACGAGCTTGAGCACGCTGGCTGTCCCCAGCGTGGGGTGACCGGCAAAAGGAAGCTCCTCCTGGGTGGTGAAGATGCGCACCCGAACTCCCTCGGCCCGCTCCACAGCAGCCTGTCTGCGCTCGACAAACGACGTTTCGGAGAGGTTGAACTCCCGCGCAATAGCCTGCATCCGCTCGGCCGCGAGGCCCGTTGTGTTCATCACCACCGCCAGCGGATTGCCCGCCAGCGCCGTCTCGGTGAAAACATCTACCACGAAGTAGTCCAACTTCATGCGGTCAACTCCTCCCACGGCAGGTCCATAGAGAATTATCAGACCAAGCGCAGGGTTTTCCCCCCGCCCGCAATCAAGGCGCGACCGAGCCCGCAGTTCTCAAAGCCTCGGATGGAACCCTTCGGCGCGGCTTTTCGTAATCCTCGGCAGCATGGAACATCGCTACAGTTGGTCGTGGATTGAGGTGCAGGTTGCGCTTACCGCTGAATCGTGGAATGGCTGCGCTGGGCGCCTCCTCCCAGCCGGTCCGCGTTACAGCCGGGACGAGCAGCGCAAGCGCGAGAGAGCCTACGACCAGGCCCTGCGCGCCGTCGAGCGAGAGGCGCGCACGGCTCTTCGCAACCCATCTGGACGCCTTCTCGCCCAGCGGCGCATCGTGGAGGCGTTCCCGCGCTTTGCCTCCATCGCGCTCGATCTCGAACCCGAAGCGGTGGAACTGCTCACCGGCAGCTTCTTGCCCGTGGGCGCGCAGCTTGCCCGATGGGCGCGCGGCTTCGACCCGGCCCTGAGCGTTGCCGATATCATTCAGGCCTGCCGCAATGCCTGGACCGCTTGCGGCTTGCAGGCGCTGCTTGGCCAGCCTATGGAGCTAACCCCATCCATATTTGCGTACAGTCTTCTCTACCCCTACAGCGACAACTGTCTCGACCATCCGGGGTTATCCACCGTGGATAAGCTGCGCTTCAGCGAGCGCTTCCGCCAGCGGCTTTGCGGGCTCGGGCCTTCCGCTTGCACCGCGCGCGAAGCGGCCGTGTGGGCCATGGTTCAGCTGATCGAAGAGCAATACCCGCGCTCGCTTTACCCGCAGGTCTTCGACTGCCTGCTGGCCATCCATCGCGCCCAGGAGGGGAGTATCGCGCAACTCGGCAACGGCGGCCGCCGCAATAACTTGCTCAATAACTCATCCTATAACTCGCTCGATAACTCCGAGCTGGAGCGCATCAGTTGCACGAAAGGCGGAACCTCTGTCCTCGCCAATGCCTGTCTGTTGCAGCAGCGGCTTTCTCTGGAAGAAAGCCGGTTCTCCATCGATTGGGGAGTCTTGCTGCAACTGGGAGACGATCTGCAGGACGGGGGCGAGGATCTCGGCCGTGGATCGGTCACGCTTTTTACCCGCGCAGCCGCTCGGGGCGAGCCTCTCGACAGCCTCGTCCTGCAACTCCTCAACTTCAGCCAACAGGTTGCGGACCGCATGGACCGCCTGCCCCACGGCACTCCGCTGCTCAAGGATCTGCTGCGCATGAGCTGGCGGTCGATCATCCTGATGGCGGTGGCCAACGCGCAGCAGTTCTTTTCTCCGGCGTTTCTGGCCAGCCTGGAACCGTCGTCTCCATTCCGCTTCGATTTTCTCCGCGCGCGCAACCGCAAGCTGACGGGCCGGCAGGCTCTTTATGCCGTCCTCTTCGACGCCTTCCTGGAGGCCGGTCCGGGCGAGGGGAGCGAATCTCCCTTGGCCGGCAAATCCCTGCTCGACGCAGGTAAACCCGCAGTCGCCGATCTGCGCTCGCTGAGCAACTCCTTTGCCTGAATGCTGCCTCGGGGCAAATCCGCGCCGGGCTGGCCTTAGCCCCGCTCAGAGCGTGCGCGTTCGGGGTTGGGCGGGCAGGTCGACTCGCGAATCACCAGTTCGGGCAGGATCGGCACCGTATCCTGAAAGGCCTCCTGGCCGCGAATTCGCTGCAAGAGGATGCGGGCGGCCACCATTCCCATTTGATTGAGCGGCTGACGGATGGTGGTCAGGGTGGGGTTGTGGAAGGCCGCGCTCTGAATGTCGTCGAAGCCCACCACGGAGACGTCCTGGGGCACGCGCAGGCCGTGATTCATGCAGGCGCGAATCGCTCCGATGGCGGCCTCGTCGTTGTAGCAGACAATGGCCGTGAAATCACCGCCGCGTTCGAGCAGTTCATTGGCCGGTCCAAAGCCCAGTTCGGGGGTGGAAACCCGCAACTTCACTTGCACGGTCAATTTGGGCAAGACCTCCAGCTTCATCTCCGCTGCTACATTCATCAGGCATTCCCAGCGCTCGTCGGCATCGGAGCTGTGGCTGCCGCCGCGCATGAATGCGATTTTGCGATGCCCCAAATCGTATAGATGCCGCAGAGTAAGCTCCGCCGCCCGACGCTGATCGAGCACCACGTTGGTCACTCCCTCGATCTTGCGATGACCCGCCACAGCCACCGCCGGCAGCTTCATACTGTGGTCCAGCACCGTGTCGATCAGGACGAACCCTTCGACGGAGCGGTCCATCAGCAGGCGCGGATACTCCTCGATCAGGTCCGGCTTGCGGCGATGGCTTGCGGTCAGATAGAAGTATCCTTCCTCGATTAGGAACTCCTCGACGCCTGCCAGCACCGGCGCGACATAGTGGTCGTTCAGATCCGGCACCAGCACGCCTATGGAGAAGGTTTGGCGCTTGCGCAGCGACCGCGCGTAGAAGCTGGGCCGATAGTCGAATTTCGCCGCCGCCCTGGTGACCCGGTCCCTGGTCTCCTGGGGAATCGAGCGCACCCCGGGAGCGTTGTTCAGCACCAGCGAGATGGTGGCCGGCGACAGGTTCAGATACTCGCCGAGCGTACGCAGGCTGATGGGCTGTCCCGGCAGCGGCCTGGGCCCTGATCTGATTCGCTTGACCATATATTCCTGTTGTAACACTCTCCGGCGAAAAATGGCTATCGAATCGCCGGGCGCCTGAAGATGGAGTTTTCCATCGGCCACTTCTTTGGCGGTTACCGCGCCTGAGCCGGTCTTGCGCACCGTCGAAAGCCCATTGGAAGCTTGAACGGCGTCGGGGCCGCGCCCTTGACAGCAGATGAGGAGGTGGAATTGTTCAGAGACTTCCGAATGAGAAGAGGGCGCGGCAGGTATTGCCGCCGCGCCCCGGTTGTGGATTGAAGTTAGAACGTGAACTTGCCCGCCAGTTGCAGATTGCGTGGATCTTGGGTTCCCGTAAGCGCACCTGCATTGCCGCCAGAGGTGCTGACAGCGTTGAATTCGGTGTGGTTCAGCGTGTTGAACGACTCGAACTTGAGCTGGAAATTGACTTGCTCGTGGATTTGGAAGGACTTGTAGAGAGACGTGGTGAGGTTAAAGCGGCCGGGCAATACCAGCGCGTCCTTGCCCCAGTTGCCGAAGCCCAGGTTCGTTCCGCCCGCCCAGACGGGCGTCACGTTGTTATTGATCCGGCTTGCGTCGAACCATTGGGTCACCTTCTTGGGGTAGTTCAGCTTGCCGCCGGGGGTCATACTTGGATGGGCATTGTAACCGCCGCCCAAGCCGACCGGATCATAAGCTGCGCTTATGTTGATCTCCTGAGGGATGCCGGTCTCTTTGACAAAGGTTCCCGCAATCTGCCATCCGCCGGCGATGGACTTGACCAGTCCCTGGCTCTTGTTGAAGATGGGCAGGTTGTAGACGTAGTCGGCGTTGAGGATTTGACGGCGATCGTATGAACCCGAACCCTTGTCATACTTGATATACCAGGGGTTGTCGATTTCATTGCGATCCTGAGACTGGATGTCGATTTGATGCGAGTATGTGTAATCGACCTCGCCGCTCAGGCCCCAGCGGTTCTGGATACGAACAGCCGACTGGAGGCCGTTGTAATCGCCGGTGGCGACGTTCTCATCCTGGGTGATGCCCGCGTAGCCCGGGTATTGACGGTAGGCGTTCTCGCCCGCGATGTTAGCGAAAGATGTCGCGAGGTCTGAACCGAAATGACCGCCGCCGTCACCAGCTACCTGGCGGGCGTCAACGCAGGTTGCCGAAGGAGTTGCGCAGGCGGCTGCCGACGCTCCGCTGGCAATATTCACCAGGCCAATGTTGGTCGGCAAACCGTTGAGCGAGTTGTTGACAATGTTCTGATGCCATTGCAAGTTGCCAACGTACTGGACAACCCAAATGACCGAACGCGTTACTTCGCGCTGCACGCCGAGGCTGAACATGGCCACGCCGGGAGCTTTGTAGGTCTGGGCAAGGCTATCGCCGGAGCCCGCAAAGATCAGGGACGTCGGCGCGATCACATTGCCGGTGCTCCAGTTCTTCCCAGGGGTGCTGAAGTAGGGGTTGCTGAGGCTGAGCGAAGGATCGAAGGGCGCGCTGGTGGCGACGCCGAAGATGTCGTTGCCCTGCATGCGCTCATAGAAGGTTCCAAAGCCGCCGCGGAGAATGGTCCTGCCGTTTCCGAAGAGATCCTCGGAGAAGCCGAAGCGGGGTTGCCAGGTTTTGTAGTCGTTGGTGACCACGCCACGCGGGTAGCCGTTAACGCCGGCAAGGTTGGTGCCGTTGACGTACGCGGGGATACCGCCGAAGGTGTACAGAGTCGGGCTGTGCGAACTGATGGTGCCGTCGGCGTTCCACACCGGAGCAGCGGCCGCGCCCGTCTGGTAAGTAGCCGGATTGAAGTTGCCAAGGAGGTTATCGCGCTCCCAGGCGTGCGGCAGGGCGTCGTAACGGAGGCCGAGCTGCAGGGTGAGGCGCGGGGTCACGTGCCAGTTGTCCATGGCGTAAACCGAAGGAGTCTGGTTGGCGTAGTGGCGAATCGGCGCGGACTGATTCTGGCTGTAGCTGCTGGGCAGGCCCAAAAGAGTATCCATGAGCGTGTCGCCCGACAACTGGCCCCAGTTGTAGTAGCCCTGCGAATCGCCGTAGAGCATCTGGTTCTTGGTATAGCGGTTGTAGCTGAAGCCGAACTTGAGTTGATGCTTGCCCTTGGTGTAGGAGACGTCCACCTTGGGAGAATAGTCCTGGGCCGCATTGTGATAGGGTTCGGTGGCTGTGTCTTCCGATTTTCCTCCGCCCAGGGTGCTGCCCCAACCCATGCCGGGCCAGGTCTTCCGGGTGATGGTATAAGCCGACACAACCGGAGAAACCGTCCAGGTCGAGGGCAGGAAGGTGTTCGCGCTGGGCACGATGTCGGCCCCGTTGCCGTCATAGTTCATGCTGACTTCCAGCAGCAGGTTGGACTTGATGGCGCCGGTCAACTTGGCGGTAGCGCTATGGGCCGGCGAGGCGAGAATGCTGGTCAGGGTGTTGTAATTGCATCCGCACCAGCCAAGTTCCGGATTGCCGTAGTTCTGATTCTGATGATCTCCGATGTAGTGAACCAGGAGCGCCCACTTATCGTTGAAGTTGTAATCGCCGCGGACGACGGTGTCTTCCACCTTTTGCGGGAGCGGGACGCTGGCGACGTTATAGTCCGTGCTTCCAACGTTCGGCGCGGGCAGAATGCCTGCCGTTAGGTAAATAACCGCGTTGGGATCGAACAGTCCATGAGGAATCTTCTGTCCGGCTGGGCACAACATTTTGCCAGAAACCGAATCCAAGGACTTAGTTCCCTGGAAGCAACCGTTGGGGGTCAGAGCCCCAAGGTGGTTGACCGCGTAATCCGATCCAGGAGCAACATTGGGGACCTGCAACCATGTAAAGGCCGCACCATGCGCTGCAGCATACGTTGGATCGACGTAGGTGAGATCCGTGCCAGAAACCGGAACATCCGCTTTGTCGAGGGTGGCGTTGTTGCTGGAAGCCACGGCGGACGTCTTGCGCCACTCCTGGTTGAAGAAGAAGAAACCCTTGTTCTTGTTGGTGTTGTAAGTGTGAGGGATGTAGATGGGGCCGCCGACGTTGAAGCCGTATACGTTGTAATGCGTTGCCGGCCTGGCATTGGTGGCGCCGTTGTACTTGTTGAAGAAGGAGTTGGCGTTGTAAGCGGTGGCGCGATTCTCTTCCCACGCTCCGCCATGGAATTGGTTGGTGCCCGACTTCAGCGACATGCTGATGGTGGCGCCGGAGGAGATGCCGTAGTCGGGAGGATAGTTCGAGGTCATCATCTGGAACTCGGCGATGGCGTCCTGCGAAGGCTGAATCTGCGTGCCGCCGCCGCCGCCGCGGTCAGCCGACTCGCCGCCGTCGATCAGCCAGATGTTGTGGGCCTCGCGCAGGCCGTTGAATTCGAGGCTGAAGTTGGCGCCAAACGCACCGAGGGAGTTGTTGTCTGGCAGTTCAGAACTGACGCCCAGGCCAAGAGCAGCCAGAGCCGCAAAGTTGCGGTTCTCGGTGGCGATGGAGGTGATCTCCTCCGAGTTGATCAGGGTGCTGACCACGTTGGTGTCGGCCTGTACCGTTAGGGCGTCGGCCTCGACCGAAACCGTCTGGCTTTCGGCGCCAACGGTGAGCTTGGCGTTGGCGGTGAACGTCATGGAAACGTTGACCACGATGCCGTTCTGGACGTACGCCTCGAAGCCCTTGGCCGTGATCTTCAGGTTGTAGGTGGCGGGGTTCAAGCCGGGTATGTCGTACAGGCCGGTGGATCCGCTTACGGTTGAGTGAACCGCGCCAGTGGCCGGATCGGTGAGCACGATGCTCGCTCCCGGAACCCCCGCCCCGGTCTGGTCCGTGACGATGCCGGTGAGCTCGGAGTTGGCCTGTGCAAATGCTCCCACGCATGCCAATACGAAGAGCAACGGCAGCAGGAAGAACCTGTATCTCGCTTGTCTCATGTGACCATCCTTTTCAAAGTTGTTTCAGTTTCTTGTCTCGTACCTCAGCCGCTGCCCCGTTGGTCAGGACTGAAGCCCGTTGAAATGCACCGAAGAACCTCTCACAAGAGCATCGATCTGCCCAGCGATCCTTCAGTCCACCGTGCTCGTGTTACCAGTCGACCCCAAAAGCGCTTCCGCCGCGGGAAACCACATGCATCCAAACCTCCCGGAAAGCATCTCAGAATCCCGGCCAATCCCGGTTCCGGCCTATCAGCCCGAGGCGGCAGGAACCCAGATCGAGTGCCTTACCAGCCGGGTTTTTCTCCACGAAATGGAAGATGCAAATCTGCTTTTCTACGCTTTTGGGGATCTTTCAACTCAATCGCTTTACCTAAAGCAGTAAACCGATTGAGTAATATGAGGAAAAGACCCGTTTTCCAGGGTCGCGCACATTACACGCCCAGGAGGTGCCGGTTGTCAAGCCCCTGTTTCCGTTCCTCTTGCCGCGCCTGTCACAGCGCCGGAGCCGTCCGATTCTTCTCCGTGGAATGGAAGAGGCAATTCGCCTTTCTCCGCTTTTTGGGATTTTCAACTCAAACGTTTCAGTTGTAGAAGTCAAACGTTTTAGCAAAATCGCAAAAAACTCATATTTCAGAGTCGGGCACATTACACGCCCATGAACCGTTCTTTGTCAAGTCCCTATTTTTTCTTTTTTTCGCGCCTCGTCCGCGGCCAGTCCGGAAGCCCGCTTCTGGTTCTCAAAAGGAAAGAGGAAGGCGATGGTCTATGAATCAATAAAGATAATTGAATCTATGAGATAAATCTAGAAGTGCAACTAAGTTCCTCGGCCCTTCACAGTGCGCGCGAGGCGGAACGTCAGCGACACAACTCCTGTCGTCAGCTCAACGCCCTGCGCGCTTCGGCTGCAGAGTCCGGCGTCGACCGGGGCATCACCGTGTATACCGTGGTCTGCTCGATCTGGTCGCCGGCATTCATCGTCGTCAAGGGCCCGAGAGTCTCCAGTTCCACATATTTAAGAGGATCGGGGTTGGTATAGACCTCGGTGACGCAGCCGCCATCGGGATATTCTCCCGGCCCAACCTCCGCGTCGATCCGGACCACGCACTTCCGTCCCACCCAAGCCAGGCTGCCTCCATCCGTGCCCACCTTCACGGACTGGCGTGGATGGCGCGCGAAGGAGAGCAGGCGTCCGTCGATCCTCAAGTCCGCGGGTTCGGCCGCCAGCAGCCGCAGATAGCCCGCCGCGAACTTCGATTTTGCGGCGAGGAGGATGCAAATATGCTCGGGTTCCTGCAACTGGGTAACGGTCCAGATGCCCACCCTGACAGCGCCGCCCAGAAGCTTGCGATACTCGGTTGAGATGCGCATGATGGGCTGCCCGGCGTCCAGTTCCACATGGCGGACAACCTGGATGCCGAAGCCGGGATCGATGGGCGAGGTCACCACCACGCCGCGCTCGCTGGCGACAGCCTCGGCGGGCCGCGCGTCGAAGGCCGCTGGAGGTGGCCAGTCGCGGCCTTGCTGGCCGGTCCAGACTGTCTGCGGAGCGGGCCAGCACTTGTCTCCGCCAAAGTTGATCCAGTCGTTCGAGACCGCGTCGTGGAGTTGCCCATCCAATGCCCGGTTCTCCCAGAACGCGCCGTCCGCCTCGCCCGCCAGCCGCAGTTGCATCACGCGGCCAATGGCGGGCACGACGACGGCTTCCACGCTGCCGTTGGAGATGAGAAAGCAGCCGGGCCAACCGTGGTAGGAAGTCCGCTCAACGGACACTCCCGTCCGCTGAGCGGCTGGCAAGACTTGTGTATCCGATGTTCCCGAGCGGCGGTCCAAGGGACGTGGCCTTTCTTGCGCGGTAGAGGGGCTTCGAAATGCTCCCGTGTGCAAACAAATGGCGGCTGAGGTTCCATTCGGGAATACAGCAGCCCGGTCGAGCTGGTTAGCTGTTCGCGGAAGCGGCCTTATCGGTCTCGACCTCGCGCACGGCTAAATGGTCATACCAGGTGAGTTTGAGTATCAGCGAGGTTGCCAGAATCACGCCCAAGGCGATGGCGGCGCGGTCGAACTCCTGAATCACGATGTACAAGGGCAGCGCCACCAGGGAAACCTGCCACACAATCCCGACGGCGATATTGAACATGTCGCGGAAGAAATCCTTGTTGCGCTGGAAGCCGGGGTCTTCCGCCAGCACCTTTCTGAGCACCGGTCCCCAGAAGCCCCACGGCCGCACCCGGCGGTAGAAGTCCATGAGCACCTCATCCGATTCCGGCTTGGTGAGCAGCGTGCCCAGCAGGCAGCCGATGAGCGAAATGCCCACCACCAGCGGGAAGATGATCACCACCTCCATGTTTATGGTGTAGGTTGCCATCAGGTGCTGCACGAATGGAAAGAGGGGAGCAATTCTGGGCATCGCCAGCGCGGAGGCAATGCCCGTGACCATGCCCCAGAAGTAGCCGTAGCCGTTGAAACGCCACCAGTACCATTTGAGGACGTTGGAAGCTGTGTACCCTCCCCAAAGGCCGGAGACAATCCACACCACGACCTCATTGACGGAGGTTACGTTCCAGCCGAAGATGACGCCGATCACGATCACCGTAAAGGAAGCGAGATAACTCAGCCGCACATAAGTCTTGGGCGAAGCGTTGGGATTGATGTAGCGCTTGTAGATGTCATTGACAAAGTAGGGCGGCGCGGCGTTGACCGTAGCCGCGAAGTTCGACATAAAGGCGGCCAGCAGGCCGGCGATCAGGAAGCCGAGCAGGCCCATCGGGACAAAGCGCCCCAATGCCAGCGGCAGCACCAGTTCGAAGTCCATATGGCTTCCCATGGCGCGCAGGTCGGGCCCGAAGAAGGCCGCCGCCAGCACCGTGAGACCCATGATAAGGAAGTACCGGGGAGGGGTGAGCACAATGTTGACCCAGGCGCTCATCATGGAGGCTTCGCGCGGATTCTTCGCGGAAAGAACGCGCTGCATATCGTAGTTCGGCGCCGGGCCGGCCGCGGAGATCGGTATGCCCTTAAAGAGCAGCATCATGACGAAGAAGCCGAAGAGCTCGTACCTGTCGTCGGCAATCTTGGCGGTGGCGGCCGGGAGCAGCGTGGACCAGTCCAGATTCAAATGCCAGCCGAAGAAGATGTTGTCCCAGCCGGCGGGAACCACCCTGTGAAGCATCTCAGGGGCCACCTTGCGCATGGCGATAATGCCTACGGCAAAGGAGGCGACGGAGAGGATGCAGAATTGCACCACCTCGGTGATGACCACGCTGATCATGCCGCCCTTGATCACGTAGATGGCGGTGATGGCGATCAGAATCAGCGCATATTCATTGGCCGACAAATGCCATGGCAGGTAGGTCTGAGCAAACTTGCCGATGCCCTTGAACGCATAGGTGAAGAATCCGATGATGCTGACGAAGGCGTAGATCACGACGATCACGTGCGAGAGCTGCGCGCCCAATCCGGTGCCGAAGCGGGTCTTGATCCACTCCGCGCCGGTCATTACGTTCGATCGGCGAAGCCATGAGGAAAGGTAGACCATGAGGAATATCTGGTTGAAGGTGGGCCAGAGCCAGGGTATCCACACGCTCTTCAGGCCGTAGACGAACATCCAGGAGACCAGCAGCATGGTGCCGCTGATGTCGAACATTCCCGATGCGTTGGAGATGCCCAGCATATACCAGGGCATGGCATTGCCGCCCAGGAAGTAATTCTGCATGCTCTGCGAAGCGCGTTTTGAAACCCAGTAGCCTATGAACACCGTGCTCAGCAGGTAGGCTACGATGATGACGATGTCAATTACGTGAAGGTGAAGCATGCGACTCCTCGATGCCTATCGGCATCCTCTCTCCGCTCTCCGCGGGCGACAGAACTGATTCTCCACAACTTGCCGCGGCCAGACCCCTCCAGCTCCCGCGCCGGGCAAAGGGGTGGCAGCGACCGGATCGCGCGCCAATCCACGGCTGGGAGAAGGAATTCGTCATAATCTTTATGGTCTCGCCTCGCGGAAGGGCTCCGAAAATGATCGGAAAACGCCAAATGGTCTCACATTGCCGCAAGCTCTGGCAACGACGCCGGATACCAGCGGTAAATCGCTTCACTTTCGCGCGCGGAACTTGCCCGCACACATATCCCATCGAGTATAATCGCGTTTCGTCTTCCAATAGTAGCAGAATCCACTGGAAAAACGTTTGATCGAGTTTTATCAACCGGGGGCCGCGCAAGGGCTGCCGTTTCCTGGGGGGAACAACCACCATGAAATTTGGATACTTCGACGACCGAAGCCGCGAATACGTGATTACGCAGCCGGATACACCGCTGCCGTGGATCAACTACCTGGGCTGCCAGGCGTATTTCGGCATCATCTCCAACACCGCCGGGGGCTACTCGTTCTATCGCGACGCCCGCCTTCGCCGGCTCACCCGCTATCGATACAACAACGCGCCCTTCGATCTTGGCGGGCGCTACGTTCATCTGCGCGACCAGGAATCGGGCCAGTTCTGGTCGCCTTCGTGGCAGCCGACGCGCCGCGAGCTGGAGGACTACTCCTGCCGCCACGGCATGGGCTACACCGTCATCGGCTCGACCTCGAACGGAATCGAGGCGCACACCCGCTACTTCGTCCCGCTGGACGAGAACCTCGAAGTCTGGCAGCTCACGGTGACCAACCGCCGCCAGACCAAGGCGCAAATCTCCGCATTCTCGTCGATCGAGTTCTGCCTGTGGGATGCCCAGGACGACGCCACCAACTTCCAGCGCAACTTCAACACCGGACAGGTGGAAGTCGAGGAGGGCGTGATCTACCACAAGACGGAGTACCGCGAGCGCCGCGATCACTTCGCTTACTTCGCCTGCTCTGAGCCCCTGGCGGGCTTCGATACCCAGCGCGAGGCCTTCCTAGGCCGTTATCGCGGCTGGGATTCGCCCGCCGCGGTCGAAGCCGGACAGCTAACCAACTCCATCGCGCACGGTTGGGCGCCCATGGGCGCGCATCAGGTCAAGCTCGACCTGGAGCCCGGCGAGACCCGCCAGATCGTCTTCCTGCTCGGCTACCACGAGAATCCGGTTGATCAGAAGTTCGATCCGCCCGGCTCGCAGACCATCAACAAGGCGCTGGTGAAGCCGACGATAGCCAAGTATCTCGATCCCCTCGAGGCCGACGCGGCCTTCGAGCGTCTGCGCCAATACTGGGATGGCCTGCTGGGCATCTTCCAGGTAAGTACGCCCGACATTCACACCGACCGCATGGTCAATATCTGGAACGCTTATCAGTGCATGGCTACCTTCAATATGTCGCGCTCGGCGTCGTTCTACGAATCCGGGATTGGCCGCGGCCTCGGCTTCCGCGACTCCAACCAGGACCTGCTGGGCTTTGTGCACATGGCGCCCGCGCGCGCCCGCGAGCGCATCCTCGACCTGGCGGCGACTCAGTTGCCCATCGGCGGCGCCTATCACCAGTATCAGCCGCTCACCAAGCGCGGCAACAACGACATCGGCGGCGGCTTCAACGACGATCCGCACTGGCTCATCGTTGGCGTCAGCGCCTATCTCAAGGAGACCGGCGACTGGAGCATTCTGGACGAGCCGGTGCCCTACGACAACGAACCCGGCTCCGAGCAGCCGCTCTACAATCACCTGCAGCGCAGCTTCTCTTATACGTTGGCTCGCCTGGGGCCGCATGGGTTGCCGCTGATTGGCCGCGCCGACTGGAACGACTGCCTCAACCTCAACTGCTTCTCCGATACGCCGGGCCAATCCTTCCAGACCACCACCAACAAGGACGGCAAGGTGGCCGAGTCGGTCTTCATCGCCGGGCTGTTTGTCCACGCCGGCCGCGAGCTGGCCGCGATTGCCAGCCGCCGCGGGTTGGCCGCCGAGGCCAGTCACTATATTGGCGAGACCGAGAAGATGCTGGCGGTCATCCGCAAGCATGGCTGGGACGGCGAGTGGTTTCTGCGCGCCTACGACGACTTCGGCGCCAAGATCGGCTCCAAGGATTGTGAAGAGGGCAAGATATTCATCGAGTCCAATGGCTTCTGTGTGCTGGCCGGGATCGGCTTGGAGGATGGCACGGCCCTGAAGGCGATGGACGCGACTCGCGAGCATTTGGCCACCAAGCACGGTATCGTGGTGCAGCAGCCGGCTTACTCCAGGTACTACCTCAACCTGGGCGAGATTTCCTCTTACCCGCCGGGATATAAGGAGAATGCGGGCATATTCTGCCATGTGAATCCGTGGGTGATGATCGGTGAGGCGCGCCTGGGCCGCGGCGATGCGGCGCACGACTACTACAGCCGCATCAATCCCTCGGCGCGCGAGGAGATCGGCGAGCTGCACCGCTGCGAGCCGTATGTTTACGCGCAGATGATCGCGGGCAAGGATGCGCCCACCTTCGGCGAGGCCAAGAACTCGTGGCTCACGGGCACGGCGGCGTGGAACTACTATGCCATCGCGCAGTGGATACTCGGTGTGCGCACTACGCTCGACGGGCTGCAGATCGCTCCGGTGATTCCCAGGAATTGGCCGGGCTTCACCGCGACCCGCATCTTCCGCGGGGTGACTTACAAGATCTCCATAGAGCGCCAGGGCGAGGGCAACCGGATTGCACTGACCGTGGATGGAACGCCGATCGAGGGCAATATCGTGGCTCCGCCCGCGGACGGGCGGAAGGAAGTTACAATCAGGGGCGTTCTGAGTTAGGAGAATTACCTTGTACGTTGCCAGCGAACAGCGCTATGACACCATGCAGTATCGCCGCTGCGGCCGGAGCGGCGTGCGCTTGCCCGCTATCTCTCTGGGCTTGTGGCATAACTTCGGCGGGGTGGACGTTTTTGAGAACAGCCGCGCCATGGTGCGCCGGGCCTTCGATCTGGGCATCACGCACTTCGACCTGGCCAATAACTACGGGCCGCCGCCTGGAAGCGCGGAGAGTAACTTCGGCGAGATTCTGCGCCTGGACCTCAAGCCGCATCGCGACGAATTGATCGTCAGCACCAAGGCCGGCTGGGATATGTGGCCCGGCCCTTACGGCAACTGGGGATCGCGCAAGTACCTGCTGGCCAGCCTGGATCAAAGCTTGAAGCGCATGGGCCTGGAGTACGTTGACATCTTCTACTCACACCGGCCCGATCCCGAAACGCCAGTCGAGGAGACGATGGGAGCGCTCGATCAGGCGGTGCGCAGCGGCAAGGCGCTCTATGCCGGCATCTCCAGTTACGACGCCAGGCAGACCGCCACGGCCGCAAAGATTCTGCGCGAACTGGGGACGCCCTGCCTGATTCACCAGCCCAAGTACTCGATGTTCGATCGCTGGGTTGAAAGCGGACTGCTGGACGTTCTGGGCAATGAGGGCGTGGGCGGGATTGCCTTCTGCCCGCTGGCGCAGGGCTTGCTGACCGACCGTTATCTCGACGGCATCCCCGCCGACTCGCGCGCGAACAAGCCGCATGGGTTTCTGAAGAAGCACGACATCGATGAACATCGCCTGGCCAAGGTGCGCGCGCTGAACGCGGTGGCCGCCGAACGCGGGCAGTCGCTGGCGCAGATGGCTCTGGCCTGGGTGCTGCGCGACGGCCGCATGACTTCGGCGCTAATCGGCGCCAGCCGCGTGGAGCAGATTGAGCAGAACGTGGCGGCGCTGGCTAACCTGCAATTCTCGGTAGTGGAGTTAGGCAGGATCGACGCGATTCTGGCGCAGACTGCCTGATCTGGATACGGCGGACTTACTGGTCTCTGACCGTTTATTCTTGTACCAATGTGGGTGCCCCACCCTCGCGGCGTCTCTGCCTTTGCCGCTAGGGTGGGAAGGACAAAATCACCCGGTCAGAGACTTAGGCGACAGCGGATGGTTCCTGAAGGAGGCGCTCCAGTGCAAGAGTTACGGTGGAAGGTGGAAGCGGAGTTGCTCTCCGACATCCTGCCCTTCTGGCTCAAGTACGGCATCGACGGCGAGTTTGGCGGCTTTCGCGGCCAGATTGCCAATGATTTGACGGTCGATCAGCGCGCCGCTAAGGGACTCATTCTGAACGCGCGCATCTTGTGGACCTTTTCCAAGGCCTTCAATGTTTATGACAACCCGGTGTATCTTGCCGCCGCTCGCCGCGCCTATGAGTATCTTGTCCGCTTCTTCCGGGACCCAGAGTTTGGCGGCTATTACTGGATGGTCGATTTCGAGGGCCGGCCCATCGACACCAAGAAGCGCATTTATGGGCAGGCCTTTGCCGTCTACGCGCTGGCCGAGTACTACCACGCAACAGAAGACGCCGAGATACTGGCCAGGGCATTGCGCCTGGTGGAGAGGATCGATGCCGCGGGCCACGATGCAACGCACCTCGGTTACTTCGAGACCTATGAGCGGGACTGGACGCTGGCCGTGGATCAGCGCCTGAGCGATGTAGACATGGACGAGAAGAAGTCCATGAACACTCATCTCCATCTGATGGAGGCTTATGCCACGCTGTTGCGCTGCCGCGAGGATTCGACTGTCCGCCTCCGGCTGCGGGAACTCATCGAAGTCTTTCTCGATCGCATCCTCGATCCAATAACTCAGCACTTCATTCTCTTCTTCGACGAGGAGTGGCGCCCGCGCTCGGAGAAAGTCTCGTTCGGCCACGACATCGAGGGAAGCTGGTTGCTGTGCGAGGCGGCGGAGGTTCTCGGCGACAAGGGCATTCTGAGGCGAGTGCGCGAGGCTGCGGTAAAGATGGCGCAGGCCGTTTACGAGCAGGGTTTGGACACGGATGGCGGGCTGCTCTACGAGGCCGATCCTACCGGAATCATCGATACCGACAAGCATTGGTGGCCGCAGGCGGAGGCCGTCGTCGGCTTCTTCAACGCCTACCAGCTTTCCGGTCGGCCGCACTTTCTGAATGCCGCCGAGAGAAGCTGGGCGTTCATCGACAAGTACATCGTCGATCATGAGCATGGAGAATGGTTCTGGCTGGTATCGCGGTCGGGCGTTCCCAGCGCGGAGCAATTCAAGGTGGACCCCTGGAAGTGTCCCTACCACAATAGCCGCGCGTGCTTTGAAGTGATGGAGCGGGTGGACGGCCTGGCTAAGGCGCAAAGCTAAGATTGAAGGACAGGAGAACTCAGATGAATCGTGCAACTTTCAAGAAGAGCGTCCAGGAGTTATTCAAGCAGCAGGAGAAGCTGCTGGTGCGGCGCAACCGCAAGTTACCCGGCGGTAATGGCATTTATGACCGCTACGAATTTCCGGTGCTGACGGCGGCACACGCGCCCATAACTTGGCGCTACGACCTCGACCAGAAGACGAATCCCTTCCTGATGGAGCGCATGGGAATCAATGCGACGTTCAATGCAGGCGCTATCCTGCACCAGGGGAAGTTTCTGGTGGTGGCGCGCGTTGAAGGCGCGGACCGCAAATCCTTCTTCGCCGTCGCCGAGAGCGAGAATGGCAAGGATAACTTCCGCTTCTGGGAGTATCCGATCGTGATGCCCGAGGCCGCCAGCCCGGATACCAATGTGTACGATATGCGGCTGGTGAAGCACGAGGACGGATGGATCTATGGCCTCTTCTGCACCGAGCGCAAAGACCCGGCGGCGCCGCAGTGGGACACTTCCTCGGCGGTGGCGCAGTGCGGCATCGCCCGCACCAAAGATCTGAAGACGTGGGAGCGGCTGGCCGATCTCAAATCGAAGTCTCCGCAGCAGCGCAACGTGGTGCTGCATCCCGAGTTTGTCGATGGCAAGTACGCCTTCTACACGCGGCCGCAGGACGACTTCATACAGGCCGGCAAGGGAGGCGGCATCGGCTGGGGATTGTCGCCGAGCATCGAGCAGGCCGAGGTCGGCGAGGAGATCATCCTCGACAACCGCGAGTACCACACCATTCAAGAGGTAAAGAACGGCCTGGGCCCCGCGCCCATCAAGACCAAGCGGGGCTGGCTGCACCTGGCCCATGGAGTGCGCAACACGGCGGCTGGTCTGCGCTACGTGCTCTATATGTTTCTGTGCGAGTTAGAGCGGCCGTGGGTGGTCACTCACAAGCCGGCGGGTTACTTTATCGCTCCCAAGGGCGCCGAGCGCGTGGGCGATGTGTCGAACGTCGTCTTCAGCAGCGGCTGGATCGAACGCAAGAACGGCGATGTGCTGATCTACTACGCCTCATCGGACACGCGGCTGCACGTGGCCGCAAGCACGATCACCAGGCTGCTGGACTATGTGATGAATACCCCAGCCGATCCGCTGCGCAGTTACGCCTGCGTCGAGCAGCGCTGCGCCCTGATCAAGAAGAATCGGGCCGCACTGAAGGCGCTGAAGCTGGCGGGCGTCAAGAAGGCCGCCAAGAAGCCGGCCCGGCCGGCAAAGGCGAAGAAGCGGTAGAGGCTCTATGGTTTGAACTCTCCGCTCGAATCGACCTTCACGTCCGCCTGAACGGGCAGCTTGTCGCTCGATCCGCCGGCCAGCACCCGCACCTGCTCCTTTTCCACGCGCCACAGATGAGCCGCCGCGTCCCAGTAGGCCAGGTCGCGCGGCTTCAGCTCCATCGTCACATCCCGCTCCGCGCCGGCCTCGATCCTTACCCGCTTGAATCCCTTCAGTTCCAGGTTTGGCCGCTCGACCTTGGAGTCCAGGTGCTGCACGTACATCTGCACCACCTCGTCGCCTGCGCGCTGGCCGGTGTTCTTCACCTTCACTGTCACCTGGACCGTGCCCTCGGCCGCCACCTTGGGCGCGCTCAAGCTCAGCCCCTCATAGGCAAAGCTCGTGTAGCTGAGCCCGTAACCGAAGGCGTAGAGCGGCTTGTCTTTGCTGTAGAGATAAGTCCGCCCGTGGAGCAGGTTGTAATCCATGATGGGCAGCAACCGCGCATCGCCCGTGGGCCAAGTCTGGGTGAGACGGCCAGCCGGCGAGTAGTCGCCAAAGAGCACGTCGGCCAGCCCGTGGCCTTCCTCCTGGCTGTTATGCGTGATGTGCACGATCGCCGGCAGGTTCTGCTGGCTCCAGACGATGGCATAAGGAAAGCTGGCCCGCAAGACCTCGATGGTCCGGGGATTGGCCGCGAAGACCTTCTTCACCATCTCCTCCTGCTCCAGCACAATGGTTTTGCGGTCCATGCCTTCCTTGCCGTTGGAGGGTGTGGGACACTGGGCCCAAGGGGCATTGCATTCAGGATGGTTGCCCACCACCACAATCGCCACGTCCGCCTTACGGGCCAGGGCCGCGGCCTCCCCAGGGTCGGAGGTGTCGGAGGAGAGCACCTTCACGTCGTGACCGGCCGCCTCGCGAATCCCATCGAGAGTGCTCACCGCATACGGCGGCGTTCCGCTGTACCAATCCAGCAGCACCTGGTCGGCAAACGGCCCAATTACGGCGATTGTCTTCAGCTTCGTACGGTCCAGCGGCAGAGTATTGTTCTCGTTCTTCAACAGCACCACCGATTCATCGGTGGCCAGCCGCGCCAGCGCCGAGCCCGTGTTGAGATACTCTCCCGGTTTGCGGCCGATCTCGCCGTAAGGGTCTGCTCCAGGCGCGTCAAACTCGCCCAGCCGCAGAAAGACGCGCAGTTCGTTGTGCAGGGATGCGTTCAGGTCCGCCTCGGTCAGCAGGCCATTCTTCAGCGCCTTGCGCAGGTCGCCGATGTATGAGTCGAGGAAGTTGTTGACGCCGCCCTTCACCGCGGCCGCCACGGCGTGCTCCTTGTCAGGGAAGCTTTTGTGCGCGAAAACCAGCATCCCCAGAGCGCCCCCGTCCGAGCAGATCAGCCCGTCGTTGCCCCACTCCTTGATCATCACGTCTTTCAGCACCGGGTGGACCAGCATCGGCGTGCCGTTCCAGGCGTTGTACGCGGCCATCACTGCCCGCGAGCCGCCCTGCTCGAAGCCCATCCGGAAAGGCACGGAGTAGTACTCGCGGAAGAGCCGCTCATCGAAGTCCGAAGAGGTGTGGGAGCGGCCGTCCTCGTTCTCGTTGGCCAGGAAATGCTTCATCAGCGAAGCGGCCTGCCAGTGTTTTGGATCGGGGCCTTGGAGGCCGCGGATAAACGCGACCGTCAGCGTGCCAACCAAGAACGGGTCTTCGCCATAGGACTCCTCGGTGCGGCCCCAGCGCGGATCGCGGCTCAGATCGGCATTGGGCGAGCGAATTACCACCCCACCGCGGTCGATTTTGGGATTCTGGTAGTCATAGCGCGCCTGGTAGCCCTCCAGCGCCCCAATCCTCTTGAGCAGGTCAGGATCCCAGGTCTCGCCCAGCCCCTTTTCCTGCGGAAAGGTCGTTGTCGGAACAGGCTGCTTGCCCCAGCCGCCCCAGCCGCCCGGGCCGCCCAGCGCCAGCCCATGCAGCCCCTCTACCTGGCCGGAAAAAGCGATCCCTAGCCGCGGAAACTTCGTGTGGTCCGAAAGGAGCGTCAGCTTCTCTTCCAGCGTCAGCCGGCCCAGCAGGTCGTCGATGCGTTGATCGTCGCCCAGCTTGGGGTCGCGGAAGGGAAAATCCACTTGCGCCGCGGCCACGCGCGCCAAGCCCGCCGCCAAAACCAGCCCCGCAATCCATCCCCAAAGCATGCCCGAGCCCAGCCGCAGCCTCATCGCCAATCCCTCCCTGCTTCAACCAGCGAATGTTATCACAGCGGAGCCCGTGCTGCCTCGAAGTAAATCGGTTTAAGGCGGACCGGCGCATCCCATTCCGGGCAGAGCGAAGAGAGAGTAACGACGCCAAAGCTGTCAGATCGACGCGGCGAATTGGACCGAAGCGTCAGCGGCCGCTACCCAAACCCCATTGCACGCGCAACCCGGTCCGGATAGTAATGGGCAGGCTGGGATAACCGATGGGGGCAATGTGGCGATCGTTCAGCAGGTTCTCGGCCTGCGCGTAGATCGCCAGCCATGACAGCAGACTGTAGCTTCCGCCAAGGTCCAGCTTGGCGTAGCCGTGATCCAGATTGCGGTTAGGCAGCAGCAGCGAATTTCCTTGCTGAAGGTTCGCGTAGCCCAGAAACGTGGAGTCGTCGCTGCGGCTGGAGAAGGCCGAGGTGAAGACGCCCGTGATTCGCCGGCTCGCATAACTTGCCGTGAAGAATCCCGTATGAGGCGGACGCCGAAAGGGGCGCGCGCCAGTAAGCGGCGAGTAGATGCCCACCGGGATTCCGTCAAAGGAGGGCGCGTAGCCGCCTAACAGCGCCTGATTGTCGCTGGAGAAGGAACGCTGCACCACGGAATCCAGATAGGTGTAACCGCCGCGAAGAAAGATGCTCTTGCCAATCCCGCTCTCGACCGTGCTCTCAATCCCCTGCGCGCGGAAGGCGAGAGAATTGAGGTCCAACGAGTAGGCGTCGTTGTTCTGGAGGAATGCTTCGAGGATGCTTTGCTGCTGGGGGGTAAGACCGGGCAGCAAGGCGGGCACCAGTCCCGCGCCGACCGATTCGATCTCGCGGCCAAACTCGTTGTGGAAATAGCTGGCGCGGAAGACGATCCGCTCGCCCCAGAAGGCTTGTTCGCCGCCGCCCTCCCAGGTGCGCGCGGCAGGCGCTTCAATGGGGGAGATATGCAACTGCTGGATGGTTGCCTGACCGCCGTTCTGCTCCAGAAAGTCGTAAAGCGAGCCAAACTCATCGGTCAATTTGGGTTCGCGCACGCCTTTCGAGAAGCTGAAGTTCAGCTTGGTTCCGCTGAATACGCCCGGCCGGGGACGCTGCGCATAGAAGCCCGCGCCGGCATGGGGAGAAAAGCTGTTGCCGATCTGTTGCAGGTGCTCCTCGTCTGTGCCAAGCGTATAAAACAGCCGCTCCTTGAAGTCGCCGTGAAAGCCAAGAAGGAAGTCGTAGTTGGCGCGATCGATGGCCTCGTCGATGAAGTAGACGGGCTCCCGCTCGGCAGCGCGCTCGTTCTCGTAGTGAAAGCCGCCCACCAGCATAAGATGCGGCGTCAAATGAAGGTCGCCCTGGTAGAGAAACCGATCGCGGTTCGAGACCAGGTCCAGCCGGTTCGGATAGACGCTGTAGTTTGCCGCACTGTAGTCCAGAAGCGCCGGCCCGGTGACGCTGTATCCGTTGGCGCCCTCAATGGTGACCGGCAAGCCGTAGAAATTGCCGGCGTTGGATGAGCCGGGAGCGAGGTCGCAACTGCCGGCGGGAATGCAGATGCCGGCCGGATACCACTGCTGCGATTGCTCGCGCTTGCGCGCCAGCCCGAACTGGAAGCGATTGTGGAAGCCGGGCGTGGTCTGGTTGTCCAGCGATCCCGCGCCGTACAGATCCTGATCGCCCTGCTTGCGGTCGTCGCTGATTTGGTAGAAATCCCAGGCGTTGGGAACCCCGGTCGCATCCACGCCGTAATGCAGCGTGGCTCGAATCTGCGTGCTCCCGCTGGGCTGCCAACCAATGTTAGCCGCCGTGGTAGCCACGTGGTACTCGTCCATGGGCAGATCGTTGGCGGATTGCAGCCAACTGAATGCGCCCAGGTAATCCAGCTTGTTGTGCGCTCCGGCGAGTTCAAATTGCTCGCGCGAAGTGTTCAGGGTGCCTGCATCGCCCTCAAACAGCAGCGAAGGAAAGCTCGTAGTCCCGTGCGGAGTGGTCAGGCTCACGACGCCGCTGGCCGCATCGGCGCCATAGAGGCTCGAATCGGGCCCTCGATAGACTTCGGCGCTCTCGACCGCGGTGGTGGAAAACGGCCCAAAGTCGAATTGCCCGCCCATATCGCCAACGCTGACCCCATCCATCAGAACCTTGTTGGCATCCGAATCGCCGCCGCGGACGAACAGCGAACTCTGCGCCCCAAGCTGGCCGGTCTGCACCACGAACGTGCCCGGCATCATCCGCAGCGCGCTCACCAGGTCGTCGCGCAGAGCCAGATCCAGCGGCCCCAGCACGCTGGTGGCGGCGCTGGTCTGCGGCTGCGGCATCGGCGTTCCAGTCGCGGTCACCACGATCGACTCGCGCGCCCACTCCGGCTCAAGCACCACATTGCGTTCGATGTTATCCAGCCGCCCGGCGTAGAAGCCCGGCGTCTCCAACTGCCGGAAGCTCCTGGCCGAGACCACCAGGAAGAACCGGCCCTCGACCCCGGTGAGAATCTGAAAGCTGCCGTCAACCGTGGAGACGGCGGTGGCGACGACCTTTCCGTTGCTGAGCAGATTCACATTCGCTCCGGTCACCCGTGCGCCCGAAGCGTCGGTTACCACGCCGCGGATGGATGCAGCCGGGCAAAACGCGGCGGACGCGGTAAAGAGAATGGCAAGGAAGATAATGGGCAGCGCGCGGCGCAGGCGAGCGCGCAAAGACGCGGAAACAGGCATGACAAGCTCCTTCGTTCCCCTCGGAACGCAAGCGGGTTGAGCGCCGAGGACCGGTCTCCTGACTTGCGCCTTCTCCAGCCACCTTCCCAGAAACGAGCCTGAAAAACCTCGCCTCCAGTGGTTTCCCTCACGGTTGTCCGCGCGCGGCGGAACAACCCTGGCTGAATTCCTGCCTCCGATCACCCAAAACGACGGGCAGCGGAACAGGGGCGCTCACAGTTGCGGGGCAGTGGCGGAATTTCACCGCCTTCCCGAGCATCCTGGCGATTGCCGTGGTGAACTGCGCTGCCCTTCAAGAGAGCAGCCGTGACGCCATGGAACCACTTTCCATGACATCAACATTTATAGCCGCCTGGAGACGCGGAGTCAAAGCCGCCGCGGTGGAAAAACTTGAATTTGAGCCCCCAAAACCGTCGCGCGGACCGGGCTGCCTCACCCGGAAAATGAGCCGAACAGGCAATAGAAGGAGTGGTGACCCCGGGAAGACTCGAACTTCCGACACGCAGTTTAGGAAACTGCTGCTCTATCCACCTGAGCTACGGGGCCACACCTATAGATTGTACGCAGCCGTTTCAGGAAACTGCTGGGCCATTCCGGCTCGGCCCTTCGGGCCGGGGCCACCTGAGCTACGGGGCCACACCTATAGATTGTACGCAGCCGTTTCAGGAAGCTGCTGGGCCATTCCGGCTCGGCCCTTCGTGCCGGGGCCACCTGAGCTACGGGGCCACGTCTTAAAACTTATTGTTCCTAATCGTATTATCGTAACGTCTTGACCGGATTCGAGAATTGGCGTTTCTGCTGGTCACCGATTTAGTCATCACTTCAATTTCGCCAAGAACTGGGTTGGCGACCACGGCCGGGGCCGCGGAGACAAGCTGGTCCACCGCCGAGCGGTTGTGCTGCGGCGTCAGGTGCGCATAACGCATGGTCATCTGAATGCCGCTGTGTCCCATCAGTTCGGCGACCGTGCGGATGTCAACACCCGCCATCACCAGCCTACTTGCAAAGGTATGCTGGTTGCAATGCCACGAATAATTGTCAATCCCGGCCAGTTTCAGTGCCGCGTCGAACCACATGCGGCAGTTGTAAACCGGACTCCGCTTCCCACAGTGAAAGACATGACGGGGATCGCGCTTGGCTGCTTTGACTTCCTGGAAAGCCTGAAACGCGATGGCGTTGAGAGGAATGTGCCGGGACTTCCTTGTCTCTATCTTTGAAAGCGCGATGGACCGCTGCTCGAAAGAGACGCCGGCCCACTTCAGATCGAATTGCTCAGCCGAGTCCCTTCGCCGCTGTTCGATCCGCGAACGGCTGTCAGCCCGCCCATGATTAGAAGGTAGGGAAGAATCATTGCTCCGTTGAGAAGGTTGTCGATGGCCACCATGAGAATGAGGGCGGCCAGCGCCAGGCGGAGATTCGGGTGGCTGGGAGCGTCACCGCCAGCGGGCGGCCAGACGGCGCGCATGACCGGCAGGATCAGGATCGTCCCGAACGCAATCAAGCCGACCAATCCGTACATGCCGAATACCAGCAGCCACAGGCTCCATGGCCGGAACTCGCCGTTCTGCCACCAGTTCCATTGCCCAAACCCTAGCAGAGGGTGTTGGAGCGCGACTCGGATGTGGCTTTCTTCGCGAGCGAACCGCCAAACGAGCGAGTGGCGGCCAATGCTCGTCAGGGCGGACGAGAGAGAACTGACCACTCCATTCCGGTGCGCCAGCGAGCGCAGGGATACCAGGTTGGTCATCCGGAACAGCGCGAATGCGAGAATGCCCAGGATGAGAGCGGCGACGAGCGCCCGCAGGATTGAGCGTCGCTTCAACAGCGCCAAAGGCAGCAGGAGGAGAAGCAAAAGAATACTGCCCGCGGACTGGCAGAGCAGCGTGATGCCAGCCAACCCGGCCGCGGCCCATCCCATGGGCAAGCCGAGAATGCGGCGTGCCGGCCGATTGAGAGAGAGAAAGACGGCCAGCAAAGTAGCTGCTGCCATCCAGACGCCCAGTTGATTCCCGTCCTCCATAAGGCCGATGGGACGAAAGCCGACATAGCGCTGTGCGCCCACCCAGCGGTAGGGCTGGTAACCATAGAGGAACGCATAGAGTTGTGGGCCCGCGCAAATCTCAAGCAGACAGATTGGCACGTAACAGATTCCCGCCATGACGCAGGCTCGGGCTGCCAGCAGGAGCGAGTCGTCATCGGCAAAGTAGATGCGGCCCAGAAGCCACGGAACACCCCAGGAGATGGTCTGGTATGTTGCGCCCAGCAGACCCTCACGAAGCGTGTTCCAGTGCGCGGCCGCCGACAGAAGAGGCACGCAGCACCATACGGCCATAGGGAGATCGCAGACGCCCGGCCGGAATCTTCTCAAATCCGCGGAATGAAAAAGAAGAAATCCCGCCAGAGCGGCCAGTCCGGTGGCCGTGGCCTTGGTGAGAAAATAGTCAGTCGGGAGACAGACGCCGAGAATCCAATAAGGAAAGCTGTCTGGAGTCGCCCGGTAACTTGCGCCGGGAAGAATTGCCCAGCCGCCGAGGAAGTTGGCCAGGATTGCAATCCGGACCGGGTAGCGGCGGAAGAGATAGGCACCGACGGGTATCCAGCCGAGAAGGATGACGAGCGGGGAGATGTGCATAGCGTTCTCGGAGGTCCTCCTTACGGCGTTTTCGGAACAGCTGTGACGCTTTGCAGTTTGTGCGGAATCGCCGTTCTCCTGCGCTCAGGGGATTTTCCTGCTACAAAAGGGACTCGATGAACGAGGGCTTTCCACTTCGCAAACTGCCTCCCGGCGCGATTATCGACGTCTGGACGATCGATCTGGACAGGCCGTTGAGTCCAGGCTCGAATCTCGACGACATCTTGTCGATCGAAGAGCGGAACCGCGCGGATCGCTATCTTTTTCCGAGGGACGCATCCCGGTTCAGGCTTTGCCGGGCCATGCTCCGGCTTGGGCTGGCCAGGTATCTGGAGAAGGCTCCCGAGAAGATTGCACTGACGGCCAATAGCTACGGCAAGCCATCTGTCGCCGAACGCTCCGCGCTGAATTTCAATGTATCTCATTCCGGCGGGCTGGGAGCGATCGCATTTACAACTGCTGGAGAAGTCGGCATCGACGTGGAGGCAATTCGATGCAATGTCGAGGCTGTGGAGATAGCCTCCGCGCATTTCACCCGGAGGGAAGCGGCGATGATTGCGGCGGCCGCCACGCCTGCGGAACAGGCCAGCGTGTTTCTGCGTCTCTGGACGCGGAAAGAAGCGGTATTGAAGGCCGCCGGTTGTGGACTGTTGGGCGGGTTGGATGGGGTGGACGTGTCGCAAGAGCCTCTGAGCCCGGTAACGCTGCGTGGCGCGACGGATGAGAGCGCCGAATCGTGCTGGCGCGTGCAGGATCTGGAACCGATCGACGGCTTTGCCGGAGCTGTTGCCGCGCCGGCGGGGAACTGGTTGGTCCTGCAGCGCCCGGTTCGATTTGAAGACGCGGTCCGCGGCTCCATCGGAGGGATTTGCGGGGCGGCGTGAGTTCCCGGCGCAGTCTTCGTTTGCGCTTCAAGAGAAATGCATCGACGCGCAATGCGGCCGCATCTAAGAACAAGAGCTTGTACGCAGTTTGCCGGCTATCCGGGCACGTCGTCAATGATCCGCCAAATGTCAATAAATTGCCAGCATTTCTGGTCCATGGTAAGGGCGTTCTCTTCTGAGTCATAAAGTCTGCATAAAATCGCACGCTTTCGCATTTCTTTCACAAGTTGCTAGGCAGAATCTGTAAAGTTTGTAGAATCTGCATGTTGTGAGCAAGATGGCGGCAAGGTAATCAATAGAAAATTACTGTCGTAATTGGAGTCGGGTACTAAGAATGAGTGGCAATTTCTTTCAGTTTCACATACACTTCGTTATAGAAAGTATGGAGCGGCTTTGAAACGATGTCTGTGATGGCCGTCACTATACTGAATGTAAGCGCCTTGGGGAGACAGCCACGCTACGGAGTGGCGCATTCAAGGCAGATTGCTTTTCCCCAGGCAGAAAAGGAGCGCTCTATCTACCCCAATCTCAAGCTGCGAATGTACACGACCGGTATGCGCCAGAATAGGCTGGCCAAGCTGGTGGGCATCGATGAGGCTTACCTGAGCCGAATCGTCAACGGTGTTCGTGTACCCAAGCGGCAAATGCGGCAGGAGATCGCGAAGGTATTGGGGTGCGATGCGGAGTGGCTATTTGAACGGACCATGAAGGAAGCCGGCAATTTTGGGGCAAACATGGGGGTCGGCGAAAACCTTCTTCACCAATGATTGATTGACTGGCGGCGTTTGCCGCTGTTGCTTTGGTGCCAGGAGCGTTTCGCTCTTGCACGTTACCTCTTCATTCTGGACAGATTGAGTCGAGTTGTCGGCACTCAGATGGGAGTGACATGGGCGAAGCCTGCTTTAGCTCGGAAATCAAGATTGGGGAGATGCCGCTCGCGGAGAAACCCCATCACGCCTGGTACGCGGTACAGACCGCCTATCGCTGCGAGCAGCGGGTAGCGCTGGGTCTGACCACGAAGGGATTCGCGACGTACCTTCCCGTGTTGCGGGAAGTGCACCAATGGAAGGATCGCCGCAAGCTCATTGAGGTGCCGGCGTTCAGCGGCTACTTGTTTCTTCATTGTGACCCCAGTTTGCGCAACCGCGTAAAGGTGCTGGAGACCAACGGCGTTGTTCGCATGCTGGGAGGGAACCATGCGCCAAGCCAGATCTCCGAGGTCGAGATCGAGGCGGTTCGCCGCACTCTCGGCAGCAGCGTGCCCTGCGACCGCTGCGACGCGCTGACGCCAGGCACTCTGGTCAAAGTCACGCGGGGCCCTTTGGCCGGCGTGCAGGGGCGGTTGGCGCGAATCAAGAACGGCCTTCGTCTGATCGTTACCATTTCAACGTTCTCCCAAGCCATTTCTGCCGAGCTGAACCTGAGCGACGTGGAAGCCGTCCTTGATCGGCCTGGAACAAACGTTGCCGGCCGGAACAATTGATTCCGTCCCAGAAACCCGATTACTGAAGACCCACCTTGGCCGCAAGAATCCGCTGCGGCGGACGGCGGGAGTGGGGCGCTTGAATTCGCGGAAATGTCCGTCCTTCCCGCAATGGCGAATCGACAACTTGCTGACGCGAACCGCGACACTCCTTCCATTTCCCCAGATCTGCTTTTCAGGATTTCTCCAGTCTTTTGTCACCGCGAAGCGGGGCGCTCTCCTGGGGAAATCCGCCGCTTGACTCGCGGCCTCCTGTCTACGCCGGTCACGAAGACGCAGTAGCCTCGTTTTCCCCCAACAGCGGGTTCGACCACTCTTCCCATCGAGTAGAGAGGAGTGGACCGGCCCGTTCCTGAACGAAGCATCGTGGAGCGATCACCATGGCGAAATCAAAAGATCCCCGAGTAGCTGTCCTGGGTGTGGCTCTTGACAACCTGACGATGGACGAAGTTCTGGACGCTGTGGAGGCCAGCATTGCGGAAGGCGGCTTCCATCAGATTGCGACGGCGAACGTCGATTTCCTCATGAAGTCCATCCGCGACGAGGAACTGCACGAGACGCTCTGCCGCTGCGATCTCGTCCTGGCCGACGGCGCGCCGCTGGTGTGGGCATCGCGCCTGTTGGGGGCGGGACTGAGGGAGCGGGTGGCAGGAGCCGATCTGGTACCGCAACTGGCAAGATTGTCGGCCCGCCGCGGCTATCGAATCTTCCTGCTGGGAGCCGAAGAAGAGAGTTCCGCCGGCACGGCGGCCTGGATGGAGAAGAGCTTTCCCGGCGTTTGCATTGCCGGGCGTTATTGCCCGAAGCATCAGCCATTGGAAGAGATGGATCACGAGGAGATACTGTCGAGGATTGAGGCGGCCAGGCCGGACATTCTTCTAGTAGCCTTTGGAAACCCCAAGCAGGAGAAATGGCTGGCCATGCATCGATTCCGGCTGGAGGTTCCCGTCTGCATCGGAGTGGGCGCCTCGTTCGATTTTCTGAGCGGCAGGGTTGCCCGCGCGCCCGTATGGATGCAGCGCTACGGCATGGAATGGTTCTACCGGATGATGCAAGAGCCCTCGCGACTGGCAAGCCGGTATTTCGGCAATGCGGTGGGTTTGGCGCGCTATCTTCCCGTGCAACTTGCGGCCATGGCCATGCAGGGGAAACGGCGCCAACAGGCTCAGGTCACGAAAGAAATGGTGGGCACGGCAACCGTCATGCGCATCGACGGCGATTTCACAGGAAAACTGTTGCCGCGATTTGAATCCGATGTGCGCACCGCGGTGCTCGCCGGATCGCACGTAGTGCTCGATATGAGCAATACCGCCTACATCGGTGCGGACGCATTGGCCTCGCTCATCTACGTGATGAATGTTGCCCGGTCATGGAAGCGCGAGCTTTGGCTGGCGGGGCTGGATCGGCTTTTGGTCCACGTTGTAGGCGCTTCCCGGCTGCGGCTCTTCTTTCGCATGGCCCCAAAAGTGGCCGAGGCATTGCGGCGCATCCAGCCGGAGTCGCTGCCGGCACCACAGTTTGGGAAGGACTGGGCGTTCTGCCGGATTGGCGGCAAGCTGATTCCGATTCACGTTCAGGAAGTGCCCGACGTGTACCGTCAGGTGCAGTTGCTCAGCCGGAGACTTACACATGAACCGATTCCGGTCCTGCCGCCAAAAGGCAGGGAGGCGGAAGCGCTCATCGAGGAACTGGTCCCCGCGGATGTCGGATAAATGCTTGCCGGGGCATGCGGCGGCGCATCGGCCGGATAACAAGAAGTGCAATGGCGGCGAATGAGATTGAGTCCAAGGCGCCGGCCGCCGCGCAACGGCAGCTCATAACTCCAAGGCAATCCGGAGAACGATCTTATGTTTCTATCGCACGTGTTTGACATCCTGGGGATCGCGCTGGTGCTGGCCACCCTGCCATTGCTCGCGGAGCTTCTCGTTTTGACCGCAGCCTCTCTGTTGCCCGCCGCGCGCGGCAGAGAGCAAGAGGCGGGAGCGGAGGATTTTCCGCTTACTGTCGTGGTTCCTGCTCACAATGAGGAAGCTCTGGTCGGCCGCTGCATTCGCAGCCTGGCGTCCTCAGCCGGCCCGGGCGCGGATCTGGTGGTAATCGCGCATAACTGCACGGATGCGACGGCGGCGGAGGCCGAGGCCGCGGGAGCAAGGGTTCTGGTGCTGAACGATCAGGATCGGAGAGGCAAGGGCAGCGCGCTGAGTTATGGCTTTGCCGCGGCTCTGGCCGGGACTGCGCGGGCAGTGCTGGTAATCGATGCCGATTCCGTCGTGAGCCCGGGCCTGATTGCGGCGGTGCGGCAGAGGTTTCTGGCCGGGGCGCAAGCGGTGCAGTGCCGTTATGAAGTCTTCAACTCCGAGGAGAACCGTCGCACCAGGCTGATGACGCTTGCTTTTCGAGGATTCAACGTGATTCGTCCGCGCGGCCGTCAGCGTTTAGGTCTTTCGGCGGGGATTCTGGGCAATGGATTCGCTCTTCATCGGGATGTACTGACGCGGGTTCCATACGGAGCCTATTCCGTTGTTGAGGATCTGGAGTATCATCTCGCGCTGGTTCGAGCCGGCATTCGCGTGGAGTTTGTAGACACGGCAACGGTCAGCGGCGAGATGCCGCGTTCCGATCATGGTGCGCGCACACAGCGTGCCCGATGGGAGGGCGGCCGCCGGCGAATGATGAAACGGTGGGCGCCCAGGCTGATGGGAGACTTGCTGCGCGGACGGGCGCGGGTCATCGAGCCGCTCCTCGATCTGTTGTCCGCACCGATCGCCACCGAAGCATCTCTGCTGCTGGTTGTGGCCTGCCTGCCTGTTGCGCCGCTCAGGCTCTATGCGCTGGGAGCGCTTCTGGTGCTGAGTGCGCATGTAACCGTAGCTGCCACTTGCGGTTCCGGCTTCTGGGGAACGATAAGAGTCCTCTGGGCCGCTCCGGCCTATTGCTTCTGGAAACTGTCGATTCTCCCTGACGTATGGCGCGCCTCTCGCGCGGATTCCGCATGGGTGCGCACGGCGCGCGATCTTCCGGGAGACGGTCAATGAACCGGCGCGAGATACCGAACGCGCCATTGAATCGAAGTTTTGTCCTGGCGGCGACGCCAGCCGCCCGCTTCTCGAACCGCCGCGCGGCGCAAGCGCTGAAGGAGTTATCCGTGAATCTGCTGAATAGACGTCATGCGCTCACTCTGGGCGGTCTTGCTGTTCTCGCGCTCGGCCTGGCCTTTCCAAGGCCTGCGGGAGCCAAGCAAGCAGACGACCAGCCGGCGGCCGGCGATTCGCCTCGGACCGTGCAGCCGAGTGGCGATTCCTCGCAGGACAACCTGCCCGATCCGAAGCTGAAACTGAATCCCATCGAGGCATTGCGCAGGTTCGAGCCGGCCGCCGATGAGGAATACACGCTGGGAGCAGGGGATGAAATTTCCATCCAGTATCCCGGCCGGCCCGATTTGGCCAGCAAGGATGTGATCGGCCCGGATGGGCGCATGACGCTGCCGCTGGCCGGCCCGATCAAGCTCGCCGGCCTGACCCGCGAAGCAGCGGGGCAAAAGATCGTCGAGGCGCTGTCGCCTTACTATACGAAGCTGGCAGCGACCGTCCAGGTGGAGAAATACGGCTCCAATCACGTCACACTGCTGGGGGACGTAAAGAACCCTGGGATCGTGAGTTTTGACCAGACGCCAACCCTGCTGGAGGTACTCTCCAGAGGCGGCATAGAAACCCGCCCCGATGGCAGCATTCCGGAGCAATGCGTAATCTACCGGGGAGACCAGGTGTACTGGGTTGAACTTCAGGAACTGCTGTCGTCCGGCAGCCCGCTGGCAGACCTTCGCTTGCGCCGCAACGATGTGGTGTTTGTGCCCGCATTGTCGACAAGAAACGTAACCATCATGGGACAGGTGCAGCATCCGGGGCTGATTGCTCTGAAGCATGACTCGACGCTGTCTTCGGTTCTGGGTGAAGCAGGCGGGTTGAGCGACAACGCCGGCGGGAACCCGGAGATTCAGATCGTCCACCGCTCCAAGGGAGGCAAGACTCAGTATGTTCGCTTCAACGATTTGCTGAAGCCGAATGGCGGCATGGAAGTCTCGCTCAATCCCGGCGACATCGTCTACGTGCCCAAGAGCGGAATGTCCAAAATGGGTTTTGTGATGCAGCAACTGGCGCCCTTCCTGACAATGGGAAGTTTTGCGGCAATGGCCGTTCGCTGACTTGGAGAGGTTTGGTCATGATCAATTCAACGCCTGAGAATTCGCTTCCCGGAAACTCGAAGAGCCTGCCATCGGTGCCGCTGCGCCGGGCCGGGGGTTCCTCGAATGGGCCGCGTCCGGCTATCAATGTGGCCGGTAGTCTCCGCCGCCATTGGTATATTGCCGCTCTGGTGTTTCTAGTGGTTCTTGCATGCGGAGCATTCGTCATCTGGAAGAAGGCCAAGCCGGATTACGAGTCTCACGCAGTGGTCTATCTGTCGCCGAAGTTTCCCAAGATTCTGGCCGGCGACAGCGAGGTCGAACTGCCTTACGATTCCTATGTGCAGGATCAGGCACAGACGGTGACGCGGCACGACATTGTCGCCGATGCCATCGAGAAGCTTCCCTACGCGGTGCGGTACAGGAGGGGCTTAACGCCGTCCTATCAGGGCCCGGCGCTGCCCTATGAAATTGAGCTTCTGCAGAAGAATCTTGAGGTGAAGAGGCTCGGTTCGACGTATGAGATGGCCATCGGGATGCACGGCGCCACGCCCAACGATCTTGCCCAGATTGTGAACACGGTGACCGACACCTATATAGAGCGCATGAAGGGCGAGGAGTTTTACGGGCTGGATGATCGCCTGAATACCCTCCGCCAGGAAAAGGACCGGCTGCAGAAGGAGATGGACAATGCTTTGGCGGAACAGGCGCAGCTGATGCAGCAGCTTGGCGTGGCCACGCTTGCCACCAAAGAGGGTTCAACGAACATCTATGACGAAACGTTGCAAAAGCTGAGCGACCAACTAGTTACCGCGCGCATGCAGCGCCAGGCGGCGGAAGCGCAACTGGCCGCCGAAGTAAAGGGAAGCGGCGCTGCGGGATCGGCCGTGAACGACGCCAATGCCGACGAGGCAATCGCTTCCGACTCCGGGCTGTCCGGCGTGAGAACGTCGCTGAACAGCCGCAGAACCGCATTGATGGAAGAGATGAACGGCCTGCGCCCGGATCATCCGATCTACCAGAAAGACAAAGATGAACTGGATTCGATCGACGGGCTGATGAGCGACCTAAGACACAAGGCCGGCGAGCACCTGCAGGAAAGGCTGCGCCAGGAAGTAGCGCGCACGCGCATGATTGAACTCAATTTGACTCAGGAACTGGCGCAACGAACGCACACGGCAACCACGGTCGCGCCCAAATTCCAAAGAGCCGCGGCGCTTGGGCCGGAGATCGACAGTTTGCAAAAAGCTTATAGCGCAATCGACGACCGCATCCGAGACCTGGAGCTTGAAAGCAGTTCGCCGGGGTCGATCCACGTATCCTCTAAGGCGCTCACTCCGCTCAATCCGGAAACCAGCAGATTGCGGCTCTACCTGCTTGCCTTGCTCCTGCTGAGTCTTGCCTTCGCCGTTGCCGCTCCGGTTGGGATCGACCTGCTGGACAACAGAATCTTCACCGCTCAGGATGTCGAGCAGGTGGTGGGCTTCCATCCGCTGGGCGTGCTGCTTGACAATCGCGAGTTCCGCAGGGAGATCTCGGGCGAGTACCATTTACGTCTGGCAGCGGGCATCGATCACGCAGTCAGAAACTCGGGGGCGCGAGTCTTTCTGTTTACGTCTCCGGCGCATGGCAGCGGAACGAGCACCGTTGTGAGAGAGCTGGGCGACAAGCTGCGTACTTTCGATTTGCGGACGCAGATCATCATGGCATCGGCATCCGAAGGGCTGGAGACTACCCCCGATGACGTTTCCTGGCGGTTTCAACCGCTTCTGCAGAGGCGGAACAAGACCGACGAGATACGGCTGGCGACCCTGACGCCGATCGCGGCGGTTCACGACCGCACAGAATACCGGATGGGACAAGATGCGCCGGCCCTCAACCCCGTGGCTCGGGGCTTGCTCAGCGGCAGCGAACAGTACGATGCAATTCTGATCGATGCCAGTCCACTGCCGATCTCCGCGTATACCGAATACCTGGCGCGCATCTCCGATGTAACTGTTCTTGTGGTCAGGTCCAGCGCGACGACCAAACAGGAACTGGATCGCGCCGCCCACCTCCTCGAGCGTTTGGACGTGGCCGGCGTGGCGGTGGTGTTGAACAAAATCAGTCTGGATCGAGCGGATCGCGCCATGAGAAAAGAGCTCCGCAGGTATGAGCAATCCTATCGGCAGCGCCGTTCAAGTACCGCCAAGGACTCTGTACGGCGGGAAAGGGCGCGCGCCTGACAGCGGGAACGCGAGCCAGCCCGGCTCACCGCGAGTGACCCCGAGAGGAAGGCAATCCCGCGGCAATGAGCCTGCGAACGGTCTATGCGCCCACTTGAATTACTCCTCGTTTTCCTGATCGCCGCCGCTGCGGTACGCATGCTCATTGGCTGCTGGCCGCGAACCGGCCGTCTGTTGGCGGCTGCCTCCCTGCTGGCCGCGGCGGCGCACGGGATTATCGAGGGCGCGCACTGGCAGATGATTCCCGCCTACGCAGCCGCCGGGATTCTCGGCCTCGCGGCCTGGAAGCCAGGCGGAGGCCGGATTCGAGCACGGAGATTCCCAGCCTGGTCGGCGCTGCTGCTCACATCGTCGAGCGTCTTGTGCTCGCTGCTGCTGCCGATGTTCCGCCTGCCCACGCCCACAGGACCCTATCCGGTCGGCACGTCGATCCTGTACTTCAAAGACGCGACGCGCATTGAGGATGCAACACAGGCCGGCGATTTCCCGCGAGAGCTGGTGGTCCAGCTTTGGTATCCCGCGCAGCCATCGCATAACCGCCTCGCCCGTTATCGCGAACCGCGAGAGACCAACGCGCTCAGCTCCTACCAGAGCGTGCTGCCAACCAATTCGCGGGTGGACGCCCCAGTGGCGAGCGCGGGCGCACCGTTTCCCGTTATCCTCTTCAACCATGGCTGGCGAGGCAGGCGGACCAACGACACCTTCCTGACCGAGGAACTGGCGAGTCAGGGCTATGTCGTCGCCAGCATCGATCACACCTACAACGCGAGCCTGGTTGCATTTCCGGACGGGCGGGTGGTGCATGGGAACGCTGCCAACGACATCGACGCTCCGGAAAGCAGCACGCCGGAGCGTGTGAGGATAATTTGGAATCGGGAGTTGGCGAAGTGGGTAGCGGACCAGCGATTCGTTCTCGATCGCCTGGACGCCATGAACCGTGCCGCCGGCTCACCCTGGTTCGAACGCCTGGACGCGGAAAGGGCGGGAGCCATAGGACATTCGTTTGGCGGAGCGGCGGCCACCGCGGTATGCGCCGAGGATCGAAGGGTTCGCGCGGCGGTGAATATGGATGGATGGTTCTTCGACGCAATTCATGAACGAGGCCCGAACCAGCCGCTGCTGGTCATCGATGCAAACACCGGCCAAGTGAGCGAGACTCCCGGTCCAAGCGCGAAGGTGGAAGCCGTTCTTGATGCCACAGACTCAGCCGATACGGAGGCTTCGCTGCGCAGATTTGGCGGGTATCTGCTATCGGTGAAGGGAGCCGCGCATGATGACTTTACGGATCAGCCTCTGATTTCGCCGCTGCGCTCGCTGTCGCATTGCGGCCCGATTCCAGCCCGGCGAATTCAGAGCATTGTGCGCAGCTATGTGGTTGCTTTTTTCAACAAGACGCTTCGCGGCGAAGATTCCGGGATTCTTGACGCGCACTCCAACCCGTATTCCGAGGCTTGGCTGGACGCATGGACGGCAAGCAGAGAGGCATCGATTGGTTCTGACGGCCAATGATATGCCTAAGCGCTTTCCTCGATAACTCCTAGCGTTGTCCCGCGGAACCTTGCAATTGATTCGCGCGACCGCGTCAGGTTTACCTTCCGGGGCGAATGCGGATTCTGCAACGAATATCGCGCGTCTCAAACTCCGAACCGATTCTCCGAACTCTCTTGGGTTTGGGAGGGCTCTATGCAAGCATCTTCCGATCGCGTTATCCAATGCGCGCCCGATGTCTTTTCAGGCAATTTGAACCTGCTGCCATACGAATTCGAGCACAGTCTGGCCGGAAGCCCGCTCTTCGAGCTTTCCCGGCTTGTGGATCTGGCGGAGAAGGTGGCGACGCGCCCCACTCCCCATCTGCCCGGCGGAGACGTATATTTCAACGATGGCCTGATTGAGCCGGGTGAGAAGCCGGTGCGTCCCGATCTGCCGCGGACGGCTGCCGCGGATCTGATTCGCAAGATCGATTCCGTGCAGGCCTGGATCATCCTGAAGCACGTGGAACGCGAGCCGGGCTATCGCGAAGTGCTGGAGAATTGCATTCGCGACATTCTTCAACTCTCCGGGCCGCAGTTGCTGCGCAAGATCAAATGGTTCGAGGCGATTCTCTTCATCACCTCGCCGAATCGCGTAACCGAGTATCACCTGGACCGCGAGGTTTCCTGGATTCTTCAGCTTCAGGGCGAAAAGGAGATTCACCTCTTCGACCGCGCCGACAAAGACATCGTCCCCGACCGGGAGCTGGAGGTCTACTGGACCGCCGACAATCGGGCGGCGCTATAAGCCGGAATACGAATCCAGGGCCATCGTTTATCACATGCGCCCCGGAACCGGCGTGCATATTCCCATCAATTCTCCGCACTGGCTGCGCAACAAGAACAACATCTCTGTAACTCTGAATGTCAATTTCCAGTTTCACGACCGGCACTGGGCCAACCTATACAGGGCGAACTACTATCTTCGCCGCTCAGGCATCTCTCCGCATCCGCCCGGCGCGCATCCCGTTTCCGACCGTTTCAAGAGCGCGGCATTTACCGTCATGCAGAGGGCGAAGCAGGCAGTGAAGGGGCGGCCGCATATCCCGGCCGAAGCGCGCGAGCAAAACCGACGGATCGCCCAACTGGCGGGGCTGCGCTGATGCTGGCTGGGAATTCGGCACTGGATTCAGAAACGTAGCTCGGCCAGGGTTGCCGAGATGGTTTGCAGCAGGGGGCGCTGGGGATAGAAGTGGCCTCCGGGAAGCATCTGCAGTGCGAAGCGCCTGCTTGTGAAACGCTTCCAGGCGAGCAACTGATCCCAGCTCACGCTTTCATCGTCGATCCCGGCGAAAACTGTGATCGGGCAGTCCAGCGGTTCATCCTCGCGAAAGCGATAACTTTCGACCACCGCGATATCGGCCCGCAGAATCGGCAGGAAGACCTCGATAAGCGCCTCATCGCCCAGAAATTCCGGCGGGATTCCATTGTAGAGGCGAGTCAGTTCTTCCACGAATTTGCGGTCGGCGAGCGAGTGCAGAAGCCTGCCATCGCCCGGCGCATCGGGCGCGCGGCGGCCGGAAAGAAAGAGCCAGGCAGGTATGGAATACCCATCGCGCCTCAGCCTGCGCGCCCACTCGAAGGCCAGCAATGCGCCCATGCTGTGTCCGAAGATCGCATAGGGTATCTCCAGCCAGGGACGTAACTCCCGATCCAAGGCGTCCACGAGCGGATCCATCTGGGAGTAAAGCGGCTCGGAGAGTCGCGTCTCCCGGCCGGGCAGCCGAACCGGACATAACTGCACAAAGGACGGCAGTTCCGCGGCCCAGGAACGATAAGCGGTGGCGCCGCCACCCGCATGGGGCAAGCAGAACAGGCGCACACTCGGTTTCCCGTCCGCCGGGAGGGACTGAAGCCAGGGTGTGCTCCTATTCAAAACTGCCTTCCTCCGGGTTCGATTCTATCCGATAGAGGCTCGGCACTTGAGCCGACGGAGAAGTTTTGAAAGATCGACCCACTTGAATTACCTGAAAGTTCAATGGTGTACGGACAGTTCGTTTGAATCGATACCAAGGTCCGGATAGCTGGAGTCGCTCCCGCCGTTACCGCGCCGGAAGTCATTGTTAGCGTTATCCCATGAATCTTCGAATCTGCGAGGTCTTTGGAACGAATATGGCAACATCGGGTTTTTGGCAAAGAATCACCGCAAACATGTCTTCCTCCCAGGAATGGGAGGAGAGGCCCGTGGCAGGTTCTTCGCGCATCTCGCGAGGCACGGTCTCGCTGTGGATGGTCCTGGATGGAATCACGATCCTGGCGTCCGCGGCATTAGTCACGCTCTTCGAGCGGCATATGGGGCCTGTGGCTGGCGCAAAGAGCCTCTGGCACGGTACACTCATTCAAGGCAACTCGATAAGAATCCTGCTGGCGGCCATGTGCGGGTTTGCCGTCGCGCTCATGATCACCAGCCGGCGGTTGCATTTGTACACGCCCGCGCGCCTGAGCGGCTTTCTGCACGAGCAAAGCCTGAGCCTGCAGGCCTGCTTTATCTCCGGGCTGCTGCTTACCGGCGCGCTCTTCTTTGTCCACGCTGAAGATATTCCCCGCAGCATCGTGATCATCACGATCTTACTGGTCGCTGTCGGGCTCAGCCTGCGCCGGTTCGCTTACCGCTTTCTGCTCTACCACCGCTTCGAACGCGGTATCGGCAGCCGCAACGTGTTCATCGTCGGCACCGGACCAGAGGCGCGTGCGCTCCGCAATCACCTGGACAGGATCCGGCATCTTGGTTACAACTTCAAGGGCTTCATCGCGTTTCCCGGCGGCTGCCCCCGCTCTTCCGACCTTTCGAGCGACGTGATCGGCACGCTCGACACCCTCTTCCAGCACACTCGCAAGCATTTTGTGGATGAAGTATTCTTCACCGCTCCCTGTGAGCAGCGCGGTGTGGTCAAGGAAATGCTGGAGAAGGCCCGCGCCCAAGGCGTCGACATGCGCGTGGTTCCCGACATGTACGATGGGCTGGTCTGGGATAACCCCATCGAGTACATCGGCCAGTTTCCGACCATTCCTCTGCACCATGGCTACGTGCCCGAAATCGCCTTATTGCTCAAGCGGCTGGTGGATATGATGCTCTCCAGCCTGATACTGATAGCCATCTCGCCGGTGCTGCTGGCCATAGCCATCGCCGTCAAGTTGGATTCGCCCGGCCCGGTCTTCTACCTATCGGAACGAATTGGGAAAAAGGGCCGTGTCTTCCACTGCATAAAGTTCCGCACCATGGTCAACGATGCGGAAAAACGCCGCGCCGACGTGATGCACATGAACGAGCGCGACGGCGTGCTATTCAAGGTCGCCAACGACCCCCGCATCACCAAGCTGGGTCGCTTTCTGCGCAAGTATTCGCTGGACGAACTGCCCCAGTTCATCAATGTGCTGCATGGCGACATGAGCATCGTCGGTCCGCGTCCGCCGCTTGCCGGCGAAGTGCAGGAGTACAAGCTCAGCCACTTGCGCCGTCTCGACGTAACTCCCGGCATCACCGGGCTGTGGCAGGTGCAGTCGCGCCAGGACCCATCCTTCGACAGTTACATCTCCCTTGATGTGACCTATATTGAGAATTGGAGCGTCTGGCTGGACATCAAGATCATTCTGCGCACAGTGGGCGTCGTTCTGGCTGGAACAGGTTCCTAAGTCCTTCTCCAGTCCCTGCCGCTTCGCCAGTCAGGTAAGTTACGAAACAGCCCGCGCGGAAGCGGCCATTCAGAGCCAAACAAGAATCCCAATCGGCACTCCTTGAGTGCGTAGACCCAGGAGGTTTCATGGCTACCGCAATCCATCCAGCGGCGTCCTCGGCCGTCTTCCCGTGCGATGCCGAGACCGGCAAACTGTTTGTTGCGAACTTCGACCACCGCCCGTTTGAGTTTCGCCACGCTCTCAATACGATGGATATCTTTCAGATGCCGGCGTTGCTGAGGCTGGCCGAGCGCTGCATGCAAAAGCGCCAGCACAAGAGCCACTACGAAACCGGCGAGCCGGTGGTGGACGGCTTCTTCGGCAGCAAGCCCGCGGATATGACTCTGGTTCAGGCGCTGGAGCGGATAGGGGAAAGCCGAAACTGGATCATTCTCAAGCGCATTCACGAAGAACCGGAGTACCGCGCGGCCCTGGAGTTATTCATCACGGAGCTGTCGGAGCTTACGGGCGCGGATTTGCGCCGCCGGTATCGCGATCCGATCCTGACCATCTTCATCACTTCGCCCAACCGCATCACGCCCTATCATCTGGATGGCGAGGCCAATTTTCTGGCCCAGGTGCAGGGCAGGAAATCGGTGTTCCTCTACAATGCACACGATCCGCAAATACTTACGCAAGAGGAGCTGGAGCGCTACTGGACAGGGCACCTGCCGGCGCCCAGATGGCACGACGAGTTATCGGAGGGGCATTGGCGCTACGAGGTATCCCCAGGCGTGGGAGTCTTCAATCCTGCCACCTTTCCACACTGGGTAAAGAACACCGACAATGTTTCGGTTTCCGTCAGCATCAATTTCAAGCGGGTGCGAAACGACGCAATCGGCGCAAACCGGGCGAATTACTATGCGCGCAAGATCGGCTTGCATCCCACTGCGCCGGGGCAAAGACCCGCCCTCGATCGCGCGAAGAATCTTACCTTCGGCACGCTGTACGAAGGAGCGCACGCGACGCGAACCGCGCTCCGGTCGCGCTTTGGAATCTAAGGCGCCGGCATAACTGAATCGTAAACTCCCCTACGTTGAAAGCGGATCGCATCGAGAAGCCACGGCGGTGCCTGGGTGTTCTTACACAGGCATGAGGTTCAAGAATGTTGCCCCCAAAAGACGGAAGCCGCCACGCCGACAATAGCTTCGACTCGCTGCGCCTGTTTTTTGCGGTGCTGGTTATCTTCTCGCATAGCTTTGCGCTGGGCCGGGGCTCCGACGATACCGAACCTCTCTTTGTGCTGACTCACGGGCAGATTACTTTCGGAAATCTGAGCGTGTGGGCTTTCTTCGTGATCAGCGGGTTTCTTATCGCGCAGAGCTGGACGCGCTCTCCGAATCCGCTGAAGTTTCTCAAGCGGCGCGTCGCGCGCATTTACCCTGGGTTCATCGTTGCGGCGTTGCTGTCGGCGCTGATTGTGGTTCCCTTTGCGGCGGATCCGGCAACGCGCCGTCCAGTGGCCATCGGGAGCTTCGTGTTGCAAACGCTGCGGCTGCAGGTCTTCGATGTTCCGCCGGTCTTTGTCCATAACGCCTGGCCCAATGCGCTGAACGGTTCTCTGTGGTCGGTGCCCTTTGAATTCTGGTGTTATATAGGAATCCTGTTGCTGGGAGTGACCGGAACGCTCCGGCGCCGATGGCTGGTGGCGGCACTCTTCGCGGCGGCGATTGCATGGCACCTCTATCTGTCCATTACGGGATGGGTTCCGGGCGGCAAGATTCTAGGGGTGATCTTTGGCTTCCCGCTATTCTGGGCGATCGTTCTCCCTTTCTTCCTTGCGGGGTCTCTGTTTCATCTTTTTGGCGGCGCGGCGTTGCTTCGCAAGCCTCTTATGATTGCGGCTCTCGCGATTCTCATCGCATCGAACTTCATTCCCCACGGGCTCATCGTGGCGCTTCCAATTTGCGGCGCATATCTTCTTCTGGGCCTTGCATATCTGCCGCTGCTGCGTCCGCTCAATCTGGGCCGGTTTGGGGATTTTTCGTACGGCACTTATCTGTATGCATTCCCGATTCAACAATTGATTGTGAAGTACGGAGGAGGAACGATGGCGCCGTTGAAGCTCTTCCTGCTGGCTACTCCACTCTCAGTGGGGGTAGGTGCTCTTTCCTGGTTTCTTGTGGAGCGGCATTTCCTGGCCCGCGAACCAGTTTTCAAGAAAGTTACTTCTCTCACTCATGGCGCAGCCATAAGCCTGGCCTCGATATGGAGATCGGGAAGGAACCTGTTAGGCGCCGGGTCGAGAATATCCATGGGCCGGGCGGCGAGACAGGAGGCGCCACCCGAAGCGGCCTCCCAAAGCGCCGAGTGATCCACGGAAGCCGGCGCTGAACCGGGACTTACGACTCCTACGCATTCTTCCATTGCATCCCCGCTGCCTTGATCCGACCTTAAGAAACGAAAGATAGCCCAACACTACGAGAGTGATTTGCCAGCCGACGCGACCTTATCGACGCTTATGCTCACCGAACCGGAAACGGTGATGGAAGACCGCGCCACCGGAGATGCGCTGGCACGGAAAGTTCTGGAATCTAAGGCCATGCGGGCCACGTTCTGGACGGTGCTGGACTACGCGTGTTCGATGGGGCTGCGCGTCGTGAACAGCCTCGTTCTTACCCGCCTGCTGATGCCGGAATCTTTCGGCTTGATGACGCTGGTCACGACGCTCGTCGTCGGAATCAGCCTGATCTCCGATTTCGGCCTGGGTCCTAACGTGATTCAGAGCCCCCGTGGGGACGAACCCGCGCTTCTGAATACCGTCTGGACCTTGCAGGTGCTTCGCGGCTTGGGGATTTTCTTCGTCTCCCTCATGCTGGCTTGGCCGATGTCGCTGGTCTACCATGAGCCCCGGCTTATGGCGCTGTTGCCGGCGTTGGGCATCAATGTCGTCCTCAGCTCCTTCAACAGCACCAATCTGCTTTCGATGTCGCGGCACATGGGCGTGCGCAGAGTCTTCCTGCTCGACATCACCACGCAACTTTTTACGCTGCTGGTTACGGCCGGCTGCGCATTTGTCTACCGGTCGGTGTGGGCGCTGGTCATAGGAGCGATTCTGAGCACGGTCTACCGGCTCTCGTTCAGCCATTACCGCAGGCTGATCCCCGGCATCAGGAATCGCTTCTGCTGGGACCGTGAGAGCCTGCATGGCCTGGTTCACTTCGGCAAATGGATTCTGCTGTCTACGGCCTTCTACTTCTTTGCGTCGCAGGCAGACCGGCTGATCTTGGGAAGACTGATCAGCTTCAGCCTGTTGGGGGTGTACGGCATCGCGTATTCGGTCTCGGACATTCCGCGCGCGATCATCAACGCATTCGCGCAAAGAGTCGGCTATCCGTTCATCGCCAGAATGGTCCATCTGCCGAAGACCGAATTCCGCAGAGTATTCCTGCGGTATCGTCTTCGCGCGCTGCTGGCAGGCGCGGCCATGCTTTGCCTCATGGTGCATCTCGGCGGCTTTCTGGTTACAAGAATGTACGATCGCCGATATCACGCCGCGTCGTGGATGGTTCCGGTTCTGGCCCTTGGCCTGTGGCACACGCTGATGTATGCGACCACCATGCCGGCGTTGTTTTCTCTCGGCAAGTCTCAGTACTCAGCGATCGGCAACGCGCTATACTGCGTGGCGGTGTTAACTGCCATTCCCGTGGCCTTCCATTTCTTCGGTATCTTCGGCGCGGTGGTTGCCGTGGCGGCGGGAGATCTGCCGCTGTATTTTGTGACTGTTACGGGAGCAAGCCGCGAGGGCGTTTCGACATGGAGACAGGATTTGCAGGCAACCGGATTCTTTCTGGCCCTCCTTGCCCTGGGCCTGGCTCTGAGAATCTCCTTTGCCGGCTAACGCGGACTTCTTTGCATAGCTTTCCTTCCTCCACATCGAGCATAACTTCTGTCTGGATCACCTTCGAATTCGGCGCCTAACTATGACCATGATCGGAACAGCGCGAAGCACATGGGAGATCGCCCCGGAGGCAACGGGGCGGCCAGTCGGGCGTGGGGCTTTCCTTGCTCCAAAGCCTTTGTGGCAAACCTTCGATGAAGTCGCAACGCAACACGCGGGCCGGACGGCGGTAAGCTTCGGCGACCGGCGGCTTTCTTACCGCGAGCTTCAGGCGCAGGCCAGCCAACTCGCGCGCCGCCTGCGAGGTCTAGGTGTGGGCCCGGATTCGCTGGTGGGCGTGTTTCTGGAGCGCTCCGAGCAAGCGATTGTGGCTCTGCTGGCCGTTCTCAAAGCTGGGGGAGCGTATCTGCCGCTCGATCCGGCATATCCGGGCGAACGCGTGGCCACCATTCTCGACGACGCCCGGCCAACCGTACTGTTGACCGAGCAGCATCTTCTCGGCCGACTGCCGCCGCATGGCGCTCATGCAATTTGCCTGGATCGCGAGACCGCGACGGTTTCCACTCCGGAGGGCGCCGCATTCGATCCGGGCGCAACTCTGGATAACCTGGCGTACGTCATCTACACATCGGGATCGACAGGGAAGCCCAAAGGCGTGATGGTGACGCACGGCAATGTTACGCGCCTGCTAAGCGCGACAGAGGAATGGTTTCGATTCGACGAGAACGACGTTTGGACGCTTTTTCATTCCCTGGCATTCGACTTCTCGGTTTGGGAGATTTGGGGTTGCCTGCTCAACGGCGGAAGACTGGTGGTCGTGCCCTTCTCCGTCTCGCGCTCGCCGGAGGAGTTTCATGAGTTATTGGCGAGGGAACAAGTTACGGTTCTGAATCAGACGCCGTCCGCGTTCTATCAACTCATAACCGTCGACCAGGCGCGGCCGTCGGCGAAACTGGTCCTGCGGACAGTTATCTTCGGCGGCGAGGCGTTGAACTTCAAGACGCTGCGTCCGTGGTTTGCGAAGTACGGCGACATGCGGCCGCGGTTGATCAACATGTACGGCATCACCGAGACCACCGTGCATGTGACTTACCGGGAAGTAACCGTGGCCGATGCCGCCGACGGCGCGCGCAGCCTGATTGGCGTCCCGATTCCGGATATGCGGCTCTACCTGCTCGGCGAAGACAGGCAGCCGGCGCCAGCCGGAGAAGTGGGCGAGATCTGCGTGGGCGGCGCGGGCGTGGCGCGCGGATATCTGAACCGTCCTCAGCTCAACGCCGAGCGTTTTGTACCCGATCCCTTTTCCGATGCTCCGGGCGCTCGGATGTACAGATCTGGCGACCTCGCCCGTCTGTTGCCGGACGGTGAAATCGAGTACCTGGGCCGCGGCGATGCGCAGGTAAAGATTCAAGGCTTTCGCATCGAACTCGGCGAGATCGAAGCCGCCATCGCGGGGCACGAGCGGATTCGAGAGGCGCGGGTGGTTGCCCACACGGATGATGCGGGGACAAAGCGGCTGGCAGCATACTACGTGCCGCATGGGGATGGGGCCCTCCTGGCGCGCGAACTGAGCGAGTATCTGGGCGCAAAGCTTCCGCCATGGATGATGCCCTCCGTTTATCTGCAGATTCCCGCCTTTCCGCTGACTCCCAACGGAAAGGTAGATTACGCTGCGCTGCCGGCGCCCCTGGCGGGATCGGCACGCAACGGCGCGGACACCGAAGGCACGGATCTGCAAAAGGAAGTAGCCGGCGCATGGCGGAACGTGCTGGGCGCGGATCACGTCGGTTTGGACGACAACTTTTTCGACATCGGCGGAAACTCGCTGCTGCTGGTGTCGGTACACGCCAAGCTGCAAACGAAGCTCAATAAGAAGATTCCCGTGGCGGAACTCTTTGCGCATACCACGGTGCGCGCGCTTTCGCAACGGCTGGGAGGTTCGGTCATGGATTCCGGCGTGCGGCATGAGGCGCAGGAGCGGACCCAGAATCTGGCTCAGAAGCAGCGGGCGGCGTTTGCGCGCGCTCGCGAAAGGAAGCAGGCGGCCTTATGAGCAGTCCCGAAAACGAGAATCGCCTGGAAGGCGTAGCGATCATAGGCATGTCGGGCAAGTTCCCCGGCGCGCCGGACCTGGAGACGTTCTGGGCAAACATCGCTGCGGGCAAGGACACGATCACCCATTTTTCGCGCGCCGAACTCGAAGCGAGAGACCGCGCGTCTTTGGAGTTCGGTCCCGACTACGTGGCCGCCCACGGCGTTCTGGAAGGTGCCGAGTTATTCGATGCCGGCTTCTTCGGCATTCCGCCCCGCGAAGCCGACTTTCTCGATCCTCAGCACCGGCTGTTCCTGGAGACCTGCCGCAATGCGCTCGAGGATGGCGGATACGATCCGGCTCAGTTTTCGGGGCAGATCGGCGTCTTTGGCGGATGCAGCCTGAACACCTATCTGCTGGCCAACCTGACCGCGAGCCGTGAGTTCATCGACGAGCTAACGGGCAACTATCAGGTGGGCGAGTTTCAGGCCGCGCTGGGCAACGACAAGGACTTTCTTTGCACGAGGGTGGCTTACAAGCTGAACCTGCGCGGACCATGCCTTACGGTGCAGGCCGCATGCGCAACGTCGCTGGTCGCTATCTGCCAGGCGAGCCAGAGCCTGCTGACCTATCAGTGCGATATGGCGCTGGCCGGAGGCGTCTCGGTCACCTTCCCGCAGTATCGTGGATACGTCAATCAGGAAGGCAGCATGGGATCGCAAGACGGGCATTGCCGGCCATTCGACGCCGATGCGACGGGCACCGTCTTCGGGCACGGCGTGGGAGTGGTGCTGCTCAAGCGGCTGGAAGACGCGATTGCCGACGGCGACCGGATCGATGCCGTGATTCGCGGCTTCGCGGTGAACAACGACGGCGCGGCGAAGGTCAGCTACATGGCTCCCGGCGTGGATGGGCAGGCGGCGGCAATCGCGGCCGCCCAGGCCATGGCGGGCGTTAGCGCGAACGCCATCACTTATGTTGAAGCTCACGGCACCGCAACGCCGCTCGGCGATCCGGTCGAGGTTGCCGCGCTCACCCGCGCCTTCCGCCAGAGTACCGAGCGAAGCGGCTTCTGCGCCCTGGGCAGCACCAAGGCGAACATCGGCCATCTGGACGCCGCTGCGGGCGTCAGCGGGCTAATCAAGACCGTGCTTGCCATGCGCCACAGAACGATTCCGCCGGTGGCTAACTTCCGCCAGCCGAATCCCCGCATCGACTTTGCGACCACGCCATTTTATGTGAACCGCGAAGCCGCGCCCTGGCAGCCCGCCGATCCGCGCATGGCGGGCGTGAGTGCGTTTGGCGTCGGCGGCGTGAATGCGCATGTGGTGCTGGAAGAGGCGCCGGAAACCTCACCGGAACCCTCCGCGCGCCCCGCTCAGTTGCTCTGCGTCTCCGCGCGTTCCGAGGCCGCGCTCGACGCGGCGCTCTCGAACCTCGGGCAGCATCTGCGCGAGCATCCCGAGCTGAACTTGGCGGACGTCTCCTATACGCTCCAGACCGGGCGGCACAGTTTCGATTATCGCGCCTCTGTCGCTTGCTCCAGCGTGGATGAGGCCGCGCGGGTGCTTGCCGAGCCCGCGAGCCGGCAGATTCACAAATCCGCGGGCATCCTCGCCCGGCCCCAGCCGGTCTTCCTCTTCACCGGCCAGGGCGCGCAGTTTCCAGGCATGGGCCGCGCGCTCTACCAGGCGGAGCCCGCCTATCGAAAGCAGATCGACGAATGCGCCGAGATTCTGAGACCCATGCTCGATTTGGATCTGCTGACGGTGCTTTTTCCGGCGGATGCCGATGCCGAAACAAGCGCCGAGTTGCTCATGGAAACGCGGCTGGCGCAGCCGGCGCTGTTCATTACCGAACTGGCCATGGCCAGCCTGTGGATGGAGTGGGGAATCGAACCCCAGGCCATGACGGGTCACAGCCTGGGCGAGTTCGTTGCCGCCGTTTTGGCCGGCGTGATGAGCCGCGAAGATGGGCTGAGACTGGCGGCGGCGCGCGGCCGGCTGATGCAGCGGATGGAGCGCGGAGCGATGCTCTCGGTGCGGCTGGGAGAGGAGCGGATCGCGGCCTTGCTCGACGAGCGGCTTTCCATTGCCGCGCTGAACAGCCCATCTCTATGCGTCGTATCCGGGCCGGTCGATGCCATCGAGGAGCTGGAGAAACGGCTCGAGCGGGAGTCGGTCGGATGCAAGCGCCTGCGGACCTCCCACGCCTTCCACTCCGCCATGATGGATCCGATGCTGGACGCCTTCGAAGATGAGGTCCGCCAGGCGACCCTTCATGCGCCGTCGATTCCCTATGTGTCGGGAGTTACCGGCGCGTGGATCACGCCCGAAGAGGCAACCGCACCTCGCTATTGGAGGGACCATTGCCGCAAGCCCGTGCGCTTCGCAGATGCGGCTGCGCTGCTGCTCGATCTGCCCGGAGCGGTGCTGCTTGAAGTGGGGCCTGGGCAAACGCTGACCACCCTTGCCCACCAGCAGCGCGGCAACCGCGCCACGCCGATTGTGGCGTCGATGCCCGAGCGCGCCGCCGACGCTATTGGCTCCGAGACCATGCTGGAGGCCCTGGGCCGGCTGTGGGCGGCCGGCATTCAGCCGGACTGGAAGCGCTTCTGGAGTCATGAGCGCAGAGAGCGCGTCTCGCTGCCCACTTACCCCTTCGAGCGCAAAAAGCACTGGATCGAGCCGCCGCGGCGCGCGGCCTCGGCGAACGCAACTGAGCAAGCCACGGCTGCGCCTCAAGAGATTGAAACCCCAGCTAAGAGAGAAACCGCCATGCCGACCGACACAAATGGAACCGCTCCCGAGCGCCGGCTCAGACTCCAGCCTCTTGTGGCAAGCCTCTTTGAAGAGCTTAGCGGGGTCGCCACCGGCCCTGAATCCGTCGATACGTCCTTTCTGGAACTGGGATTCGACTCTCTCTTTCTGACCCAGGCGACGCAGGTTGTACAGCGCCGCTTCGGGGTGAAGGTGACCTTCCGGCAGATGGTCGAGCAGTATTCGAGCATTCGCGCGCTTGCCGACCGACTGGATTCAATTCTTCCCGCGGATGCCTTTCCCGCGGAGCAGCCTCAGCATCAGCCCCAGCCAGTGGCGCAGCCGCAGGCGGTCGCTGTTGCAGCTGAGTCCGCCGCACCGGCGCTGTCCGCCGCCCCTGGTTCGCCGCTCGAAGAACTGTTCAGGGCGCAGATGCAGGCCATGTCGCAGCTCTTCGCGCAGCAACTGGCGGCAATGGGCGGCGCGGCGCCTGCCGCCGGCGCACAGCAGGCTCTTGCGTCGTCAGCGCCGAGCCCTGCGCCCGGCCCAGCCAAGCAAGTTACCCCAGCCGAAGCCGCGCCGACCGGCGGATTCAAAACCCACGGGCCCTTTAAGCCGGTGCAGGCGGGCACAAAGGACGGCCTGACGGAGGCGCAGCGCGATTACATACAGTCGCTCGTCGCTCGATACACGCGGCGCACGGGAAAGTCGAAGGAGTATACGCAGAAGCACAGGCCGCATCTTGCCGATCCTCGCGCCGTGGCCGGCTTCCGTTCGCTGTGGAAAGAGATGGTCTATCCCTTGGTGACGAGCCGCTCCAAGGGCTCCCGCATCTGGGATCTCGATGGACACGAGTATATCGATATCGTCAACGGGTTCGGCGCGATCATGTTCGGCCATGGACCGGAGTTTGTGACCGAAGCGGTGCGCAAGCAAATCGACCTGGGGGTGGAGATCGGCCCGCAGAGTTATCTGGCCGGCGAAGTTGCGGCATTGATCTGCGAAATGACCGGCATGGAGCGCGCCGCGTTCTGCAACACCGGTTCCGAAGCGGTGATGGCGGCGCTGCGCGTGGCCCGCACCGTGACCGCGCGCGACAAGATAGTCTACTTCACCGGCGACTACCACGGCACCTTCGACGAGGTTCTGCTGCGCGCCACTCCGCATGGGGCCGCGCCCATTGCCCCCGGCATCATGGCGGGAAGCTCCAACAACGTGATGGTGCTGGAGTACGGTTCGGAGAAGTCTTTGGAGCTGATCCGCGCGCACGCGAGTGAGATTGCCGCGGTTCTGGTCGAGCCAATGCAGAGCCGCCATCCTGAGGTGCAGCCGCGGGCCTTCCTGCACGAACTGCGCAGGATCACGGCGGAGGCGGGAACGGCGCTGATCTTCGACGAGGTGGTGACCGGCTTCCGCGTGGCTCAAGGCGGGGCGCAGGAGTACTACGGGATTCGCGCCGATCTGGCCACCTATGGAAAGGTCATCGGCGGCGGCTATCCGATCGGCGTGGTTGCGGGCAAGGCCGAGTATCTCGACACGCTCGACGGCGGCGCCTGGCAATACGGCGACGATTCGGCTCCGGAGGTCGGGATGACCTTCTTTGCGGGAACGTTTGTGCGCCATCCCCTCGCTCTGGCGGCGGCCAAAGCCGTCTTGCTCCACTTGAAGGAAGCAGGACCGGGCTTGCAGGAAGCGTTGAGCCGGAAGGTTGCTTCCGCCGCGCAGGCCGTGGAAGCAAGTTTCCGCGATGCCGGACTCAATACGAGCGTGCATCCGTGCGGAGCGTGGTTCACCTTCAGCCTTCCCGCCGAGGCCCGCTTCGGCAGCCTGCTGTATTACCACATGCGCGAGAAGGGCATTCATATCCTTGAAAGTTACCCTTGCTTCTTTACCACCGCGCACACCGATGCGGATTTCGCGCGCGTAGTCGATGGCTTTCGCGAATCGATCCAGGAGATGCGCCGGGGCGGCATGCTGCCGGCTCCAGCAGCGCAGGACGTTTCCCAGTTGGCCGTCTCCCAGCCGCTCGCGACCGCGTCCGCCGCGCCCGAATTACATCCGGAGGCACGCGGCAAATCTTTACGCTATGAGGCTCCAGCCAGCGCGCCCCTGACCGAGGCGCAGCGTGAAATCTGGCTTGCGGCCGCGCGTGGCAACGACGCCAACTGCGCCTTCAACGAGTCGCTGACGCTGCGCCTGCGGGGCACGGCCAGCGAGGAGGAGGTGCAACGCGCGCTCGAAGCCGCGATCGCCCGGCACGACGCCCTGCGTTCGACGGTCGATCCCAACGAGGAGTGCATGAGGATCGCGCCCTCCTTCACCAGCCAGATTCCCTTCGTCGACCTGAGCGCGCTCTCCGCCCAGGAACGCGAGGCCTTCCTCTCCGCCCGGATAGCGGAGGAAGGACACACGCCCTTCGATCTCTCCAATGGCCCGCTGGTGCGCGCAACGCTCCTCCGCACCGCGCCCGATGAACTGGCGCTCCTGCTGACCGGCCACCACATGGTGCTCGACGGCTGGTCGTCGAATCAGCTTCTGGAGGACATGGGCAGAATCTACAGCGCGGCAAAGGCCAGGTCGAAGCCGGCTCTGGCTCCGCTGATGCCTTTCAGCAGTTATGCGCTGAAAGAGCAGGAAGAGGCGCTGGCGGGCGCGTATGCCGAGAACGAACGCTATTGGGTGGATCTCTTCGCGGGGCGGGCGCCGGTGCTGGACTTGCCGACAGATCGGCCTCGCCCGGCGGTGAAGACCTACAACGGCGCCACGCTGCACACCTCGCTGGGCGCGGATCTGACCGCGGAACTGAAGAAGGCCAGTTCCCGGCTGGGCTGCACGCTGTATGTATCGCTGCTCTCGGCGTTTCAGATATTGCTGCACCGGCTGACGCGCCAGTCCGAAGTTGTGGTCGGCATCTCGGCCGCGGGCCAGGCCCTCTTCGACGACGCCAGCCTGGTCGGGCATTGCGTACACTTCCTGCCTATGCTCAGCGTCCTGCCGCCGGCCTGCCCGGTCAAGGAACACCTTGCCGCCACGCGCAGCCAGCTCCTGGATGCCTACGATCATCAGGAATTCACCTACGGCACCCTGCTGCGAAGACTGCCGATTCAGCGCGATTCCAGCCGCCTGCCGTTGATTGAGGTCCAGTTCAATCTGGAAAAGCTGGGAACCAATCTTCAGTTCGAGGGACTGCGCACCGAGGTGCATTCGAATCCCAAGGCGTTTGTGAACACCGATCTATTCCTGAACGTGATCGAGACCGGCGACGATCTTCTGCTGAATTGCGATTACAACACGGACCTGATCGACAGAAGTACCCTCGAACGCTGGCTGGCCTCGTATGCCATGATCGTGCGCGGGATTTCCGCGGACGCAAGCCGGGAGGTCGAGGATATCGACATCATGCAAGAGAGCGAGCGAAGCCTCGTTCTGGACGAGTGGAACCGCACCGCGGTGGACTTCGGCCCGTTCGAGCCGGTCTATCGAACCATCGAGCGGCAAGCCGCTCATACGCCCAATCGGGTAGCGACGATCTGCGATGGAGTGGAGTGGACCTTCCGGCAGTTGAATGAGTACAGCAACCGGCTGGCGCGGCACCTGCGCCGGCAGGGAATCCGGGAAGGCTCGCTGGTGGGCGTGTGCCTGGAGCGCTCGCATCAGATGGTGGGCGCGGTCCTGGGCGTGCTCAAGGCGGGCGCGGCTTATCTGCCCCTCGATCCCAGCCATCCGGTCAGCCGTTTGGAACTGGTGCTCGCGGACGCCCAGGCATCGCTGCTGCTCACTCAGGAGCATCTGGCCTCGCGCCTGCACACGAGTGCGCGGGTGGTCTGCCTGGACAGCGAGCAGACACTTTGGGCGCGGGAGAGCGATACCAACCTGGATGCAACCGCCAAAGCCGATTCCCTGGCCTACGTGATCTATACCTCGGGTTCCACGGGACGGCCCAAGGGCGTGGCCATCGAGCATGGCGCGCTCAGCAACCTGCTGCGCAGCATGGAGCGGGAACCGGGCCTCAGCGCCAGCGACACACTGGTAGCGGTTACCACTTTGTCTTTCGATATTGCGGCGCTGGAACTGTTTCTTCCATTGATGACCGGAGCCCGGCTGGTGATTGCCGGCAAAGAGCAGGTTCTTGATGGCTTCCGTTTGCTGAACCTGCTGGAGAAATCACAGGCCACCGTGATGCAGGCTACTCCGGCAGGCTGGCGGATTCTGCTGGAGGCGGGGTGGAAAGGCCAGCCGCGCCTGAAAGTGCTCTGCGGCGGCGAAGCCCTGGCTCGTGATCTGGCCAATTCGCTGCTGGATTTGAGCGGCGATGTGTGGAACGTTTACGGGCCGACGGAGACAACCATATGGTCTTCGGCCACCCGGCTTACCAAGAAGGATGGTCCGGTGCCGGTTGGGCCGCCCATCGCCAACACGCAGTTCTATGTACTCGACGAGCGTCTGCATCCGGCGCCGGTGGGAGTAACCGGGGAGCTGTACATCGGGGGTGCGGGATTGGCGCGCGGTTATTGGAACAGGCCCGAATTGACCGCCGAGAAGTTCCTGCCCAATCCATTTGGCCGCGGGCGAATCTATCGTGCCGGCGATCTGGCGCGCTGGCTCCCCGACGGTCACATTGAACTGCTGGGCCGGTCCGACTTCCAGGTGAAGGTGCGCGGCTTCCGGATTGAACTGGGTGAGATCGAGGCTGCTCTGGCCAGCCATCCGGCGGTGCGCGATGCGGTGGTTACTGCCGTCGAAGCCGGGCCGGGAGACAAGCGGCTGGTAGCCTGGGTTGACTCGGCACTGGTTCAGCCGCCGGCCGACCTGGACGAGCAATTGCACACTCTGCTGACTGCCAAGCTGCCAGAGTATATGCACCCGGCAGTCATTACCGTGCTGCCCGCGCTGCCCCGGACCGCCAACGGCAAGATCGACCGCAAGTCTCTGCCCGAGCCGGCCTTTGCCGCAAAGACGAAGATGCGCCCATTTACGCCCGCTGTAACTCCCCAGCAAGAGAAGCTGGCGGCAATTTGGGCCGATGTTCTAAAGCTGGAGCGAGTCAGCATCACCGACAGCATCTTTGAGTTAGGCGCCGATTCGCTCCTGATCTTCCGCATCTCCGCGCGCGCCGGCCGGGAAGGCCTGCCCATCCAACCCGCGCAGATCTTCCAGCACCGCACCATCGCCAATCTGTCTAGCGCTCTTGGAGAAGCCAAGGGTCTGGGCCCGGCGAAAGCTCCCGCCGCCCCCGCCATTGCCCCTGTTTCAAGGGAGAGATTTCGGAGAACGAAGGTCTCATGAAAAGCTCACCGGAGAAGATGAATTCCTCGCAGCTAGGTGAGCGCTCGGCCTCAGGGACGGAGCCGGATGTCTTCGTGATGCCGGCCACTCCGAGCCAGATGCGTTTCTGGCTGCTGCACCGGATGTATCCCGGCAATCACGCTCTGAATATGCCCATCGCATGGACCTGCCGGGGAACGCTCGCTCTCGACGTGGCGGCGGCGGCGCTGGCGGAGTTGGTGCACCGCCATGAGTCTCTGCGCACCACCTTCGAGGTGGTCGATGGCCAGCTATCGCAGGTGATTCATCCCCCCATCGAAGTGCCACTGCCGGTCGAGGACTTGCGGCATCTGCCGAAGGATGCGCGCCAGCGGCAGGCCGATGCGATCATCCAGCGGCAAGCCCGTATCCAGATGGATATGGAAAAGGGTCCGCTGTTCTTTGCCCGCGCGATTCAGATGGCCGCCGACGAGTATATTCTCCTGCTCACCATCCATCACAGCGTCTGCGACGGATGGTCGAACGGGGTGGTGCTGCGAGACTTTGCCGCCATCTACGACGGCCTGATGCGCAACCTTCCCCCAGCGTTGCCAGAATTGCCCATTCAGTTCGGCGACTTCGCAGTCTGGCTGGAGCAGTGGAGAAAAGGAAAGGAGTCGGCGGAGTCTCTCGAATACTGGCGTGAAACCCTGGCAGGGGATTTCGTTCCGCTTCGCATCCGGCGCGACTTTCACGGCGGCGGAGGCGAAGAGCGCGGCGACATAGAGACGCTTCTGCTGCCTCCGGATCTGGTGCGCCAGGCGCGGGATTTTTGCGCGCTCCGGGGCGTGACGCTTTATATGCTGCTGCTGTCGGTCTACGCCGCAATGCTCCACCGGCTGACCGGCCAGGGAGACATTCTCATCGGCACGCCCTGCGCCAACCGCCGCCAGGAGACGGAAGACCTGATCGGCCCCTTTTCCAATCCGCAGGTCATCCGCATCAAGATTGAGAAGGGGGATAGCCTTGGCTCGATCGTCGAGAGCGTTCGTAACTGGACGCTGGGCGCGCTGGCTCATCAGGATCTGCCCTTTGAGGATCTGAACCAAGACGAGTTCTTCTGCCGCGACAGGAATCAGATTTCTCTCCAGGTGTATTTCATCTATCAAAAGGCCTTCATGCAGGCTCAGAAGACGCCGTCTCTGGAGATCGTTCCCCTGCGCTCCGTCAGCCCGGGGACAATGTTCGATCTTATGCTGAGCATCGTCGAGCGCGCCGAAGGCCCGCGATTGCAGTTGGAATACAATCCCGGATTCTTCCGCGTTTCGACCATTCAGCGAATCCTCGATCTCTATGTGCGGATTCTCGAAATTGTTCTGACTGGCTTGGAAACTCCCGCAGGAGAAGAGTCAAAGGACGAAAGCGGCCAGCAACTCATGACGGCCGGAAACGGGGCGGTTGCGCGCGGAGCCGTCAAAGAGACCGTCGATCGGAATGGACATCTGAGCGCCGGCGCGAGCCAGGGAGATTCGGCAACCCGCAAGCAAAGCGGAGAATATCTGGCGCCCCGCGATGCGCTCGAGGCGCAGATAGCCCGCATATGGGAGACGGCGATAGGGGTCAAGAATCTGAGCATTCGCGACAGCTTCTTCGATCTCGGCGGGCGGTCGCTGGCCGCAATGCAAATTATCTCCCGGATCAACAAAATCTATTCGCTCGATTTTGGGCTGGCCGCGCTCTTCTCCGGGCACACGGTCGAGCGGCTTTCGGAACTGGTTCGCAAACGCCTCTCCGCCAACGGCAGTTCCTCGATCGTTCCCATGCAGCCGGAGGGAACGGCAGCTCCTTTGTTCATTATTCATGGCGCGGGAGGAAATGTTATCCGCTTTTATCAGCTTGCCAAGCTGGTTGGCACGGACCATCCAATCTATGGCGTGCAAGCGCAGTCGCTGCTGGCCGGCCAGCCGGCGCTGCTTCGCCTGGAAGATCAAGCGGCATTCTATTTGGCCGAGATACAGGAAATCCAGCCGAAGGGGCCGTACTTTTTTCTCGGATACTCCTTCGGAGGAATGATAGCTCTGGAAATTGCGCATCGGTTGCTCGCCCTGGGAGAGAAGGTGGAATTGCTGGGCATGCTCGATAGCCGGCAGCGCGATTACATGACCTTGATGCAGCGGCAAGATTCCGTGCGTGTGAAGGTCGATCGCCGAATCGCGCGGTTCCTGGGGAATCTTTCTTCTCTCTCGCTCCCGGAAAAGATCGATTACATGTGGAAGAAGCTATACACCCGATCCCTGCGCCGGATTTACACGCTGGCAACCGCGCTGGGCTTTCGCACCGTGCCTTCGTTCTTGAGGAGCACCGACGATGTCTCCTGGGTTGCGGCCATGAACTACCTACCGCGGCGCTGGCCGGGGTCAATCGCACTCTTCCGCGCCTCCATCCAACCCGATCCCCGGCTGCCGCAGGATCTGGGATGGACCCCTTTCGCCGAGAGCGGCGTCGAGGTGCTTGAGCTGCCTGGAGATCACGACCTGGTATTCCAGGAACCGAACATCCGGGTCTTGGCGGCGCAACTGCGAGTTCGCCTGGAGCATTCCGATGCTGTCGAGATTCGTGTGAACGAACCGGCGGCGTGTGCAACGTAACGAGGAGCCTGCCTGATGACTATTCGCCACGTGTATATGGTGCTCTCGCCACGCTCCCTGAGTTATGCCCGGGATGCGCTCGAAAGCCTGTTCGCGAATTCTGTCGAAGATCTTCACCTGCGGCTCATTACCGACTCCGAACACGACAAGGAAGAGCTGTCCGCGACGCTGGCTGCGCTCGATTCAAACGCGCATCGATGGACGGTTTATTCAGAGCATGATCTGGCTGAGAGGGAGGAAGCGCTCTTCGGCGGGCACGATAACTTACGCGCCTTCCGCCGCGGTCATCCCTGCTGGCGCAAGATTACCGATCCTTTGCTGCTTAGCGATCCCGGCGAAGAATTGATCTTGCTCGACCCCGACCTTTACTTTCCCAATCGCTTTCAGTTTGAGGCAACGCCCCAGAACGGTTTGCTGCTGATGTGGCAGCGGCCGAACTGCCTGTTTCCGCCCGAGGTTGTCAAGACAGCGATCGGCAATGGAATTCGGCTTGCGCACCACGTGGATATCGGCGTGGCGCACTGGCGCGCCGCAGCCGATCTGGATTGGCTTGATTGGCTGATAGGCAGGCTGGGCGAGAACAGCCTGCCGTGCGTCATGCACGTGGAAGCAATCGTGTGGTCGGCCTTGGCCATGCGAGTGGGTGGCGGCCACCTCGACCCGGTGCATTGGAAGTGCTGGCGCCGGTCGCCGGCAAAACGAGTGATGACCAAGCTGGGCGCGAGCGGCCAGAGCATTCTGCAATCGGAATCCTGGGCCAGTATGAAATGTTTTCACGCCGGCGGCGAGGCAAAGTGGTGGCTGCACAAGGCTCGCGAATCGGGCCTGCTGGACGGGCGGGCTACACTCCTCCAGCCAGGCCGCGTGCTTCCGTTTGAGGAACTTACACCGGCACAGTACGCGCGGGAACGGGCGTTCAAGCGCACGCTGCAAGCTATGGGATACTACCAAATCTTCCGCACTGCGTGAGCGTCCATGCGAATTTGCATTGTTGCCGAAAATGCCTCGGAACGCTTCGGCGGCGAGGCCATCCTTCCCGTTCACTACTTTCGCCAGCTGCGATCTCGCGGCGTCGAATGCTGGATGGTCGTTCACTCGCGCACGCATAGCGAAGTTACGGAGCTGTTTCCGAACGAGACCGGCCGCTTCCGGTTTGTTCCAGACCTTTGGATTCACAAGCTCTTGTTCTATCTGAGCCGCTATTTGCCCAGGCGGCTGTCTGAAGCCACGCTGGGCCTTCTCATCCAGCTCATTACGCAATTCTGCCAGCGAGCTATCGTGCGCCGGCTGATACGCGACCAGCGCATCGAAGTGATTCACCAGCCCATTCCCGTGGCTCCGCGCTTTCCTTCTCTGCTCTTCGGGCTTGGCGCTCCGGTGGTGATCGGTCCACTGAATGGCGGAATGGATTACCCGCCGGCCTTTCGCCGCTCCGAATCGTGGATAAGCCGCGCGGCGCTTGCCTTTGCCCGCCTGTTTGCGGATGCCGGCAACGCGCTGCTGCCCGGCAAGAGGCGCGCCAGCGTGGTGCTGGTTGCCAATGAACGCACGCGCCGCTCGCTGCCTTCGGGAATTCGCGGCAAAGTTATCGAGTTAGTGGAGAACGGAATCGACTTCGGCGTCTGGCAAGGCGCGGGCGTCAGCGCGGAGAGCACGGTTCCTCGCTTTATCTTCCTCGGACGCCTGGTGGATTGGAAGGCTGTGGACGTAGCGATCCGGGCGCTCAAAGAGGTTCCACTTGTCGAATTTGACATCGTTGGCGACGGACCCATGCTGAATGCATGGCGCTCCCTAGCTGCGGAACTGGGCTTGAAGGGTCGTGTCCACTTCACAGGCTGGCTGACACAGCAGGAGTGCGCCGGTCTTCTGCTTAATTCCGTCGCGCTGGTCTTGCCCAGCTTGTACGAATGCGGCGGCGCCGTGGTGCTTGAAGCCATGGCTATGGGCAAGCCGGTGATCGCCACTAACTGGGGTGGTCCGGCAGACTATCTGGACGCCTCTTGCGGGGTTCTTGTGGAGCCGGAGAGTTATGTGGGCCTGGTGGCCGGATTTGCCCAAGCGATGCGCAAGATGATCGATTCTCCCAGCCTTGCCAGGTCCATGGGCGAGGCGGGACGCGAGCGCGCTCTTCGAGATTTCGACTGGCGGCGAAAGATCGACCGGGTGATCGGCATTTATCGTTCCGTCGCGGAGAACTCTGACGTTCGCCAGGAGTTGAAAACAACCGCAGTCTCTCCCGCCACGGCCTCTGAGCACAACTGAAGGCAGCTCCAGTCGGATAGGAGCCCGAATCTCAAGAACCGCAAGTCGCAAGCAGGGGTTGAATTATGACTTCAAATGTAGAACCACGGACAGACGTCGCGCTTGCTTCGGAGGTATTGGCAGTCAAGGCGCCGGCTCCGCAGCCGCGGCGGCTTCTCTATCTCTTGAGCCGCTATCCGGGTATCTCGCACACCTTCTTTCTAAACGAAATACGGGAACTGAGAAAGCATGGCTTCGCGGTCGAAGTTGCCTCGATCAACCAGCCGGACCGTTCCCGCTCGTCGATGCCCGCGGCCGAGATTGAGGAGGCGGAGAAGACGTTTTACATCAAGTCCATTGGAGCCGGGCGGGCAGCGGCGGTTGCGGCAAAGACGCTTCTGCTGCGGCCACGGGTTTTCGCCCGCGGGTTGAAGGCTGCTCTGAGCCTGGGGCGCTGGGATGCGAGCGCAACGCTCTATGCGTTCTTCTACTTTGCGGAGGCGCTGATTCTGGGCGACTGGATGCGTTCGCGCGGTCATCGCCATCTCCACATACACTTCTGCGGGCCGGTGGCGACGGTGGGCATGTTGGCGTCCATGGCCTGGGGATTCTCTTACTCCTTGACCGTGCATGGTCCGGACGAATTCTACGACGTGGAGAAGCTCTATCTTCGCCAGAAGGTCGAACATGCAAGGTTCGTCTTGTGCATCAGCGACTTTTGCCGCAGCCAACTCATGCGCATCGCGGCCCCGGAACATTGGGACAAGATGCGCGTGGTGCGCATGGGGGTAAATCCGGATGTATTCCTTCCGATGCGGGCGCGGCCTGTGGCGGATCATGTGCTGGAGATTCTCTGCGTGGGCAGGTTGGTCCCGTCGAAAGGCCAACTCATTCTGTTGCGCGCCTGCGCCATCCTGCTGTCCAAGGGTTATTTGCACCGTGTGCGCCTGGTGGGCGCGGGGCCGGACCGCGAACATTTGCAGGCGTGCGCGCAACAGATGGGCATTGAGGCGGTCTTCGAGGGAGCAAAGAGTCAGGACGAGATTCGCCAGTTGCTGGGGCGCGCGGACATCTTCGCGCTGGCCAGTTTTGCCGAGGGCGTGCCCGTGGCGTTGATGGAAGCGATGGCCATGGAGGTGCCGTGCGTGAGCACCGGCATCGCCGGAATTCCGGAACTGATTCGCGATGGGCTCGATGGCCTGCTGGTTCCCGCATCCTCGGCCGCGGCGCTTGCCGCGGCGCTCGAACGACTCGCAGATGAGCCGCTCCTGCGGCGCAGCCTTGGGCTTGCAGGCCGCAAACGCGTTCACGATCTTTACAACCTGACGGAAAACGTGAGCTTGCTCGCATCTGTGTTTAGCGAGAACGCACTCAATAACATCTGAGGGGACTACTCATACCTTGAATTCCGACTCGTTTCAGTTCGACGTTACGATCGTGATTGTGTCCTTCAACACGCGCGATGTACTGCGGGAATGCCTGCGGTCGGTCTATCGCGAGGCGGGTTCGCTGCGCGTTCAGGTCATTGTGATCGATAACGCTTCGACGGACGGTTCTTGCTCGATGGTCGAGCATGAGTTTCCAGGCGTGCTGTTGATTCGGAGTAAAGTGAATCTGGGGTTCGGCCCGGCAAACAATCTCGGTTTCCAGTCTGCGGGCGGGCGTTACATCGTACTCCTTAACTCCGACGCATTCTTGAGCGAAGGCTCGCTCCAGCGCTCTGTGGCCCACATGGACGCGACCCCCCGCGCGGGACTTGGCGGCGGGCGGCTGATCGGGCGCGATGGCTCGTGGCAGCCTTCGGCGCGCATGTTTCCCACGGTCCTCGGCGACCTGCTTATTCTTTCCGGGCTTGCGGCGCGCTTTCCGCGCTCGCGCTTCTTCGGGCGAGCCGACCGCACCTGGGCAAGCCCAATGGAGGCTGCCGTGGTCGACTGGGTTCCCGGCGCCTACTCGATCATCCGTGCTGAGGCACTGCGGTCCGTCGGTTCTTTCGATCCGCGATTCTTCCTTTATTACGAGGAGGTCGACCTATGCAAACGCATCAAGAATGAGGGGTATTCGATCTGGTATTGGCCGGATATCGCCATCGTCCATATTGGCGGCGAGTCTTCGCGCCAGGTCAGGGCGCTCCAGCTCTCGCAAACCGGGGCACAGCTGACTTTGTGGCGCATGAGAAGCATGCTGCTTTACTATCGCAAGCATCATGGCTTGTCTGCATGGCTGGCCATGGCGCTGGAGGCTGTCTGGTATTGGCTGCGGTCGCAGCGCAGACGGTGGAGCAAGGACCCGGATCGCCGCGCCAGCGCACGCGCCGATCTTCGCCTGATATCGATCATGAGCCAGGCATGGCGCGATACCGTAGGGGGACGATTCTCTCCGGCGCAGCCATGGTGAAGCGCTAACTCCGGGAGGACGAACATCGATAACTCAGGTAACAGGATGCGCCGCGCGCTCAAGTCGTCGCTTACATCGCTTCTATCTGCTGGCTACCGGGCAACGTTCGGTTTGCGCCGGGATCTGGGGCGCATTCGCAACCACGCCCTGCTTTCGTCCAGCTTGGCGGCGCCGCTCGATGCGTCGGTCGTGGTGCTGGGACCATCCGAGGTGCATGGCACGGGCATGATCCGCTTTGGACGGGACACGCTCCTGTACCCAGGGCTGTATCTGGAAACAGAGGAGAGCGGTTCGATCGAGATCGGCGACGGGGTGGTGATTTCGCGCGGGGTTCACATTGTCTCGCGAGACTGGATCACGATCGGCGATGGCACCATGATTGGCGAGTACTCGAGCATACGCGACGCCAATCACGCCCGCTTGCCGGGCTTGACCATTCGCGATTCCGGCCACATCGCGCAACCCATCGCCATCGGCAACGAGGTTTGGATCGGTCGCGGCGTGACCGTGCTGGGCGGCGTCACCATCGGGGACGGCGCCACTGTGGGAGCCAATGCCGTGGTTACCCGCGATGTGCCGCCGGGAGTGACGGTGGTGGGTGTGCCGGCGCGGGCAGTCGGCGAAGTTACCGGGGCGCGCGGCCGATCTTGATCGGATCAGCGCACTCTGGTTCACTGCTCATATCGATGCAGCGGATAGATGCCCGATGATAGTCTGTGACCGAAAAGCCATTCGCGGTCCTCTGGCGAGTCGGTTATCCATCGCTCCAGTCCCTCGGCCCACTTTACGGGAAGCTGTAGCTGGGTCCAGGTTCGCGCCGAAGCATCCGACAGCCTTCGATACAGAGCGGAGTCCGACAGCAGCTTCCCGATCGCTGCGCCAAGCGCAGCCGCATTGCCTGCCGGAAAGATCAGCGCGTCCACGCCGTCAGTCAAATTGGCCCTGAACATAGGGTGGTCCGATGCCACGAGAGGCGTGCGCGCGGAAAGAGTTTCATAGATGGTCATGGGGAAGCCCTCAGCGTAATCGTGCCTGCTGGGCACAACCACAAGGTCGGCCTGGCGCATCTCCTCAAGCACTCTTGCGTGCGCCAGGAGGCCCTCGAATCTGACGCGATCCGCGATCTGCAGCTTTCCGGCCAGGGCCGTGAACGCGGGGATCTCACCGCTTCCCAGTACCTTGAGAGTTACGGGCGTCCGTGAGACCTTCAACCGGGCGACCGCCTGCAGCGCGTCGCCTATGCCTTTGGCTTCTGTAACCAGGCCGACATAAAGCACCACGTGCGAAGCATCGCTACGCAAGCTCTTGACTTCCGCGGCCGGAGTAACTAGCGCGGGCCAGTCCCAGGGAATTATTTTGTCGGCGCTCACACCGATCTTTTTCAGCGAAATGCAGGAATTGAGGCCGTGATTGAATATCCATTCGATTCGCCTGTCGTTCAACAGCTTTGCCCACCGCCGGTGGCGAATGTAGCCGCGGAGCCCAGTGGATGAGAACGAGTCGGCGAACACAGCGATCGTCCGGAAAGGTTGCGAGATCGCCCAATTCAGCAAATGCATCGCCGGCATGCGAACAATCAACCGGTCCGGCTTCTGCCGAGCCACCAGGCCGATTAGCGCGCTCTCGTCGAATGGAGCGGAAAAACCGGCGCCAATCGCATGAACGCCATTATCGAGCAGTTCATCGTATGCGACTTCCGTCAGGCAGCAGATTACAGTCGCTTCGCAGCGATGCGCAAGTAGAGCGACGGCATCGACGGAATACCTCTGCGCATAGTAGGTTTCCTGTCCTGTAGCGGCTATGCGTCGTGCCGCCTCCCGATAGTCGCCCGCATATTGCACAATCGTTACTCGCATAGCTTGCTATTATTGCAGATCGCCGCGCGGCGCTGCCGGCAAAACGAGTTGACCGCAGCCACAGCAAGGGAAAGTATCATGCGCGACCGCGAGGACAGAATTGGAATTTCAGCTAACCCGATGAACGGCCCGTGGATGGCGGAACACCGCGTGGCGGCGCACTTTGCTGTCTTTCTTGGAGCGTTCGCGGCAATCTATCTGCTTTCCTGGCCGATCCTATTCTCGCTGGACCTCTGGATATTGAAGGATCGCGGCAGCTTTCTGAATCTGGATTACCTTTTGGATCGGCCCCTCCGCCTGGGAGTCGACACTTACTATTCTTACGGTCTGCTGCCGGTTTCCATTCAGCACTGGCTTTTCGCCCTGTTCGGCAGGGGCTATTGGCCTTTGATCGGATGCGCAGTAGCTACCATGGTCATGATGGCCCTGTTCTGCGCTCTCTTTCTGCGCTATCTGCCCAGGGAATCGATGTGGCTTGCGGCCATGCTTTTTATGAGCCGGATACTTAACCCGGTCAATCCCAATCTCCCCTATTCTCTCGTTCAGCTATCTCTTCTGTTCGCGCTGTTTTTTGTACTCATGGGGCGTCTGGACCTCAGCCTAGCCATCTCCGTAATCGGCTGCTGGAGCGTGCCCTCGCTGCCGCTGGTAATGACGGCGCTGCTAACGGCATTCATCTTCCTCGATTGGTTCACCAAGCCTCCCCGCTCCGCTACCAGCCTGCTTCGCTCGCTTGCGCCGGGAGTATTGACGTATCTGGCGCTCGCCATCCTGCTGGCCTGCGAATTCGGGTGGAGTTCCGTCTTCGCAACGGCCACGCCACTGGCGGGGATGGGCTTCTATAGGCAGATCGGCTTCGGGTCAAGACAGGCTCTGATGCAGTTTCTCCACCCCTCGGGATATAGCCTGGGGTTTTGTGTAACTTACTCGGTGTTCACCCCGGTGTGCTGGTGGGTAATGAGCACGCTTAGCCTGACCGTCTTCGCCATACTGGCGGCGAAAAGAATGGCGCTCAGCAGAACGCTGGACAGCAGAGACACCGCAATCGTTCTCTGCGCGCTGATCCAGGCCGTCTTTGTCTGCGTCGCTTACGGATCGCCGCACCAGCACTACATCTTCGATCCGATCCTGGTGGTGGGAGTGCTGCTGGGGTTATCGGCTATGGGGAAGGGAATTGCGCGCAATCTGCTCCTGACGCTGTTTCTCTTGCTTGGAATCGCGGGCCAGGCGACCCTTGCGCACGCCGTCTTGCACGACTGGAAGCAGATCAAGTCTCCCACCGTGACCGCCAATCTGTATGCCGATGCGGGCTGGGTGGCCGATTGGAGTAAGATACTGGAACTATCGACCCGTCGGAACCTAATGCTTTTTTCTTATAGCACGGGAGCCCATCATTATTTTCCAACTGTCCATTCGCCGGAGGTTTGGACGCTCCAACTGGGGCAGCTTCTTCCCGCCGACAAGGCGCGCGTGATGGAACAGTTCGACAATGCAGATGTGGTGGTTCTTGACCTGACCAGTCCGACGAGCCTTGTAGATGTGGATGCGGACTTCCAGCGGCGCCTGCATGCGCTCTGCCTGACTGAGTCCACGACTTATTTTCAGATCTGGCAGAGGCGTTCAGCCGAGTCCGAGAACCTGCCCTGCATGGCGAATCCGCGGAAATGACAACCAGGGCCGCGCGGGTGCAAATCGGAGTCAGTGAATAACTGCGAAAGGGCAGCGGCAATTCCGCGCGAGCGGGACGCCGATCTTGCGCAACCGCCGGAGCAACGCGGAGAACGCAATCGTTTAATCGAAAGAGGTTGAGTTTGTTCGAGAATATTCGCGAGGATTGGCACACATACGGCCGTCAACTCTCCCGCCAGGGTTTGTGGGCCATGGTTGTGTACCGCTACGGACGCTGGCGCTATACCATTCGCTGGAGCTGGCTGCGCAGACCATTCTCCTTTGTCTATAAGGTGCTGAAAACTGTCTCCGAGGTGCTGACAGGCATAGAGCTTCCTTGCGAGGCAACGCTGGGGCGGCGGTTCCGGATCGATCATTTTGGGGGCATTGTCATCAGCGGCGACGCTGTCTTTGGGGATGACTGCGTGATTCGCAACGGCGTCACCGTGGGACTGAAGCATACCGGCCAACGCGGAGCGCCGGTCCTTGGCAGCCGCGTGGACATAGGCGCAGGCGCGAAGATCCTGGGTGCGATCCAAATAGGGGACGATGTGCTGATTGGAGCGAACGCAGTGGTGCTCACCGATGTGCCGTCCAATTGCATTGCGGTCGGGGTTCCGGCGCGGGTGCTTCCGCGAAAGGATGCGATGCCGGCGCTGAGCGAGGAACTGGTCTATGCCGGAGCGGAGACAGAGCGGGGTGCACATGCGGGACGAATCTGAAAGCATCGCGAGCTCCAGCGCGGACGCCGCCTTGCCCGCGCTTTCGATTGTCGTGGTCGGGCGCAATGAAGGCCAGCGGCTGGCCTACTGCTTGGAGTCCATCCAGCAGGTGCGAGGCGTAGCCGTGACTGATGTAATTTACGTCGATTCCGACTCCAGCGACGGCAGCGCGGAACTGGCGGCCCGTTATGGCGCAACTGTATTCGTGGTTCGCCCCGAGCGGCCAACCGCGGCGATCGGGCGCAACGCCGGCTGGCGGCGCGCGGCATCCGATTTGATCCTCTTCCTCGACGGAGATACCGTGCTGCATCCGGACTTTGCCTGGGCGGCATGCGACGCTTTGGCGCGGGAGCCTTCGCTAGCGGCCGTATGGGGGCATCGCCGCGAGATCCATCCCGCGGCATCCATATATAACCGCATCCTCGACCTCGACTGGGTCTATCCGCCAGGGCTTACGGAATTCTGCGGCGGCGATGTGCTGATGCGCCGCAAGGCTCTAGTTGAAACGGGAGGCTTCGATGAGAGGCTGATCGCGGGAGAAGAGCCCGAACTGTGCCGGCGAATCAGGGCGCGGGGATACGGGATACTGCATATCGACTGCCCAATGACGGGACACGATTTGCAGATCATGCGCTGGGGCCAGTACTGGAAGCGCGCCACGCGGGCTGGCCATGCCTATGCCGAAGTATCGGAACGGTTCCGGAGCAGCGACGATCCGTTCTGGACCTCCGATCGCAGGCGAAACATGATACGCGGAAGCTGGTGGATCGTCTCGCTGGCCGCCGCCATCGACTTCAGCGTGCTCTTTGGAGTTCTTCCCCTTGCGCTCTGGCTTGGCATTCTGCTGCTATTGTCGGTGCGTTCGGCGTGGAGGGCTCGGTGGAAGCGAGCCTCCCCCGGTGTCCTGCTGCTTTATGGGCTTCACTCTCACCTTCAGCAAGTGCCGATCTTCGTGGGACAACTGCAATACGAGCTGAGCAAGAGGCGGAAGCGAGCGCAGAAGCTGATCGAGTACAAGGAAGAGCACGCCGGCTGAAGCAGGCCCAGCGGCGTTATGTTGCCTGCCTCCTCAACCTCCAGCCTGGCAGCCTGGCCAGGGAACCTTTAATTGAGTCGCAAGATACAAGGCGGCGGAAGACCTGCACTTTCTGAAAGCGGCGGCCATGCGGTGGCATATACAAAGATTGTTGTGTGGCGCGCTGGCGGTCGTCGCGGCAGCATTGCACTTGGGTGCTCAGTCGGCTTTTACGCTGACGGTGGAGGATAGCCGCGGCGCCGCCCTGAAGGGCGCGACGGTCGAGGATGCCGTCGGCCGCCAACTCGGCCGCACCGACGAGGCTGGCCGGTTGACCGTTCAGTGCTCCGCCCCATGCGCCTTGCGCGTGGCCGCCGCGGGGTTTCGCGAGGCGCGTTTGCAGCTCAGCGCCAATGCAACCGTTCGCCTGGAGCCTGCCTCAACCAGCGAAGAAGTGACAGTTACTGCATACCGCGCTCCGCTGGGCGCGCTGGAGAGCCCAACCGATTCGCGGCTGCTTTCGCAGACGGCCCTCGATACCACTGCGGCGGTGACTCTCGATGGCCGGATGCGCCAACTGCCCGGCGTCGAGCTGTTCCGCCGCTCCAGTTCGCTGGTGGCGAATCCCTCCTCGCAGGGAGTCAGCCTGCGCGGCCTGGGTTCCACTTCGGCCAGCCGCACGCTGGTCACCGAGGACGATGTTCCCCTCAACGACGCTTTCGGCGGATGGATCCATTGGGAGGAGCAGCCGGAGCTATCGGTTGAGAGCATTGAGTTGATGCGCGGCGGCGCCAGCGACCTCTATGGATCAAGCGCCATCGGCGGCGTGATCGCTCTGGCGGCCGCGCGGCCCGCATCCGATCTGGCCGAGCTGAGAACCAGCTATGGCGGCGAAGAAACCTACGACGATAGCCTGAGTCTCCAGGCCAAGCGCGGCCCCTGGGGTTTGATGGCCATCGGCGGCATCCTCGGCACCGATGGATTTATCCAGGAGGCTCCGTGGCAGCGCGGGCCGGTGGACACTGCCTCCAACGTGCATGGCGAGAACGCCGTGTTCCTCGCCGAGCATGACGGCGGCCCGCTGCGACTCTTCGTGCGCGGCAGCGGCTTCAACGAGGCGCGCGCCAACGGAACTCCCTTCCAAACCAACGGAACCCGCCTCTGGCGCTACGCAACCGGCGGCGACTGGCGTGGTCCACACAGCAGCTCCTTGACCATGCGGCTCTTCGGCTCGTCGGAACATTATCGCCAAACCTTTTCGAGCGTCTCCAATCTGGCCATCTTTGGCGATCCCAATTGCTCCTATCGTTGCGGGGAGATTCCAACGCGGTTCTCGCTCACACCGGACAACGAACTGGGAGCCGCAGTTCATTGGAACCAGCCGCTTGGCGCGGGATTGCTCGTGGTGGCGGGGGCCGATGCTCGCGACGTCCGCGTGTGGGACCGCGAGCTGACCTTCGGAAGTTCTGCCGCTCTCACCAATCTGCACGACCATCAGCGGGACTCCGCAGGCCATGCCGAGCTGATGTGGGTCCGGCGCTCCTGGACGCTGATCGCTTCAGGCCGCGTGGATTGGTTCCAGAACTATGACGGCCAGCTGTTGATTTGGAATGGATCGAACTGGTCGCCGGAGCAAACCCAGCCCGCGCAGACCGGCCAGAGGGTCTTCGACCCGCGTCTGGGTCTGGCGCGCAAGTTTTCAGATCATTGGGCCGTCTCCGCCTCCGGCTTCCGCGCCTTTCGGGCGCCTACGCCCAACGAACTCTATCGCTCCACCCAGGTTGGCAACCAGCTCACCAACCCCAATGGCGCATTGCTTAGCGAACGCGCCACCGGCTGGGAGACCGGGCTGGCCACCGAGTGGCGCTGGGGCACCGTTCGCTCCAGCTACTTCCTCACCCAGGTCAACCGCCCCATCACCGCAGTGACCATCGACGCGGAGTCTTCTCCAGTCCTGCTCAAACGCGAGAATCTTGGCCAGATCGAGAGCCGCGGCGTTTCCGTAGACTTTACGCTTGCGCCCCGCCGCTGGCTGGCGGTCGATGGCGGCTACCAGCATGCCCATGCGATCGTTACCCAAGGCAACGAGTACCTGGGCAACTGGATTCCCGAGGTTGCTCGCAACATGGCCACGCTGAATGCGCACGCCTACCGGCAGCGGATTGGAACCTTGAACCTGCAAGGTCGACTGAGCGGCCGGCAGTTTGACGATGCGGCGAATACTGCCATGCTGCACGGATATTTCCGCCTCGACGCCTACACCTCGCGCGACTTTGGCAGGCGCTTCCAGGTTTTCACGGCCGGCGAAAACCTGCTGAACCGCCAGATCGAGGTTGCCAAGACTCCCACGACCACGCTCGCCATGCCCCGTGTGGCGCGGGCAGGCTTCCAGGTGCGGCTGGGCGGCGAGGGCAGATGAGTCGCGGCCTCGCATCGCGGCAGAATCCCGAAGCGTGTCTCCAATCCAATGTGCTTGGGGAACCCAGGCTGGCTAGCCACACAAGAGCCAACGCTGAAGATTCGGCCAGAATGGCTTGATGACTTTGCTCCGAGAGAACCTTTCGCGTAGATCCAGCCGCTTCCGACCGAAGCTCTCATGAAAATGGCGGGCGGCCATCGAAAGGAATGGCCGCCCGCCCGCTACTTCGATCTGAACTACACACCTGTTATGGAACCAAATATGTCCAGCTTGTAACCTGCTGCACCGCGGTGAAAGCTCCCGTGCTTCCCGTGAAACCTACGTAAGCCGTGTTGCCGCCGACGACGCTGGGAATATTCACGGTGAACTGGTTTGTAACGCTGGATCCCGTCTTTGTGTCAGTCAGCGTCACGGTCAGCGTTGTTCCGCTATAAACCAGATGCGCATGCATCAGGTCGCCGCTCAACAGCGTAACTCCGCTGGAACTCAGATCCGTTGCCGGCATGGTCGGCGCCGCGCCGTCAGTGTATACGCCGATGGAATCCGTGCCTTCGCCCGCATCGTTGTAGATATCGAACTTCAGGGCCACGCTGTTCTGAATGCCCTGATAGCCGAGTCCGCTGCCGCCATTTCCAAGAGCCCACATTCCCTTGGGGTCGTTCTGAATTGTGAAGGTAAATCCATCGGCAACGGCATTCAGCATCTGAAATGTGAAATCGGTCGTGAAGCCACTCACAGGAACCTTCGTCGTAGACCAGGCGCTGCGCATTTCCGTCGTTCCGCCATCGGTTACTTGCAGCACTCCGCCGGTGACAGTTGGGCCATTGTTCAGCGACAGGCTGCTGGCAGTGAATCCGTCGCTGGGATAGTTGATGTAACTGGTTTCCGCGGTGATGATGTAGGCCGCCGAGGCTGCCGGGCTGTTTGTACAGCCCGCTTCAACCGCGATGGCTTCGAGCGTCTCAGTCGCACTCACGGTGATAGCGCCCGTGTACTTGGTCGACGAGGTTGTGGGCGTAGTCCCGTTGGTGGTGTAGTAGATGGTCGTGCCAGCAGTTGCGTCACTGATGGTCACCGTTTGCGACGTGGTGTAAGTGCCCGGCGCGGGCGAGAAGGTCGGCGCGGGTAGCACCGGAGCGATGGTGTAAGCCGCCGAAGCAACCGCGCTGTTGGTGTAGTCGGTTTCAACCGCGATGGCTTCGAGCATCTCCGTAGCGCTCACTGTGATTGGGCCGCTGTACACAGTCGATGAGGTCGTAGGCGTCGTCCCATTGGTGGTGTAGTAGATGGTTGTGCCCGCCGTTGTATCGCTGATGGTCACCGTTTGCGACGTGGTGTATGTGCCCGCTGCAAGCGAGAAGGTCGGTGCGGGCAGCACTGGAGCAATGGTGTAAGCCGCCGAAGCAACCGCGCTGTTGGTGTAGCTGGTTTCAACCGCGATTGCTTCGAGCGTCTCCGTAGCGCTCACCGTGATTGTGCTGCTGTACACGCTGGACGAAGTCGTGGGTGTGGTCCCATTGGTGGTGTAGTAGATGGTCGTGCCCGCAGTTGCGTCGCTGATGGTCACCGCTTGCGACGTGGTGTATGTGCCCGGCGCAAGCGAGAATGTGGGCGTGGGTAGCACCGGAGCGATGGTGTAAGCCGCCGTCGCCGGCGGACTGTTACAGTAACCGCTCTCAACCGCGATGGCCTTGAGCGTCTCCGTCGCGCTTACCGCGATCGCGCCGCTGTACACGGTGGAAGAGGTCGTAGGAGTCGTCCCATTGGTGGTGTAGTAGATGGTGGTCCCAGCCGTAGAATCGCTGATGATCACCGTTTGCGACGTGGTGTAAGTGCCCGGCGTGGGCGAGAACGTCGGTGCGGGCAAAACCGGAGCGACGGTGTAAGCTGCGGAAGCAACCGCGCTGTTGGTGTAGCCGGCTTCAACCGCGATTGCTTCGAGCGTCTCCGTAGCGCTCACTGTGATTGGGCCGCTGTACACAGTCGATGAGGTCGTAGGCGTCGTCCCGTTGGTGGTGTAGTAGATAATTGTGCCTGCCGTCGCGTCGCTGATGGTCACCGACTGTGATGTGGTGTAAGTGCCGGCCGCCGGCGAGAACGTGGGTGCGGGCAAAACCGGAGCGATGGTGTAAACCGCCGTGGCCACGGCGCTGTTGGTGTAGCCCGTCTCAACCGCGATGGCCGCCAGAGTTTCCGTTGAGCTTATCGTGATTGCACCGCTGTACACGCTGGACGAAGTCGTGGGCGTGGCCCCGTTGGTGGTGTAGTAGATGGTTGTGCCCGCCGTTGTATCGCTGATGGTTACCGTTTGCGACGTAGTGTATGTGCCCGGCGCAAGCGAGAATATGGGCGTGGGCAGCACTGGAGCGATGGTGTAAGCCGCCGTCGCCGCCGGACTGTTACAGTAACCGCTCTCAACCGCGATGGCCTTGATCGTCTCCGTCGCGCTCACCGTGATAGCGCCCGTGTACATGCTGGACGAAGTCGTGGGTGTGGTCCCGTTGGTGGTGTAGTAGATGGTTGTGCCCGCCGTTGTATCGCTGATGATCACCGTTTGCGACGTGGTGTAAGTGCCCGGCGTGGGCGAGAACGTCGGTGCGGGCAAAACCGGAGCGATGATGTAAGCCGCCGAAGCAACCGCGCTGTTGGTGTAGCCCGTCTCAACCGCGATTGCTTCGAGCGTCTCCGTAGCGCTCACTGTGATTGGGCCGCTGTACACAGTCGATGAGGTCGTAGGCGTCGTCCCGTTGGTGGTGTAGTAGATGGTTGTGCCCGCCGTCGCGTCGCTGATGGTCACCGACTGTGATGTGGTGTAAGTGCCCGCCGCCGGCGAGAAGGTCGGCGCGGGCAAAACCGGAGCGATGGTATACGCTCCCGAAGCAACAGCGCTGTTGGTGTAGCCCGTTTCGATAGCGATGGCCTTGATCGTCTCCGTCGCGCTGACCGTGATAGCGCCGCTGTACACGGTGGACGAGGTCGTGGGAGTCGTCCCATTGGTGGTGTAGTAGATGGTGGTCCCAGCCGTAGAATCGCTGATGGTCACCGTTTGCGACGTGGTGTAAGTGCCCGGCGCAAGCGAGAATGTGGGCGCGGGCAGCGCCGTGGCGGTGATGGTGTATGCTGACGTCGCCGCCGGACTGTTACAGTAGCCGCTCTCTACCGCGATGGCCTCCAATGTCTCTGTCGCGCTGACCGTGATCGCGCCCGTGTACTTGGTGGACGAAGTCGTGGGCGTGGTCCCGTTGGTGGTGTAGTAGATGGTTGTGCCGGCAGTCGAGTCGCCGATGGTGACCGACTGCGAGGTGGAGTAAGTGCCCGCCGCAAGCGAGAACGTCGGCGCCGGAAGCATCGGAGCGATGGAGTACAACATCGAGCTCATGGGGCTGTTGCTATAGCCCGTCTCAACCGCGATGGCCTCGATCGTCTCCGTCACGCTCACCGTAATGGGACCCGTGTACAGGGTCGAAGAAGTCGTGGGCGTGGTTCCGTTGGTGGTGTAGTAGAAGGTGGCGCCGGCTTGCGAGTCGCTGATGGTCACCGATGGCGGCGAAGTAAAGAGAGCCCAGGAGGCGCCACCGCCCGCGGGGCTGAACGCGGGCGCGGGCAGCACCGGGGCAATGGTATAGGTCGCCGTCGTTACCGCGCTGTTGGCATAGCCGCTTTCAACCGCGATGGCTTTCAGCGTCTGCGTGGAACTCTGCCAGATGGCGCCCGCGTACACGGTCGACGAAGTAGTCGGCGTGGTTCCGTTGGTGGTGTAATAGATGGTCGCGCCGGCTTGCGCGTCGCTGATGGTTACTGACTGCGGCGAAGTGTAGGTGCCTGCCGCAGGCGAGAACGCGGGCGCGGGCAGCCCCGCGGCGATGGTGTAAGCCGCGGTCGCCACCGGGCTGTTGGCATAGCCTGCTTCCACGGCGATGGCTTCCAGCGTCTCCGTCACGCTCACTGTAATGGGACCCGTGTACACGGTCGACGAAGTCGTGGGCGTGGTTCCGTTGGTGGTGTAATAGATCGTCGCGCCGGCCGTCGAGTCGCCGATGGTCACCGTCTGCGATGTCGTGTAAGTTCCCGCCGCGGGCGAGAACGTGGGCGCGGGCAGCCCCGCGGCGATGGTATAAGCCGCCGTCGCCACCGGGCTGTTGGCGTAGCCGCTTTCGACCGCGATGGCTTCGATTGTCTCTGTCGCGCTTACCGTGATTGGGCCGCTGTACACAGTCGAGGAAGTCGTCGGCGTGGTTCCGTTGGTGGTGTAATAGATCGTCGCGCCGCCGGTTGCATCGCCGATGGTCACCGTCTGCGCGGTGGCATAACTTCCGGCCGCCGGGCTGAAGGTTGGCGCCGCCGCGGTTGTCAAGCCCGCCGCGGTGTAATCGAGCGCGGTAACCGAGAAGGGCGGCAGAGTTATCGAGCTGGGGCTGGAAAGAGTGGACGTTTCGATCGAAACGGTAGCTGGAGTCAGGTTGGTGGCGGTTCCGCTCCGCGCCTCGTTCATGTCGTCCAGCGCCGAGGGCGCATACTGCCGTTGCGTAACCGTTCCCGAGGGAGGATTGGTTCCGGCAAAGCCGACAGTGTGACTGCTGGAAAGGTCGGTGTTGATCAGCACCAGCGACCGCGCGGTTCCGTTCTCAAAGCAGAACGCGTAGAGATAGGGAACGCCGTTGAGCGCGGGCAGGGCGGAAATGCCGTTCGGCGAACCAGCGAAGTTATACGTGAGGTTATTGGCGAGGGGGCAGGAGTACATGGGGCCGATGATCGACTGGTTCACCAGTTGCACTCCCAAAAACTCCGGGCGCACGTTATTGGTCGCGCCCCCCATGTCGACGACGTTGCCCCACAGTTTGTTTATCAATCCATTGACCGCGCCGTTCCTGTATCCGGTCAGCGAAAAGAAGGACTGGGGACGGATGCCGTAGTACTGCAGATTCAGCAGCGGCTGCAGGGCCATCACCACGCCCTCGCCGGCTCCGGCGTTGATATAGTCCATGTGCGTCTGGTCGATGCTGCCCTCGACCGTGCCCTGGCCCCACTCGTAGATATTCACATTGCAGGCCGCCGTGCCCGAAGCTCCGCAGGTCTTCTGCGACTGGTAGTCGTGGACAGACTGATAGAAGTTATAGACGTCCGTGGGATCGGTCACCTTCTCGTAAGGCTCGACCATGGCCGGCTGCCACAGGGCGGCGTCGGTGGCGAAGCTGCTCACCGACGAATACGTATAGCCCTCGATCTCGATCGAATCGGGATGGGCTCTCGCAATTGCCGCGTCCATCGAACTGTTCACTGCCGTTTGCGCATCCATCACCAGATCGAACGCGGATGCCGAGTAATAGCTGTCGGCGCGCATCGCGGCAAAGATGTCCCGGGCGCGCACGCTGTAGTCGTAGTAATACTCAGAGTTAGGCGCGGAACTCCTCATGGCTAGCGACTGGCCGGCAAAGGACTGGCTGTTCCAGCATTCGTTGCAGAAGGAAAGATGAATCTGGCTGAAGACGCTGGTCCAGGGCTCGGATTGACCCAGAGCCGCGCGCCGCGCGCCATAAGCCGTTCCCGACGGACTGGCAAGAAACTCGATCAGATTCGCAGCGTCGGCGGTGGAGAAGGTCACCGGAACTTCCAGATAGGGCTCGGCGTTCAGCAGTTGGCAGATAGCCAGGTAGTCCTCCAGCGAAAGAACCACCGATCCCGATCCTCCCGGGCCGACAAAGTATCCCGTCCCCCAGCCGGTTGGCGCGCGCGCGTAGTCCGGCTCGGTCCAGTTGCTCATGGTTTCCGCGTTCTGGTTTACCCAGTAGCGAAACACGCCGGGATTGCTGCCGATCGACGAACCGTAGAAGTTCTGCAGAGTCT
>JBEKDB010000002.1:0-112976 GCA_050014575.1 Occallatibacter sp. | reverse complement strand
CCTGGATGCACAACTACCGCCGCCTGGTCACACGATGGGAATATCACATCGAAAACTTCCTCGGCTTCGTACAGTTAGCGTGCCTGCTCATGCTCCTCAGACATTTATGAGATGGGTTCTAGAAGATCCACCTTGCGGTGAGCGCCAGTTCATGGTTGTAAGTGTGGAATTGGCTGGTGGCGATTTGCATGCCGGCGCCGAAGGCCAGGCCGGGGCGGGACTTGGGATCGGAGGGGTGCAGAGCGCATTTGCCAACGATGATTCCAGGGGTGATAAACTCCTGGGTCTTGCCGTCGTTTGCGCCGCCCTTAAAGAAGGTGGCGTTGCTCTCGAGTTCCGGCCAGAAGAGCTTGCCGATGCGATACTGAGCCACTGCATTCCAGAGCACGGGACGGCCGGAAGACGTGATGGCGGGATTGCCGGTGGGCAGCGTGGCCCCGATGGTCGATTGCACATCGAAGTTCCCGAAGCCCTTGCCGCCGCCCAGATTGGGCTGCACACTGGCGTTGGCCGAGCCGTTCTTGTAGCTGCCCGTGGGCATCGTGGTCAGCGCCCAGGCGCTGAGCGTGTAGCTGCCGTGCTGCCCGTTGCCGCTGGCGATGCGGTACTTGGCCAGGCAGGAGAAATCGCCGAAGCCGTCCTTGCTCGAGGCTGGAGCCGGCAGGTTGTGCTTGATGAAGGGCGGCAGATCGACGACGAGTTCGGTGTTCGCCCAGGGAACCAGATTGAGGCCCTTGCTGTTGTCCAGGTTCCAGGTGTTGGTGTGGGTGGGGGTGATCTGGTGAACGATGTCGGTGCGCGCCACCTGGATGAGCCCGGTGAACGTGGTGATGACCGGAACCGCCCAGGCGGGCTGCTTGGCCTGGGTGGCGGAGGTGCGGGCCAGCCACCGGTTGAAGAAACCGCTTGGAGCGGGAGTACCCGGCACAGGTTGGACGGGGCCGCTTTGCGCGTACGCACTAACAGTAGCCAGCAGGAAAAAGAGGGAAAGGGGAAGCCTTCTCATGTCGGTCTATTGAGAATGAAGGGTCGAAGAGGGAACGGCAACCGTCGATTGGCTTAGTTTCTTCTCCATCTCTGGGTTGAGAGCCAGCCGCTCCTTGCGGAGGAAGAAGCGGCCGGTCAGCATCGATGGCTGGAATGTTTATGGGCGCGGCGCCTGTGGCTGATCCATGTTCCCCCGAGCATCCTGGCCGGCGCTCAACAGGTTGGCGAGGATGCGATAAGCGCCGGGGACCAACTCGGGAAGCTGGCGATAGAGCGCGTAAGCGGCGTAGATGTAGGTTCCCTTGCCGGGGTGGGCAACCAGGAGGCCGCCCCGTTGCGGGTCTTGGCCGGGGTCGGCGGTCTCGGTGAGCGCGGAGTAGGCCGGATCCCACTTGTCGAGGAAGGAGTGGCCGCGCTCCTCGACCCAGCCGTCAAAGTCGGCTGAGGTGATGGCGTTGGGCCAGTTGAGCAGGGGATTGGCGGGGTCGAGCAGCTTGACCGGGGCGGTCTCGTCCACCACGCGCTCCGGGGAGCGGCCCATGGAGAGCGGGAACGGGGCAGGGAAGTTGCCGCTCTGGTACTGGACGATCAGCGTCCCGCCGCGGCGGACAAACTGCTCCAGACGGGGCTGGGCCAGGGTTAACTCAGGATGCACGGAATAGGCCCGGATGCCGATTACAAGAATGTTCCACGTGGAAAACTCGTCCGAAACTATCTCTTGCGCGTTCAGAATGTGCGGCTTAACGCCCAGAGCCTCAATCGCCTCCGGAACCAGGTCGCCGCTGCCCATGATGTAGCCCACGCGCAATCCCTGCGCCAGTTTCACGTCCACTTTGCGGGTCTTCAACTGGGCCGCTTTGTATAGGTTGTAGGGGCGCAAGCCGGGGTAGCCTATGCTCTGCCAGCCGGTCTGATAGGTGCGCCCGCCGGAATGCGCCACCGCCTGGATGGTGTAAGCGGCGGATTCGGCAGCTGCCAGAGCATCCCGCGAAAGATCCTTGTTTCTGGTTGGTTCGGCGGGCGTTACCGAGAACAAAATCGGGTCCGTATCTCCGGCGCTGTCCAGATGAAAATGCGCCTCCGCGGGCTCGGATCGCCATCCGGCGGGGAGTTTCAGCTCCACCGTTCCCTCGGCGGCGGCTTGGGCATGGACCGTGACCCGGACCGGAAGCGCCGAGCCGTCCAGCGGCAGAATGCGGGCCTCGGGGTCGATGCGCACGCCGATCGCCGGCGTGACCACCAGCGGCTCGTAGATTCCGCCCGGTCCCAGGACGCGCTGCATCGTCTGCACCACCTGGCCGACCCGGATGGGCAGGCCGTCGAAGGTAAACTCCGCCCAGGCGACGAGGGGCCAAGGCGCGAAGGAGCGCTCGCGGTACTCAGGCTTGGTGAGGTTGTAGTACGCCTGCTCAGTGTCGGGCCGCGTGAAAAATGGCTCTGTGGGATCGGCGTTGTCCGGCACATGTACGCGAAAGACGGGGTCGGCGGTGGGCGCGGCGGGGTCGATGGCGCCGGAAATGTTCTCGTTCTTCCACGGGTCGCCGCCGCGGCTCTCCAGCCAGACGCGGTTCAGCCGGGTCTCCACGGACGCCTGCGCCGTGTGGACGCGGACGCGGAACTCCTCACCCGGAGAGGCGCTGCGCAGGGTCTCATCCGGCGAGCCGCCCCGGAACGGACCGCCGTTCTGCACGCCGGATAAGCCTGTTCTGAACGCCACCATGTCCAGACCAAGCAGGTTGCTGAGCACGGATTGAAACTGCTCGATCTTCAAGTCAAGTTCGAAGAGCAGGCTGGCTTTGGACTTGGGGTCGAAATCGCTGTCAGCTACGCGGGCACGCAGGGCCAGTGTCAGCTCGTAAAGGTGGGCCAGTGTGTGCGCGGCTGATAGATTCGACTGAGTCTTGTACGTTGACGCAAAGCTCTTCAAGCTGTTCTCGATCCAGCCTAGGTTGTCGAAGAGCCAATCAGGGGGAACACCTTTCACAAGGAACGATAATTCCTGGAGCGATGTGCCAATCTGAACTTTCGAATTCAGAAATAGATCGTCATTTGTGGTTATGATCCAGTCCGGAGCGGGTCGGGCGCGAGGCGCAACCGCCCACAGGTGATAATTCGTGTTGGCTGGCCCGCTGAGCGTGGGATTCGCGCCGCCGTTCTGCGATTTCTGCTCTCCCCAGCCCTCGCGGGCAATCTGCACATAGCTGCGCCCCAGCACCGGGTCCCGCGTCCCCACTGGAATGCTCACATCGGTCGAGGGCACCTCCGTGCTCCACTCGCCGGTAACGTAGTTCTTGAACCGCGCCGGCGCCCATTTGCCGGTGGCGTAGTCGAACATCTTTCCGTCGGTGACCGGCGCAAAGGGAACCATCGAGTAGACGGCCAGGGGTTGCCAGGGCTGGAGCCCGTCCTTTAGTTGCTCCGGGAAGACCTTGGGATCGCCGGCCGCCTTGAAGGCCTCCTGCGCGATCTCGCCGGAGACCTGGTGATGGCCGTGGCCGTCCGTAATCCCGCCCACAAACGTGGAGACGATGATCTGGGGCCGTTCCCGTCGCACCGCCAGCACGGCGTCGTAGAGCACGCGATCATGGCCCCATTTGGCGAAGGACTCCTCCTGCGTCTTGGAGAAGCCGAAGTCCACTTCCGTGCCCCAGAGCTGCCTGGAGCCGTAGAATTCGCCGGCCTTCAGCAGTTCATTGGTGCGGATGAGGCCGAGCGCATCGTAGCTGTCGGCGCTCATCGCGTTCTGGCCGCCCTCGCCGCGGGTCAGGGTCATCAGCGTGCAGCGCGCGCCCAGGCCGCGGGAAAGGTACGCCAGCAGCGCGCCGTCCTCGTCGTCCGGATGAGCCACAATCATCAGCACGCTGGCGGTGGTCGAGAGCCGCTTCAGCGATTGCTCCAGCGCGGCCTGCCCGCGGTCTTCGGCGATGGGCAGGGCAACGTCGCTGGGCTCGGGCAGGGGAACGGCCGCAAGCGCGGAGGCGGCGGCCGCGGGTTGTGGGGCGGATTGCTGGGTGGTCAGGCTCAGCGCTCCCGCAAGAATCAGCCCGGCGAGGGCCGCGCTCAGCGCCGATCCGTAAACTCTGCGAACTCTCTCGGTGAAAACCATACTTCCCGTCAGTGTACAATCCGGTGAGCGCCGACGCATCATGTCCCAGCCCCCGCCCACCTCCGCAAGCGCCGATTCGTTGCAGCGCCGCATCGGCCTGCGTTCGGCCGTGGCCTTCAATATGCTGGAGATGATCGGCGTAGGTCCGTTCATCACGCTGCCGCTGGTGATTGCCGCGGCGGGCTACCGGCTCTCGGTGTGGGCGTGGGTGCTGGGCGCGGTGATCGCCGTGGCCGACGGGCTGGTCTGGGCCGAGCTGGGCGCGGCCTTTCCGCGCGCCGGCGGCTCGTATGCATTTTTGCGCGAGATCTACGGCCCGAATGGCGCAGGGAACTGGCTCAGCTTTCTTTACGTCTGGCAAGTCAGCTTCACCGCGCCGCTGGCGATTGCCTCGGGTTGCATTGGGCTTTCGGGGTTTCTGTCCTGGTTTTGGCCGGGGCTCGACGGCGCTCTCATCGCAGCTCTTCCGGCCCCGCGCTTTGCGAGCTTTGCCGCAGCCGGAGCCTGTCTGCTGGTGACGGCGCTCCTCTACCGCAACCTGAGCTCGATCACGCGGCTGGCCTGGCTGCTCTTTGCCGGGGTGCTGGCGGCCATTGCCGGGGTGATCGTTTCCGGCTTTGCCCATGCGGCGGCCACGGGCGGCTGGCGAATGCCGTCCGCTCCCGCGCTCTCCTGGTCCGTCGCCAGCCTGGGTCTGGCGCAGGCTACGCTGCTCACCACTTACTGCTATTGGGGCTACTACAACATCTGCTTCCTGGGCGGCGAGGTGCGGCGGCCGGAGCGGACCATTCCGCGCGCCATTCTGCTGTCGCTGCTCTTCGTCGCAGCCTTCTATGTGGCCATGAACCTGGCCGCGCTGCTCTCCATGCGCGATGCAGCGGCTCATGCTGCCGACAGCCAGATGGTTCGTGTGCAACTGGTCGCCGATATTGCGCGCTCAGCCTTCGGACTCTGGGCTGGGCGGCTGCTGGCCGCGCTGGTTGTCTGGACGGCCTTCGCCTCGGTCTTCTCTCTGCTGCTGGGCTACTCGCGCGTGCCCTACGCCGCTGCCCGCGACGGCAACTACTTCCGCTTTCTGGCCGCGGTCCATCCCCGTTACGGCATTCCCCACCGGTCTCTCGTCGCGCTGGGATTGGCTGCTGCCTGTTTCTGCTTCTTCTCGCTGGCGCAGGTGATTACCATGCTGGTCATCACGCGCATCCTGCTCCAGTTTTCCTTGCAGCACGCGGGCGTGATGCTGCTCAGGGCGCAGCGGCCGGAGCTGGCGCGCCCCTTCAGGATGCCGCTTTATCCCCTGCCGCCGCTCGTGGCGATGGCCGGCTTCGTCTTCATGCTGGTCAACCGCAGCCATGCGCTGGGCGGCATCGGGGTGGCGGCCGGGATCGCGGCATCGGGCACGGCGATCTATGGATTCCGGGCGCGGCGGCTGCGGCAATGGCCGTTTGCGAGAGAACCGGAGGGTGATTCCTCCGGTTAAAGGTCTATTCGAGGAGTATTCTGATGCCGGAGTTGTACTGGTTCGACGATGGACGATGATCTTACCTCCGACTTTATCGAGAACATCACTCCAGACGTTCTGGGTGTGCTGGAGCGTATCCGCCTGTTCCAACAACTGGACGATCTTTTCTGTCCGCAAGATGCTTCCAACGGGCGAGTCAAGTGCGGGCATAGTTACGCACAAACGGAAACGATTGTGAAGGTCGCAGGGATGGACGATGAGGATTTGGAGGACATCCTGGCTGTTCTTCATTCCTTGGGAGGCTGCTGCGACTGCGAGATCCTTTATAACGTTGCCGAGGAAAGCCGCCTCAAGTCCGAGTATTGGATAGCCCGGGCGCGGGAGTTCCTTGGCCATGCGCAATCCGAATCGCAAATCTGAAACGAATCTTGTGACCTGCGGCCCCTTCATCGTGTCTAATGATTACGACTGCAAATTCCCCTCGCGCGAGGTGAACCCATGCTCATCGTCAAGCCGCCCGATATTCCCTCTTCGGCCATCACCCCGAAGGACCAGTACCTGAACCGCCGCCGCTTTCTGCGCGGCGCCGTCTCCGGCGTGGTGGCTGCGGGCGCGGCTGTGCTGGGTGCGGAGCGGCTGGCCGAGGTGGTCTCGCCCAGCATCGGCGCGCGGGCCGGAACCAAGCTGGAGACGGTGAAGAGCCCGCTGACCACCACCGGCGAAGAGCTGACCAGCCTGAAAGACGTGACCACCTATAACAATTTCTATGAGTTCGGCGTGGACAAGGGCCAGCCGTCGATGAATGCCGGCGGCCTTCCCACTCGCCCCTGGGCCGTGCGCGTAGACGGGCAGGTGCAGAAGCCGAAGCTCTTCGATATTGACGCGCTGCTTAAGCTGCGGCCGCTCGAGGATCGCGTCTACCGCCATCGCTGCGTCGAGGCCTGGAGCATGGTGATTCCCTGGGTCGGCTACTCGCTTTCGGAATTCATCAAGCAGTGCGAGCCGCTTTCGAGCGCGAAGTATGTGCAATTCCTCTCGTATTACGACAAAAAGGTGGAGAAGTGGGGATCCGAGACCTCGATTTCCTGGCCCTACTCCGAGGGGCTGCGCATGGACGAGGCGATGAATCCCTTGGCGCTGCTGACCTTCGGCCTCTATGGCGAGGTGCTGCCCAACCAGAATGGCGCGCCGCTGCGTATTGTCGTGCCCTGGAAGTACGGGTTCAAGTCCGCCAAGTCGATTGTGGGCGTGCGCTTTCTGGACAAGATGCCGCCGACGACATGGAACGACCAGGCGCCCAGCGAGTACGGCTTCTACTCCAACGTGAACCCCAACGTGGACCATCCCCGCTGGAGCCAGAAGACGGAGCGGCGCATCGGCCAGCCGTTTTACGCTCAGCGGCGAACGACGCTGGTCTTCAATGGCTACGCAGACCAGGTGGCTTCTCTCTATAACGGCATGGACCTGCGCAAGTACTTCTGAAGCGGGCTAGCGAGTCAGCAAGCCAGCGGGCCAGCAGGTGGGCGAGTTAGCGGGTGGGCCTTGCTGGCTGGTTGGTGAATTTGCGAGCCTCGTTCCGCTAGCAGCGCGAACTCAGTGCTGACTCCGCCAACAAAGCTAACTTTGCTAACCCCGCTAACTGGATAACTATGAAAAGATCGACCCTCATCCCGCTCAAGATACTCACCTGGCTGGCCTGCCTATGGCCGCTGGCCAGGCTTGTGTGGGGCGCAGCTACCAGCAACCTGGGCGCGGACCCCACGGCTACGATCACGTTTGCCACAGGCCTCGCTACGCTGCGGCTGCTGACCATCTCACTGGCTATCACTCCGCTGCGGAGGCTCTCGCCGAAGCTCAACTGGCTCATCAAGTTCAGGCGCCTGCTGGGGCTCTTCGCCTTCTTCTACGCATCGCTGCATCTGCTGACCTATGTTGCGCTCTACGCGGGATTCGATGTGGGCGCAATGGCCGCAGATATAGCCAAGCGGCGTTTTATCACGGTCGGCGTCGCCGCGTGGCTGCTGCTGCTGCCGCTGGCGGCCACCTCGACGAATTGGGCCATTCGCAAGCTGGGCGGCAAGCGCTGGAACCGGCTGCACAAGCTGGTCTATGCAGCCGCCGTTTGCGGAGTCATTCACTACTGGTGGCAGGTGAAGCCGGGGGTGCTGACTCCGCTGACCATAACAGTTATTCTGGGAATCTTGCTGCTGGCGCGGCCCGCATGGACCTTGCAGCAGAGATGGCTCCGGAGCAGGAAGGCCGCTGCTCCGCGGCCAGCCGGCTAACTCCGACCGCAAATCCATGACCTATGTTGCATGGAATGGCGCCGCCTATTGGCTTTGAGGTTTATCCGGCGGCGGCGCGGCAAGCGGTATCTGTACATCGTCCATGTCATTCAGAACCGCGAGCGGAATTTCCTTATCCGCGTAGCTTGCGGCAGCGGGGGCGGGTTTTGCAGCCGCGGCTGGAGAGTTATCGGGGCCCGGCTCGGCAGCCTTCTGCTCCGCATCCTCAGCGCCGGAGACCTGGAGAATGTACTTGCCCTCGGCGACATACTGCAAGGAAAAGCTCCCATCGTCAAGGATGGAAGTCTCGCGCGCTTTCTCCCGGTCGTCGGCGTAGAGCAGACGCACCGTTCCGCGGCCCAGAGCGTGCCCGTCGGCAAGGGCTGTCACGGTTCCCGCGACGGTATGCAATCCGGAAAGCGGGATCACGATGTCCGCGCCGCTGGCCGTCTCTCCCGCCTGCACCTTTACGGTCGCCGCTTCCTTCTTGCGAAAGGTGTTTCCCAGGCAAACGCGAGCGGCGGAGTCTTGCGATTCGGAGGGCATCAAGGCGCAGACGGCGTACTCGCCGGCGGGCAGATTGGTCACGCTGAAATGGCCGTGACTGTCGCTCACCGCGCGTGTCGACCAGCCGTCGAAAAGAGCCAGTCCAACCTCCGTCAGGCCGCTCTTCTCTGTCTTGCGCAGGAGTTGAAAGTGCATTCCGATGGCCGGGGTGCCGTCGTCGTAGGTCACCGTTCCGGCGATCTCCGCGGCGCGCTCCATCCGCAGAGAGACCTCGGTGGTCCGATGCACGCTCGCCGTCAGCTCGACCAAGTGATCCTTCCACTGATCGACGGCGTCCAGATTGCGTTCCTTGTCGGTGCCCAACGCATCGAGCCGGCCGAAATCGAGGCCGTTCACCGGATCCAGGTAGCCTTCCTGCGTGGCGAAGGCATAATAACGGCCCGGTTCGACGGCCTCGATTCTGAAACGCCCATCCAGGTCCGTAATCGCGGTCTCCGTGGCCGGTAGCGGACTGCTCTGATCGCCGATTGCGTCTGCCTTGGCATTCGCCTTGGGAGCGGCGGAGAGAGTCACCGTGGCAAAGCGCGCGGGCTTGCCCGTATCTGCGCACAGGACAATTCCGGCAACCGCGCCCTTGGTGGGATCGGGCTTCTTGGGCTTGTTTTCGCAGCCGGCCAGTATCAGGCAGGCGAGAGACAGAATCCACATCCGGCGCACCTGCGCCATGGCCAGCCTCCACGAGATTCAGGACTGAAGGAATTGTAGCGCCGCCTGGGCGACAGGACGGTAGCTCCTCCGATGCAGCGGCGTCGGCCCAAGCAGTTCGAGGGCCGCTTTGTGCGCGGGGCAGGGGTAGCCTTTGTGCTTGGCCAGGCCGTAGCCGGGGAACTCGCGGTCCAGCTCGACCAGCAACCGGTCGCGGTGCACCTTGGCCAGGACGCTGGCGGCGGCAATCGAAAGGCTGATTGCGTCTCCCCGGATGACGGCCTGCTGGGGGCAATCCCAGTCGATGGTGTCGCGGCCGTCGATGAGCAGGAAGTCCGGGCTGAGCGCCAACTGCTCAACGGCGCGGCGCATGGCCAGCAGCGATGCCCGGCGAATGTTGATGTGGTCGATGGTCTCGGCATCCACCGCGGCTATCGCCCAGGCGACGGCATTCGCGCGAATCTCCACGTCGAGCTGATTGCGCTTCTTCTCCGGGAGCTTTTTCGAGTCGGTTAGGTCTTGCAGACGGCAGCCTCTTGGAAGAATGACTGCGGCAGCGACGACCGGCCCGAACAGCGGCCCGCGGCCCACCTCGTCCAGCCCGGCAATGCGCAGCGCGCCACGCTTGCGCGCGGCCTCCTCCAGCGCAAATCCGCAGACCGGGGTTCTAGCCATGCTTTCAGTATAGGAAGCAAAACCCCCAGCCGCGTGGGCCGGGGGCGTGATGGAAAGGGTTTTCGGGATTCAGACGCGGACCTTGCCGGTGGCGCGATCTACTTCCTTCAGGCGCGCGGCCTTGCCCCGCAATCCGCGAAGGTAGAAGAGCTTGGCGCGGCGCACCCGGTAGCTGCGAATCTTCTCGATCTTGTCGATCACCTTCGAATTGAAGGGGAAGATGCGCTCCACGCCCTGGCCGAAGCTCATCTTGCGCACGGTGAAGGTGCCCTGGGGTCCTTTGTTGATGGCGATAACCAGGCCTTCGAAGGCCTGCAACCGCTCCTTGTCGCCTTCCTTGATCTTCACTTGGACGCGAACCTGGTCGCCGGGCACGAACTCCGGAAGGTCGGTGCGCTTGAGCTTCTCCGCCAAGCGCTGCATTACGGGATGAATTGACATTGTGTTTTCCTGCAGTTGGACTCAGAACCTAAAGTCTATCAGAGAAGCGCCTTGCGCGCCTAATCCGCTCCTCTTCGGAAGGGCGCCGAGCGTGGCTTTGCGCTATAGTTTTGGAATATGGATGAGAAACGCGCATTGCTGCGCCACACGCTGGCCACCCTTGCCTATCGCGCTTCCCGAGCCCTGGAGGGCGCGCCCGACCACTTTGCGGGCTTTGACGGAGCGGGCCGCCTGCCCGTGCAAATCCTGGCCCACATGGGCGACCTGATGGACTGGGCACTGAGCACGGCCATGGGACAGGAGCGCTGGCGCAACACGCAACCGCGCAGCTGGGCATCGGAGCAACAGCGGTTTTTCCAGTCGCTGCAGACATTCGACTCGTTTCTAGCGACAGGAGGACCGCTGCAGGCGCCGGTGGAACGGCTGTTTCAAGGACCGGTGGCCGATGCGCTCACCCACGTCGGCCAACTGGCCATGCTGCGGCGGCTGGCCGGCTGCCCCATTCGCGGGGAGAACTTTTTCGTTGCAGGCATTGCCGCGGGCCAGGTGGGTGCGGAACAGCCGGCGCCAATCAAGACCTTCTAGCGGAGCTACCGGTCTTCCTGTCGAATCGATTCCAGCAGCTTGCGATCTTCGTCGCTGAGGCTGGCCCGCTCCAGCAGGTCCGGCCGGTTGGCCAGCGTCTTGCGCAACTGCTGCTCGCGGCGCCAGCGGCGAATCTGCTGGTGGTCGCCGTTCAGAAGCACCTCCGGCGCGCGCAGGCCGGCGAACTCCGCGGGCCGGGTGTAGTGCGGGTAATCGAGCAAGCCTCCGGCCCCGTGCTGCGAGCGCGGAACGCCTTCCGCATCCGCGGCGATCTCCGTGTCGGCCACGCCAAAGCTCTCATATTCGCCCGAGGCCTCGTTGCCCAGCACGCCGGGAACAAGCCGCATGACTGCATCCACCACCACCGCAGCGGCCAGTTCGCCCCCGCTCAGCACATAGTCGCCGATCGACAGTTCCTGGTCGCAGTAGAGCTGATTGATCCGCTCGTCCACGCCCTCGTAGCGGCCGCAAATCAGCACCACGCGCTCCAGCCCTGCTAGCTCGCGCGCCACCGCCTGCGTGAAAGGACGCCCCTGCGCCGAGAGCAGAATCACGCGGGTGCTGGGTGGCGGCGGGTCGCCAACGCAGTTTCCCTCAGGGGCTGAGGCCCGGTCCGATTCTGCGGGCTTGTTGTACGGGCCAAAGCCCGTAGCCTTCGCTTGAACGAGGTTGTCTGGTTTTTGTGATGCGGCGTTGGCTGACTTGAGCTCGATGCCCAACGCGGCGAACGCCTCGGCCAGGGGCTCGGCCTTCAGCACCATGCCTTCGCCGCCGCCGAAGGGCCGGTCGTCCACCGTGCGGTGACGGTCGTGAGTAAAGGCGCGGAGATCGTGCACACCCACCTCGATCAATCCTTCGCCCAGCGCGCGGCGCAGAATCCCGTGCTCGAAGATGCTCGCAAAGAATCCGGGGAAGATGGTGACAATCTCGAATCGCATACTCACTGATGATAGATGCAGAGGTTTCAAGTACGGGCCTCCGGGGGATGTGTTCTAATGTTGGGCAACCGCCATGGCTGACTTCGATGCGATGCTGAACCGCTGGCAAAAGGCCGGCGTCCTGGATGCGGAGGCCGCGCGCCGCATCCGCGCCTTCGAGCTGGAACTGACGCGCCCCGCCGGTCTGCGCTGGCAGGGCATGGTGGCGCTGATTCTGGGAGGTATCCTGCTGGCCTGCGGCGTGGTGCTCTTCGTCTCGGCCCACTGGGACGATCTGGGCCCTGGCCTGCGCTTTGCCCTGGTCATCGCCATGGTCGCCGTCTTCCATCTCGGCGGGGCCTGGGCGCGCGAACACTTTCACGGGCTTTCCACCGCGCTGCATGCCGTGGGAACCGTCTCCACCGGCGCGGCCATTGCGCTGGTGGGGCAGATCTTCAATATCCAGGAGCACTGGCCGGCCGCGATTCTGCTCTGGGCCATCGCCGCGGCGGCGGGCTGGATTCTGCTCCAGGATGAGGCGCAGGAGATTCTCACGCTGCTGCTGTTCCCGGCCTGGATTCTTTCCGAGTTCTCATTTGCCGCCGAAGGCCACATCGGCGAGGACATTTATATTGGCCGGTTGCTGATCGTTTGGGCGGTCCTCTACCTGACCGTCTATCTCGGCTCCAAGCGCAAGGTGGTCCAGGGCATTCTCTTCGCTATTGCGGCCATTGCATCCGTTGTGGGCATTGTCGACCTGATGGAGGGTTGGCAATCCTGGGGGCAGCAGACTTTTCTGCCCTTTGGGACTCGTGTCTGGGGCTGGATTGACATTGCCGCGGTTCCGCTCTGCCTTGCTCTCATCCGCCCGCGCAAGAGCCTGGCTCCGGTGGCTGTGGCCATCGCCTTCTCGATTCCGCTGCCCTGGTGCCAGCGCGTCTGGACGGTGTATTACGACTACCGCAACACCCACGGCTCCTATGTTCGCCACGAACCCAACCTCGCCGCCCACGCGCTGGTCGCGGCCTTCGCCATCTTCCTCATCTGGTGGGGCGTACATCAGGCCTCGAAGGCGCTGGTCAACCTGGGCATCGTTGGGTTCGCCATCGCGGTCGGCTGGTTCTACTTCAGCGACATCTTCGACAAGGTGGGCCGCTCGCTGGGCCTGATCGGGCTGGGCATTCTCTTTCTGGCCGGCGGGTGGGCGCTTGAGAAGGCGCGCCGCCGGTTGATCGACCGCATGGGGCAATCGAATTCTTCCACGCTGGAGGCCAAATGAAGCTCTCCAAACTATCCATCGCTCTGCTTCTGATTCAGTTGGCGCTGGTCTCCTCCATCGCCGCCAAGTATCTCTACCAGCGCTGGCGCTGCCCGCGCGCCTGGACGCGCACCGTGGCTTACGACCCCGAGCTGCCCATGCGCGGCCGCTACCTGAGCGTGCAGTTGATTGTGGATGGCTGCCAAAGCACGATGCCCTCCGCGATGGAGATCACTGTACCGAGGAACGCCGAGGGCGTGCCGGTGGGCAAGACGTTCCGAATCAATTCGCCTCAACCCGTTCAGTTCCCGGCGCGCCTCAAGGTGGAAGGCAACCAGCTGGTGGCAATCCGCATTCCGGAGGACGACAGCCAGTCGCGCGGCCAGACGGTCTCCGCCCAGCCCGGTTCGTCCTGCGAGAGCTTTCGTCTCGACCAGCCGGTCGACTTCTACATTGCGGAACATGCGGCCAGCCCGGTGCCCGTCAAGCCCGGCCAGGAGCTCTGGATCGAGGTGACGGTCCCGCCCAAGGGACCGCCGCGGCCCATTCAACTGGCGTTGAAGCAGGATGGCGCCTGGAAGCCGCTGGCGTTTCAGTAGGGCGCAGGCAAGGCCCAGTCATTCGCAGGGCCAATGGCAGTGAAAGACGGGGCGAAATTGCGGAGTTTTTCGCGACTTGTTCAGGCTTTCCGCGGCGCATTCAGCTCGGCCAGGCCTTCCGGCAACGCCATCTCAACGCGCTTGCCTGCCAGGTCGATGCTGCTCAGGTAGCCCTTGGCGAACGGAATGAGGACTTCGGCGGCTGCTCCGCGCACCACAAGCAAGGCTACCGGCCCGGCTGTCCGGTCTACGTCTTCGATTTCGCCAACTCGGACGGGAGCTTCCCGGGCCACATCGAACAGTGTGCAGCCGATCAGGTCGGCGACATAAACCTCATCCTCGCCGAGCGGGGCGCGCTCGCCCAGTGGTATCGCCACGATCAGCCCGGCGAGGGTTTCAGCAGCGGAGATGGAATCCACCCCGGCAAAGTGCAGAACAATGCCGCCCTTGTGCAGCCAGTGGGCGATAAGTTCGACCTCGCGCGCGGCAGCGCCGGGAGCGGACTGGGCCAGCAGCCAGAGCCGCTTGCGCTGGGCAAACTTCTCCGGGAAGTCGGTGAGTATCTCGGCGAAGACTTCGCCCTTGCGCCCCTGCGCGCGGCGAATGCGGGCCAGCCAGACCCATTGTTCCGGTGGTTCGGACGGCTCTGGCGCGGTCATTGCTGCCTCCGACGGATGAACGGCGAGATAAGCGGCCATTCCTGGCTGGGAGCATTTTCAGGGCACTTGAGGCGCGGGCATCGCGCTAGCCCACCCTAGCCGCAAGAACAAGGACGCGGCGAGGGTGGGGCACCCATATTTGTGGGGGTGGGCACCCATGCCGATAGCCAGCCAGCGAAAACCGGCCTAATCGTCCTCTTCCAGAATGTCGAGCGTGTAGCGGTGGTGGAGCTTCACGCTGACGGCACCCAGAACGGTGCGCACCGAGCGCGCCGTGCGCCCCTGCTTGCCGATAACCTTGCCCACGTCCTGTGGCGCAACCCGGAGTTCGAGAAGGGTGTTGTCGCCCCGATCCACGGATTCCACCTCGACGGCTGCCGGCTCATCCACCAAGGCCCGCACGATCTCGCGGACCAGCTCAGCGGCTGATGGGGATGCGACCATTTCGTGCTGGGTCATGCGCGTGCTCCCGGCCAAACTGATCCCGAATTGGCGATCCAAGAATGGCGACTCAGTTCAGTGCGCTGAATACTATCAGCGGAGACCTGCCGCCGTCAGCATGGGAATGCTCGCCGCCGCCGGCCCCCAAGCGAGGGGAAAAGAAAGCGAGGGATCAGGCAGCGGCCGATTCCGGGGCTGCCCCAGCAACCGGCGCCGGGTTCTTGGTCACCAGTTTTTCCAGGATGGGCGACAGTTGCGCGCCCTTGCTGCGCCAGTAGGCGATGCGCTCGTGCTTCAGATCGACCGTGGCCGGGCTGGTGCGCGGGTTGTAGGTGCCGACGACCTCGATGGAACGGCCATTGCGGGCGCGGTCCTTCTCGATGACCACGATGCGGTAGTAGGGCTGCTTGCGGGCGCCGAAACGCGCCAGACGAATCATCACCACGGCGATACGGTTCCTTTCAAACTCCAGTGCTCTGTTGCGGTCTATGGGGTTGTTTCCAGCCGGCGGCAGCTTTGTTCATGCGCGCCCAGCCGGATCGGCAGCCGGGCAGGATCGCCCAGCCTCACAAGACTCAACACCTAAGTATCGCCGAAAGTGGCGCATTGGAGCAAGTATCGAAGGAGAGACGGTGAGGTAGACTGAGAGCAAAGTCGAACGAGGATTGCGCCATGAGCGAATTGAATCCCTATGAACGCTTTCTCGATGGGCGGCCGCTGGAGGCGATTCTGGCCGCTACTCCCGGAGCGCTTGGCTACGTGATAGACGTCCTCGGCGCGGAGAAATCCGCAATCCCGCCGGCTCTCGGCAAATGGAGCGCGGCGGAGATTGCCTGCCACCTGGCCGACAGCGAAGTTGAGTTCGCAGTTCGTCTGCGCCAGACGCTGGCCGAGGATGCGCCCACGATTCAACCCTTCGACCAGGATAAGTGGGCTGCAAGCTACCCCGGCATCCCTGCCAGCCAGGCGCTTGAAGTGTTCACTGCGCTGCGCGGGTGGAATCTGCGCCTGATTCGCACGGCTCTGCCTGAAGCGGCGGAACGGCCGGTCACACACCCCGAGCGGGGGACGATGACGTTCCTGACGCTTGTCGAGACCATGGCAGGGCATGATCTGAATCATTTGAAGCAGCTGCAGAGGCTGCCGGGAGTCACAGGGGCTGAACAACCGTCAAGCGCAATCCTGGAAAAGTGAAGCGGAAAACTGCAAGAAATCGCCGCTGCCACGTTCTCAAGACGTTGATAGCGGCGATTCTTTGTTTTAACCGGAAACCATTTTCCTTCCGCCGGGGTCAAAGACAATAGGATTCCCGCTTGTCTGTCCAAGGAGGTTTCATGCGCCGGATTCTTGCCGGATTCATTTTTGCCGCCTTCACGCTGACCCTGGCCGCGCAATCCGCGGCTGGGCCCACAGCCAAATCCAAAGCGCCCGCGCAGGCTGCCGGGGCGGCAGCGGCTGCGCCCGCTTTGCCATCAACCATCAAGGACCTGCCGGTGCGCAAGGTCGTGCTCTACAAGAACGGCGTGGGCTACTTTGAGCACGCCGGCACGGTTAGCGGCAACCAGCGCGTGGCCATTGACTTCACTTCGCCGCAGTTGAACGACGTTTTGCAGTCGCTCACCGTGCTGGACGAGGGCGGCGGGCGGATCGCCGGGGTCAATTACAACTCCACCACGCCGCTGGCCGAGCAGCTCAAATCGCTCACGCTGGGCATGAGCGACGACCCCACCTCCACCGACCTCTTTCAGGCGCTGCGCGGGCAGCGGGTTGAGGTGCTGGGCGCTCCTGGTGGCGCGATCACCGGCCGCCTGCTTTCCATCGAGTCGCGCACCGAGAAGTCCGGCACGGGCGACAACACCGTCGACAAGTTTTACCTGACGATTGTTGCCAGTTCGGGCGCGGCGCGGGTGATCGAGCTGACGCCGGCGCTGAGCGTCCGCCCGCTCGACGCCAATCTCCAGGGCCAGCTCGACCGCTATCTTGAGCTGCTCAGCTCCACCCACTCCACCGGCCTGCGCCACCTCACCCTCGACGCTCTCGGGCAAGGGCAGCGCGAGCTGCGGGTAAGCTACATCAGCGAGGTCCCGGTCTGGAAGTCCACCTACCGCATGGTCTTCCCGCGCGTGCCCAACGGGAACGCCATCGTCCAGGGCTGGGCGGTGGTCGATAACACCGTGGGCGCGGACTGGGACAATGTGCAACTGTCCCTGGTGGCCGGCGCACCGCAGAGCTTCATCCAGCCGCTCTCGCAGCCGCTCTATACCCGGCGGCCTGAGATTCCCATCTCCACCGAGGCGCAGTTGACGCCGCAGACGCACGAGGCGGCGGAGATGAAGCAGGATAAGGCGGAGGCTGTCGAGCCGGAGACGATGAACAACCAGCTATTTGCGCCGTCGCGGGTCCCGCGCAGCATCAGGATGGTCGCGGGGGCGGAAGCGGCGCCGAGCGAGAGCTTCGGCGTGGCCGGCTCAGTCGGCTCGGGCATGGGAGTGGGCTCCGGCCGCGGCTACGGAGGTAGCTCAGGCGGCAATGTAGCCGGCGGCCTCTACCGTCCCACCGACGCCATCCAGGCCGGCGACGTCTCCACCAACGCCTTTGACGACTTCTTCGAGTACGCCCTCACCCAGCCGGTCACCATCCACAAGAACGAGTCGGCCATGGTGCCCATCCTCCAGCAGGAGCTGCCCGCCGAGCACGTCACGCTATGGAGCGAGCGGGAGCCCACGCCGCTCCGCGCCGTCTGGCTGGAGAACAAGTCCAAGCTCACCCTCGACGCGGGCAGCTTCTCCATCTTCGAGAGCGGCGAGTTCGCCGGCGAGGGCCTCCTCGATCCCATCCATCCCGGCGAGAAGCGCCTGCTCTCCTACGCCGCCGACCAGGCCGTCCGCGTGAAGGTGACCGACCGCGACAACCAGCGCACCCTGCACCACGTGAAGATCGCGAAGGGCGTGATTATTGAAACCCACATGGATGTGGCTTCCGTGACCTACTCGGCCGTCAACCATGGGGAAGCTGACCGCATGGTTCTGCTGGAGCATCCGCGCCGCAACAATGGCTGGACCCTGGACGAGGGACTGAAGGCCGATGAAACCGCGCCCGATCTCTATCGCTTCAAGCTGCCGGTGGCCGCGCACTCGACAGCCAAGCTGGAGGTGCGCGAGCGCGGCCCGGAGCATACCGTGGTTCACCTGAACGGCGACGACACGGAGACGGTCTACCTGCTCGACCTGGTCAAGCGCGTGCCCGATGCCCAGGAGAAGCTGGAGCCGGTCATCACGGCCCAGATCAAGGTGGCCGACCTGGACCATCGCATTAACGAATCGAAGAAGATTGAAGAGACGGCCGCGGCCGACGAGACGCGCGACCGCGACAACCTGACCGCCCTCAAGGGCAACGATGCGGCCAAGCGCTTTGTGGACGAGCTGAACCGCTCCGAAGACCTGTTGCAGGCCACGCGCAAGCAGACTGCGGATCTGGAGCAGCAGAAGAAAGAGGCCGTAGACAAGCTCAATGAGTTGATTGCGGGGTTGAGCTTCGACTGGGACGAGAAGGCGAAGTAGAGAATCAGGGGTCAGAGATCAGGGATCATAGATCAGGGGTCAGAGATCAGCCATGCGCTGGGCGCCCCATCCTTGCGGCGTCTTTGTTCTGGCCGCAAGGGTGGGATAGCACGAGCCCAGAATGACGCCTTTACGCCTGCCCGGTCATCGCAAACAGGATCGCCCGCGCCGTCGAGTCCTCATCTTCGCGCGACGAGATCATCAGGTCGTAGAGGTGCGGATCGCACCAGCTCTTGCCGAAGTACTCCTGCAAGTACTTGGCGCGCTCCCCATCCACGGTGCGGATGCGCTGCTCGATGTTGGCGCCCTTCTCCAGGCGGGTCCGCAAGCGGACGATTCGCTCCCGCAGCGGCGCGTAGACAAAGACGTGATAGACGTCCGGTCTGTGCTGCAAGACGCATTGCGAGCCGCGGCCCACCACCACGCAGTTGCCGTCGCGCCAAGCCTGTTCGACGATCTTCTCAGTGAGTCTCACCGTCTGCTCGGCGTCGAAGACGGCGTCTGCGCCGGGTTCGAGGCCGGCGGCCAGGGCGGCCGAGCGCATGGCCTGCTGGTTGAAGCGGCTCAGCCAGGAGTCCACATGCTCATCATAGTGGCGCACCACATTCGCGTCCACGTGGGCCTCGTAGGCGATGGCGTCGATGATGTCGCGGTCCAGCAGCTTCCAGCCCAGCAATCCGGCGATGGTCTGCGCGATCCGTCCTCCACCGCTTCCAAACTCCCTGTTGACGGTCAAGACCCGGTACTTCATGCTTGCCCCCTTGCGACCGATTCCTGTCGAGCGGGTTGGGGCGCGCGGACTGTCATCTCACGGTTGGCTCCAGCTCATCGGCACGGCTACTCATTATAGCCAATGGGGATTGCGGCAGCCGTATGCCGCGCAAACGCCAAAGCGTGCAAAAGGAGAACAACCCGCGCGAAGTCCGTCGTGTCGTGAGTACAGCCGGCTGAAATAGTATATACTTACAATTGATACCAGTTGGAAGGTGCCATGGGAGCTAAAGGAGGGATGAGTCCGAAACATGCGGATGCCAGGCTGTTCTGGAACGGCCGCAGCCAGGCAGTTCGATTGCCCAAGGAATTCCGTTTCGAGGGCGACCGCGTGCGCGTGACCCGCATGGGCGCGGGCGTCTTGCTCGAACCAGTGCCCGAAACCAATGAGGAATCCGTCGAGGAGTGGTTTGCGCGGATCGATGCGCTGAAGGGCGATCCGATCTTTCCCGAAGGGCGAAATCAGAACCTTGCGCCCATTCGCGAGTACTTCAAGTGAACTACCTGCTCGACACCAACGTCTGCATCGCGCTGATCAACGGAAGCTCGGACCAGGTGCGTGCGAGCTTCGTTCAGGCCGTTCGCCGCAAAGCAACCCTTGCAACCTCCTCCATTGTCGTTCATGAGCTTTGGTATGGCGTGGCCAAGAGTGAATTGATCGTGCGCAATGCTCGTGCTTTGGCGGCATTCCTCGGCCGCGACATTGCGGTATTGGACTTCTCCGCGAAGGATGCCCAAGCCGCCGGGGAGATTCGCGCGGAACTCGAACGGCAAGGCCAGCGCATCGGCGAGTACGACACGCTGATTGCCGGACAGGCCTACTGCCGCAACCTCGTTCTTGTCACCGCCAATACCCGTGAATTCGGGAGAGTCAAGGGCCTGAACGTAGAGGACTGGACATCGTAGAATGTGCGGGTCTTGAGGCGGGCCGAGCCAACACGGGCATTCCTGCAACGGAATCGTGAGCCGGGCCATCCAATTCTTTGCCATGACCACTACCGCCTCGCATCCGCTCCGCACCCTCGGCAACTCCGATCTTCAACTCACCCCCATCGGCTTCGGCGCGTGGGCCATCGGCGGCGGCAACTGGGAGTTCGCCTGGGGTCCCCAGGACGACGACGAATCCATTGCTGCCATCCATCGCGCTCTCGATTTGGGAGTCAACTGGATCGACACGGCGGCCATCTACGGGCTGGGCCACTCGGAAGAGATGGTCGGCCGGGCCGTCAAGAGCCACTCCGGCCCCAAGCCGCTGGTCTTCACCAAATGCTCGATGCGCTGGCACCAGGACCGCTCCATCTACCGCTCGCTGAAGGCCGGCTCGCTGGCCGAGGAGCTGGAGGGCTCGCTCCGGCGCCTAGGCGTCGAGACCATCGACCTCTATCAGATCCACTGGCCTGACCCTGAGGAGGAGCTCGAAGAGGGCTGGGAGACGTTGGCGCGCTTCCGCGAGCAGGGCAAGATTCGCTGGATTGGCGTCTCCAACTTCTCTGTCGGGCAAATGATGCGCGTGCAGACGATTGCCGCCATCACCAGTCTTCAGCCGCCCTACTCCATGCTGCGGCGGGCCGTCGAGAAGGAGATTCTGCCCTTTGCCCAAGCTAACGGCATCGGCGTCATCAATTACTCGCCGATGGTCTCAGGCCTCCTGACCGGCGCAATGACCGCTGAGCGGATTGCGGCTCTTCCGGCAGACGACTGGCGGCGGCGCGGTGTGGAGTTCACGGAGCCGCGGCTCAGCCGCAACCTGCGCCTGGTGGAGCTGCTGCGGGAGATCGGCAGTGGCCATGGCGTCGGCCCCGGTGTGGTTGCCGTGGCCTGGACGCTTTATCATCCGGCCATCACCGCCGCCATCGTCGGCGGGCGTAGCGGGAGGCAGGTCGAGGGGCTGGCGCCGGCGCTCGACTTCAGGCTCAGCGAGAACGAATATGCCAGGATCAACGCATTTCTGACTGCCAATCCGGTCTGATGCCGGTTCGAGGCGGCATGCAAAGAAAAACCCCGGCCATGGCCGGGGTTTTTATCTGTAGGAGAAGCCGCATTACATGGCTGCCACAAAGTCTGGGACGACCATCGCGGCATGATCCTGAAGCAACTGGGTCATGCGCGCGGCCATGCCGGTGTACATTTGAGCGGCGCGGAAGGCGTTCACTCGGACGCCCTCGCTGGCTTGCGTGAACGCATACTTGACCAGGGCCACCGTGACCAAAAGGCGAATCTGGATGGCGTCGCTGCGCAGGGTCTCCACAAGCAGACGGTCAACGCCGTCGCTGTTCCTGGCTGCAAAGTCCGCCATCTCCAGCATCACTCGCGCATTCTGGTGCATGGCCCACAGGCCCTTAGCGCCTTCCATGCGCTGCCATGCGTCTTCGGGAGTCGCGCTAAGTCCTTCTTTCCAAAGGAAATGCTCACTCAAATCGCGACCGCTCCAATCGGGACGCAGCCGCGCCAGAAGTGAATTCCAGGTTTGTGCATTGCGGCGCCCCGCTGCTATGCGCCACCGGACAAGGTAGAACGCAATGACCGCAACCGCCGCAACTTGGAGTACAGAGAGAATCATCGGTAATCCTCGTACTGAGCTCTGGTAACTAGGAAATCGGCCGGAACCGCCCGGCTGGTCCTTCCTTACCTACTATTAGTAACACACAATTCTCCGAATCCGGAGTGAAAAACTATGCAACTTTCGTCCTATTCTCACTACAAAGTACTAACCCATCTATTGCCCTTAAGTAATGGGCAACCGCGGCTTCCCCCATTCGGCCAGCGGTATTGCGGACCGGGGGGCTTGCTAAGCTGCAGCCTGGTGGCGGCCAGTGCAGTTCGGGAACAGCTAAGCCGCGTGCCCAGTGGGGCTGACTGGATCCAGACGGGCTGCCGCAATGGTTCTTAGCGCTTACGCGTTTTGTTGGGCGTAGAATCCGTCAGCGCAACGCGTGTAGTTCGGGCGGCGCCGGCCGCTGCCAGCAGCGCACTCCGCATCTGTGGGCTGAATTCCCGCCGCTCCGCTTCCTGTTGAGCAAAACTCACTACCCAGTAGACCAACGAGCCGAGATAGCTGACCGCGACGAACCGATTCAGATTGCGATACTCCTGCCCCATGCCCTGGCGCGAATGCAAAACAGCAACAGCAACGCTGATAATGGAATAGAAGCCGAGACCCGTGGCTACCTGCAGTTCGCGGTCCCGCCAGCCGATCGAGAGCAACTGGCTGCACCCGGCAAGCACAAGAAAGAACAGTATCCTGAGAATCGAGGCAGTCTGTTGCACATGCACCAGATTGCGCCATTCCGCAGGAAAAGTGGAAAGCCCTTGAATGCCGGCGAACGGCCAAATTGCAGCGCCGGCGGCTGCGATCAAAATTCCAACGATCAACAATGCGCTGCGTGGCAGCGAGGTTCTCACCGGGCGGAGGACCGACCATGCAAGTTCGATCAGGACGGCGAACTGCAGGGCGGAATCTGCTATCGCTTCCGCCAAATAGGTTGTAGTGTAGCGGTCGTTGAAGAATCGTTGAACAACGTAGTTCCCCCCATCGCCGAGTAGGGCCCATGCACAGTAGACACAGAAAACCGGGAGGGTTCGCCAGACGCGCTTGTAGAGGAGCAGCCAAATAACCGCTGCCTCTGCCACGATACCGGCAAACCAGAGTATGTTGTCCAGACTCACTGTCAGCGCCTCGACCAAACTCATCGGCGATGATTCAGTGTAGCAGCAAATCCTGTGCTGTTATGCGGCAACACTCCGGTCAAACTGTTCGACGCCTGGCCACTTCCGTCTAACGATGTGGCGTAGGCGCAGGCCCGACCATTACTCATTACGCATCCATCTGTCCCCTGTTCACGCGCTCAGCGTGCCGGATAGAGGAGTGGTTACGCTGCCAGGGCCGCCGGAATCGGAGGCAGTGGGCTGATTGGCGTGGCGAGCGCGGTCATGCTGCCAGTGGCTGCCGGAATCGGAGGCAGTGGGCTGATCGGTGTAGCCGCCGGAATGGGAGGCAACGGGCTGATTGGCGTGGCGAGCGCGGTCATGCTGCCAGTGGCTGCCGGAATCGGAGGCAGTGGGCTGATCGGTGTAGCCGCCGGAATGGGAGGCAATGGGCTGATTGGCGTGGCGAGCGCGGTCATGCTGCCAGTGGCCGCCGGAATGGGAGGCAGCGGGCTGATGGGTGTGGCAAGAGCCTGTCCAGCTGCGAAAACCGCTAGAACGGCGCCGAAAGCAAATCTGCGAAAATTCAACGAATTGTAACGCATGACGTGTGACTCCTTGTGTAGGGCGGTTGGACACTTCACCGCAAGAATAGTCCTATTTGTGTACATCGTCTACCCCAAAAGTAACAACTTCTGCGGCTTTTGTGGGACGAAGGTTTTGTTCTGCCAAGTTACCGCCAGTTCTCGACCCGTCAGGTGCATGGGCCCGGCGTACCCGCCGGACGCCAGAATCGACAGCAGACGGGTGGTCAGCCGGCCTGGAATTTGGATGGAGGAACCGCCGCGTGAGTCTTGAAGGCGACTCCGGGACTGCGGATTTCTGCTTCACCACCTGAGGCGCTATTGGTGTTGCGCCAAGCGCGGGGAAGAAGGATGGGAATTGAGCACGAAAAACCGGGTGCGCGTGAGCGCCTCGGCGGTGTCCTCCCTTGGCAACTCGGCTTGCGCGTCAGAATCGTCAACATCGTTCTCCGGCCATCCAGGATGAATGTAAACTATTGACTCTATTGTAGATGGACTGTCAACTCGGAGGAAGTGCCGAGCGCCCTGAAATCGCTTTAGGCGCCTTTGATGCAACAGGCGGTGAGGTGTCACAGCAGGGGTTACTTTGTGGAGAACTTTGGTGCCCTGGGATGAACGAGAAAAGTTCGCTAGAGTGGCTAATGAACCTTTTTCTGGTTCGGGGATGCAGCCTATGAAAGCTTTGAAGCCCAAACCTTCGCCCCAGCCTGCCTCACCTGGGCCGGTCACCTCCCAGCAGGAGGTGCGATGCGCGGTGCGTTTTCCTCTTGTGCTGCCTGTGGTGCTGGTGATCGGCGATGCGGAACTTGCCGCGCTCACCCGCAATGTCTCCGCCAGCGGTGTGCTTTTTGAGTTGGGAGACCCGCTGCGGAAGGGACTCGATATTCGCTTTTCGCTGCAAATGCCAGGTTCGGTGCTGGGTACTCCACGAGATATTTTGGTTCATTGCATGGGACGTGTGGTACGCTGCTCCATAAGCCAAACTAAATATCTGGCTGCCGCGACCATCGACGAGTACAAATTCGCGGAGCAGTGACAGCCGGAGCCAGCTTGGCGGCATCTACGATGGACTATCTGGACGATTCAGCCGATGGCGAGATTCTTGACGCCCCGGTCAAGCCGGGGACGATCCGCATTATTCTTGCGGATTCCCAGGCGATTTACCGCGTTGGCATTCGCAAGGTATTTGCCCTCGAAGACGATTTGCGCGTTGTTGCCCAGGCAGATTCGCTTGAGAATTTGCGCTTGGCGGTTGCCCGCTACCCCACCGACATCGTTCTGCTGGAGGGGGCTCTGCTGGCCGGTACGGCCAACGTCATCCCCGATCTGCTGCGTGTTGCCCCCGATCTGAAGCTGATTGTGCAGGCCGTCCAGGCGGACGAGAATCACACGGTGGAGCTTTACCGGCGCGGCGTCCGCGGCATTATCTCCCGCCTGATCTCGCCCGACCTGCTGGTAAGGTGTGTGCGCAGAATCGCCGCCGGCGAAACCTGGATCGACAACCAATCTGTCAATTGGGTGATCGAGGCCTATCGTTCCCAGGCTGCCGCGCTGGTCAGCCCGCGCTCCCAGCCGCGGCTCTCGCCCAAGGAGATGGCCATCATCACCTGCATCACCCAGGGCAAGCGCAACAAGGAGATTGCCTTCCAGTTGGGCACCACCGAGCAGGTGATCAAGAATTATCTGCGCAAGATATACGACAAGCTGGGCGTCAGCGACCGGCTTGAACTGGCGCTGTACTGTCTGCACAACAAGATCATTCACACGGATGCGGACGAAGACCTGGTAGCCCACAAGGTAGTGGGAACGTAGCCGGACCCCGATTCACCGCCCCGTCAATCTACTGCGCAATGGGAACAGGCGTCAGGATATCCTCGGTTGCTGCCGGGTCTCCGGCGGCTGGTCCGTGCCACACGCTTCCGCCATAAGTGGCGATGTAAATCATCGACGCGTTGGCCGGATCCACAATCACGCGGTGGCCCCACTTGAAGTTGTAGCCCTGGATGCGCGCCCAATGAAGCCCGGCGTCGGTCGAGCGATATGCGGCCGCATCGAAGCCGCAGATGTAGAGCGTATCTGGCGCTTTCGGGTCGATTGTCACGTCGTAGACATGCTGCGACTGGCTGAAGACAGGCTTCCAGCTCTGGCCTCCGTCGGTGGATAGAAACACCCCGCCTCCCGAGTCCACGTCCTGGCGTTCCTGCCCCCAGGCGGCGAGGTACATGCGGCGATTGTCGCGCGGATCGAGAGCTAGCCCGTTCGGTACGTTCACGCCCTCCGGAAGACGTATCTTCTCCCAGTGCTCCGCCCCGTCGAGGGACTTGTAGAGCGCGCCGCTGCCGCTTGTGTCGCCGAACCGGCCTTCGTTGCGGCGGGCCAGGATAAGGTAAAGCGTGCCATCGTCGCCGCGCGCGATTCGCCAGGCAAACGGGTCAAGCTCCTTGATTCCGTCGTTCTTCAGTTGCCAGGTCTTCCCGTTGTCTGTCGATTTGTATACCCCGATGCCAAACCCGCAAGCATACAGGGTTCGTCTTCCAACCGGACTCGCGGGATCGAGCAGCACGTGCGTGAATGCCGTCTCCTCCATGCCGGTATTCGAGCGGGTCCAGCTCTGTCCCCCATCCGTCGAGACGCCTACGCCTCCTTTGGCCCGTTCCAGAAAACCTCCCTGCCGCCACATCTTGGGCCGGGGCAGGTCGTGTATCCCGCTGAATGCGCCCCACATCAGGCCTTTGACATCGGGATCGAATGCCAGCCAATAGGTTGTATTCCGCCAGATGTCCGGAATCCCGTTGGTCGCCGTCTGCCACGATTTGCCGCCATCCAAGCTGTGAAACGCTCCGATGTCGGTGTAATCGATGAAGGTATGCTTGGCATCGAACGGATCGAATTGCACGCCGTAAGCCGTGGTTACGTCCAGCCCTCGGGTTGTCCAGCGGTAATCCCCCACCCGCACAGAGTTGACCTGCGCCCAGGTCCTTCCTCCGTCCAGCGTTCGATAGGTTCTGAAGAGGTCGGTGGCGTAGCAGATATCGGGGTTGCCGGGAGCCACGCCCAGACTGTAAGGGGCGTCGAAGATAATGCTCTTGCCGCCCTCCCAGCCAATGCCGGCGGCGCGCTCTTCAATCCAGGAAGCATCGAGGTTGGATGCGGCCTGAGTCGACTCGCGGAACACGATCGACCAGCTCCGGCCCGCATCCACGGTCTTGGCAATGCCGTTGTACGTTTCCTTGGGGCCGTCGCCCAGTTTGAGCTCACGGAAGCCGAGGTATGCGATTCGTCCATTGCGGCCCGCCGCGGTAACCGCCCCGAACCGCCCCGACTGCTGGCCAAGCGCCGGCGTCCTCGCATCCCAGCTTCGGCCCTCGTCCTCTGAGACGAACAGCTCTCCCTTCCCGGTGGTTGCATAGACGATCGCTCTTCCTTCCGCATCTCCGGCGCCGGCATGAGCGATCTTCTCTCCAGGGCCGGCTATTGGCTTGGCGGTTTCCGTCCGGCCGCGGTAGACGCCCAGCGCCCCGATCGCCAGCCGCTCCCCGCCGGGATATGCGAGGAGAAGCGTCTTGTCGGACGCGAACTCGTGCTCAAACCGGAATGAGGTTCCGCTGTCCTTCGAGACCAGCTCCGTCGTCCCTCCGAACTGCGGATCGGAAAACGCAATATGGACAACATTCGAGTCCCTGGAGTCCACGACGATCTGAAGAATGTTCAACCCGGTAACGAAATTCCCGTCGTTCGACGTGAGATGGTAGTCGCCGTGGTCGCCATCCTGATGCTCAACGGTCTTCTTGGCTGGATTGGGGAACAACATGCGCCAGGTCCGGCCCCTGTCGTCGCTGCGCCACAATGCCGCGCCTGCGGCGTAGATTCGCCTGGGATTGCCGGGATCGAAGGCGAAGGTCGTCAAACCCGCGCGCAGGTTGAACATCCGCCAGGATTGGCCGCCATCCTCCGTGATGTAAGCCCCCGTCATGTCGCAGTGCTCGACTACGACGCGAGGATCGTGAGGGCTGATGGTGGGGGCAATCATGGTCCCGCCGCCGCCCGGCCCGATAATTCTCCACGCATCGAAGCGCGGCGCGGGGCCGGGGGTTTGCGCGGCGGCGGCAATCGCCAGCGCCACGGGGACCATTGCAAGCCAGCCCTGCAATCTCAAACGCGATCGAACCTTCGCGACCATCGGCCCTTTCCTGAGCGTCAACTCACCAGAATTGTAGCCCTGGCTGAGTGGGGCCACGAATTCATCGCTTTTTCTTCGCTTTTTTCTCGCACTTCCGGTATGCTGATCTGGCAACATGGGAGGTTGCAAAATGGACTTTCAACAAGAACTGATCGCCGAATACGACCGCGAGATCGCCAAGACCCGCAAGATGCTCGAGGCCATCCCCGCCGACGCCGATTTCACCCACAAACCCCACCCCAAGTCGATGAGCCTGGGCCGGTTAGCCGGGCACGTCGCCGAGACTGCCGGGGAGTGGGCGACTACCACCTTTACGACGGACAAGCTGGAGTTCCCCGCGGATCACAAGTGGGAGGCATACGTTCCCGCATCCAAGGAGGCCCTTCTGGAGCGCTTCGACAAGGAGACGGCTGAGGCCAAGGCAGCCTTTGCCTCGTTTGCCCCGGAGAAGTGGGACGAGAACTGGAAGTTCATCGCCGGCGGGCAGGCCTGGATCGACGAATCCAAGTACCGCGTCTTCCGGAACTGGGTGCTCGACCACCTGATTCACCACCGTGCCCAGTTGGGCGTCTACCTGCGCCTGCTCGGCAAGCCCATACCCGGCGCTTACGGGCCTTCGGCAGACGAGATGTAGGGAGACAGTCGTCAGTGGTCAGTTTTCAGTGTTCAGTTGCCGGTTCTGCCAACCGCCCTGCGCTGATCACTGACCACTGATCGTCTATCCTCATCTCATGCCCTTCTCATTTCCCAAGGTCTACCCCATTCTGGATTCGTCGATCATTCCCTCTGCTGGCCGCGCCGAATTCCTGCGCGCACTGGGCGGCTCGCTGGCCGATGCCGGCGTCACGCTGCTTGAGTATCGCAACAAGACTGGCTCGGAAGCCGAACTGCTGGCCGACGCGGAGATTCTGCGCATTGCGCTGCCCGCCGAAAAGGCGAAGTTAATTCTAGATGATCGCGTCGATCTTATTGATGTAATTGGCTTTGATGGAGTACATGTGGATGCCGGCGACCTCCGGCCAGCCGAGGCGCGGAGGTTGCTGGGTCCAGACCGGATCGTGGGAACCTTTGGCGGCAGCAATGCGCTCTTGCCGGGAATTCTGACTGAACCGGCTGATTATTTCTCCATTGGACCAGTCTTTCCGACGCGCACCAAGCAGACCTCCACGCCGCCCATAGGCATGGACGGCGTGCGCCGGCTGCGCGCGCAAGCTGGACCCGGCCCAGTTCTGGTGGCCGTGGGCGGCATCACACTGGCCACGGCTGCCGAAGCGCTGGCTGCCGGAGCGACTGTAGTAGCTGCCGCCGGAGCGATCTTTCGCCAGCCGGACCCGGCGGCCGAAGTTCGCAAGTGGCTGGCCGAACTGGGCTGAACGCCCGCGCCGGCGCTCCTTTGCTCGGGGTCAGCGCGCCCGCTACAATCTGAGAGTGCTCCAGCGAATCTGCGTCTTTTGCGGCTCCAGCTTTGGATCCCGGCCGGCCTATCGGGAGGCCGCTGAAACCGTCGGGCGGCTGCTCTGCCAGCGCGGCATCGAGCTTGTTTATGGCGGCGGCAATGTCGGCCTGATGGGCGCCCTGGCGGATGCGTGCCTCGGCGGCGGAGGACGCGTCATCGGCGTGATTCCGCAAGCTCTCGTCGACAAGGAAGTAGCGCACCTGGGGCTGACGGAACTGCGCGTCGTCAAATCCATGCACGAGCGCAAAGCCCTCATGGCGGACCTCTCCGACGCTTTTGTGGCGCTGCCCGGAGCCTACGGCACCTGGGATGAACTGTGCGAGGTCTTGACCTGGTCCCAACTTGGCATCCAGCGCAAAGCATGCGCCCTCCTCAATGTGAGCGGCTACTACGATTCCTTCCTTGAATTCGCCGACAGAGCGGTCGCTGAGGGGTTTCTACGCGACGCTCACCGTGGCTTGCTGCTGTCGGATGACGATCCCGTCCGCCTGCTCGACCGTCTCGGGAGCTATACGGTTCCAATTGTCGACAAGTGGATCGGCCGCCCAACGCGCTGAGGGCGTCAAACGTGCTGTTTTGTAGGCTTGGCGCGGCGATCCTGCAAATGGTGCATGGATAGGGCGTCCCGCAGGAAGTCGGTCGCGGTTGGCTCGTCCTTGGAAGATCGAGCGCCTGCGAAGAGATGACCGAAGCAGAGAACGCCGTGCGATGCCTAATTGCTTGCTTCAATATCCAAGTTCGTATTTCTATCCGGCCGGATTACTGGGTGAGATGGTTGTGGTGATGGTGATGGTTGTAGTGATGGCGGTGATGCACTACCACCACAACCTGCGCCTGCGCCGCGTAAGGTAGAGCGAAGCAGAAGACGAGAAACATTCCAATCAGATACTTTTTCATGCCCTATCATGACGCGTTTGATGGCGATTTACAGAGCTACTTTGACCCATGCGCGCATGCGTCAGGTTTCCTGGGCAATTCCGCACATGGTATATGCTTTTTCAAATGGCGAACCGGAATCTAAATCTAGGCTCCGAGTGTGCCGGGCAGACGGAAGATCGGAGCAAGGCCCCGCCTAGTGCTCCCAGGCTGGCGCAGAGTCTTGGCCTTTTCAGTTCGACCGCGCTGGTGATTGGCTCCATGATCGGCTCCGGCATCTTCATCGTCGATGCCGACATCGCCCGCGGCACGAACTCCCCGGCTCTCTACCTGGGCGCGTGGGTGGTGACGGCGATCCTCACCATGACCGCCGCGCTCAGCTACGGCGAACTGGCGGCCATGATGCCCAAGGCCGGCGGTCAGTACGTTTACCTGCGCGAGTCGCTGGGGCCGCTGTGGGGATTTCTCTATGGCTGGACGCTGTTTCTGGTCATCCAGACGGGCACCATCGCTGCCGTCTGCGTGGCCTTCGGCAAGTTTCTCGGCGTCTTCTTCCCGGCTATCTCGACCACTCACTGGCTATGGCACATCGCCCACGTTCCGGCACTCAAGCTGGGACCCATGGTGCTGGGCAATATGGAGATCGGCGTCAGCACGGCCAACCTCACCGGCATCCTCATCGTCGTCTTTCTCGCCGTGGTGAATATATTCGGCGTCAAGCTGGGAGCGCTGATCCAGAACGTCTTCACCACCGCCAAGGCACTCTCGCTCGCCGCGCTGATTCTGCTCGCCTTCACGGTCGGCCGGAACGCGACGGCCTGGGAGGCCAACTTCGGCCCCGGCTGGAGCCAGTTCTGGAAAAATGCCGGATGGACTTCGCTGCATCCCGTGCAAGTAGGCGTAGGCGGTCCCACGGTGCTTGTGAATCTCCTGGTGATTCTGGCCGTGGTGCAGGTGGGGTCGCTTTTCTCCGCCGACGCCTGGAACAACATCACCTTTACCGCCGGCGAGGTGAAGAACCCCAAGCGCAATATCCCGCTCTCGCTGATTCTGGGCACGGGGTTGGTGCTCACGGTTTACTTTCTGGCGTCGCTGGCCTACATTCTGGTGCTGCCCATGCACGGCGACCCGAATGGCTCCACGGTGATGGCGCGCGGAGTGCAGTTCGCCGCCGAGGACCGCGTGGCGACGGCGACCCTGGAGCAGATCTTTCACTCCGGCGGCGCATATTTGATGGCCGCGGCCATCCTCATCTCCACCTTCGGCTGCGCCAATGGAATGACGCTGGCCGGAGCGCGCGTCTACTATGCCATGAGCCAGGATGGGCTGTTCTTCTCCTCGGTAGGCAAGCTGCATCCGCGCTACAAGACGCCCGTGGCCGGGTTGCTGGTGCAGGCCGCCTGGACCGTCGTTCTCTGCATCTCCGGCTCTTACAGCCAACTGCTAGACTACATCATCTTTGCGGTTCTGGTCTTCTACATCCTCACCATCGCCGGCCTCTTCGTGCTGCGTTTCAAGCGCCCGGACGCGCCCCGGACGTACAAGGCGCTGGGCTATCCCGCGCTGCCGGCGCTCTATATTGCGATGGCCGCCTGGATATGTATCGTATTATTGCGATACAAGCCGCAGTACACGTGGCCGGGGCTGGCATTGGTGCTGCTCGGTATTCCGGTCTATCTCTTCTGGTCGCGGAGCTCGCGGAATCGAGAAGCCAGGCTCCGGGCAAGTTAGATTCAGTCTCATCGCAACCACTGAAAGGGAAGCCCTCATCCATGTCCAGGCTGCTTCGTATCAAACCCATGTCGATGCTCTCGCAAGAGGCGAGTGAAGAGGGCAAACACACGCTCAAGCGTTCGTTGAGCGCGTTGAACCTGATCACTCTTGGCATCGGCGCCATCATCGGCGCAGGCATCTTTGTGCTCACCGGGCAGGCCGCCGCCAACAATGCGGGGCCGTCTGTTTCGTTGAGCTTCGTGCTGGCAGGCGTCGTCTGCGCCTTTGCCGGCCTCTGCTACGCCGAGTTCGCCTCCATCATTCCCATCGCCGGTTCTGCCTACACGTACGGGTACGCTACGCTGGGCGAGTTCGTGGCCTGGATCATCGGCTGGGACCTGGGGCTGGAGTACGGCTTTGGCGCGGCCACCGTGGCCTCCGGCTGGTCGGGGTACTTCAACAGCCTGCTGCAGCAGTTGCATATCTACATTATTCCGCCGCAACTGACAGCCACTCCGGGCACGGCTCTTGTCTTTTATCAAAAGCAATGGCTGCCATTGGCCTCGCTGCCGATGGGAGTGGATGCTACTGGCCTGCAACACGCCACCGGACTCTTCAACCTGGTGGCCATGCTGGCTATTGTGGCCATTACCACCGTGCTGGTTATCGGCATCAAGGAGTCGGCCAATCTGAACACCGCAATTGTGGTGGTGAAGCTGGGCATCGTCGGCGTCTTCATCGTGATCGGAGGCTACTTCCTCATCCGCCATCCCTCCCTTGCCCTTCATAATTGGCACCCGTTCATCCCGCCTTCCGATGGCCACGGCAACTTCGGTTTGAACGGCATTGCACTCGGCGCGGCCTCGGTCTTCTTTGCCTACATTGGCTTCGACGCCGTCTCCACGGCCGCCCAGGAGGCGCGCAATCCGCAGAAGGATATGCCGATCGGCATTCTTGGATCGCTGGTGGTTTGCACCATCCTCTATATTCTGGTCTCCACCATCCTCACCGGTCTGGTGAACTACAAGTTGCTGGATGTTGCCGCGCCGGTGGCGTTGGGCATCGACGCGACTGGCGTCAGTTGGGGATCGCTGCTGGTCAAGATAGGCGCGGTCTTCGGGCTGGGAACCGTCATGCTGGTCATGCTGCTGGGCCAGTCGCGGGTCTTCTTCTCCATGTCAAAGGACGGCCTGTTGCCCAAGTGGGCTTCGGCCATTCATCCCCGGTTCCGCACGCCGTGGATTTCCAGCATTACGGTAGGCGCGGTGGTGGCCATCATGCCCGGATTCCTGCCCATCGACCAGCTCTCTAAATTGGTAAACATAGGCACCCTGCTGGCATTCACCATCGTCTGCGCTGGAGTTTGGGTTCTGCGCGTTCGCCACCCCGACCTGCATCGGCCCTTCAAGACGCCGCTGGTGCCGCTGGTGCCCATCCTGGGCATCGTCTCGGCCTTGTACCTTATGACCCGCCTGCCGCGCATCACCTGGATGGTGATGATCGGCTGGCTGCTTTTCGGGTTGCTGATCTACTTTGGCTACTCCGTCAAGCACAGCAAGGTGCAGGCGCTGCCCACGGCGCAAGAGGGCGACTGACCGGGAGAAAGCCACCGGTGAATCGGAACGGCCTCTCGCGCGGGAGGCCGTGCGGCGTTGCAGCAAGGAAACATCTCGCCGTCGCTCATCGCGAAGCAAACCCCATCTGGCCGGATGAAATCCCAGGTCCTGTTGCCATGATTCTGCAAATCTCATCGGCCGCCCATTTGCCGGACTCCGCCGCGCCCTCAGTAAAGGGCATGCTCATGTAGTCGCCCGCCAGCCATACGCGCCGCTCAGGCGCCTGCTCGCTCTTCCTGTACTGCGCAATATCCTTTGCCCTTCCGACGTGCGAATAGGGTTCGGCGTGCTTCCAGCGATACAGCCGCGCCGTTTTAATCTGAGCGCTCAGGCCGTGAAGATAAGCTTCGGCCTCCTGCGCAACAGCAGCCACAATCTCATCGTCCGGCAGCGCCATCATGGTCACTGCCGATTCGCGGCACAGCAGGATGTTCAGCAACTGCCCGTCTGGCGCGCATCCCCGGTTCTTGTTCGCCTCCATGCAGATGGCCGCGATGTGCCGCCGTTCCATTCGCGGAACGAGCAGGCCATAAACCTCCCTCAGCGCCAGGGGCAAGCGAAAGCCGCTACCGGTCACGATGGCGATGCAAATAGTTGCGCTGTAGGAAACGGCCATCAGCCGGGTGGCCGAGTCATCGTCGGTCAGGTAAAGCCGCTTCGCCTCGGGCGCGGGGATCGCCAGAATCGCGAACTCGGCTTTCATGCGCGACGCATCCGTGGTAATAACGACGGAGGAATCGGCGCCGCATTCTATCGAGCGGACGGGGGAGTCGAGAGCCACATCCAATCGAGCGGCGATTGCCTCGGGAAGCGCTCCCATTCCCCCCGCAAGCGCCAGCGTGCGCCCGCCTCTCGATGCAAACGCCAGCAACGTCGATCCCAGGGCGAGCGAGGTCTCTTCCGGTTCCTGAAAATAGAAGCCGTGCAGCAGCGGCTCGAAGAGATACTCGACCACCGGCGGGCCGAGGGTGCGACTGGCCCACGACGAGACGGATTCCAGATCGAAGCCGGACCATTGGCTGTAATCGTTGAGCGGCAAGGACCTCAGCGTCGAGCCCAGCCGCGTAAGCTGCCAGCCCAGCCTGATCCACGAAGACGGGCTGAGAAGGCCGCTCGCCGGCGGCTGCAGCGTGTTGCCCGCGCGGATGCGGCAGATCCGCCCCTGGCGCATAATTGCATTCCACGGGGAGGTTGCGCGCAGACTCGCCTGTAGGCCAACCTCAGCCGCCAGCGAATCCAGCAGGGAATACCCGCTGGACAAAAACTGAGCGCCGCCATCCACCTGAAACCCGTTGACCGTGTCGGTGATCATCCTCCCGCCAACGCGGCCAGCGGCCTCCAGCACCTTGACGCGAATGCCCGCCTTCGCCAGGCAATGCGCTGCCGTCAGCCCGGCGATCCCGGCGCCGACGACAATCACCTGTGCTGAACGATCCACCGGCAAGGCGTGCGTCTTTTCTCAGGCCGCCGCCGTTGCGCAGAACTCCTCGAAGGCGCGGACCAGTTCGCCGGCAATCTGCTGCGCCGTGGACTGCTCAATCACGAAGCGCTGCATCAGGTAAACCAGCTTGCCGTCGCGCAGGATGGCGATGGACGGCGAAGTGGGCGGGTTGCCGTCAAAGTAGCTGCGTGCGCGCTCGGTGGCCTCGCGATCCTGGCCGGCAAAGACCGTGATCTTGCGGTCGGGCAGGTTGAGGGAGTTCGCCAGCGCCAGTCGCACGCCGGGGCGCATCTTGCCCGCCGCGCAGCCGCAGATCGAGTTTACGATCACCATGGTTGTGCCCGGCTGGGCCAGCGCCGCGTCCACGTCTTCGGCGGTCCGGGTTTCTTCTACGCCGGCGCGCACAAGTTCCTCGCGCATCGGAATTACCATCAATTCTGGGTACATTTTCGCCTCCGGCAGGGAAGTTGCATGCAACCATTCTAACGTTAAGCGCCACCTCCAGTTCGTTTCGTGTAGCCTTGAACCGATGCTCATTGAGGAAGACAAGCCGCTCGCGCCCTTCACCACCCTTGGCATTGGCGGCCCGGCCCGCTGGCTTGCCCAGGCTGCAAGCGAAGACGATGTGGCCGAGGCGGCCGCCTGGGCGCGGGAGCACGCTCTGCCGCTGTTTGTGCTCGGCGGGGGCAGCAACCTGCTTGTCTCCGATGCCGGATTCAACGGCCTGGTGCTGCGCGTGGCCTTGCGCGGCATTGCAGTTGCGGAGCCGGCGCGGCATTCAAGCCAGACGCTCTACCAGGCCGCCGCGGGCGAAGAATGGGACGCCTTCGTCGAACGCGCCGTCCAGGACAACTGCGCGGGCGTCGAGTGCCTGGCCGGCATTCCCGGCACGGTGGGCGGAACACCCGTCCAAAACGTCGGCGCCTATGGGCAGGAGGTTGCATCGGCGATCGACCGGGTTCGCGCCTTCGACCTTGACGAGCGCGCCTTCATCGAGTTCTCTGCCGCCGAGTGCGGTTTCGCCTATCGCCGCAGCCGCTTCAATTCAGCCGATCGCGGGCGCTTCATCGTCACTCGTGTGGATTACCGGTTAACCCCAGGCGGCGCGCCCACACTGAGCTATGCGGAGCTTGAACAGGCGCTCGCACCCATGCGCGCAGAGGGCGGGGAAGTGGGCCTTGCGGAGGTTGCCGCCACTGTGCGCCGCCTTCGCCGTTCCAAGGGGATGCTGCTGGTGGAGGGCGACCCGGACTGCCGCAGCGCGGGCAGTTTCTTCAAGAATCCGGTGATTGCCGTAGAGCAGTTGCGCCGCATTGCCGAGACCAGCGGCAAGCAGCCGCCCAGCTTTCCCGCCGGTTCGGGCGCTGAGAATCTGGGCAAGGTCAAGGTGCCCGCCGCTTGGCTCATTGAGCAAGCTGGCTTCAGCAAAGGTTATGCGCTGGGCCGGGCGGCGGTCTCCTCGCGCCACACGCTGGCACTGGTCAATCTGGGCGGAGCGAGCGCTGTGGAGGTTCTGGCGGTTGCCGAACAAATCACCGCCGCCGTCGAGGCCCGCTTCGGGCTTCGGCTGGAGATGGAGCCGGTGCTGCTGGGCTTCCGAGCCTGCCGTTCCGAGCTGAAGGGAAAGGGCTCTTACACGCGACCCGCCTCCGGGCGATAGAATGACGATTATCCGGCCGATCATCCCTGAGCGGAACATGGTGAACATCGACTCCCCATCGCTAATCCGATTTCTTCGCCAGCAAGGTGTGTATCTTGCGCTTTCCGCCATAGTCATAGCCTTCTTGTGGGCCATTGGACAGCGCGTCAATCTCGTTACCACGACGGGCTATACCCTGATCGTTGGAAATATTGTCAGCTTTGCAGTCGAGCGAATGCAATCTCTCTTTGCGGACCGTCCGTTTCCATATAATTTCTTGGTTTTTCTGCCCCTCGTGATGGCCGTCGCGGTGCCGGTGTATCTGGTAACTACTGTCTTTGTCTGGTGGATCGCTCCGCCATCTCCGCAGACTCTAGGCCAGATGATCACTTCCGGATGGAAGATTTTCTGCGTCATCACCCTCGTCTTCAGCATGCTCATATATCTCCATCGTTCGAACACGGATCGGCTGGAGCGGCGCAATGTCGAGCTACAGCGCTCCGTCGAGCTCGGGACGGCGCGGATTGAACTCCAGGAGCGGGAGTTGCAGCGGGCAGAGGAGATTCAGCGCTCCTTGCTGCCCCGCCAGGTTCCGCAGATTACCGGCTTCGAGGTTGCCGCTGCCTGGCAACCCGCGCGCACGGTGGGCGGCGATTACTACGACGTGCTCCGGCTGGGGGGCCATCGCCTTGGCGTCTGCATCGCCGACGTTGTCGGCAAGGGCGTCTCCGCGGCTCTGCTCATGGCCAACGTCCAGGCCGCCGTTCATGCATTCGCGAGCGAGACCGAGAGCCCGGCCGGTCTGTGCGCCAAGGTCAACCGGCTGCTGTGCGAAAACATCGCCACCGGCAAGTTCGTCACGTTTCTATACGGCGTCCTCGATGGCGACGCGCGCACCTTTCAGTTCTGCAACGCCGGGCATTCCTACCCCATCCTCGCCTCTCGCGCTTCCGTCCGGACGCTGGACCAGGGCGGCGCGGTCCTCGGCGTCTTTCCCGCCTGGAGCTACGAGGACTCGACCGTCGAGCTGCGCCCCGGCGACCGCCTGCTCCTCTTCACCGACGGCATCACGGAAGCCAGCGATGCGGACGGCAAGGAATTCGACGACGCGGGCATCTCGGCATTCGCTCAAGCCAACCACACGCTTTCGGCGCGCGAGTTGAACAACCGGCTGCTGGCGCGGGTGACGGAGTTCTGCGGCGCGCAGTTTCAGGACGACGCAACGCTGCTGGTAATCGCCGCAAATTAGGGCCTGAAGGCGCGTCACCTCGCCATCTCTCAGGGGGTTAAAACCCCCTGCGCCCTTCAGAATCTTCGATTTGCAACTGTAATACTAGACAGGGTCTGAATAGATCAGACGAGCCAGGAGATTCTCGATTTGCTCCTGCTTGCCAGACCGGGGTTGAGGATTGATGCCGTTCTTGAGAGCCATTGCCTCGATTTGATCGAGCGAAACCTTGCCGCCGAGCATCGCGACAGCCTCAGGCGACTTCCAGCCCGCATAGCGCTCGGCGAGGATCGCATCGTACCGGCCGTCTTCGATCAGCTTGGCAGCCGTGAGGAATGCGCGAGCGCACAGGTCTGCGCCGCCCACATGGGCATGGATCAGGTCATCGGCGGTAAAGCTCTGACGCCGCACCTTGGCGTCAAAGTTGCACCCGCCCTTGTTGAGGCCGCCGGCCTTGATGACGTGATACATGCTCATCGTCATCGACCAAAGTTCGTTCGGAAACTGGTCGGTGTCCCAGCCCAGCAGCGCATCCCCCCGATTGATATCCAGAGATCCCAGGAATCCCAGGGCGCCCGCTGTCGAAATCTCATGCTCGAACGTATGTCCCGCCAGCATGGCGTGGTTGGCTTCGATATTGACCCTGACTTCCTTTTCGAGGCCGAAGCGCTTCAGGAATCCATACACGGTTGCGGTGTCGAAGTCGTACTGGTGCGTGGTCGGTTCCTTGGGCTTGGGCTCGATCAGGATCTGGCCGTCAAAGCCGATTTTGTGCTTGTATTCCACAACCAGAGTCAGGAACCGCCCCATCTGATCGAGTTCCTGCTTCATGTTGGTGTTCAGCAGCGTCTCGTAACCTTCGCGACCGCCCCAGAGCACATAATTCGAGCCGCCGAGCCTCTTGGTGGCATCCAGGCAGTTTTTCACCGTCGCGGCGCACCAGGCGAAGACCTCGGGATCGGGATTGGTGGATGCGCCGGCCATAAACCGCGGATGGGAGAAGAGATTCGCGGTTCCCCACAGCAGCTTGGTCGGGTACTTGCTCATCTTCTCTTCGAAATAATCCACCATGGTGTGGAAGTTCTTGAGAGTCTCGGCAAGAGTCTTCCCGCCGGGCGCGATGTCGGCATCATGGAAGCAAAAGAAGGGAAGGCCGACCACCCGGAAAAGCTCGAAGGCCGCATCGGCTTGCACCTTGGCCTGCGCAATCGGGTCGCCGGCGGCAAACCATGGGCGCTGGATGGTAGGTCCGCCAAACGGGTCGCCTCCCCGCATCGCAAGCGAGTGCCAGTAGGCGACCGAGAAGCGCAGGTGATCCTTGAGGGGCTTGCCGAGCACTACCCGGTCGGCATCGTACCAACGGTAGGCAAGGGCCTTCTCGCTTGAGGGACCCTCGTACTTTACGGTTTCAAAAGAGCTGAAGATTGTTTCGGCCATGGCGAATCTCCTATCGTTCAAGAAAATGCAGGATCGGGCCTTCGAGTTGCCCGGTTGAAAACCATCCGTCCCAGAGGAGAATGCGCCTCGATGGCAGCTTCCTAGTAAATCGCTTTTCATCGGGCGTTTTGCCGCGATCTCTCCCGGACACTCTGTTGTATCACAATGGAGGCCCGGCTGCACAGGTTGCTCCGCCGCCGTTTTGCGAGGAGGAGTGTTGGCGCCGAACGAGGGTTTGGATTCCCAGGTCCACCGCCGCGGCGGACGGGAGCTGGGGCGGCCAGTACCCGGCCTGCAATATTCTCCCGACGACTTGTGGCATCTTCGCCGTATTATTCTGGAAGCGTACTTATTCGGAAGCAGAGTACAGTCGCGCTACGTTTCCCTAGGTTCCAGCGAGGCGGGTAAAGGATGCAGATTCAGCTGCTTGACCATGCGGACAACGTACGTCGGGCAATCGCACCGGGAATCGCCCTAAAGCGAAAATCCGCCCTCGGTCAATTCATGACACCCGCTCCTGTGGCGCGATTCATGGCCTCGCTATTTACGCCCAGCGCGCTGCGCGAATGCAGACTGCTTGACGCGGGAGCAGGGGTCGGCGCACTCACGTGCGCCTTCCTTGACCGCTGGGCCGCCCTTGACGGACTCTCCTTCACCCGCGCGCACGTAGACGCCTACGAGATTGACCCAGCCCTGCGCGTCCACCTCGATCGGACCCTGGCTCGCTACACCTCGCGGCTCTCCATAAGCTATCGCGTGATTCCAGATGACTTTATCGAGGCAGCCGCAATGCGTATCCTGGCCCCACCGCAATATACCCACGCGATCATCAATCCGCCATACAAGAAGATCAATGGCCAATCGAGCCACCGCCTTATCTTGCGTCAAGTAGGCATCGAAACAGTGAATCTCTACTCGGCCTTCGTCGCCTTGGCCCTGTCCCTGATGAAGCCGGGGGGCCAGCTAGTCGCAATCATCCCCCGCAGTTTCTGCAACGGCCCTTACTATCGACCATTCCGTGAATTCCTGCTGAGCCGCGCCGCATTGCGACACCTGCATCTTTTCGCGTCACGTACCAAGGCGTTCAAGGACGACGACGTGCTTCAGGAGAATGTGATTATGCGGCTGGAGTGTGCCGGGGTTCAGAGCAACGTAACTGTCTCCAATTCCACGGACGATACCTTGGACGACGTTGTGACGCATGAACACCCCTTTGACCGGATTGTCTCGCCCGATGACCCGGACAAGTTCATCCATGTTCCGACCTCGCCTGGATACAACGCGATTGAGCTGTCCAGAGGCGTCCGCTTCACCCCAGCCGAACTCGGCATCGGTGTGTCCACTGGCCCTGTCGTCGATTTCAGATTGCTCGAATATATCCAAGAAAAGCCGGGCAAGAACACGGTGCCACTGCTTTATCCCGGCCATTTCAGCGGCGAAGGCACCCACTGGCCGAAAGAAGGAATCAAGCGCGGAAACGCCATCAAGCTCAACGGGGACACGAGAAAGTGGCTTTACCCTAACGGCTTTTACACGGTGGTTAGACGGTTTTCATCGAAGGAGGAACCACGCCGCATTATCGCGAGTGTCGTGAGGCCAGATAAATTCCCAGCCGTGAGACTCCTCGGATTTGAGAACCATCTTAATGTCTTTCACGAAGAAAAGCATGGCTTGCCGGAAGCGCTCGCTTACGGTCTGGCAGTCTTTCTCAACACCGCCGCAGTTGACGAGAATTTTCGCCGGTTTAACGGACACACCCAAGTCAACGCCACCGACCTTCGGTTGATGAAGTACCCAGATCGGAGCACCCTGATTGCAATTGGCGAATGCGCACTCAGCCAGGGGGCCATACCTCAAGCCAAATTAGACGCAATTGTTCAGGGGTTTACAGGATGAACAAGAAGACTCTGGTTAAGTCAGCACTGCAAATCCTAGCTGCTCTCGGGCTACCGAAAGGCCAGCAGAATGAGCGTTCGGCGCTTTCATTGCTTGCCTTGCTGAACCTGAAGCCAAAGAGGGATTGGCCGCAGTCCGAAAGCCCATTGATGGGCATCACCCCAATCATGGACTGGATTCGCGACAATTTCGATAAGAAATACGCACCCAATACCCGGGAGACGATACGCCGACAAACAATGCACCAATTCGTCGACGCAGGCATCGCTGTAAGCAACCCCGACAGACCAAAGCGCCCGGTCAACAGTCCCGATTGGGTTTACCAGATCGAACCACAAGCACTTGAGCTTCTGCGCAGCTTCGGCAAACCAGAATGGCAGAGCAACTTAAAGGCATACTTAGCCAAGCACCAGACATTAGCCGCCCGCTACGCTAACGAGCGCGAACAGAACCTAATCCCCGTGCAGATTGCGCCCGGGACGGAGATCAAGCTCAGCCCCGGCGAACACAGCGAACTCATCCGGGAGATCATTGAAAGCTTCGCACCGCGTTTTGTACCCGGAGCCGTCTTGATCTACGCCGGGGATACCGGTGAAAAATGGGGCTATTTCGCGGAGAGCATACTCACGAAACTCGATGTTCAGATCGAAGCCCACGGCAAGATGCCCGACGTGGTGCTACACGACGCGGAGCGCAACTGGCTGCTCCTGGTGGAGTCCGTTACAAGCCACGGCCCTGTCGACGGCAAGCGGCACAACGAATTGGCAAAGCTGTTTGCCGGCTCAACGGCGGGCCTGGTCTACGTCACTGCGTTCCCAAATCGATCCATCATGGGCCGCTACCTCGGCGAGATCGCCTGGGAGACCGAAGTGTGGGTGGCCGACGCCCCTTCGCACCTGATTCATTTCAACGGCGAGAGGTTTCTTGGCCCTTACAACGGCTAGACTTTTTAGGTTCTCCTTCTGGTTGTTTGCTTTCCCGTAGCCAGGCCCGAGCGGCGAGAACCGGTCGTGCATAAACCAAGACCGAAGTCCGCCCTCCCAAGCCATGAGATTCTCGCACGCAATTCGGGTGTTCGGCCCAACGCATAGCGCAACGGAACCCGCCGCCTGCTGGTAACCTATGCACAGGCATGAGCGACAATTTGCATCAGTTGCGTTGTTTCGGATGCGGGGCGCGGATCAAGGGCGCGGAGGCGCGGCCGGACTTCCGCTGCGCCCTGTGCGGAGACCTGTTTGAGGTGGAATACCCCGGCTGGAGTGAGCGGCGGGGCAACGACCGTCCCAACCCCGGCGCGCTGAAATGGCTGTGGCGGGAGCGGCGCTCGTCCAGCGAGGCGCTCGACCGCAGCGGCGTGTGGCGATTCCGCGAGCTGCTGCCCATTCTGGACAGCTTTGGCAGCGCGTTGACGCTCTTCGAGGGCAACACGCCGCTCTACCACCTGACGCGGGCGGCCAAGGCGCTGAGCATCGACCAGCTCTTTGCCAAGCATCAGGGAATGAATCCGACAGGATCGTTCAAAGACACGGGAATGACGGCGGCGATGAGCGTGGCCAAGGAGCGCGGCTTCGAGTGGGTGGCCTGCGCGTCGACCGGGAATACGTCGGCCTCGATGGCCGCCTACGCCGCGCGCGCCGGGCTGCGCAGCCTGGTGCTGATTCCCGACGGCAAGATCGCCTGGGGCAAGCTGTCGCAGGCCATGGACTACGGCGCGGTGACCTGCCAGTTGAAGGCGGACTTCGACGGCTGCCTGCGCCTGCTGACGCAGATTGTGAATGAGGCGCCGATCTACCTGCTGAACTCGGTCAACCCTTACCGGCTGGAGGGGCAGAAGACGCCGGCCTTCGAGATTGCCGAGGCCTTTGACTGGATTGTGCCCGACCACCTGATCGTTCCCGGCGGCAACCTGGGCAACAGTTCTGCGCTGGGCAAGGGGTTTCGCGAGCTGCACGAGCTGGGGCTGGTGGCGCGGATGCCGCGCATCTCCGTGATTCAGGCCGCGGGGGCCAATCCGCTGGTGCGCAGCCTGGCCGAGAACGATGGCACGGCGCTGGAGCCGGTGGAGGCGCACACGCGGGCGACGGCTATTCGGATCGGCAATCCGGCGTCGTGGCGCAAGGCGGCGCGGGCCATTCAGGAGACCGGCGGCTGGTGCCTGGACGTGACCGAGGCGGAGATCGCCATGGCCAAGGCCGAACTGGGCGCGGAGGGACTGGGCTGCGAACCGGCCTCGGCCGTGACCCTGGCGGGACTAAAGAAGCTGCGCGCCAAGGGAGCGGTGAATTCCGGCGAGACGGTGGTGCTGGTACTGACCGGGCACACGCTCAAGGACGCGGATTACACCATCGACTTCCATCGCGGAACGCTGCTGAACGCCGAGGAGACCGCCGGCGTGGAGGCGGAGATCGAGGCTCTGCGGCGCAATGCCAGGGTTGTGGACGCCACGCCGGCCGCGGTGCTGGCCACGCTGAAGGATAGGGTGGGATGAGCGACGGTATCACGCCAAGCACGGCAGGCTTCCGGATGCGCCTTCCCGCGACCTCGGCGAATCTCGGCTCGGGCTTCGACGCCGTGGCCGTGGCTCTGGATTTCTATCTAGAGATGGAAGCCGAGCCGGCCGCGGAGTTTTCGATTGCCGCGACTGGGCGCGACAGCGAGCGCTGCGGGCGGCTGGAGGACAATCTTGTCCTCGAAACTTACAAGGACCTGCTCCTGAGCCATGGGCGAGCGATTGTGCCTTTGGCGATTCGCATGAACAACCAGATTCCCCTGGGAATGGGCTGCGGCTCGTCGGCGGCCGGGCGGCTGGCGGCCATTGCCCTGGCTGTTCACTTTGGCCAGCTTGGCTGGAGCGGCGAGCGCATCCTGGAAGAGGCTTGCGTACTGGAGGGCCACCCGGACAACGCATCGGCGTGCTGGCTGGGCGGCTTTGTGACCGCTGCTTTTGAAGGCAGAACCGTACATGTGGCGCGGGTGACGCCGCCGGCTGAGTGGCGGGCCATCGTCGTATTGCCCACGGAGCCGCTGGCTACCAGCAAGGCACGCGCCATGCTGCCTGAATGCTACCCGCGCGAAGACGCGGTGGCCAACATTCAGTCCGTGGCCATGCTGGGACTCGCCTTTGCCCAGGGCAGGGCCGACTTGCTGCGCATCGCCATGAGGGACCGCATTCATCAGCCTTATCGTGTGCCCTTCTGCCCGCTGCTACCGCGCCTGCTGCCGCTGGCCGGGGAGCACGGCATTCTGGGCGCGGCTCTGAGCGGCGCGGGGCCATCCGTGCTGACGATCGTCGGCGGCGAGGAGAGCCTGGCGGAGGCTTCGGGGGCTATCCGTAATGCGGTGGAGGGCTTGTCGGAGCCGGAGTTGCGGATTTGCCGCTTTGTGCCCAACGGGGTAAGCCAGTCGCTTGAGCCCAGCTTCGCATGAAGACGTTGAGACGCCCGCGCACCTGTCGTTGAAGCTGTTAACTGAGGAGTAATCTTCGCGGCGTCTCTGTTGCCTTTCCAGTCAATCACCCGTTGGTTCTTCGGCTCATCCCCTGTTGGTTATCGATTTGTGTTATTACCTAAGATTGCTTGCCTTTCAGCCCGGAAAGTCCTAGATTCGCAGCGTGGGCAGTTCTGGGGGAGGGCTGCTCTAGCGCCCGTGATCCTATTAGGATCCGGGCGCTTCTTATTTCTGATGGCGCTCGATGCGATTCCAGCAAGTTTATATACCGTAAGCAGTTCTACCGATTTCTGCCAGCAACGTCCACCGCTTTGCCGCTTGCCTCCTCAGGCGCGGCTTGCGACTTTCCTCAGGGCTCCCGCATCCCATCGGGGTACGGCGTTATACTCGGAGTTGAGCGAATTCCGCGGGGAGGATCATGGCTGGAGTGGGAGTCTTTGAAGTCAGCGATGCAACGTTCGATCAGGAGGTGCTCAAGAGCGAGCAGCCGGTTCTGGTGGATTTCTGGGCCGTTTGGTGCGGTCCGTGCAAGGCCATCGCGCCCATCGTCGACGGCTTGGCGGCGGCATTTGCCGGCAAGTTGAAGGTGGCCAAGGTGAATGTAGACGAGAACGGCGCAACCCCGTCGCGCTACGGCGTTCGCGGGATTCCCTCACTCCTATTCTTCAAAGGCGGCAACGTGGTCGATCAGGTTGTCGGCTACATACCCCAGCATGAGATTGAAGAGAAGGTCAAGCGGCTGCTGGCGTGACCCGACCGCAAATACGCGGTTTGAATTGAAAAGGCCCGGCAAATCTTCCGGGCCTTTTTCGTGATATCTGCTTCTCAGTCGCTCTTTCCGGCGTTCCCTTGCGTTCCAGAGGGCAGATCCAGCGCCACCAAGGCAAAGCGCGTCTTGCCGTCCTTGGGATCATCGAAGCCCACGATGTGCTGATGCCGCTTCGATCCCGCCTTCAACAGCAGGCCATTCTTGCTCACGCCGTAGTTCCCATGGTTGATCTGGACCTTGGGGCTTTTGTCGTCCTCGCAGGTCAGCCCCTCCGAGGTCACAGCCGGGGCGCCCACCGGGGCATTTCCCTGGCAGGTGATCACGTCGCCATAGCGGCCGAGCGCCTTCTTGTAGAAGGCGGTTACCTGCTCCTCCGTGTCGGGCGTTGCATAGGAAACCGCCCGCACCCGCAACGACCATTCGCCAAAGCCCATCTGTACGTCAGCGGACTTGTCATTGTTATCGTCATTCACCTGCTGCGCGCCGGGATAGACCGGCAGCCCAAGGTCAGCGGCCGTGGTCTGGCCGGTATTGACGTGAAGGCCTCCAAAGGGAGTGTCCACCTGGACGTTCTTATCCTGGCCATTGGCGCCCTTTTCAACGTTGACCCTGCATCCCGCAAGCCCGGCAGCCAATGCCAGGCCGGCCACCAAAGCTGCCGCACCGCGAACGCTCAATCGCATCATGGCAATCGCCCTCTTGGCACCTAGTACGTCCCCATTTGATGAAAGGTTCCGGGAATCGCTCTGCGCGATGGCATCTCTAGAAGCTCTCGTGACGCGGAGCGTTGCGTTGAGCCTCGGCCTCGCGCGCCAGTACACGGCGGTTAAACTCGTGAATCACGCGCGCCACGTAGGCTTCGGTCTCACGGTAGGGCGGGATGCCGCGATACTTATCCACGGCGGCCGGTCCGGCGTTGTAGGCTGCCAGCGCCAGAGCCAGGTTATCGTGGTAACGGGTGAGCAGCGCATCCAGATAGGTCGATCCGCCGCGCACGTTCTCTTCGGGCTTGAAGCTGTCTTTCACGCCCAGCCCGGCGGCGGTAGCGGGCATCAACTGCATCAGGCCGCGAGCTCCGGCCCGGCTTACGGCGCGGGCGTTGCCGCCGCTCTCGGCCTTCACCAGGCTGCCCAGCAGGTCCACGTCCAGGTTGTGCTCATGGCCGGCCTTGCCGAGCACCTCGCCCAAATCCGCCGGGCTGAGCTTGCCGTTTGAATCGACAGCCGACTTGCGCGCCAGCGGCTCTTCCGCAGGGCTCGGAGCCGCCGGCGGGTCGGGAGCCTGCTCAACTGCGGCGATCTCATCCGGCGCCATCTCGATGTAGCTGTCCTCACTGGCGCTCAGGAAGAGCCGGACGCGGCCCTCGGCCTGGGCATGGTGGTCGCAACGCATCTCAAACCCGTTGCGCAGGGTGACAAGCTCGCCTGCCTGGGCGGCTGGGGAGGCCGTCAACCCCGCCAAAGCAGCGAAGAGAGCGAGCGAAGCACGATTTGTGAGCCGAGCCTTCAAAGACCCGCACCTCAAGGGGTGAAACACGCGCCGATCCTGTTGCAAACGCGGACGGACGAAAGCCCCAACCTTCCACTGAAACGGGGCTTCTCTCCGTCCACAAAATCCCTGAGCCATTCTGCCTGCTTCGTACCTCGACTAATATTGCGCCTTGTCAACCAGGGCGGCAACTTTCTTAACCGCCGCCTCCAGCACCACGGCCACCCCATCGTCATCGTTCGGCGGAGCCTGCTTCCAGCCCCTCACCTTCGCCATTGTACGCAACTCAGCCGCTGCATTGCCCATGATCACGCCCTGCCCGGCCCACTCCAGCATCTCCACGTCGTTCCAATTGTCGCCGATGGCCATGGTCTCGCGGCGATCCACTCCCAGCTGGGCGGCAAGCCGCTCCAACGCCCAGCCCTTCGAGACCCCCTTGGGCAGCAGGTCCAGGATGGAAAGATCGCGCCCCGGATACTCCGTGCGCATGCAGTCGCAACCTCCGCTCCACTCGCTGGCCTTGACCGCCTGCTCGGCCTCTCGCATCCTTGCCAGGTTTCCCGCCGCCATGCCCTGAATGGGGTCTTCGCCGTCCTCAAGCGCCCGCTCCAGCGGCTTGACTACCTCGATCGCGTCGCGGTTGGCCTCCACCCAAAGAGCGATCCTTCCCTGGGCCTGTTCCAGGTTTTCCACCACCAGTTCGCCGCGCCCCGGCCTGTCGAATGTGAAAACCACCGCGCCAAACGGCCTGAGCAGCCCGCACAATCCGCGCGCCACCCGCGCCTCCAGTTGGCTTCGGTAGATCGATTCGCCGCCCAGGGTTCGGATCACTGCTCCATTGGACGCAATCAGGGGCGTATCCGCTCGCAGGCCCAGGCCTTCGAGCAGGGGCGCCGCATAGGCCACGCGGCGGCCGGTGGCGATGGCCACCGCGATCCCGGCATCCTGCGCGGCCTTGAGCGCCAGCGCCGTGCGGCGGCCGATCGCCCGCCCCGTGGTCGGCAGCAGCGTTCCATCCATGTCGATTGCCACCAGCCGGAGGGGAGGGTGCATAGATACAGTTTAGCCGTCCACCGTCTCCGATCATTTTCCCGTAGGGAGAAGCGAGAATAGCCCAGGACAAGCGAAGCGCAGTCCTGGGTCCGCGTCGCATAGAATGGCCTCCGTCCCATAGGGACGGCGCGAAATCAGCCCAACAATCCTTCTGTGTCAATCGACAAGTTGCATCCCGTCAGTAGCTTCTATTCGGCGGATAGGCGGAAACTGCCCGAACCAGTAATCTAGAAGGCATGGAACGCGTATGCAGCCACTGCCACGCCGTGTTGAGCCCTGAGACCGTTGCCGACTGGTGCCCCGCGTGCGGCGGAGCACTGATCGAGCGCGAGTCGGTGCTGGTTCTCGACCAGCCCAGCGGGCCACCGCCGGAGGTGGATCATCGCGGCATCGTGCTGCCCCGGCGTCATGCGCTCGGCGGGATCATTACGCCGCAGTGAAACTCATGCCTTTGGCCAGGTACCGGTGCTTTTGTGTATGAGAACAGCCTTGAGAGGCGCATCCGGACGCTTACGGAAGCCCTCACGCTTTTGCTCGATTGCGCGTGTCCTGGCTTCTGCCTCGGCTTCGGTAGCAACATCCTCTTCGACTGCGCCTGTGAGTTGGATGAGAGGTTGGTTGGCTGCCCGCCGTTCGGCTTGGTGGCTGCGTTGCTTGCTAAGCGGTATATTCTTTCGACTTGATTTGGCGTTTTCCCCGTACACATTGCGGCGGTCGAGGTTGAGACTCGCAGCCTTCTTTTCCTGAGGCGATTTAACTTTGCTCATGACCGTTTGCTCCTGGTATTCCGTTAGGCCGGGTTCAGGGATTTGTGTCGAGGCCAACTGCCACGGCAAGGCGCGCCTGACGCTCGTCGAAGGTCCAGAAGCGCTCCGCTTTCAACTCCAGCGCACAGGCAACGTGCAGCGAGTCCAGGGTGCGGACGCCAAGAGTTGGTCCGTATAGCCGGGCGAGGTCGATGCTGGTATCCCAAAGGCGGACGGGAAGATCGATTGGAATCCAGACTCCGGTTGCGCGGTCGCGCTCGAATTGCGTCCAGGCGATCCAAGCATCGGCTGGAGAGATGGCACGGCGAAAGACATACCGGTGAATTGCGTTTGCGACTTCAGCCCGGTTCAAGAGGTTGATCCAGACCGGGGGATGCTTCGCCATGCGAAGGGCGGCTTCGGCTGAATGCGAATCGAGAACGCAGGTGGATACAAAAAAGCTTGAGTCAGCGTAAAGGCTCAAAACCGATCCTCGCGATCCTCAATCAGCATCTCCACGGCGGGGATCATGCGGTCGCCGAAGTTGCGTTTAAGGCGGGCTTCAAAGTCCGGCCACTCGACGGGGCGCGGGCGGGGCGGGGTTCGCGGCACCAAGTCGCCTAACACCTCGTTTCGCTCGCGCACTTCAACTTGGACTCCTGCCTTGAGCCAGGCTTTGACCTGGCGGGTGTCGCGAAGCTGTCGAAGGGTGATGCTTTGCATGATCTGAATGTGACACAAAATGTGGCACATTGTCAAATGGAGCACGGGTCGCGCTATTCGTATCTCAGGGCCTCAGCGGGCAGCACGCTGGCGGCGGCGGAGGAGGGATAGAGCGTGGCCAGCAGCGAGATGCCGATGGAGACCGCAGCCACAATCACCCCGTCCAGCGGGCGCGGGGCGAAGGGCAGGGTATCGATGGAGTAGACTTCGGCCGAGAGATGGATGAAGTGATAGTGGCCGCCGGCCCAGGCGGCGAGATAGCCGAGAAGCAGGCCTACGGCGGTGCCGATGAGGCTGATGAGCAGCCCCTGGAGCAGGAAGATGCGCCGCACCTGACCCGGCTCGACGCCGAAGCTCATCATCACGGCGATGTCGCGGGTCTTCTCCATCACCATCATGGTGAGCGCGATGAGAATGTTGAGCGCGGCCACGATGACGATGAGGGCAATCACGATGAAGGTGACCACCTGTTCGAGCTTGAGGGCGCGGAAGAGCTCGCGATTCTGCTCCATCCAGTTGGTGGTCATGAAGCCCCTGCCGGCGGCGCGCTCGATGGCCTGCGCAACGGCCGGAGCGCGGTCCAGGTCGTCCACCTTGAAGCTGATGACCGAGAGCAGGTCGGGCTCGCTGAAGAGCCGCTGCGCGTCCGAGAGGCGCATGAAGGCCATGGCCGCGTCGTACTGGTAGAAGCCGGAGTGGAAGATGCCGACGACGCGGAAGCGCTGGTACTTGGGCGCAAGCCCGAGCGGCGTCAGCTCGCCCTGGGGGCTGGTGACCAGCACGCTGTCACCCACCTGGGCGCCAATCTGCTCGGCCAGATCCTTGCCGAGGACCAGGGCCGGATAGGGGGCATTGATTTGACTCGTCTGCCGCTTGCTGGCCGAAGCCGCGGGATCGAGCTCGCCAGCCGAGCCGGAGGTGACGGTGTCGAGCAAGCTGCTGACCGTCCGCTCTTGGGCGGGAACAATGCCCTTGATGAGCGCGAAGCCGGCCCGCGGCCCTCGCGAAACCAGCACCTGCCCATAGATTCCAGGCGCATCGGCGACCACGTGGGGCACGGCGTGCAGTTTTGCCAGCAGCGGCTGCCAGTCGCGAATACCGTCCGCCTCCACGCGCATCAGGTCCACATGCGCGCTGGCGCCCAGCAGCCTGTCCTGGAGGTCGCGCCTCATTCCGTTGGTGATGGCCAGCGCTATGATGAGCGCAGCCACACCGGCAGCCACGCCGGCAATGGAGATGGTGGTGACCACACCCACCACGGCCTGCCGCCGCTTGGCCTTCAGGTACCGCGCCGCCAGAAAAAGTTCAAATCGCATTGCGCCTCGTGCGACCCCACCCTAGCCGCAAAGTTGCAAGCCGCAGGTCCTTCGACTCAGTGGCCGCGGCGACCTCGCTCCCTATGAACAGGATAGTTGGATGAGGCGGTTTGTAAACAAAATCAGCAAGTTCGCCACCGCTTCGCGGTGATAGCTGGTTGGCGGGTTGGCTGGTTCATTGACGGCGCAACTCGCCGCGGCGACCTCGCTCAGAATTTTAGCGGCGAGGGTGAGGCACCCAAATCTATGAGACAAGGTTGATGCTATTTCTTGGTGAACACTGTCTTGGCCACGCCCACATTGTCGTGCCGGTCGTAGACGCGAACCGTAATCAAGTGCTCGCCCGGCTTGCCTGCCGGCCCATCTGCCGGAAGACGTATTTCGTAATGTTCGCGCCTGGAGTCGGAGAGCCCGCCCACCGGCTCGATATACTTCCAGGGTCCGGCGTCCAGCGAGTACTCGGCGTGGGCGATGGGCGAAAAAGCGTCCTCGGCGTCGAAGGTTACGCGAACCGGCCTGGCGCAAGGCGCGCGCGCGCAGTCGGCCTCTCCCTCAACCGCCTTGAGCGCCGTCACCACCGGCGGGGTTGTATCCACCTCGAAGCGCTCGCTGATTTTGTAGCCAGTCAGGGCATCGCTGGGCGTATGCGAGGGCGCGTCGGAGGCCACCACCTTGATCTGGTAGCCGCCGTCGGGAATCTGCGTCGCGTCAAAGGTGTAGAACCGGTCGGTGATCTCATCCTTGAGCAGCCGCCACACGTGTTCGCCGTCCCCGCGCAGATAGAGGGCAAAGATCAGGTCGTCGCCGTTGTCGTCGTGGGCCGCCCAGCGCACGGTGATGGCGGTGCGGTCTTTGAAGGCCTGCAGTGGCGCGCTGGAGCCAGCGTCATAGGCCGCATTCTGGCTGGACGAGGGGAAGACAATGCTGATCGGCGGCGGCAGGTTGCCGGGCTGGTTCTGGGGCAGGCTTTGCGCATTGACGCGCGCCCCCGGCACCACCATCAGCTCGTCCACCACTGGGGCCGCGTTCACGGGCAGGTAGTTCACGCCCACGCCGCCCACCGTTGCTCCCGCATGCAGCACGGCCTTCCACTCAAAGAAGCGGCCTGGAGGAGAAGCTACTGCGCCATCCTTGAGCGGCTGCCAATCCGACCAGCCCCAGTCGCCGCGCCCGCGCACCGGCTGCTCCACGTTGCCGGTGCGGGTCACGAGCTCGTAGCCGGTTGAGCCGGGCTCGACCTCGACGCGCCCAAAGCGGGCCAGCGCGCCCGCATCCAGCACGTCGCTCGCGTACTCGTGCTCTTCAGCGCTGCCCAGAAAGACCAGCTTGCCGGTATTGCCGGTTCCGATGAAAATGCCGCCCATTCCTTCCGCGTCTTGCACCGAGACCAGGGTCAATCCTTGCTGCGCATCGAGATGGGCCACGTCGGCGTAGCTTCCGTCGCTGGCGATCCTGAAAACCCGCCCGCGGTTGCCGGTGAGGGCCAGCAGCCCCTCCGGGCGCGCGGCCAGCGCATAGACGATCTCATCCTTGCCGGACCAGAGCTTGCGCGGCGCCTGGCCCTCCTTAAGCGCGTAAATCTCGCTCCCCTCGGGCACCGAGACGCTGGTATTGGCCGCCTGCATCGATGCCGGCTGGACCACGGTTATAGTGACCGAGCCCACTCCCTGTACGGGCAGCGGCGGCAGCGGATTATGGCTCTTGTCGCCCACGCTGGCCGCGTAGATGGTTCCGTCGGCGGCCACTGCAACCGCCGTGATCTCGCGCTTCGGCGCCTCGAAGAGCACGTAGCCCTTGCCTTGCGCATCGATCCTGTAAACCAGCCCCGATCCGTCGGAGCCGGCAATCAGGTTGCCCTTCGCGTCCCAGGCCAAGGATCGAATATGCTCCTCGTCGCACTTAAAAAAGGCCCCCGGCTTTGCGCCGGGCTTGGCTGGATCGACGCGATAGACCGCTCCCGGCCCGCCCGTGGCGATGTACAGCCGTCCGGCCTTGTCGAAGGTCAGATCCCAGATGTAATGCGCCTTTGCATCGGCTTTTTCACTGCCCGATTTTGCGTCGCCGGCCTTGGCGCTCTCCGGCCCGGTCGTCGCCTCGTCCAGTTTGGCTGCGTCGAAGACCACCGTGGCGCTGGCCTCATCCTGCTTGGCCGTGGCGTCGGCCTTCAGCCGGTAGACCTTGCCGCTGGGAAGCGTGGCTGCGTAAAGCGCCCCGTCCGGGCCAAGCCGCACCACTTGCACGCTCAGATCTTTGGTCTCGAAGAGCGTTACCGGCTTGCCTCCCTGGTCGATGCTCAGTACCGCGGCCGGCGAGGCGGTTCCCAGGTACGCCGTGCCGGTTTTATTCACGGCCACCGACCACACGTAGGTCGAGGGCGTGGTAAACATTTCGCGCAACCCCGGTCCCTCGCGCAGATGGCCGTCGCTGGTGAGCGCAACTCCCTGCGGCGTGCCCTTCTCAAACTCCTCCAGCCGCGACTGGGTCCACAGGTGAGTGCCCTGGGCGAGAGACGGCTGGGAGGAGGCAAGGGCGGCCACGAAGACCGCGGCGAAGGCGGGGCGATTCCAAGCGGAGCGTAAGCGGCAGATTGTTCGGGCTGTGACAAACATGCTGGTGTTGAGTCTACTAAAGTTGGGCGGGCGCGGGGCGGGTTCCGCGCGGCTAGGCAGTCCGGACGAGTCAGATGAGCCGTTAGGCGAACGCGAAGGTGCTTGAAGCCCGGTCCCGATGACTTATCCTATGCCGGCGATCTGGCCAGGACGATGGGCTGATAGGAACCGCTCTCCCGCGGCATGATCCAATGAATATCCGAAAATCCAGCATCGCTCAACGCCGCTGAGAGCTCGCCACGCAGCAGGCACCGGTACTCGGATACAAAATGGTGCGCCTTCCATCCCTGCTCCGATTCGACCGTGATGTAAACGTGCAGAGTATATCTCGCCTCTTCGGACGTGCTCGCGGCCCAGTCCCATACCTGATGAACAATCCGGCGGCTGCCTGGACCACCGTAGAATACCGGCTTCTGGATTGTTGGCCTTTCAACGATGAGCGCGTCCCAGTCGCGGATGCTTGCCACAAAGAGCCCATTGGGCTTGAGCTTCCGCCGGATTGCCGCTGCCGCTTGCCGAAGCTGGCCGGCGCTCAGATGCGGCAATGCATTGTCCATGGCGATTGCGAGATCGAAGCCGCCCTCCGCAACCTCTTTGAGCGAGGTCATGTCAGAGACGCAGAACTGGATCGTCAGGCCACGCTGTAGCGCCTCCCGCTCCGCGCGACGGACCGCTGCCCCGCTCAGGTCCGATCCCACAACCTCGTGGCCCAGGTGGGCAAGGCCGATTGCCTGGGTGCCAATGCCACAGGCGCAATCCAGAATCTTCAGTGGACCTTTAACGCCCTGTGAGGTCAACAGATTGCCAAGAATCCTTGCCTGACGCTCGATGGCGCTGTCCCAATCGTCGAAGATCAGGTGATAGTAGTCGGCAAGTTCCTCGTAGAAGCCAAGCACACTTTCAGGCATTCTGCACGCCCCTCCCTTCCACCGATTCTCGATGCAAATCTCGAAAGCGGAGCCTGTTCAAGACCGAGTTGAGACAAATGTGCTGCTGTTGAGTCTACTAAAGTTGGGGTGCATCGGCCACGCGCGGATCGCCCGCTCTGGAGCCGCACTTCGCCTCGGCAGCTAGACTGAACTTCAAGGAACGCGCCAATGAAGTGGATTGCCGCAATCGCGCTGCTGGGTCTTCCCGCTGCATTTGCGCAGGTTCCGGCAAGCTCTTCGCCGCAACCCGCGCAAGTGCGCGCCCAAGCTACCGTCGTGTTTGTTCCCGCGCTGGTGCGCAACGCCCAGGGCGAGCCGGTCTTCACACCGAAGGCCGGCGACTTCCGGGTCACCGACGACGGCGTCGAGCAGCGACTTACGCTCGACGAGGAAACGGGCGGGGAGCCGCTGGCGTTGGTGGTTGCGGTGGAAACGGGCCGCGCCGGGGCGCGCAAACTCGACGCCTATCGGAATCTCAACGCTGTGATTGGCGCCGTGGTGGGCGGCGTTCCGCACCGGGTTGCGGTGGTGGGCTTCGACAGCGCTCCCAAGCTGGTTCTGGACTTCACCTCCGACTCGGATGCGGCCGGCGCCGCGCTCCGCGACCTGGAGCCGGGAGACAAGGGCGCGGCCATTCTCGATGGGCTCAAGTTCTCCGTGGATCTGCTGCGCGCTCAGCCTCACCCCTGGCGACGCGCGATCCTGCTGATTTCAGAGACCGTCGACCATGGCAGCCAGACCGAGATAGAAGATGCGCTGCGCGCCATCGGCGATACCAACACCGCCGTTTACGCCCTCGGCTTCTCTACCGCTAAGTCCGAGGCGGCGCACTACGCCGATCGAGAACTGCCGATCAAGGTGGGCGGCCCTGGGCTTGAGAACGAACACCCCAACCCGCCGCACGGATGCATGGGCAAGGATCCCGACCCAGATGCCCCAACGAACAAGGCCGTCCAGGCTTGGGGTTGCCTCACGCAGCTTGCTCCTCCGCTCGGGCTGGCCACCGTGGCGGGAATCGCTGCCGCCAATGGCCTCCAACGCAACGTGCCTGAGACGGTGGCGCAACTCACCGGCGGCGAGTATTTTCACTTTGAAGACAGCCGCGGCCTGGTGCGCGGCCTGCTCACCATCTCCAACCACGTGCCCAACCGCTACATGCTGAGCTTTCAGCCGCAGTCGCCGCATCCGGGGTTTCATTCCATCGAACTGCGGCTGCGGGAGTATCCCGGCCTCCGCGTTACCGCAAGAAGCAGTTATTGGGCGGACAGCGATACTGCTCCGACTGCGAGGCCCTGATGCGCCATAGGGCAGAATAAGAGTATGAAGCAGCTTTGGTGTTGGCGATGCCGTTGCGATGTTCCAATGCTCGACGAGGAAGAGTTTGTCGTGGTGAGTCGTCTTTACGGCGAGGCGATTCGGGGAACAAAGGAGTTTCGTGAGCGCTGGGGCATATCCTTGAAGAACGTTCCGATAGAGGAGCGATTTCGTCCTGTGCGCGAGGAGTACGAGCGTTTGACGGGGATGAAAGACTGCCATGAAAACGCCATCATGCACCACAGAATCTCGCTCTACGGACCGCCGTGCCGGCATTGCCACAAGCCGCTGAGAACTCCCAATTCCAAGCTCTGTGGCAATTGCATGGCTTCGGTAGTCAATGGATAGTCTTGAGGATCAGAATTCGCCGGTTATTGGCCTCACTCTCTGCCCCGGAACTGGATGATGCGCCGCCGATCGCGCTTCGAGGGGCGGCGTTCGGGCAGGGGCGCAAACTCCTGCATTGCCTTGCGCTCCGCGGCCAGTTTGGCCCGCGCCTCCTTGCTCGCTTCGCTCTCGCGATAGAGCGTCTGTGCCACCGCCGCCGGGCCGCGTATCTCGCTCAACAGCAGCACCTCGATCTGAAACTCGCCGCCCTCGTTCCTCACCACGAGTTGGTCGCCCACGCGCACCTCGCGCGCCGGCTTGGCCTGGTGGCCGTTGGAATGAATCCGGCCCAGGTCGCAGGCCTTCGAGGCCAGCGCCCGCGTCTTGAAGAAGCGGGCTGCCCAGAGCCATTTGTCGATGCGCACGGAGGTCATGCCTGTATTCTCCTACAGAAGATGGCGTCTTCGCAGCCTGTCGCTGATCGGGCCCTGGGAGTGGCGGAGCCGGCTCTTAGGGCGCAAGACGGGATCGGGATGCAAGGGCAAGATCCCCGGCATCCCGATTGCAGCCAGCTTCGAATTCGAGCGCAGCCCAAGAGTGCTCTTGATGGGCCGTTTCCGTTGGAACCAGCATTCCCTCAGGGGCTGAAGCCCGGTCATTGCGTGGGCATGTTGCGGCACGGCTAAGGCCGTGCCCTGACACAAGGAAATGACAATAAGCTTCGTCGAGTCCCACCCTAGCCACAAAAACAAAAGCGTGGCGAGGGTGGGGCACCCAGCTACGCGGTGATGGCGAGTTAGCGAGTTGGCAGCAGTTCATTCCAGTTGTAACTTGCGGCTTCAGCTCGGGCTGCCGCTAACGAGCTTGAAGACCGCCTAATTGGCCAGCACCGCGCGGTAACGCACCTTGTTCTTCTTCACCTTTTCGATGGCTTCGTTGGCCCTGGCCATGAGGAAGCGCTCGGTCTGGGCCTTCACGCCGTGGCGGGCGGCCACGTCCAGCATCTCCCTTATCCGGTAAGGGCTGCCGGTGGGGTTGCCGGTGATGGAGCGCAGGCCGCTGATGAGCGGAAAGGCGTGCACTGCGACCGGCGACGGTGGAACGCCCACAAAGCACAGCGTTCCGGTGGGCCGCAGCGCCTGCACGAAGGTTCCCCAGTCCTGGTCGGCGTTGACCGTGGTCAAGATGAAATCTAGACTCCCCGCCACTTCCTTCAGCGCCTTCGATTCACGGCTGTTCACGAAGCGGTGCGCGCCCAGAGCCCGCGCCTCCTCTTCCTTGCCGGCCGAGGTGGAAAAGGCCGTCACCTCCGCGCCGAAGACACGCGCAAACTGGATGGCGATATGCCCCAGTCCGCCGATGCCCACAATTCCCACTCGAGACGAGGGGTTGATGCCATGGGTGCGCAGGGGGTTATAAACCGTGATGCCGCCGCAAAGCAGCGGCGCGGCGCATTCGCTCTCCAGGGCCTCCGGAACGGGAATCACAAAGCGGGCATTGGCGCGGACGCGATCCGCATAGCCGCCATGGCGGTGAACGCAGGTGCCTTCCGCCTTGAGGCAAAGATTCTCCATTCCCTGCGAGCACCACTCGCACTCGCCGCAGGAGTTCGATTGCCAGCCGAGGCCAACGCGCTGACCCACCTCGAGCGACCGCACCTCGTCGCCCACCGCCGCGACGGAGCCCACAATCTCATGGCCGGGAATGAACGGATAATGGCTGATGCCCCAGTCATTGGAAATCAGGTGAAGATCGCTGTGGCAGATGCCACAGTGTGTGATGGCGATCTCCACCTCCCGCGGACCCAGCTTGCCGGGGTCGTAGCGATACGGCAAAAGTTCCGCTCCCGCCGCGTGTACTGCAAGTCCTTGAATTTGGGCCATGATCGTTCCGAAGTCCTCGCTTAGGGGGTCAGAGAAACCGGCGGAATCCCCAGAAAACGCCGGTCCGAAAGTTGGCGGGAGACATTCCTCCCTCGATTCAGTCTAAACTGCCGCCCGTCTCTATGCGCAGATTCAGAATCTGAAAACCGTTGAAGACCCCTCCGGCGGAAGCCTCACCCACCACCTCCGCCGACTCCCCATTCAGGTTCACATCCTGTGCCGTGCGCAGCGGCTCCAGCGCATTGGCCACTGAAAGCGGAAGGCTTGCAAGGGTTTGGCCGCCGATGCCGGCCTGGGTTTCAGGCAGCAGCAGGCTCACATAGATGCGGTCCGCGGCGTGCCGCGCCCGGTCCTGGGCCAGCACCGCATCCAGATCGGCGGGGCGGGTGGTAAGTCGGGGTTGGTCCAGAGTCCGGTCCAGCGTACCGGAGTCCGAGATCAACAGCCGGAGGTTGCCCGCGCCCAGCCTTGCCGGCAGCGCGATGGGAATGCGCACATTGCGCGCCGGCTGCTGCCAGGGGCGGATGGTTGCCTCCACTACCACCGTATCGCCGGCGTGGACAATATCGTTTGAAACCAGCCGCGCCGTCTCCAGCTCCACCTGGATGCGCCGGGGAATGGCTTCGACATGGAGATCGATTCCGCGCACCGCGCCTTGGCGCGCGCCGTTCGAGTAGAGCCGGAAGAATCGCTCGGCCACCTGGGAGGCGGCCTGCATGGGCGCGGGCATCTGATCGCCGGCCGAGATCCACAAGTCCAGCGGCGAAGGCCGGTATCCCTCCAGATCGATGCTGCCGGTCACGTGGTAGCTGGTGTCGAAGGTGCTTTCATTGGCCGCCAGCAGCGCTTCGTACAGGCAAACCATCACCGCTTGGGGGGTGACCGCAGGCAGGTCCAGTACCTCGATATCGATTCTCCGGTCGCTGCCGCCGATCTGCCCTCCGCCCGGCGAGTGGACCGCAATGTGCACGGGGATCATCCGCGCCTTGCGGCCCAGGATGCCGCGAATCGCGGCGTCTCGGTCCTCGGTAAAGGCACCGATCGGCTCGCCGGTGTTGACGATCTTGAAGGCGTTCAGCGGCGAGGCCAGCGTGGCCACCACGTCGGTCGCGGTCATGGGCAGCGAAACCGGCCCCGCCTGCAAGATGGAATGGCCGCAGGCGAGAAGCTGCTTGGCGTCGATGTAGGTTACCGTGCAGGTGGCGGCAATCTCCAGGTCGCCGCGCACTAGTTGCGCGCTCACCGCCGAGCCCGGCACGATACTGGCCAGCGCGGCTGCCGACCTCTCCGCATCAGTTTTCCCGCCCGGCGCAGAATCGGATTTGGACGAAGCGCCCATCCCTCCGGCCGCCACCGTCTCCAGGCCCGTGCCCGCCATCCGCTGCTGCCAGAGGCGAATGGCCTCCGGCCGGAAGCCGCTCATCACCAGGGGCGTCTCCATGGCCTGAATCGTCTCTTGGCCCGACTGTTGAAGAAGTTCCTGCTTGCCCTCCAGCCCCTGATCTCTGATCTCTGACCTCTGATCTCTGATCTCTGTGCTGTCGGTGGGCAGGTCGCGCACCTCCAGCATCTGCTCGATGGGGGTGATGCCGGCGATGGGGTCCTTGCTGAACTGGCCGATGCGGTAAGAGAGCGAGCCGAGCAGTCGGCTGCCAATGTACACCGGGCTGCCGCTCATCCCCGCCACCACGCCGGTGTACTCCGGCTTGGAGCCGTGGAGCTGAACCAGGATCATGTCGTGGCCGGGGCCGCGCGCCCCGCGCAGAACGCCCAGAATCTCAACCTCCATGGGCTCCGGCTTGCTCCCGGTAAATACCGTCCAGGCGGTTGCGGTCATGCCCCGGCGCACCTCGCCGAGGGGAAAGAATCCGCCACCGGAGGGTGGCGGGCCTGGCGGAGCGGCTGCGGCTTGCGCCAGCAGCAGGCTGTGGAAAGGCAGAGCCATCAGAGCCAGCGCGGCAATCTGAACGAGAGACGTAGTGCGCAGCGCCTTGGCCAGGGCGAGAATCACCGTAGCGGGGCGGATCGGGGTTTCCTTCAGGCAAGTTTCCACGTCTATAAGAGTACAGCCTTGGCAGCCTGGAGCTGTCTTCCCGTATGCTGTTGAACACAGAGGTCGCCATGTCCGCAATATCCAGGAAGAGTCCGTCCGGTTTCGCCATTCGCCGTTTGCCGCTTGCGGGTTGCTTTTTCCTTCTGGCGACCCTGGCCTTCTCGCCGCTGGTCCGCGCTCAAGCAGAGCCGCAGCCACAGCAGCAGCCCGACCAAACCGCCCCCGACGCGGGCGGTCCCGGCGCCGACTCCGGCGTCATCGCCCTGCCCAAGAAGAAGGAGCCGGCTGCGGATGTGCCGCCGCCTGCCCCGGCCGCGCCCAAGATCAAGAATCTGGAGGGGATGGGCAACGTTGCACTGCGCATTGAGGTTCCCGAGGTGACCGTGGATGTGGGCGTTCTGCTGGAGAAGACCCACCAGTTCGTGCCCGGCCTCAAGCCCGAGAACTTCCACGTCTATGAGGATGGAGTTCTGCAGAAGGTCTCCGGCTTCAAGCGCGTCGAGGCGCCCATCACGGCGCTGCTGATCTGCGAGTTTGCGGCCAACAGCTATAGCTTTATCTATGACATGCGCAATGCGGCCTTCATCTTTGCGCAGCAGTTGCGGCCCCAGGACTACGTGGCCCTGATGACCTTCGACATGCGCACCCAGATCGTGACCGACTTTACCCAAGACAAGCGCCAGCTCCTGGAAGCCATCAACTCGCTTATCATCCCCGGCTTCAGCGAAACCAACGTCTTCGATGCGCTCTACGAGGGAATCGACCGGCTGGAGCGCATCGAGGGGCGCAAGTACATCATTCTCATCGCTTCCGGGCACGATTCGATGTCCAAGCTCACCCTGGACAAGATCCTGAAGAAGGTCAAGGCCACGCAGGACGTGACCATCTTTACCGTCTCAACCGGCGGGGCCATGCGGGCGATGACCGAAGGGCGCGGCGGCATGATGGGCGGCATGCGCGACATGACCTACCTGCAGGCCGACAACGAGATGAGAACCTTTGCGTCGCTCACCGGCGGCGCCAGCTATTTTCCACGGTTCACCGGTGAGATGCCCGACATATTTCAACAGATCAACCAGAACATCCGGGCAAAATACGAACTGGTCTACCGCCCCACCAACGCCAAGCTGGACGGCACCTATCGCAAGCTGCGCGTCGAGCTGGTAGACGATGAAGGCCAGCCCCTGCGCATACAGGACGAGAAGCACAAGCCGCTCAAGTTCGACATCATTGCCCGCGATGGCTACCGCGCCAAGCAGGAAGTCGAGTAGCCTGAACCGCGCCAGAACCTCCGGATCCGCCGTAAAATGCACGACGGCTGGCGTCTGCCCGAGGGGCTCCCGCCAGCTGTCGTCTCGATCGCCCCGGAACGCCGCCGCGCTAACCGACGAGGTGGAGAACGATCAGAACGTCCCGAACGTAGTACACGATGACGACCAACGTGGCCGCCGCAGTGAGCCAAAAGAATGTCCGCTGCACGGGTTCCAGCTTGGCGACCTTTGCCGCGATGGCCGCCTGCTCAATCTTCACGTTATCGAAGGAATCGTCGAGAATGATCTGGTCGTCCTCGTCGCGGGTCAATCTCCCGCCATAAATCTTTAGACAGATCACCAGCAAAACCAGAACACCCCAGACCGACCACATTACCGGAACAAATCCCGTCATACTCCACCTCCAATGAACCATCTGGTCCCAGATACCGGCGAGTCCGTAACGGAATCGCGGTCTCGTGAGTAGAGGGGCCGTACGGTTGACTATCATAGACCCGAACAAAGACGAGTGTCGTGATATGAATCACACGCATTCCTCCATAATCAGGCTTGCCTTTCAGCCCCCCAGTTCAACTTGCGCCACCGGCCCCGGCAAAACCGGGAACATAGCTAAGGTAGGAGATAGCATCTCTGGGCGTGCGCTGACATCCCGCAAATGGGTGAGCCTGTGCTGCGACTTTCCGGTCTGCACCCGCATCCAATGGGATGAAGCCGAGATTGGGGCTTGTGTCGTGGCCCCCGGCAAAGTACAGTTACGGATAACGGCTCGCATCTTACCCCCAGGGAGACATCATGGCCACAGCAACCGCGGCACCCGCACAAGAAACCGAAAAGAAAGCGCCCCTTCAACTGACCCCTCAGGCCATTGCCAAGGTCCGCGAGATCATGGCCACCCAGGATCCACTTCCCGCGGGACTGCGCATCGGCGTGATGGGAGGCGGCTGCTCCGGGTTCCAATACTCCATGGCCTTCGAGAACCAGAGCGGCATGATGGACAAGGTCTTCAAATTCGAGGACTTGCAGGTCTTTGTGGACGCCACGTCGCTGATGTACCTGAACGGCTGCACCGTCGATTACGTCGAGACCCTCGAAGCCGCCGGCTTCAAGTTCGACAATCCCCAGGTGAAGAGCACCTGCGGCTGCGGCTCCTCGTTCAGCGTTTGACCGCCGCGCGCTTCGACTTGCTCAGATCGGCTTGATTAGCTGTTGACAAAAGGCCCGTCCCAGTTGCTGGGATGGGCCTTTCAACTTCCGGGCGTCGATTTCCGGCTTTCACCCAGTCACGGGAGAGACGGCCGCATTACCGCGGTTGCTCATCTCGCGGCGATTTTCAGTTTGCCGTCAATTGCAGAGTCTGCGTGTTGTTGTATCCCAGATCGGTGACCTGGACGCTGCCCGGCATGATGGCCCCCACCTTGTAGCGATGATCGACAATTTCGCCGGTCTTGGCCATGAAGATGTCTTCCCCATGAACGAAGAAGGCCTTGAGCGACTTGTCCTTGGCCTGGGCATAGCCGAAGTACTTCAGATCGATGGCCGGAGGACGGGGCGGCTCACTCGCCGCCAGCGCCGTGGTCACACTGGGTTCGCTGTTCCGCGGGCTCTTGACGAGAGGTTCAATGAACACTGGCGCGGATTCGGCGGAGAAGATGTTCCTGCCCGTTCCCTCGTACTCCACCTCCTCGCTCTGGGCCAGTTTATCGAAGTGCAGCGTGGGATCGAGGCCGGTGTTGGTGAGCTTCTGCGCATCGCCCGCCGGTTGGTCCTGTCCATTCCCGCTGACGGACGCGGACTGCGTTCCAGCTGCCGGATGAACGTTCACGGATGGAGATGAGGTTTGAGCCGGAATGGGCCGGGGGGGGGTGGGTGAACCCCGGAACGAGCTGAAGAGTTCCCATCCGCCGATCACCGCAATCACCGCGAAGAGCGCGATGACCAGATAGACCTGACGCTTGTTCTCCGTTCCCAGGCGAAGGGCCATGGCTACTCGCCCTCCCTTCCGCCGCTGGAGGATTTGGCGGGTGCCGGCGCCGCTTCTCCAGCTTCCGGAGTCGGCGGCAATCCGCTGGCCGCGGCATCGGCCGGCCGCAGCCAGGTGGAGACTCGGAGGCGCACGTTCACCATGCCGCCCTGCTGGCCGGTCAGAGACATGGCCCGGATCACAAAAAAGGTCCGGTCGCGCTCCAGGCTGTTCACGAAGCGCATGATCTGCGGGTAGGAGCCGCTGATGCCGGCGTCCATCGAGATTTCAGTCAGATCGGAGCCGGTGGGGCCTTGCGAGTATTGGACCCTGGACAGCCGCACTCCCGACTCGACTTGAAGGTCGCCGATGCGGCCCGCGATCGAGGAGTAGTTGGGCGGGATGCGCTTGGAGTAGAAAGCCTGCATCTGCGAGCGAGACTCTTCCACGCGCTTGTCGAGGCCGCGCAGGGGGGCGGTTTGCAGGTCCAGAGCCTTCAACTCCACCTGCTTGCCGGCCAAGGCGTCGCTGGAGCGGCCATTCATCGCTGCCCAATCCAGCCCCAGCCGCACCGCCAATCCGATGGCCAGCACCAACAGCACGGCAAATCCGGCATAGTGCCAGGTGAGTGGAGAGGTCAGGCGCTCGCGCCAGGTGGTGGACGCACGGTTGCTCATTGCGGGCCTCCTGGCGGTGGATAGAGCGAGGGGTTGGGCTTGGGCTGCGACGGGCCGGTATAAGGCGGACGCCCTGGCCCAGGAACCCTGTCCGGGCTCAAACCCTGGCCCATGCGCGGCAGCGGGATCGGCACGGGTCCGGCAAGCGGGTGGGCCGCGCGCTGTGCGGTCTGGCCGCCGAGTTCTTCACGACCCGGAGCCGGCTTCTTTGCCGCTTTGCGTTCGCCGGGCAAGGCCGGGTTGTACTCGGCCAGCAAATCGAAGTCCACGCGGTTCGAGGCGCTCACCGGCTCCAGCCGCTGACCGGGCCCTCCGGTCGACTCCGCGTTCTCGCCCACGATGCGGGGGAAAAGAAAGCGCTTCGAATGCTCCAGGTTCCTCACCAGCTCTACGGCGCGGTCGCGGGGACCATTTACGCGCAGGTGCAGGGTGATGTGGCCGTCCTTGGCGCGCGCCGGCTCGATGGTCGAAACCTGCACTCCGCCCGGCAGCACGGTTTCAAGATCCTCCATGGCCAGCGTCCAACTGAAGGCCTTCTCATCGAAAAGCCGATTGAGCGTACCCACATGGTCCAGCAACTGGGCGTTGGCCGGCTGGGCCATCAGGTCCCGGTAGCCTTGCCGCTCTTGGGTGATGGCGGCAATCTGGCCGTCGAGCGAGTGATCCCGCGCGCGAGCTTCCTCGGCCTTCCGGTCGAAGGCGTGAAGGCCCAATCCCAGCCCGATGGAAACCAAGGCGAGCGCGCCCATGGCGATGCGCAAACGCTTGATGGCCGGTCCCAGATCGGCGAAGGGGCGGCTGGCCAGATTGAGCGAGATCCGCATTATCTTGCCCCCGCCTGCCTGCCATGGAGGGCTTGCGCGCCTCGGAGGGCGAGCGCGCCAACCACGCCGGCAACGTTTGCGTCTCCGAGCGCGGTCACAGCGCCGGTCTCAGGCCGCGGCGCCAAATCGACCACCGTCAGCTCGGGGTCGTCGAGCCACAATGCGAAGGCATCCACGCCGCTGTAATTTACCCCATCGAACCGCGTTCCGTAGTTGCCGGCGTATAGGAGCTGCTGGGGGCTGACGCCCAATTTGTCCTCAAAATACGCTGAGGCCACGGCGATGCCGCGCTGCACCTCCTGCAAGCGCAGGTTGGGGTCGGCAGGCAGGTCGAGCGTGCGGTAAAGCAGGAGATCCTGCCCATTGGCGATGCAAGTGGTCAGCGCGTGGGAGCTGAGATTGGCGATCAGCGCGGCCTGCATGGGATCGACCGCTTCCAAGGCGGAAAGGCTCGACGGCAGCACAGCACCCGGCTCGTAGCCCGCGGCCCGGACTGCGCCTTCATATTCGGCCAGCACCGGCCCTGGCATCACGGCTGCCAAAACCTTGCACTCGTCCTTGTTTTCCACCAGCATCTGATAGCTCAGTCCGGCGTGTTCCACGTCGAAGGGAACCATCTTGCGCAGGCGGAAGCGCAGCACCGGGAAGGCCTCGGCAGCCTTGGAGGGAAGGGAATCGAAATCCAGTACGAAGACCCGCACCGACGTATCCGGCACCACTATCGTCACGGATCGGGTGCGCGGCGAGAGCTGCCCCAGCGTGGAGCGAATCGCGGCCGCCACAGCCTCCGGCGCCCTCAAGTTCGCATCGCCGATTCCTGGCGTCACCGCCCCCGCGGGCAGCGCCTGAAAGGCGTAGATCGGCTCTTGCCCCGGTCCCGTTAGCGCCGCCGCCAGCACCCCCTCGGGTGAAACCTCCACCGCCGCCGGCGGACGCGCGCCGGGCTGGAAACCCGTCTTGCCCAGTATTGAATTCATCAGCGCGAAGCCTCGATAAAGGTAACCTTGTTGATCTCCTTCAGCGTCGTAATCCCGCGGCGAACGCGCTCCAGCGCCGACTCGCGCAGAAAGGTCATCCCCTCCTGCCGGGCCAGTTTGCGCACCTCCGAAGTGGGTCTCTTCTCCAGAATCACTTCGCGGATGGGGTCGGTCAAGTCAAGCAGCTCATGGATCGCCGTGCGGCCCCGATAGCCCGTTCCCCCGCACTCCATGCACCCGGCGCCCTCGCGGAATCCGAAGCCGCGCCATTCGGCCGGCTCCATGCCGCAGGCGAGCAGAACGTCGTCGTCGTATGAGACCGTCCGCGAGCAGTATTCGCAGTTGGTTCTCACCAGCCGCTGGGCCAGAATGCAGTTCAGCGCCGAGACAAAGTTGTAAACCTCTACCCCCATGTTCACGAACCGTCCCAGAACGTCCACCACGTTGTTGGCGTGAACCGTAGTGAATACCAGATGACCGGTCAGCGCCGAGTTGATGGCAATCTGCGCCGTCTCGTTGTCGCGAATCTCGCCCACCAGAATCTTGTCAGGATCGTGGCGCAGAATCGATCGCAGCCCGCGCGCAAAGGTAAGCCCCTTCTTCTCGTTTACCGGAATCTGCGTAATGCCGCGAATCTGGTACTCCACCGGATCCTCGATGGTGATGATCTTGTCCTCGTCGCTCTTGATCTCGTTCAGCGCGGCATACAGCGTGGTCGTCTTGCCCGATCCCGTCGGCCCAGTCACCAGCACCATCCCGTACGGCTCGCGAATGTAGCGCCGGAACCGCTTCAGATCTTCTTCGGCAAAGCCCACCACGTCCAGCGTCAAATGCTTGAACTTCTCGCTCATCGACTCCTTGTCGAGCACGCGCAGCACGGCGTTTTCGCCGTGAATCGTGGGCATGATGGAGACGCGAAAGTCGATCAGCCGGCCCTTGTAGCGCACCCGGAAGCGTCCATCCTGCGGCACCCTCCGCTCGGCGATATCCAGCTCGCTCATGATCTTGATGCGGCTGAGAATGGTCGAGTGGTGCTCGCGCGCGATAGGCGCCATCGCCGCCTGCAAGACCCCGTCGATGCGGTACTTCACTACCACCGAGTCGTCGTTGGTCTCGATGTGAATATCCGAGGCTCGCCGCTCCAGCGCCGTGAAGATGGTGGTATCTACCAGCCGGATAATGGGGCTGATGTCCTCCTCGCTGGTGAGCTTTTCGATGGAGATATTCTCGTCGGAGCTGTCCTCGCCGGTCAGCACATCGAAGGTCAGTCCCTCGCTGGCCTCGTCCAGTACCCGCTGCGACTGCTCGGTCTTCTTCAGCAGGTCGGTGATCTGCGAGAGCGTCGCCACTCGCGCCACGATCCGGTGGCCCAACAGCCCGGCAATCTCATCCAGCACCATCAGCCGCGACGGGTCGCTGACCGCAATCACAAGCGACTCCTCATCCTGCTGCTCGATAGGCACAAAGTTGTAGCGGAACATCAGCTCCACCGGCACCGTACGCAGCAGGTCGTGCTGGATCTTGAAGTTTTTCAGGTCAACGAACTCGGCGTGATAGCGCCGCGCCAGCGCCTCGGCCTGCGCGCGCTCGTCCTGGCCCGTAGGCAGCGGAAGCGTGAAGAGTGCTGTGTCGGCCATGCCCGGTTACCCCTGTGCCCCGCCGGTCTGTCCCAGCGAGAAGATGGGCAGATAAAGCGAGATGAGAATGAAGACCACAACCACGCCCATGACGATAAGAATCGCGGGCTCGATGAGCGCCAGGGAGGCGGTCAGCGCCGTCCCCACGTCCTCCTCGAAGAACTCGGCCACCGAGTTGAGCATCTGCGGCAACGCGCCCGTCTGTTCGCCCACGGTAATCATCTCCGCGGCCAGGTCGGGAAAGACCTTGGTCTGGATCAGCGCCTCGGCCAGGCTCTTGCCCTCGCGCACCGTCACGATCGACTCAGTCACCGCCTTCGAAACCCGCCGCGACGAGATCGATCTCGCCGCCGTCTCCAGCGAGGGCACCAGCGGCAATCCCCCCGTCAGCAGCGTCGACAGCGTGCGCGAAAACAGCGCCACCTGATACTTGAGCCAGATCTTGCCGAAGACCGGCGTGCGAATCCTGAACGCATCCAGAAAATCCTGCCCCCGATCGGTGCTCGAAAAGCGGTAGACGCCAAAGCCCGCGCCCAGCGCCACCAGCACAATCCACAGCAGATTGTGATTCAGCCATTTGCCGAAGCCCAGCAGCGCCATCGTCATGGCCGGCAGCTTGGAGCCGAGCTGGTCGTACAACTCGGCAAACTGCGGCACCACGTAGGTGAACATGAACATCACCAGCAGCGTCACCAGCGTCAGCAGTACGCAGGGATAAATCAGCGAAGTGATCAGTTTCTTGCGGAATGTCAACGAGATTCGCTGGAAGCTCACATAGCGCTCCAGTACCTCCAGCAGATTGCCCGAACGTTCCCCGGCCAGCAGCGTGGTGGTGAACATCGCCGGAAAACCGCTCTGTGCCTCGAAGGCCGACGAAAGCGCTTCGCCGGTCTTTACGCGCGCCGATACGTCGTCCAATTGCGCCGCAAAGTGGGCATTCTTCTGGTTCTTGGCCAGCATCTGCAAGCTGCCGAGAATCGGCAATCCGGCCCGGATCAGCGTCAAAAACTGCTGGTTGAAGATGAGAAACGGCTCCAGCTTCACCTTGCGCCGCTTCAGGCCGGCAAACCCCGACCGCGCCCGCACGCTGAAGACGTGATAGCCCGCATGAGCGAAGCGCGCCCGCAACTCCTCCGCCGTGGCCGCCGTCTGCACCTGCTCCTGCACACGCCCACGCTCATCGGCCAACTTGATGACGAACTCTGCCATGCCTCAGCTCGCCGGCGGTCTCGACCGGCCTCTCTCTCTCGGGGAGTTTTCTCAGAATTCAGGTTACCAGCTTGAGCCGCCCGCCTTCGCAACGGTCCGCCCCGATGAGTAGACGCGCAAGCAGCGGCCGGCGCTCAGAGCGGGAGAAACTTGCCGTCCGCGAGAGGAATCAGACGGCGCGACAAGGCTTCAACCCCGAGATAAATGCCGCAAGACTGAGGCAGGCCGCAGCTCCGAGTTGTGCATTCCTCGTCAGCTCTTCAAGAACATGAGGCACTTTTCTTGCGCGGCTCGCAATACGAGCGGAAGGTCTACGCATTCAAAGCGACCCCGCGACTTTCCCCGCGGGATTGCCAACTCAGAAAGAGGGGAATCGAACTCATGAACTTCATACGTACAGCGCTGCTGGCTCTCTGCCTGACCGCGCTTGGCAGCCTGACAGTCCTGGCACAGGGGGGGGCGAGTACCGCTTACGGCGATTGGTCGCTCAAATCCAACTCCGGCTTCTGGAACGCGGCATTTGGAGTAATGTCGCTTTATTCCAACACCAGCGGTAGCCAGAATTCGGCCTTTGGCTTTGGGGCGCTCGCCGCCAATACCACGAACAGCAACCAATCCGCTTTCGGGTTCCAAGCCCTGAGCTCGAACACTACCGGTCGCGATAACTCGGCCTTCGGGGCCAACACGCTCGGCCTTAACACCGCCGGCTATGAAAACTCCGCCTTCGGCTACGGCTCGCTCTATGTCAACACCGAGGGCAACTACAACACGGCCATGGGCAATTTTACTCTCAACGCGAATACCTCAGGCAATTTGAACACGGCCCTCGGTTACGCGTCGCTGTATTTCAACACCACGGGCTTAGACAACATCGGCCTGGGGCCCTGGGCACTCTTTGATAACCAGAACGGAAACGACAACCTCGCTGTCGGCATCTCGTCGCTGTACTCGAACAAAGTGGGAAGCTATAACACCGCTTTCGGCGAGAGCGCGCTGGGCAGCAACGAGGCGGGGAGCTACAATATCGGGCTCGGGTATTACGCCGGCTTCAACAACCCGTCCGCGGCAAGCAACAATATCGATATTGGGAACATGGGATCAAGCAGCGATGTCGGGATAGTTCGCATAGGCACCGCGGGCAAACAGCAGTTCTTCTTTGTCTCCGGCGTCTTTGGCGTCGCCAGCCAGCTGGGAAACGCTACCAATGTGATGATCGACAGCAACGGCCAGCTCTGCGTCAAGAACTCCTCGATCCGCTTCAAGGAGGATGTTCACGATATGGCCGGCGCCAGCAGCGGCATCTTCCGCCTGCGCCCGGTCACCTATCGCTACAAGCAGGCTTACGCCGACGGCTCCAAGCCGATCGACTACGGCTTGATCGCCGAGGAGGTAGAGCAGGTCTATCCCGACCTGGTGTCACGCAACTCCGACGGCCAGATTCAGACCGTGCAGTACGACAAACTCGTTCCCATGCTGCTCAATGAGGTGCAGAAGCAGCAGTCAACCATTGAGAAGCTGGAAAACCGGCTATCGGCTCTAGAGGCGGTGGCGCCTGCGGCCAGCGCAACTTCTACGCTGCCGGCCGAATAGGAGTGGTCCTGTGCTGTCGAGGTGGAAAGAAGTGAACGGCAATCGGGGCGGGCGGATTGGAAGGGGACGTTTTGTATCCGCTTTGAGGGTCGCAATCCTCGGCAGGCGGAAGGCCAAGATCCCCAAGAGGCAACTTGTGCATGGACACGTGCTGCCCCAGGCCTCATCCTTGAGGCCTGGGGCTTCCGCCGGCTGCGCGCCCCACCCCCCATCGCGCGGCCGAACCCACCCCTGCTCTCCGCCGCGAGGCTGCGGCTTGAGGCTGCAGGAGCGAGGGCGCGAAACTCAGGCGGCGGATCCCGGCATTTGCTTGATCCGAGCATGAGCCGGAGCCATGGACTGGCCATTCGAGGAGACCGGCCGGAGCCTGAAGGAGTTGTTTCCCGCTGGAATCATCGCCAGAGGGATCGGGGATCGATCGGGCCTGCTGTGGAGATGCTTGGATTCCAGCCATGCGCAGAGCCGGGGATCGTGAATCTCAGGCTGGTCCCGCCAAAAGTCGGGCTCCAACCCACACTGAATCTGGAGATGGTCCAGATGCAACTCGACGACCGAAACGTGGCTTGAGAAATAACGGCGGACATTGGAAACGCCAACGTGCAGTCCAGTCAACCCGTGACCCCTGGAATGTGTCTTGACAACCATCGGAACCTCCTGCCGACTGCGGATAAGGTATGACGAAAGAGCCAAGTTAAAGAGAACCGCGCGCCGGCCGGGGAAGCAGCCGTACAGGTTCCTGATGTGAGACTTGCAGTCGTGAACGTTCGCTGAGGGAAAATGGTGGTCTAGTTCTTGGGTCTAGCCATGGAGAAGCGAGAATCTCTCGTCTCACGCGGTGGACACTTCGTTCGCAAGCGAGGGGGGCGAGAAAATTCCAGTCCGATTCTCATCTTCCCCACGAATAGTCCGGCGTGTATGTTCACTATTGCACACTTTTCCATAGGTCAGACCGCAAATCGTCAATTAATTGCCCACTAAAGTACTGAATGGACCGGACGCCTCATCCTTGCCGCGCGCGGTCGTGCCTCACTTTTTGGGATGTGGAAAGTTGGCATGAAAAACGCTCGGCAGATGGGAGTCGATCAGATACTTGGCCTCATCGCTGTCAACCGGGTCGAAATCGATATACGGCGGAATCTGGCCGGGCATCCCGGAAATGAACCGAGTGCGGAAATAATAGATCTTTCCTTGCTCCGCCGTGAAATGGAGGAGCGCCACCAAAGACCCAAGGGAGGAGCTCGACTGCACGTTTGCGCATGCATGGCGCTCGCCGGGCTTCACAGACAATGCGAGGTAGGAATTCTGTTTATATGCTCCGACCCATGCACCGTCGAGCCCGATCTTGAGTGTGTAATGCTGGTGGTCGCCCCCGGCGGCGTCACCCCAAAAGCCGCTGTCCTGGATGAAGTAAACCAGCGCGCTTCCCGGCCCGGGCTGAGTCAGCGGGTTCTGGGAAGGGAGTTCCTGAGCGTCCGCCACGTCGAAGGTGACGTTCTTTGGGCCGCAGGCCGCGGGAAGTGAGCCGTAGGGGTTTTGGGCCAATGCGGATGCGGCAAAGAGCACCGCGCAAACTAGCAGAATGGCTTTGTACGTGGCAAAGGCGAGTTTGGCATGATTCATCTTCGTTCTCCTTCGGTTTCAAGCTTCTATCCATTAGAGGGGCGGCGAGCGGACTGGTTAGGTCAAGCTGAAAGAAAGAGACCGGGATGGGCATTCGACCCACCCCGCTCAGGCGGCTGCCGCCATTCTCCGCCCGGGGGAAGGTTACGCGTAGATGCCGCGCTGCTTGATGGTGAAAGCCACGCGGTCGATGGCCAGCATGTAGGCGGCGATGCGGTTGTTCACATTGTGGGCATCGGCGTAGCGCACCACGTCGTCAAAGCTGTCGCGCAGGATGGTCTCCAGTTGCTCGTTGACAATGGCTTCCTTCCAGAAGTAGCCCTGGCGGTCCTGCACCCATTCAAAGTAACTGGCGGTAACGCCGCCGGCGTTGGCCAGGATGTCGGGCACGACGAAGATGCGCTTCTCGGCCAGGATCTCATCGGCCACTGCGGTGGTGGGTCCGTTGGCGCCCTCGACGACGATGCGCGCCTTGATGCGATCGGCGTTGCGGCTGGTAATCACGTTCTCGGTGGCCGCGGGGATGAGAATCTCGCAGTCCTCGATCAGCAGCTCATCGCTGGGGATGGCATCGGCGCCGCGAAAGCCCAGGGTGGTGCCGTTGCGATACTTGTACTCGATCAACTGGTGAATGTCGATGCCGCTGGAGTTCGCCAGGCCGCCATCCATCTCGGCGATGCCCACGATCTTGTAACCGCGCTCCATCATCAGGCGGGCGGCGTTGGAGCCCACGTTGCCGAATCCCTGAATCACCACCCGGCAGCCGTCGATCTGCATGTTCAGATAGCGCAGGCTCTCGTCGCAGGCCAGCATGACGCCGCGCCCCGTAGCCTCCAGCCGGCCGCGCGACCCGCCGATGTTCAGCGGCTTGCCGGTGACCACGCTGGTGACGGTGTGACCCATGTGCATGGAGTAGGTGTCCATGATCCAGGCCATGGTCTGCTCGTTGGTGTTCATGTCGGGCGCCAGAACGTCCTTCTCCGGCCCGATGAAGTCGATGATCTCGGCGGTGTAGCGGCGGGTCATGCGTTCCAGTTCGCCCTGGCTCATCTGCTTGGGGTCGCAGATGACGCCACCCTTGGCCCCGCCGAACGGGATATTGACCACCGCGCACTTCCAGGTCATCCAACTGGCCAGCGCCCGCACCTCGTCCAGAGTGACGTCGGGCGAGTAACGCACGCCGCCCTTGCCGGGACCGCGGGCGATGGAATGCTGCACCCGGAAGCCGGTGAACTTCTCCACCTTGCCGTTATCCATGGTGACGGGGAAGTGCACGATGATCTCGCGCACTGGAGTGCTGAGCATCTTCCACAAGCCGGGATCGAGGTTCAGTTTGCGCGCCGCAAATTCGAAGCGCGCGCTCTGCGCCTCCCAGGGGTTGATCTCGTGGTCCAGAGTGACATTGGGGATTTTACCTGCCATGCACCTCTCCCATTCCGTTGGCATGCTTCGCGTCGATCTTCGCGGAAACGCATCCCTTCACAAATAATAGACGAAGCGGCGTTTTCTCCGTCTGGCGGAGCGCCGCCTTTGCGGACCGGCTCGGCTTCGCCGCAGCCGCGCTGTTTTGCCGGTGGACGCATTTTTTCTTGACGCTCAACGGCGCCAGTCGGGTACAATTGCCGCGATCCGGTTTTCAGCCTAAAGTTCGCAGCCAACCCTTGGAAAGGACCGCACCCATGCGCACGCTCTTGGGTAAGTTGGGGGGCAATTGTAGGGCCATTCCTCCGCGCCGTTCCGCTTTTCTTGTTGATTTCCGCCGCCTTCTGCCAGGCGCAAGTCGGCTGCTCCCCACCGGCCTCCGTTACCGTCACCCCTGACACCTGGTACGCGGGAACAATCAACTACGCCACAATCACGACTCCCAACTTCAATGTCGACAACATTGGGGCTTATTGCGCTAGCGTAGACCTTACGACAACGAGCGGAGCAGAGGTGCCCTTAGTCCTGTGGGACAACCTGAACGGCGGCCCAGGATGGGAAAGCATCGGTGTGGAGCCCGCGGCCAGCGTCCCGACGGAGGCCGCCCTCTTCGTGCTGGAATATATCTGCGATCCAGACGTCGGTATACCCTGTCCCGCCGGCACTGGCGCAGACGACATCGTTTGGAAGGTCACCGTCCCGATTCAGATTATCGGCTGCCCTGCTCCAACCATCGCCTCGGTAACTCCCAGCGGGTGGTGGGCTGGACAACAGCAGGATATCACCATCACCGGGAACTGCTTTATGACCTCATCGGACTCCGGCGGTCCGTCGCAAGTGACGGTGACGGACGGCGCCGGCGCAGTTACGCTGAGCAACGTGAACGTGGTCAGTTCCACCCAGATCACGGCCACCGTGAAGGTAACCAAGAAAGCGCCGGCTGAGACCGTCACATTGACGGTCGCCAACCCCGCCGGCGGCAGCGGCGGGCCGCAGTCCGTCAAGGCAAGCCCCGCTCCCGTTGTCCTGCCCGTGCCCGTAATCAAATGGAAGGACAAGGAGATCAGCGGCGACAAGGCAAAGAACCAATCCGTTATAGTTGGCCAGCCGGTCGAGCTGACCACGACTCCGGCCACGCTCCCCGGCGGCTTCACCATCAGCAAAAGCACGTGGGATATCGACGGGACGACAATCAAGCAATACCACGAGAGCGACGACGTAGGATTTTCAGTGGACCCGACTGACCTCCAGTCCCCAAATACAAGTTTTTATTGGCTCTATCTGGGTGACCCGCTCAATGTCACCTACGAGTACTGCGCGACGGATCCAAGCGGCAGTCAGATATGCACTTCGCCGCAAGCCAAGGCCACTTTCAAGGCAACAAAACCGAGTATCTCGTTGACAGCGACCGAACCCTATGGCGAGGACAAGGTGAACGAACTCGCTGTCTGCGGCCAGAAGGCCAAGGAAGCCGTCATGTACGACACGCTCACATGGAATGGTCCCGCGCCTTACTCCTGCGGGCCGTATCTGGTGGAACTCGATCAGGCCTATCCGTTTCCTGGCGTGAATGCCGATGCACCGTCAGTCGCCTACGATGCACCGGCCATGGGGCTCCCCAGCAAATACACTTCTGCGAAAAGAGATTTCGACGCCATCATGTATTTGCTATGGAAGCCAGATCAGCTTTCGTCGACAGCTACGGCATCCATTCCGCTTCCGATTGGGTACCAGGAATGGCAATTCGTAGCCACGACGGATCAGAAGCAACCAATCGGAAGCGGGAAGTGGGAGAAGCCGGACACAACCGCTCACGGAGACAATGGCGGATATCAGGCATCGCAAGCTGGGGACAACGATCAGTACGGATACCCTTCTTGGAACGGTGTCTCTGACATTTCATCCTGCAACGAGTAATAGGAGCTGGATATGCTGAAAAGGAATCTACAAACCACGCTTTTGATCGGTATGCTAACCTTTGCGTTCCATGCGTTGAGCGCTCAAGACTTGCCGTACACACCGCATCCAGATGACACCTACCCCACTTTTTCGTTGACGGTGAGTTCTAAGGCCTCCGAATTTCGCGTCGGATCGCCGGTGAGGATCACGATCACCCAGACCAACCTGACCAACCATGTGATTGACAGCACTTCAACGTGGACGGGAATTGACATCTCCTACCATTACGAAGCTACAGACGAAGATGGGAAACCCGCGGAGGAAAAGCCAAGAGGCGTTGGAGGGCGAGATGTCCATCCGAGCAATATCCTTCCGGGAGGGAGCGTTGATCGTTCAATTCTGATAGACAGGATCTTCAAGTTCGACCGCCCTGGCAAATATGTCATTCGGGTCTCTCGTCAAGAGCCCGATTTAACCGACGAAAAAGGCGAACCGCTCGTCGTGTGGTCCAACCCCATCACGATTAACATCATTGGATAGCCATTTCTTCGTTTCGCCCCGGATGCGCCAGCCGCCTCCGGGGCGAAATCTCAGTTTGCCGGGGTGAGACGATGAAGGTCTATCGAGCGGTCTTCCGGAGTCGCCTTTCGGCCGTCGCTACTGTTCTCGCCGGCCTTCTAGTCATTTTGGCGCCCGCCTCGCGCAGCCAGGACGCGGAGAAGCCCGAAAACTCCTCGTGTCTTCCCGGCCAGGGGTGCGACTGGCTCACTCCGGAAGCGGAGAGGCTCCAGGCCCTGGCCGCAAACGATAAATCCCCTACCTTCTCGCTCACCGTGAGCCCAGGCACGCGTAACAAGATTGTCTCCGAGTATCGCGTAGGCTCGGATATGTGGATCACGATCATCCAAACCAACCTGACCAAACACGACATTTACTGCTCATTGTGGTCAGAGGACTACGAAGCGGTCGATGAAGACGGGAAACCTGTTGAGAAGCGTCATCGGGGCGCGGAGAGAGACACCTATGACTGCGGAATAGGGGCAGGAGGGAATAGTGTACCGAACGAGATCCTCATCAATCGCGTCTTCAAACTCGACCGGCCCGGCAAATATGTCATTCGCGTGTCGCGTCAGGAACCCTTCGTGAAGGACGAAAAGGGCGAATCTCCCATCGTGTGGTCCAATCCCATCACCATAACCATCATTGGATAGCCATTGCTTCATTCCGCCCCGGATGCGCCAGCCGCCTTCGGGGCGGAGTCGTCTTCTCCAGGAACGTACGCCGCGGGCTCGCCGCGCGGCCAGCAATTACACTAGGTCTGTGAAAACCCCACCGCATTCCGTCCAGCCCAGCCGCAAGGAGTTTCTCGCGCTCGCTCGTGAGCACACGCTTATCCCCGTCTGCCGCACGCTGGCGGCGGACCTGGAGACGCCGGTCTCGGCATTCCTGCGCGCAGCCTGGCCGGAGCGCGAGTGCTTCCTGCTGGAGTCGGTGGAGGGCGGCGAGAAGCTGGGCCGTTATACCTTCATCGGTCTCCAGCCGTTCAAGCGGATTGTGGCGCGGGGGCGCGAAATCACCATCACCGAAGGCAAGAAGGTGGTCCAGACGGAGGACGACATCTTTGCCGTGCTGCGGCGGGCGCTGAGCGGCCATAAGCCGGCGCGGCTGCCGGGGCTACCGCCGTTTACCGCCGGGGCGGTGGGGTTCTTCGCCTATGACGCGGTGCGCCAGATCGAGCGGCTGCCGGAGCTGGCCAAGGACGAGTTGGGCGTTCCCGACGCCTGCCTGCTGTTTTTCGACGAGGTGCTGGGCTTCGACCACGTGCGCAAGGAGATTTGGCTCCTGGCGACCGCCGACGTGACGCGCGGCAAGCCCGCCGATGCCTACGACAAGGCTGTTGCGCGCCTGGACAAGCTGGAAGCGCGCCTGGCCCAGCCGCTGCCCAAGCTGGCTGCGCGGCCGGCCAAAGGCAAGTTGAAGGTGGAACGCCGCACCGCGAAGAAGGATTTTCTGGCTGCCGTCGCTCGCACCAAGAAGTACATCGCGGCCGGCGATATCTTTCAGGCAGTGCTGTCGCAGCGGCTGGACGTGGAGCCGGACGCGGACAGCTTCCAGGTCTATCGGGCGCTGCGCACCGTCAACCCCAGCCCCTATATGTTCTTCCTGCGCTTCTCGCCGGAAGGGCCGCTGGGCGGGCTGCATGACGAGCCGAAGCACTCGTCCAAAAAGTTAAAAGCGCCGGCCCAGACCCTGGAGCTGGCCGGATCTTCGCCGGAGCTGCTGGTGCGCGTCCACCAAGGCAAGGTGGAGTACCGGCCCATCGCCGGAACCCGACCGCGCGGCGCGACGGAGAAGGAAGACCAGGCGCTGGCGGAGGAGATGCTCCACGACGAAAAGGAGCGCGCCGAGCACGTGATGCTGGTGGACCTGGGGCGCAACGACGTGGGCCGGGTGAGCCAGTTCGGCAGCGTGAAGGTGGACCGGCTGATGTTCGTCGAGCGCTACTCGCACGTGATGCACATTGTTAGCTCGATCGAGGGCCGACTCAAACCCGAACTGACCGCCATCGATGCACTGCGCGCCTGCTTCCCCGCCGGCACGCTCAGCGGCGCGCCCAAGGTGCGGGCCATGGAGATCATCGAAGAACTGGAGCCGGCGCGGCGTGGAACCTACGGCGGCGCGGTGCTCTACGCGGATTATTCCGGCAACCTGGACTCCTGCATCGCCATCCGCTCCATGCTGGCCATCGGTGGCAAGGGCTACGTGCAGGCCGGCGCTGGCATTGTGGCCGACTCGGTGCCCGAGCTGGAGCACCAGGAGTCGCTCAACAAAGCGCAGGCGGTGATCCGGGCGATCGAGCGGGCGCGGGAGATGTGAGAGGCAGGGAACAGGGATCAGGGAACATGAAATGCTCCGGCCGGACACATTGTGGGAGAAAGCAATTCCCGATCCCAGATTTATGTTTCTACTACCATTATCCGAGCCATCTGCGCTGCGTTCGCGCCCGTTATACTGTCTACGACTATGAGTTCTGCCCAGAACCCCGACCCACCCAAAGCCGACCCCGCAATCTATCCAAAGATGCGCGCAAATGCGCTGACAATGCGCGATCCCAATCTTGCCGGTGACGCCGTAGCCGTCGTTTTGATGGATTGGTATGTCGGCAACGGAACAGCGAGTGTGCTTGCCGCTTCCGATGGAACTGCCAGCCTCTACTTAAGTAGTGGCGGCGGCTTCATTGGCGGCGGCCAAAGATATCCACAGCTTCGCGAGGCCGCCCAGCAAGCTGTTCATCTTGCAACGAAGTTGATTTCGCAATTCGCCGCAACGGAAGCGACCGATCTTCCGCCCAACGGAGAAGTCTATTTCTATGTCGCGACAAGCAGCGGAGTGCGTCGTGCTGTTGCGAAAGAAGCCAACCTGAGAAATGGCAGCGATCCGCTGCTTGCTCTTGGCAACACGATGCAGCACATTGTCACCCTGTATCGGCTGACGACTTCGCGGCCTCCCGCCTCACACTGAACGCGCCCCATCACTTTGGAATGGATTCGGCTTGCCCACGGGCGGGCTGAAAATCGTCTCATTCGTCGCGGCTCGACCCTCGGCGGCACAGCTTCACTCCGCGCCAAAGATGCGGCGGAAGAAACGGCCGATACCGCCAAAGAAGCCGGGCTTCTTCTTGGGTGGCGGCTTGGCTGCATGCGGATTTGCGGCGGCACTGGCCGATGGCGCCGCTTCCGCGGCGGGCTGAGGCGCGTGGTCCGCGCTTTTGTAGACCAGCGGCTCGAGCACCTGCGGTGCGGCAGCGCTTTGGTTGGCTGGGCCGGGGGCGGGAGCGGGCAGCGGCGCGAGGCCCTCGCTCTGGGCGAGCGGAAACTCGTTGCCCTGCGGCGCGACAGGCGGAGGGCAGCCGCAGGGTTCCTTCTCCTGGTCAACCACTTCGTGCAGGCTGCCGTGCTGGAACATGACGCGCTGGCCGGGCAGCACGCGATACGCGCCGCCGTCGAAGACGCTGGACACGAGCACGTAGGGCGCGTTCACGCCCGCATTATCTACGCAGGTATCGCCCTGCTGGCCCAGGCGTACCTTGACCTCGGCCGCGCCGGGACCGGAAATGAGGATGCGGAAGTCCGGGGTGAGCAGAATGTCGGAGTTGCGGCCGGAGGCGAAGCTGGCCTCGACTGCGCCGTGATCCATGGCCATCAGCAGGCCGGGAATCTCACCGGCGGGAACGCTCGCGTCGGCGGCCAGCTTGACGGTAGTGGAGGCGCAGACGCGCAGCACGCCGCGATGGGGCAGAACGACTTCGGTCGTCTCCGCGCCCGATGTGACGGCTCCGCTGGCGACGATGATCGCCTTGCCCTGAGAGACTTCGAGCGCGCCGGTAACAGTGGCTGCCCGGTCGGGATTCTTGCTGTCTAAAGGGACGATGGCGATGGGGCCGGCATCCGCCGCGGGGGGCTGAGGCGCGGCCGGGGCCTGGGCGCAAAGAATAGGCGCCGCCAGGAATGCTGTCGCGAACAGCCGACGAGTGCGGGTTGATAGCAAGGATTTCATGGAAAGAGAGTTCCCCAAGAGCATACCTCAGGGGCTAAAGCCCACGCCGATTTTGCTGCATTGATGTATGGGCTAAAGCCCGTACCCTTCACCGGATTGGGCTTTTCAGCCGGCTGCAAAAAAACCGTTAAGTTTGTTCGGATCGAGGCAGAAATCGGGACTTGCATTGCAGCTACATCCCCAGGAAGTTGCGGATCATTTGGTGGCCGCCTTCGGTCAAGACGCTCTCGGGATGGAACTGCACGCCCTCGATGGGCAGGCTGCGATGGCGCAGGCCCATGATCACCGAGCCGTCTCCGTTGCTGCCCGGCGTGCGTGCGGTGACCATCAGTTCGGCGGGCAGCGAATCCTCTTCGACAATCAGCGAGTGGTAGCGGGTGCAGGTGAGCGGGGTGGCCAGCCCGGCGAAGATGCCCTTGCCGTCGTGCTCCACCGGGCTGGTCTTGCCGTGCATGAGTTGCCGCGCGCGCACCACGCGGCCGCCAAAGGCCTCGCCGATGGCCTGGTGGCCCAGGCACACGCCGAGAATGGGCGCTTTCCCCGCCATGTGGCGGATGAGCGGGACCAGGATGCCGGCCTCGCCCGGTGTGCAGGGGCCGGGCGAGAGCACAATGCGGTCGGGGCGCAGCGCCTCGACCTGCTCCACCGTCAGCTCGTCGTTGCGATAGACCTCGACCTCCGCGCCCAGTTCGCCCAGGTATTGGACGAGGTTGTAGGTGAACGAATCGTAGTTGTCGAGGACAAAGACCATGGTGAACTCCAGTGTAGCGCGCGACGGCCCTGAACGACTCTGGCTGGGGAATAGCGCTTCGGCAGCCACCGTAGAATGGAGAGGAATGCTCTCCCTGCAAAATGCCGGCAAGCGGTTTGGGCCGCGGGTGCTGTTTCTGGACGTCAACTGGCTCATCCGGGCGCGGGAGAAGACGGCGCTCGTGGGAGCCAACGGCGCCGGCAAGTCGACCATCATGAAGGTGCTCGCCGGGCTGGAGACCCTCGACTACGGCCAGATGCAGCAGACCCGGGGCATGAGCATCGGCTACCTGCCGCAGGAGGGACTGCGGCTGGCCGGGCGCAGCGTCTTCGAGGAGTGCCTCACCGTCTTCGACGAGCTGCGCGAGATGGAGCGCGAGATCGAACGGCTGGCCGGCCAACTGGCCGTGCTCGACCACGCCGGCTCCGAGTACGAGTCCGCGGCGGAACGCTTTTCCATGCTCCAGGAGCGATTTCACGCGCTCGACGGCTACGCGCTCGATGCGCAGGTCGGCGGCGTACTCACCGGCCTGGGCTTCGGCAAGGAGGATTGGGCGCGGCAGACCGATGAGTTCAGCGGCGGCTGGCAGATGCGCATCGCGCTGGCCAAGCTGCTGCTGGCCAAGCCCAACCTGCTGCTGCTGGACGAGCCCACGAATCACCTGGACCTTGAAACTCGCAACTGGCTCGAAGACTATCTGCGGAGTTATCCCTTCGGCTATATCCTAATCTCCCACGACCGATACTTTCTCGATGTTACGATCGACCGCACTGTAGAGATATGGAACAAGCGCCTCACGATCTATCAGGGTAACTACACCAAGTATCTCAGCCAGAAGGACGAGCGGCGCGCGCAGTTGCAGGCTGCTTACCGCAACCAGCGCGACCAGATCGAGCATCTGGAAGCTTTCATCAGCCGCTTCCGCTATCAGGCGACCAAAGCGAAGCAGGTGCAAAGCCGCATCAAAGAGCTGGAAAAGATAGAGCGTATCGAGATACCCGAGGAAGAGCCGGTCATTCACTTCAAGTTTCCTCAGCCGCCGCCCTCGGGGCGCATGGTGGCCCAGGCCGAGGAACTGGCGAAGAGTTATGGCGCAAAGCAGGTGCTGAGCCGGGTGGGCTTCACCATCGAGCGCGGCGACCGCGTGGCCCTGGTGGGCGTGAACGGCGCGGGCAAGTCAACGCTCATCAAGCTGCTGACCGGCGAGGAAACGCCCACGGCCGGCTCGGTGCGCCTGGGCCACAACGTGGTCTGCGAGTACTTTGCGCAGGACCAGTACAAGGCGCTCAACGGCGACGCGCGCATGCTGGACGACATCAGCCGCGCGGCAGTCAGGGTTCCCGAGCTGGCGCTGCGCTCGCTGCTGGGCTGCTTTCTCTTCAGCGGCGACGACGTCTTCAAGCCTCTTGGGGTGCTCAGCGGCGGCGAGCGTAACCGCTACGCGCTGGCCCGGATTCTGGTCTCACCGTCGAACTTTCTGCTGCTCGACGAGCCCACCAACCATTTGGACATGCGCGCCAAGGACGTGCTCCTGGAGGCGCTGGCGGCCTTTAGCGGCACGGTGATCTTTGTCTCGCACGATCGCTACTTCATCGACCGGCTGGCCACGCGCGTGCTCGAAGTGGAGGGCGGGACGGTGACCAGCCACGAGGGCAACTACGAAGACTATCTGCGCCGCAAGGAGGCGCTGGCGGCCGCTACTCAACAGGTCTGTCATCCTGAGCGCAGCGAAGGACCTGCGGTTCGGGTGGCGTTTCCATCGACATCAAATCCCGGTCTCGTCACAACCATTCCCAGCCCCGAAAACACCGCAACACAGGACCGCCCACGCCGCCTGAATCCCATCCGGCAGAAGCAGATGGAAGAGCGGTGCGCGTTTCTGGAGGAAGAGACGCCGCGCATCGAGGCCGCCATCGCCCACACCGAGGAGCAGTTGGGCGTCTACGTCTCCGCTGCAGAGACGCAGCGGCTCAGCGAACTTGCCGAGGATCTTCGCAGCCAGCTGACCGCCCTGACCGCCGAGTGGGAAGAGCTGATGCTGCAGTTGGAAGGCGCCTGATTCAGCCGTGGGCTGGGTGGAATGCGATTTCATCTGTCCATTGTGCTTGCCGGGAGGGAAATCATCTGCATCCCCTGGCACCCGCGGTGGGACCAGTGGCGTTCGGCTCGGTGAACGAAAGCTGGCGGTCTCCCACCCTTCGCCAGAAAAAAGGCGAAGGATGGGGCACCCGGCAGCTTGAAGGCGCTTGATTCAGCCGTGGCCCGCCGGCAAGGGCGAGAGAGGCGCGGATATTCGGTGATTTCCTACCGAAAAGCGTTGTTCTTCGGCTTAAGACCAGCTCAAAAGGGGCTGAAATCCGCCGGTTTTGTTTACCGATCGGTTAACGGGGTGAATTCATCACATACTGATTCATAGCGGCTTACAAGCAATCGCGGGTCGAAGAGAGGGCCTTCCGAAGGGGGAGGGGGTGGGGGGTACGCGGGGGGGTACGGACCGGGCACATCCCTGACAGATTGAACCCGGAGATGTCCGGCACCGGGGGACTCGCGCCATGGGCGGGGTGGAATGCGATCTCATCCTTCCATTGTGCGCGCCGGGAGGGAAATGATCTGCATCCCCTGCCACCTGCGGTGGGACCAGTGGCGTTCGGCGCGGGGAACGAACGCTGGCGGTTTCCCACCCTTCGCCAGAAAAAAGGCGAAGGATGGGGCACCCGGCACAACGTCACCGCAATCGCAAAGACGAACAACGCGGAAAGCATGATTCTGGGTTGCTTGAGCATAAACTCTCCTTTGTTTGACTGTTCGGGGTTGGGTCGTAAGGCTCGGCGGGCAACGCGACTCCCCGTAAAGCCTCGTGGAAAAGGGCAAAAAGGGAGACGCTAGAAAGAGGTCACACCTCTAGTTGCAGGTCAACAGCAATTGTGTCTTGCGAGCGAGAATTCATATTTGCTCTTTCTCGGTGCTTTCAAAACGCACAACGAAATCTGCGCCAGGATTGGCGGGTGGCACAGGTCCGGACTTTCGGACCTGGGAACGGCCAACTACGCAACCTTGATAATGAGTTCCTTTCCCAGCACATGGAGGGCTTCGGCGATGCGGTCCACCTTGGTGGCATGGGACAAAGTGGTCAGCCGGTTGACCTCTTGCTTGCTGGTCTTCAGGCGCTTGGCCAACTCCGCCGGGCGCACATCCTGGCGAATCATCTCATTGAGCAGAGCGCACTTGAGCGAGAGGCTGGCGGGTAATGGGATGAGGTATTCCCCCTTCCGTGGAGGGGTAGGAATGGGACTCTGGCGGCGCTCGTCGAGGTAGTGCTCCAGAGCCAACTCCAATGCCTCTGCCGCGTACTTGAGAGCGTCTTCCAGCGTTTCCCCATCGGTGATTGCCTCTGGCACGTCGCGGAAGGTCACGGTATATCCGCCCTCCTCCGGGAGGCAGGGCGTCAACTTTGCGGCGTATTGCAGCATCACTTTTCTCCCTTCAGGCCAAGTTGCTTCTTGATGTTTTCGACAGTGCCGACGGGCATCTCTGTGCGGTGCGCGGGCATCACGGTGGTCTTGCCGTTCAGAGTGACGTACATGTGGGAACCTTTGCCCCGCGAGCGGTCGAACTTGGCGCCCTTGCTCTTCAACCACCGTTGGAACTCGGCGCTGTTCATTTATGAATAGTACACAAAAATGTTTACCGCGTCAAGCACCTGCGGTGCGGCAGCCGCCTTCGGCTCGGAGAACGAACGGGGACGTTTTCCCACTCCTCGCAAAGAACGCGAAGGATGGGGCACCCGGCCTTTGTTCTGACGCGGGGATGGGAAGGTAGAAGCCTTATGCGAGCGAAGCGAGCGTCCGCCCGAGCGGCCAGCTCACCAGCCGCGGGTTTGGAGTTGGTCCTTCTCTTCGATGGCGGCGGCGGCAAGGCCCTTCATGGTTCCGGTTACCTGCTCGCTGACCTCGGCCAGAATCTTGGGGTCGCTGAAGTGGGTGGTGGCGGCCACGATGGCGCGGGCGCGGCTGACGGCCTCCTCGCGCTCTTCGGGGTTGCGGGGAGTGCCCACTTCGTCCTTTGCGCAAAGGCCGACCTCGGCATCCGACTCGGTCCAATTCTCGACCTCGAGCGGCGTGGCGCGCTCCTTCATGAAGATTCCCGAGCCGACAAAGACGGCCTCCGCGCCCAGTTGCATCATCAGCGCGGCGTCGGCGGGGGTGGCGATGCCGCCGGCGGAGAAGTTGGGCACCGGCAGCTTGCCGGAGCGGGCGACCATGCGCACCAGCTCGTAGGGGGCCTGATGCTCCTTGGCGGCGGCGTAAAGCTCCTGCTCGGATAGGACGGTGAGGGCGCGCATCTCGCGCGTGATCTGGCGCATGTGGCGGACGGCGTGAACCACGTCGCCGGTGCCCGCCTCGCCCTTGGTGCGGATCATGGCCGCACCCTCGGCGATGCGGCGGAGAGCCTCGCCCAGGTTGCGCGCGCCGCAGACAAAAGGCGTGGTGAAGGCGTGCTTGTCGATGTGATGGGCCTCGTCGGCGGGGGTGAGAACCTCGCTCTCGTCGATGAAGTCCACGCCCAGCTCCTGAAGGATCTGCGCCTCGGCGAAGTGGCCGATGCGGGCCTTGGCCATGACCGGGATGGAGACGGCCTGGATGATCTGCTTGATGAGGCTGGGGCGGGCCATGCGGGCCACGCCGCCCTCAGCGCGGATCATGGCCGGCACGCGCTCCAGCGCCATGACCGAGGTGGCGCCGGCCTGCTCGGCAATGAGGGCCTGCTCAACGCTCATCACATCCATGATGACGCCGCCCTTGAGCATCTCCGCCAGGCCTACCTTGAGGCGCAGGCTGGTTGCTGCAAAGCTCTTGTTTTCCTTTTCTTCCGCCATAGTCTTGGACCTCGATTCGGGACCGCATCCGGGCTCGCCGCGAGCCGGCAAATCCACGCTTGTCTGTTCCTTTCAGTGTAGCAGCGATGAGTGTGGCGGGTTTGACCGGGAAGCAGGCGGGATTGGTGCATGTCTGAGTCCTTTCCAATCCTTTTGTCCCGCTTCTGGTCACCTTTCTGCTTGCTTTATAAGCGCATGGCTACTGCTCAACCACCGCTGGCGCCGGCAGGCAAGCTGCCCCAGGAGGCCGGGAGACCGGGCGCGGCGGAGATGGCCGCCGAACTGGCGCTGGTGCCTTCGGCCCAGCAGGGCGAGGAGGGCGGTCTCATTGGGCGCGGGGGGCCGGCGGCGCGGCTGCCGGTGGAGCTGGATGTGTCGGTTCCGGTGCGGGAGTTTCGGGTGCGCAATCTACTGGCTCTCGAAGCCGGGCAGGTGATCGAGACGCAGTGGGTTCAGGGTTCGGATATGCCGCTTGCCGCCGGCGATGTGCAACTGGCCTGGAGCGAGTTCGAGGTCGTCGATTCGCAGTTGGCGGTGCGGGTAACCCGGCTGGCCTGAAGAAGCAGGGAATAGGGAATAGGGAATAGGGAGCAGGGGAGAGGCCGGGAGATGAAGCAGGACGGGGACGCAAGAGCGGGATCGACGATGACGCCGGGGGCCGGGCTGGCCGGATGGCTGCTGGACAGGCTGCGCGGCTCGCGCCGGCCGCGACCGCAGCTGGAGCTTGTGGAGCGCATTGCGCTGGCTCCGCGGCAGTCGCTGGCCCTGATCGAGGCGGAGGGCAGGCGTTTTCTGGTGGCCACCTCGCCGGAGGGCGCGCCGGCGTTCTATCCGCTGGACGGCGAGTTGCGGCCGGTAAATCCGCGAGCTTCGGGCGGGCCGGTGCGTTCGCCAATGTATCCGGTGGCGCGTCCGGCGGCGGACAAAGGCGCACGGCCGGCCGTCAGCGCGAGGATTTCATGGTAGCCCTGTGGACCGCCGCGAGCCTGGCAACAAGTGCGCCCGCGCCTCTGCTGCCGGATCTCAGCCAGCGCCTCCACTCCGCGGATTCGACGCCCTGGACGATTCTCTTCGTTCTCACGCTGATCACTCTGGTGCCCGCGATCCTGATGGCCATGACGCCGATGGTGCGCCTGCTGGTGGTCTTCCACTTTCTGCGCCAGGCGCTGGGCACGCAGACCGCGCCTTCGAACCCCACGCTGATGGGGCTGGCGCTGATGATGACCTGGTTCCTGATGACCCCGGTGCTCAACCAGGTGGACCGGGAGGCGGTGGAGCCCTACCGCGCCGGGCAGATGACGGGCTGGGAGGCCATCGACCGGGGCGCCCAGCCGGTGAAGCACTTCCTGCTTCGCTACGCGCGTGAGAAGGACCTGGCGCTATTCACCGCGGCGGGCCAGATTCCGCGCCCCGACAAAGCCGACGACCTGCCCATGCGGGTGGTGGTTCCGGCCTACATTCTTTCCGAGTTGAAGGCCGGATTCTCGATCGGCGCGGTGCTGTTTCTGCCCTTTCTGCTGATCGACATGGTGACCGCCTCGATCACCACCTCGATCGGCATGTTTCAACTGCCGCCGGTAGTGATCTCGACGCCGCTGAAGATTCTGCTGTTTGTGATGGTGGATGGCTGGAACCTGCTGGCCAACTCGCTGTTGAAGAGCTTTTGACCTTTTGTTGAAGTGACGGTGAAAGGAGCCCCGATGACGCCCGACCTGGTTGCCGAACTGCTGCGCCAACTGATGAAGGAGGCCATGATACTGGCCGCGCCGCTGTTGATCGCGACAGTTGTGCTGAGCTTCGTTCTCAGCCTGATTCAGACCCTGACCAGCCTGCAGGAGCAGTCGCTGACCAGCGTCCCGCGGCTGGCGGCGATTGCCGCGATTCTGCTGGCCGGAATGCCGTGGTTTCTGAGCCGGATGGCGGCCTATACGCGGCTGCTGCTGGTGGATTTGCACCGCTACCTGGGCTAAGAGAAAGAGGACGGCCATGCCGGAGTGGACGAGCTTTCTGAGCGCGATGACGCTGGTGCTGGTGCGGGTGAGCGGAATGGTGGCCTTTGCCCCCTTCTTTTCGTCCACCGCGCTCACCCTGCGCACCAGGGCAGTCTTCGTGGGGGCCCTGGCGTACCTGCTCGCTCCATTAGTAGCCACGCTTCCGCACGCCCAGATCAGCCTCGGCTTCTCGGCAATCCTCGGCGAGCTGGCCGTGGGGCTGGTCTACGGGCTGACCCTCACGCTGCTGAATGAGATGCTGCTCTTCGCTGGGCAGATCGCCGGCGTGCAGTTCAGCTTCTCGATGGTCAATCTGCTCGACCCCACGTCGCCGATCGAAACGCCGCTGATGGGCGATCTGTTCCAACTGATGGGCACCCTGGTGCTGATTGGGGCGGGCCTGGACCGGATCCTTCTGGCTTCCATGGCGCGCAGCTTCCGCGTAGCGCCTCTGGGCTGCTACGCGCTCGCCCCGGCGACCGCGCTGGGGATTGTGCGCGCCGCCAGCGGCGTCTTTCTGGCCGCGCTGGAGCTGGCCGCGCCGGTGCTGGCGGCAACCATGCTGGTGGAGGTGGCGGTGGCTCTGCTGGGCAAGCTCAGTCCGCAGTTGCCGGTGATGAACCTGACCGTGCCCCTGAAAACCCTGACCGGCTTTGCTCTGCTGGCCGGCACCCTGGCGCTGTGGCCGCGCTTTATCGAGGCGCGCTTCGCGGGCCTGCTCGACCTGGCGGAGCGGATGATCGCCTCTCCGGGCGCTGGAGCGGCTCCAGGGTGGGGAGGGTAGCCCATGCCCGGCGAGCGCACCGAACAGGCCACGCAGCACCGCCGCGAGGAGGCTCGCAAGGAAGGCGATGTGCTGCACAGCCGCGAACTGTCGGCCGCGGCCGGAACCCTGGCGGGCGTGATTGTGCTGGGATTGCTGGGCACCAGGGTTCTTGTCGCCTGGCGCGCCGCCTATGCCGGCTTTCTCTCTCTGGGGGCGGCGGCCCGCTGGGAACCGGCCGAGATCGAGCCCACGCTCTATGCCCTGCGCCGGCTGACGCTCACCGTTCTAGGGCCGCCGGGCGCGGTGATGGCGGCGGTGGCCGCGGCCTCGCTGGGGGTGGGAGTCATGCAAACCGGCGGCATCAACTTCTATGCCGGGTCGATCGGCTTCAAGCCGGACCGCATCAATCCGGTCTCGAACCTCAAGAACCTTTTCTCGCTGCGCGCCGCGGCCCGGCTGGCGAAGTCGCTTCTTCCCGCCGGTCTACTGGGGGTCTTCGCCGTGCAGCGCATCGAGCGGCAGTTGACCGTGCCGGCCTTCTCGACCGCCCGCCTGGAGCTGCTGGGCGGCGACGTTTACGGCCTCCTGCTGGCCGCCGCCTGGCTGCTCTTCGGCTGGTCGGCCATCGACTACCTGGTGGAGTGGCAGAGCCGCGAGTCCAGGCTGAAGATGAGCCGCCAGGACATGCGCGATGAGATGAAGCAGACCGAGGGCAATCCGCAGATCCGCGGGCGCATACGCAACCTGCAGCGGCAGATGCGCCGCCGCCGGGTGAAGGCCGACGTCTCGAAGGCCGCCGTGGTGCTGACCAACCCCACCCATTATGCCGTGGCCCTTGGCTTCGACTTCGCCACCATGGAGGCTCCCAAGCTGGTGGCCAAGGGGCGCAACCTGCTGGCCGAGGAGATCAAGGCAGAGGCGCGCTGGGCCGGCGTGCCGATCATCGAGAACCCGCCCCTGGCCCGTTCTCTCTATCGCTCGGTCGAGGTCGGGCAGCCGATTCCCGTCGATCTCTACGCCGCGGTAGCCGCCATTCTGGCCTATCTCTATCGTCAGCGGGTGGAGGCCGAGTTGCGCGAGCGCCGCGCTCGCGAGACCGCTGCCCGGGCCCGGGCTCAGGCCCAGGCAGCCAGCCAGCCCGGAGGCCCGTTCTCCGGCGCCTCACCCTTTGCGGGAGGTCTGCAATGAGCACCGCCGTACTGGGCACGGGCATGATGCCCCATCCGACCATCCTCGAGCGGCTGCGCGAGTACGTGCTGCCGCTGGGGACGATCAGCGTGATCTTCGTCATGCTGGTGCCGCTGCCGGCCGCGGGCCTGGACATCCTGCTGGCACTCTCGATGGTTGCCTCGATCGTCGTCTTCCTGTCGGCGGTTCAGATTCGCCGGGCCATCGAGTTGAGCGTCTTTCCCACCCTGCTGCTGCTGCTGACCCTCTTCCGGCTGGCTTTGAATATCGCTTCCAGCCGCCGCATCCTGCTGCACGGCTCGGAGGGCACAGCGGCCGCCGGCAAGGTGATCGAAGCCTTCGGCCAGTTCGTGGTGGGCGGCAACTACGTGGTCGGATTCGTGCTTTTCCTGGCCCTGATCGCCATTCAGTTCCTGGTGGTTTCACACGGAGCGGTGCGCACCGCCGAGGTTACCGCGCGATTCACCCTGGATGCTCTGCCGGGCAAGCAGATGGCCATCGACGCCGACATGAACGCCGGGCTGATCGACGAGGCCGAGGCCCGGCGGCGCCGTCAGGCGATCGCCCGCGAAGCCGAGTTCTACGGCGCCATGGACGGCGCGGCGCGCTTCAATCAGCGCGACTCGCTTGCCACCATTCTGATCACCGCCATCAACATCGTTGCCGGGCTGCTGATCGGAACCCTGCAGCAAGGCATCGAACTCTCAGAGGCCGCGCACACCTATACGGTGCTGACGGTAGGAGATGGGCTGGTCACCTTGATTCCCTCGCTGCTGGTCTCGGTGGCCGGCGGCATCACCCTGACCAGAGCCAATTCCGCGGGACTGCTGGGGAGCGAAATCCGCCAGCAGCTTCTGGGCAAGCCGACCACCCTTTACCTGGCCGCCCTGGTCTCGGCGGCCATGTGCCTGATTCCGGGGCTGCCCAAGCTGGCGTTCCTCTCCGTGGCGGCGGCTCTCTTCTGGGGCGGCCGTCACGTCTCCGCGCGGCCCGTCGCGGTTCCGCAGCCGGAGCTGGGAACGGGCGAGAAAAAGAAGGCCGAACAGGCGCAGGGATCGGATCTGGCCGCTCTGCTGCGCCTGGAAGAGCTGACCCTGGAGATCGGCTTCCAACTGATTCCGCTGGTGGACGAAAAGCAGGGCGGGCAACTGCTCAGCCGGGTCCGCTCCCTGCGCCGGCACCTCTCCGCGGAGATGGGTTTTTTGGTGCCGCCGGTGCACATCTCGGACAATCTGCGCCTGCGGCCGCGCGAGTACCTGTTCAGCCTGCGCGGCCTGGAGATCGGCCGCTGGCAGACCGAGGGGCCGCTGTTGCTGGCCGTCTCCGGCGACGCAGGGCGGCGTCCGCTGGCCGGCAAGGAGGCGCGGGAGCCGGCCTTCGGGGTTCCGGCCATCTGGATCGCCCCCGCGCTCGAAGACCAGGCCATCGCCTCCGGCTACTCGGTGGTCGACGCGGTGACGGTGATTACTACCCACCTGGGCGAACTGATCCGCCGCCACGCCTGGGAGCTGCTGGGCCGGGCGGAGACCAAGCGGCTGATGGACTCGCTCAATGAGAGTCATCCCAAGCTCTTGGAGGAGCTGGTGCCCAAGCTGCTGACCCTGGGCGAGGTGGGCCGGGTTCTCGAGCAACTGCTCCGCGAGCGGGTTTCGATCCGCGACCTGGGAGCGATTCTCGAGGCCCTGCTGGAAACCGCGCCGGTGAACAAGAACGTGGTGGCGCTGGTGGAAGCCGCGCGCCAGGCTCTGGGACGGCGGCTCATCCGGCCGCTGCTGGACAACGAGGGCCAACTGCCGGTGCTGCTGCTCGACCCCGCCCTCGAAGAGGAGATTCTGGTCACCCTCGCGCCGGAGACCGGCCAGCGCCTGCTGGCCGCCCAAGCCACCTCGGGAACCCCGTTGGTCCGGCGTCTAGCCGATTCTGTGAGGCAGCTTATAGGAGCCGCCTCGGCCGCGGCTCTTCCCGTGCTGCTAGTACCAAGTCCGGCGCGTTATCACGTCAAGCGCTGGTTGGAGCCGGTTTTGCCCCGCCTTGCGGTCATCGCCGCCGGCGAGATTCCTCCCGAGATCCGTTTGCGCCCGGTGGGAACGGTGCGGTGAGGTTTCCGAAGAACAGGGACGAGGGAATAGGGCCTAGGGTTGGCGATTGATTGAGGGGGACGGCAATGGGGATCGAAACGGCAGCCACGGCGGGGAACCAAGCCGCTATGCGCCGGGGCGCGGCAGGGGGCGGGTATCCTCCGGTCTCGGCCGCATCCCCCATGCTCACCGCCGAGCAGGAGCGGGTGCTGCTCGAGCACTTGCCGATCGTGCGCTTCCTGGCCCGGCGCATTCACGAGCGGCTGCCCCAGCATGTGGACATCGAAGACCTGGTTTCGGCCGGCGTGGTGGGGCTGATGGACGCCTTCGCCAAGTTCGATCCGGACAAGAAGGTGCAGTTCCGCAGCTATGCGCAGTTTCGCATCCGGGGAGCGATTCTGGACAGCCTGAGAACCCTGGACTGGAGTCCGCGGGAGCTGCGCCGCAAGGGCCGCGCGGTCGAGGAGGCTATACGCGTGCTGACGGCCAGGATGGGCCACGGGCCGGGGGAGCCCGAGGTGGCCGCGGAGATGGAATTGGGCCTGGAGGAGTACCAGCAGTTGCTCGGCGATCTCAAAGGCCTGGAGATCGGCACCCTGCACATGGAGCGGAACGAGGACTCAGGCGAAGAGGAACTGGCCTATGTGCCCAGCCGCTCCGAGGAGGATCCGCTCTTCTGCTGCCTGCGGGGCGAGCTCGAAGACCGGCTGGCGGACGGCATCGCCCATCTGCCCGACCGGGAGCGGCTGGTGATGACCCTCTACTACTACGAGGAGATGACGATGCGCGAGATCGGCCTGGCGCTGGGAGTGGTGGAGTCGCGAGTCTCCCAGGTGCATGCCTCGGCCGTGTTGCACCTGCGGGTGGCGCTCAAGGATCTGGCGGCGCGCGGGGTCTTCGACCGTTCCGGCGCTCGAAAACTGCCGGATCGGCCGAGACGCTGAGAGGTTCACGCCCGGGCCGGAATGAACGCCGGGCGGGTTGGGCGGGGCCGGGCAAGGGATAGGCCCGAAGGGGAATCGATGAAACGCGCAAGATGCGGAGGGAGTTCCGGATGATGGAGAAGACGCTCAAGCAGAATGAGATCGACGCCCTCTTCGAGGCCGCCCGAAGCTCTGCTCCGGACGCTTCGCGGCCCGAGTCGCGGGCTAAGGTCGCACCCTACAACTTCTCCTCGGCCGGGCAGATCTCGAACGAGCAATTGCGCGCCATCAGCATGTTGAACGACCTGTTCGCCCGCAATCTGACCCACAATCTGGCGGCCTGGCTGCGCTCTCGCTTTCAAGTCAACCTGGTCTCGGCCGAGCAGATACAGTTCAACGAGTTTCTGCTCCGCATCCCGGAGATCAGCTATGTGGCCTCGGTGCGGCTGGAGCCTCTGGGAGCGCTCTCGGTGCTGCAACTGGATCTGGCGCTGGCTCCGCCGGTGATCGATCTTCTGCTTGGCGGCGAGGGGCGGGACGGCCCGTTGCGGGAGCTGACCGACATCGAGGAATCCATTTTGGGTTCGGTGGTGGAGATTATCTGCCGCGAGCTGACCGCGGCCTGGCAGCCTGTGGGCCTGAGCTTCAACTTCGAGCGCCGCCAGATGCAGACCCAAGTGGCCCGCATCATGTCGGTTACCGAAAAGACGCTCTGCCTGAGTTTTGAGATTCGCATGCCGCACAGTTCGGGGCTGCTCAACCTGGCATTCCCCGCCGTGGTGGCCAATACGATTCTTCGCCGCCTGACCTCGGATTGGGGACGCAGCCGCCGCCACGCCGGAGAGACGCGAGCGCGAATGGAGGCCTCGGCGCGGCGGATTCGCTTCGGTGGTTCCATGCAACTGCCTACCCTGCGCCTGGCGGCAAGCGCGATCGAAAGCATGGAGCCGGGAAAGATTCTGCGCCTGGATCTGCCCGCTAACACGCTGCCCGTGTGGCAAGTAGGGGGGCAGACGCTTTCTGAGGCGCAACCCATCCGCCACGGCGTGCATCGCGGGGCGCGCATCGAGCGCCGGATCGGCGAGGCCGTCCAATGAAAACCTACCTCGAGTGCTGGATTGGCGCGGCCTCGGCCTTGTTCTCACAGGCCCTGGCTGGGGAGCCGGAGCTGGTTGAGGCGCTGCCCAAGCCGCTCGTGGCGGACGCTTTCGGTTTTGCCGCCACCCTGAGCGGCGACGAGCAAGGGCGCTTCGCGGTGGTTCTCGACGGCACGATTCTGGAGTCGCCGCTGGTAGGCGAGGGGATGGACCAGAGAGCCGGCTGGGGTGAGCTGTTAAAAGAGGTTGCCGATGCCGCGGCCGGGGAACTGCTGGTCAAGACGGGCAGAAAATGCCACGTCGAGAGCTTCGAGCCTACCTCCGGGGAGAACAAGGTCTCCTGCGCCTTCCAATTGAAATCCGGTGACCGCGCCTGGACGATTCTGGTTCGGGACGAAGTGCGGCCCCCCAAGCCGGCGGCAAAGCCGGAGGCGGACTCGGCGGCGGCGCCCGCGCAGAACTCGCCCGCGGCTGGGAGCCCAGCGCCAGTCTTGAGCCCAGGGATCGAGCTGCTTCTCGATGTCGAGCTGGAGGCCACGCTGCGCTTTGGCTGCCGGGAGATGCCGCTGGGCGAACTCCTCGATCTGGGACCGGGGGATGTGGTGCAGCTGGACCGCCATGTAACCGATCCCGTGGACCTGATTGTGGGCGACAAGATCGTGGCTCGCGGCGAGGTGGTGCTGGTGAACGGCAACTTCGGCCTGCGGGTTACCGAGGTGGCCGCGCCCAAGAAGCGGCTGGAGAGCATACGATGCCTGTTCTAAACGGATGGCCGGCCGGGGAAGCGCGCGCTGCGCCGCGCCAGGCATCGATCGAGGAACGCCTGGCCCAGGGACGCTCGCCCGGCATGGCCGCGGCCAACCACCCCGGTGGCAAGCTCGGGGGAGTGCGACCGGGATTCTTTCAAACCTGCGCCAATCCCGGCTGCCGGTCGGGCTGGCTGCATCTGTGGCGCAGCCGCACGACGCCGGTATTTGAAGGCGGCTGGAGCTGCTCGGCGGCATGCACGGAAGCGCGCATCGCCGCGGCGGTCTGGCGCGAGCAGGACGGCAGGGGCAGCGCCGAGCAGAGCCATCGCCATCGCGTTCCGCTGGGCCTGTTGATGCTGGAGCAGGGCTGGATTACCTCCGGCCAGTTGCGCCTGGCGCTCGACGCGCAGAAAGGGGCCGGAGCCGGGCGGCTGGGCCACTGGCTGGTGCAACGGCAGGGGGTCAGCGAGCAGTTGGTGACCAGAGCGCTGGGCCTGCAATGGAGCTGCCCGGTGCTGCCCATGGAGTTTCACGACGGCGAAGCGCTGACCGCCCTGTTGCCAAGGCTGTTCGTGGACGCCTTTGGGGCGCTGCCGTTGCGCGTGGCAGCGGGAAGGCTTCTCTACCTCGGTTTTGAGGAGCGGCTCGATCCAGTTTTGGCTTTGGCCATCGAGCGCATGACGGGGTTGCGGGTGGAAAGCGGCCTGGTGCAGGGATCGCAGTTCCGCTCGGCGCATGCGCGCATGTTGAGCGCCAGATTTCCGCCCGTGGAGCTGATCGAGGCGGGCTCGGAGCCGGCTGTGGTCAAGGCGCTCTCCAAGGCGATCGAAAGGGCGCAGCCAGCCGAGTCGCGCCTGGTGAGGGCTCACGACTGCCTGTGGCTCAGGATGTGGCCGCGCCCCCAGGCCGAACCGCTGCCCCAAGCCGATTCGGTTCAGGACCTGATCTGCTCAATCGGGGCGCACTAAGTCAACCCCACGCTGAAGCGCGGGGCTAACATGTCGCCACGGCGACCGCCTACGGCGCAGGCGACGGGCTGCTACGGGCATGAAACGCTCCTGCACAGGCCCCTTTGAGGGGCCATCAACCATAAAGCCACCGGCTCTGCCGGAGGTACTTATTCGGCAAGCTCGGATCGCGCGTGGCGTGTATACTCCTTTCGAGGGCTTCCCCAGCCTTCGATTCAGATGTCCATCTCGATGGGACGCCGCGCCAATCCCCCTGGCGGCCGCCGCCCTCCCCAACCGGGCCCCAAACGCCATGGAGGCTAATCCTTGTACACAGTTCCGTCTGTTGCTCCCGTTGCGCCCAGTGTTATGACGATTCCGCGCGGAACAAGCATCTCGCCGCTAACCAGCCGGCTCATCGCCGCGGCTCTTCTGGCGCTGCTGGCGGCGCTTCTCTTCACTTCCGCGCGCCAGGAGTCCCAGGTCTTCGACGAATCCGACCACCTGTACGCGGGCTACGAGTACTGGAAGCACGCCGACTTCGGCACCAATCCCGAGCACCCGCCGCTGGTGAAGATGCTGGCGACCATTCCTCTGCTTTCCATGGGTCTCAAGGAGCCGCCGCCGTTCCCGGCGCCGTTCTTCAAGATAGGAGACTTCGTCAACGGAGCCCAATTCCTTTACGGCGGCGGCGATGCCGACGGTCTTCTGATGCGCGGCCGCGCTGTTGTAGCTTTGTTCAGCCTTGCCCTGGCGGTGCTCGTCTATCTGGCCGCCGGCGAAGTCTTCGGTCCGCTGGCCGGATTGCTGGCGCTGGGCTTGTTCGTCTTCGAGCCCGTAATGCTTTCGAATGGCGCTCTGGTCACCACCGATATGCCGCTCGCCTGTCTCTTCTTTGCGGCCACTTATGCCTTTTATCGCTTTCTCAAGAAGCCCACTCTTTGGCGCCTGGCGCTGTGCGCGGCGGTCGCGGCCCTGACCATGGCCGCCAAGCACTCAGGCGCGCTGGTGCTGCCCACGCTGGTGCTGCTGGGCCTGGCCGACTACCTCGCGCACCGGATCACCTTCGGCCTTCTTCCCGAGGAGGGCAACCGCCTACGCACCCTGAACCTGTTTCAACTGGCCGGCGCGCTGGCGGCTATCGGGCTGGTGAGCTATGCGTTTCTTTGGACGGTATATGGCTTTCGCTACGCGGCCCGGCCCGGTCAACTGGTGTTGATCCCGGCGCTGGCCGATTACGCAACGCAACTCAGCCCAGCGAAGCAAGGCGTAATCCTGTTCTTCGCTCGCCATCATCTTTTTCCGGAGGCTTACCTCTACGGCTGGACCGATATTCTGCAGATATCCGGAACCCGCGCGACCTATATCTTTGGCCACCTCTACCCCGACGGACAGTGGTTCTTCTTTCCCGGCGTCTTCGTCGTCAAGAGCACGCTCGCGCTTATGATTCTTCTCGTACTGGTGCCATTCGCCGGGGTCTTTGGCCGGCGGCGCGAGTTTCTATTCTTCACCATTCCCGTCGTCTTCTTCATGGCCGTCTCCGTCGGGTCAAGGCTGAGTTTGGGCGTTCGCCACATTCTTCCCGTCTACCCGTTCTGCCTGGTTCTTGCCGGAGCGGCGGCTGCCGTGCCGGCTGCGCGATCCATGGCAGGGAGGGTCGCAATCGGCGCTCTCCTGGCCTTCACAGTCGTCTCCTCGCTGCACTCCTTTCCAGACTTTCTGGCCTATTCCAACGAGGCTTTCGGCGGGCCGGCAAACACCTGGCGCGTGCTGACCGACTCCAACGACGACTGGGGCCAGGGGCTGAAGTGGACCAAGACCTATATGGATCGGCACCCCGACGGAGATTGCTGGTTCGACTACTCCGACCCCTTGATCGACCCGGCCTACTACGGCATTCACTGCAAGCCGCTGCCCTCGGCCATGGGATTGCTCTTCGGCATGAACCGGGCTTCGGTGCCCACCACGATCAGCGGCACGGTTTACATCAGCGCGATGGAAGCCTCGGGGCTGATGTGGGGTCCGGACTCGCTCAACCCGTATAGAAGCATCGTTGATCGCCGGCCGGACGCGGAGATCGGCAACGTCATTCTGGTCTATCGCGGCGACTTCGACGTTACCCAGCTTGCGGCGCTGAGCGCGGCCGGGAATGCCGTCAGTTTGATGCGCATGCGTCGCATGCCCGAAGCCCTCGCTGCCGCGCAAGCCGCCGTCCAACTGGCGCCCAATAACGCTCAGGCCAATGCCGCGCTGGGCTGGGCTCTGTTGGCTTCCGGCCGCGGAGCGGAAGGGCAGCAGACCCTTGCCACTGCCCTTCATCTTGCGCAGACGGATCATCCGGAGTACCAGAAGTATCTGATTTATATGCTTGCGGCGCAGAGCAGCAGCGGTGGCGCCGCGCATTGAGGCGAATAAGGAGCGGCGATTCGGTTGTGGAGATCGCAACTTCGGATTGCCGCTTCTTCGATCACGACCTGGCTGTGGATTATTGATTGGGTTCTCGGTGGGATGTTTCCGTCAGAGACCACCACCGAACCCAAACTCAGTATTCGATCTTGTCGGTCGAAGCCATCCACGCCGCGAAGCTCTCCCAGGCTTCATCGCCGAGCATTTGCGTGGCGGGCAGCAAGCGGGCGCCCTGGTTCTGGCGAAACTCCTCGTAGAGGAATGCGTCGCCGAAGCCGGCGCGGGCCGCATCGGCGGCGCTGGCGCCGAAGTAGATGGCCTCGATCCGCGCCCAGTAGGCAGCAGCCAGGCACATGGGGCAGGGCTGGCAACTGGAGTAGAGTTCGCAGCCGGCCAGCGTGAACGTGCCCAGCGCCTTGGCGGCGGCGCGGATGGCGTTCACTTCGCCGTGCGCGGTGGGATCGTTGGTCGCGGTCACCGTGTTCGCCGCCTCGGCGACGATTTGGCCGTCGCGGACAACCAGAGCGGCAAACGGGCCGCCCGCGCCGGTGAGCACGTTCCGAGTGGCCAACTGAATGGCGCGGCGCATGAACTCCGGATTGGGTGCGGCGGGCATCGGTTCCAGTATATGCAGCTTCATGGTTCCAGCACGAGGGAAGGTTCAAGGTTCCTAACTATCTGCAACTCTGGCGCTCTTCTACAATCGAGTAGAGATGCCTCACTTCTCCGGCTTGCATTCCTTGATTGATTGGCATTGGCTTTGGCTCACCGTGGCTGCCTTCCTGGCAGGGGTGCTCAACGCCGTGGCCGGAGGCGGCTCGTTCCTCTCCTTTCCAGCCTTGCTGAGCATGAGGATGCTGCCCGTCCAGGCCAATGCCACCAATACGGTGGCTCTGTGGCCCGGCCAGCTTACCTCCATTGCCGCCTATCGCGACGACATTCGCAAGAACCTCCGTCTGGCCTTGCCCATGGGTCTTGCCGGCCTGCTCGGCGGAACGACCGGCGCGGTGGTTCTGCTGAACACTCCGCAGATGACCTTCTTGCGCCTGGTACCCTGGCTGCTGCTCGGAGCCGCTTCGATCTTTGCTCTCTGCGGCCCGGTCTCGCGCCGGCTGGAACGGTTCAAACTGGCCCGCCGAAAGGGCGCTGTCGCCGGCGCCCCCCGTCGGCCGCGCCGTCTTCTTGTCTTTCTCTCCACTGTTGCGGTCTGCTTTTACATCGGTTACTTTGGCGCGGGCGCAGGCTTTCTGCTCATCACCCTGCTCTCGCTTTTCGGCTACCGGGACCTGCATGAGATCAACGCGCTGAAGGTGGTTTCCACCACCCTGGCTAACGGCGTCGCCTTCGTGATTTTCGTGGTCGACGGCCAGGTGGTCTGGCGCTACTGCCTGCCGGCCATGGCCGTCTGCGCCGTCGGCGGTTACGCCTCGGCCCGCTTTGCCCGCCTGGTTCCCCAGCCAGTGCTCCGCGGCATCGTCGTCTTCATCGGCCTTTCCATGGCTGCATGGTTCTTCTGGAGAAACCCCTAGAAAATGGCCTACTGCCAATCTGCCCCCGCACTGGGCGCGCGATTCACAGAGTTTTCTTTTCCGCGCACGGTCACTTTCCGCCCAGGGATGCGACACTAATCAGTGCAAAGGAGAAAACCGGATATGCGTCTTATTCTCACTCTAATCACAGGAGCAATGTTAACCATGGCAGCATTTGGACAGACAGACGACACATTCCGCAAAACTTACGACGCCTACATTGCCGGGTTGAAGGCCAAGGATTTCCAGGCGATCGTGAAACTGAGGACCGCGGACCAGCAAAAGGAATTGACAGAAGGCGTGCCGCCGGGGCGAGATGCCGCTTACCACGCCGCGTTTTTCGAGCAGTCGCTCCAGGTAATGCCGGTTTCGTATGAGGTCCGGTTCGTCAAACTGGCAAAGGATGGCAGCCATGCTCGGATGGTGGTGGTGGGCATGGTTCCCGTGCCGGTCGAAGCGCAGAAGGAAGCGAATTTGCCGCCCGAACAGAAGGTTCGAGTTACGGTTGCGTTTGCCAAGGAAGGCGGCGCCTGGAAGATGGGCGAATTCACGTTTGGCTCCGAAGCCGAAGACAGCGCCAGGCCCAAGGATCTGAAGATGGGGCAGCGCGGCGACTACAGCGGCGCAGCCAACACCGATATTGGCGGCGAGATTCAGCGCGTTGAGAAGCAGGCCGCCGGAACGGTCTACGTGATCCGTGTCGTCGACGAAGAGGATGCCGTCTTCGTGCCCGCGGCCCATGTCTCGGCGGATTTCGTGGTCGGAGCCATTGTCTCCTTCCACGCCGCGAAGCACGAGAAGGACCCGCTGAAGTATTGGGCGGAATCGGCTGCATTGGTCGAGTAGCAGGCCGGAAAGCTACGGGCCTGAACTGGCGAACGGGGTGCGTTCACTCAAGCCGGCGACTATAGCAAAACCAGATGACTATACCCCGAAATCGCTGGGTCAGATCGACGCGACTTCCAGGGAGCGGCGAGCCTGCACGAAACTCGCCAGGGCGCACCAACTCGGTTTCGCTCTAGAATGGAACCATGAGCCACGAAGGCATTCGCTTTGCCGCCAGGGACGGGGAAGCTCGCGAAGCCGAGGAAAACCGTCCGCTGCCCCGCATCGCCGTAACGCCGGAGAAGGTCCGCGTGCTGCTGACCGAGGGCAGGGGGCTGGAGATCGACTGGGCAGACGGCCACAAGAGCGCCTGGAGCTTCGCCTGGCTGCGCGAGGCTTGCCCCTGCGCAACCTGCGTGGAGGAGCGGGCCCAGGAAGGCCGCAAGCCCGGCCAGCCCAAACCACGGCCCGCCGCTGTCCTGCCCATGTACGCTCCGCCGCCCAAGCCAGCGAGCGCCCACGCCGTTGGCCGCTACGCCATTCAATTCAACTGGCTCGACGGCCACTCCGGCGGCATCTACTCCTGGGAATACCTTCGCCGCGTCTGCCAGTGCGGCGAATGCGCGTTCGCCGGCGCGGAGACCACCGGCACACCCAACTGAGGCCTGTTCCCAGCACCAGGACGGTGGGCGCGGGAGGCAATTCTCCCCAGTTCGAGGAGCGATGAGCGACGCCAGCCGAGGCGCCCTGCGAGATGCCTTTGCCGCCGAAGCGGGAACCAACTTGAGAGGGATGCGGCGAGGGATCGCGTGGCATCCGGACCGGGTCGGAAACGGCGCGCTTCTCCATGGAGTTACCGTTGTTACGCAAAGCTGTGGGATTGTCAACGATCTTCATAGATGGCAATTGAAGATGGGCGTGCGCCAAGCGAAGCGCGATCCGTGAGATGGTGAGGACATTTTCTTCGGGCTCTGAATTTTCTCCTTGACAAATCCGGGGGGATGGGGCTAGTGTTCGTTCGATATCCAAACAATATGCTGCTCGAACCTGAAACATGACTCAACCTTGGAGGCTCCAAATGAAGTCACGCAGAATCGTGCGACCCATTCTTGGGTCTATCTTTGCCCTTATCCTGCTCGGTTTTTCGCATACAATCCTCGGCCAAGCAGTGACCGCAACGCTGCTGGGGACGGTGACAGACTCCACCGGCGCAACCGTCGCCAATGCCAAGGTTACGGCAACCGCGGCGGGAACGGGCGCGCTGCACCTGTCGGTAACCAATGAAAGCGGCAACTTCACCTTCCCCGACCTGCAACCCGGCCCTTACTCCGTGACGGTCGAGGCCAAAGGTTTCAAGAAAGCAACCCAGGAAAACATCGACCTTGCCAGCAACTCCTCCACCCGCGTCGATCTCACTCTCGTACCCGGCAATGCTTCGGAAACGGTTATCGTAACCACCGCGCCTCCCGCGCTGCAGACGGACCGCGCCGACATCAGCACCAAGATCGAGTCGGAAGCCCTGGTGGATATGGCTTTGGGCACCAACCGAAACTTCCAGTCGCTTCTCAACGTGGTTCCCGGCCTGGCGCCCCAGGTCTATCAGCACTCGCAGTTCTTCAACGCGGCGAGTTCTCTGCAGACTGAAGCCAACGGCCTTCCGCGCGAAGGCAACCTCTACCAGATCGAGGGCATCGACGACGATGAGCGCACCGGTCTTCTCCAGATCATCATTCCTCCGGCAGAGGCCATCGCGTCGGTCGATATCTCCACCAATAACTTCGAGGCGGAACTTGGCCGCGCCACCGGCGCCGTCACCAACGTCACTCTCAAGTCCGGCACCAACAGCGTGCATGGTTCGGCCTTCGAGTTCATTCAGAACAACGACCTGAATGCCCGCTCCTACTTTTCGACTATTCCTCTGGGCCATCTGTCTTACAACTACTTCGGCGGCGCCATCGGCGGCCCTATCAAGAAGGACAAGCTGTTCTACTTCGGCGACTATCTTCGCACGACGGATCACGAGGCCATTACCAGCACATTCACGATCCCGGATGCCCGCTACTACACGGTCGATCCTACGGGGACCTTCGTGGACCTGAGCGGCGCAATGAGCGGCGGGAAAGGCCAGATCTACGACCCGAGCACCGGCGATGGAAGGACTGTCGCCGCGGGAGGAACGCCGCGCACACCCTTCCCGAGCAACCATATTCCCATTGGCAGGATCAATTCCGTTTCGCTTGCCATTCTGCAAGGGATAAACGCCGCGGCAGCAAAGTACGGGTCTTTGAATTCGACCAAGCCCATGAGCGCCCCCACCAACAATTACTCCACAAATCTTCCTTTCACCAAGACCACCGACAGCTTTGACACCAAGATCGATTACACCCCCACGGAAAAGAACCATTTGAGCGGCCGCTTCAGCTTTCAGCGTGTCGTCACCTTCCAGCAGGCTGCATTTGGAGCCATGTTCGGCGGACCCGCGGGAAGCGGCTTTGAAGGCACGGGCGATCAGAAATCGTACAGCACGGGCGCGAACTACGATCATGTCTTTTCGCCCACGTTCTTCACAGAAGCCCGTGTTGGCGTTGCCCACCTGAGGAACAACGCGCAAACCAACGACTACGGCACCAGCGATGCAACCACCATCGGCATCCCCGGCGTAAATATCTCCGGAGAGCCGTTCACCAGCGGGCAGGCAGCGATCTCCTTCAGCGATGTCTTTTCCAGCCCGCTGATGGGCTACTCCGCATCCGAGCCTTGGATCAGGGGCGAGGCTAACATCGACTTCGTCAACAATTGGACCAAGATCGAGGGCAACCATACCTTGAAGGCCGGCATCGATCTTCGCCGGGTGCGCGACGACCTTCTGCAGGACCAGACCTTCAGCCCCCGCGGCGCATTCACCTTCAGTCAGCCTCAGACATCGGATGCGGCGCAACCGGTGGGGATGAACATCGCCAACGATATCGCCAGCTTCCTGCTGGATCAGCCGAGCCTGGTGGGACGCGATCTCAACACGTTCTTCCCCTGCTACCGGCAGTGGTGGTTCTTTGCTTATGTCAGCGATAAGTGGCAAGTTACCCCCAAGATGACCGTCGATCTGGGCGTGCGCTGGGACTTTTATCCCCCCGCAACCCCGAAGATTGCGGGCGGATTCTCCAACTACGACCCGATCAACAACACCCTGGTTCTGGCCGGATTGTCCGCCAATCCCTCCAACCTGAGCATGACGGTGAAATACAAGAACTTCGCTCCGCGCACCGGAATCTCTTATCGGCTGCGCAACGATACAGTGCTCCGCGGAGGCTTCGGCATCAGCTACACGCCCTTCCCGGATAACACCTACGCGTACGATTTTCCCATCCGCGCCAACAACAGTTACAGCCCGGTGGGAGCTTCCGCCTATACGCCGGCAGTACTTGGCGACGGCAAGACAGTGGCCACCTTCCAGGCAGGCTTCCCGGCGCCGGTTCCGGTTACGATTCCAAGCAACGGAATCATCCAGGCCAATACCTCTCAACTCATCAGCCAGGTGTACAACGTCATTGGCACTATCACACCGTGGGGAAGCTATTCCACGGATTATAGGAATCCTTACGCCGAGTCTTGGAACGTAGCCGTAGAGCAGGCGTTCCGCGGCAATCTCTCGCTGCAGGTGGCCTATGTGGCCAACCATGGCGTGCGGATCGATACCAGCCAAAACATTAACCTGCCCAGCACCTATGGCGGCGGCTCGGCCTCGGATCCTGAGGATACCGTTGCCTATACTGGCGGCGCAACAGGACGCACCGCGGGAACTTATGTTTCCTTCATGGGCTTCTCTTCCAACTACGATTCGCTGCAAGCCCAGCTCACAAAGCGCATCTCTTACGGCCTCACCTTCACTTCCGCGTTCACATGGGGCAAGGGCTTGAACTACATGAACGACGACGATGGGGGCGGTGGAGCGAACAGCGGTCTCCAGTTCTTCATCAACCAGCGCCACAACTATGGCCCAACCGACTTCGACCGCAAGACCAACTTCGAGCAGACCTTTACCTACGACCTGCCCGCCGGCCACGGCCACGCGCTTTTCAGTTCTGGAGTAGCGGACGCCGTTCTGGGAGGCTGGAAGCTCGGAGGATTGATCTCAGTCGTCTCCGGCATGCCATTCACCGTCCAGGCGAGCACCACGCCGCTCAACACCCCAGGAACCGCGTTGACTGCAACCCTGACGGGGAGTTTTCAAGCTCTCCACGGCATCGGAACCACCTCGCCCTGGTTTAATACCTCGGTCTTTTCGCAACCCACCGGCTGCACCGGTCAATCGCCATGCACCGCCCCGGTTCTCGGCAATACCGGCAGAAACCAGTTCCGCGGCCCTGGCTATATTCAGGACAACGCTTCTCTTTTCAAGAAGTTTACCCTTTACCGCGAAACGGCGCTGGAATTCCGCATCGACGCCTTCCAGTTAAGCAATACGCCGCAATTCGGCCAGCCGGGCAACACGACCACGTCCTCAACCTTCGGCGAAGTCACAAGCACCCTTGGCAGCGGCCAGGGCAGCGTGAACGGCGTCGGGGGCGGACGCACTCTGCAGGGATCGCTCAAGTTCTCGTTCTAAGGCCATCCCGGTTAACTACTGCTTCACTGGCCGGTCGCCGCACGCCACGGTGACCGGCCATTTAACATAAGCACATCGGTTTCGCCGGGATTGGCCGGGCATCGCGAGCCAAGAGAAGCAGCAACGCAGGCGATCGCTCCAAATTTGATTGTATAGAGGGAGGCAGACAGTGGTTACTCGACGCGAATTTCTCGATACGCTTGCCGCCGGAGCGGCAGGCTTGGCTATTGGATCGACCGCCAAGAGCTATGGCCAGATACTGGGCTCCAACGATCGCCTCAACTTTGCGGTGATCGGCCTGAATGGCCGAGGCTCTGCTCATCTGGCCTCCATCAAGGCCAACAAGGACACCGCCCGCGTTTCGCATATTTGCGACGTGGATGGCGCGATCCTGAAGAAGGTTGCCGGCGACGCCGAGCGCGAGCTGGGTTACGCTCCCGCGGCAGAGAAGGACTTTCGCCGCATCCTCCAGTTGAAGGAGGTGGATGCTATCACCATCGCCACCCCCGACCACTGGCACGCGCCAATGGCCATTGCCGGAGTGCAGGCGGGCAAGCACGTCTACGTGGAGAAGCCATGCAGCCACAATCCCGCCGAGGGGGCGCTGCTGGTGGAGGTTCAGCAGAAGTATGGAAAGCTCGTGCAGATGGGCACGCAGCGGCGCTCGAACCCGCTCGTTATCGAGGCCGTTGACAAGATTCGCAATGGGCTGATCGGCACGCCTTACTACTCGAAAGGCTGGTACAGCAACACGAGAAAGTCGATCGGGATCGGCAAGGAAGCGCCTGTGCCGCCGCAGCTCGACTGGGATCTGTGGCAGGGACCCGCGCCGCGGAGTCCGTACCGAGACAATGTTCATCCCTATAACTGGCACTGGTTCAGAACCTGGGGAACCGGCGAGAGCCTGAACAACGGCAGCCATGAAATCGATGTTTGCCGCTGGGCGCTGGGCATCGATTATCCGCAACGGGTAACTTCCTCCGGCGGGAGATACCACTTCAAAGACGACTGGCAGTTTTACGACACCATGGTGACCAGCTTCGACTACGGCGACAAGTTGATTTCGTGGGAAGGAAAGTGCTGCTCCGGGATGCAATACTACGGGCGCGACCGCGGCTCGACGATCATGGGAACCAGCGGGTCTATGCTCATCGATGCGGGCGGCTATGAGGTCTACGATCTGAAGGGGAAAAAGACCGGCGAAACCAAAGCCGGAACTGCAAACTCATCCTCCGATCTGCAGGGGCGCGACGGCATGACGGACTTGCACTTCGCCAATTTCATCGCGGCAATCCGCAAGGGAGAGAAACTCAACGATCCCGTCGCCGTCGGCAACGTCGCCGTCACTATGCTTCACCTTTCAAACATCGCCTGGGAGGTGAATCGGGAACTTGCGGTCGACCCAACGAATGGAAAGATACTGAACGATCCGGAAGCCATGAAGATGTGGGGCCGAGAGTATGAGGCCGGCTGGGCGCCGCATCTATAGACGAAACTAGAGGCTCGCTCGATGAGAAGATTCGCCGCGCCTGTAACCGCCGCCGGGAGCACCCAAGGAGTTTGCGACTCATGAAGCAATCCTTTTCACGCCGTAACTTCGTTCAATCGGGCGCGCTGGTTGCCGCGGCGTGCGCAGCGTCGAGCGCGGTTCCCGCGCTGGCCGAGCCTCGGGCCGCGGCGGGAAAGTTGTCGCCGATTCGTCTGGGGCTGGCCAGTTACACGTTTCGCAATTTCAACCGCGCGCAATTGATCGTCTTTATGAAGCAACTCAATATCGCCGGGCTGAATGCGAAGGATGTGAAAGATCACCTGCCTATGGACCCCGCCGAAGAGGCCAAGGCCTTGGAGGACTATGCGGCGGCCGGCATCAAACTCTACGCGGCAGGAGCTGTTTACTTTCGCAAGGACGAAGACGACGACATTCGGAGCAAGTTCGAGTATTGCAAGCGGGCCGGAATTCCCGTGATCGTCGCGGGCGACCCAACGCCCGAGACCCTGCCCCGCATGGAAAGGTTCGTGAAAGAATACGACATTCGCATCGCGCTTCACAACCATGGGCCGGAGGACAAGTTATGGCCTTCGCCGCTGGATGTTCTGAAGTCGATCGAGAAGATGGACCCACGCATTGGATGCTGCATCGACGTGGGCCACACGGTGCGCGCCGGCACGGACGCCGTTGAAGCGATCCGCAAAGTGGGAGCGCGCCTTTTCAACGTTCACATGAAGGATCTGACGGATTTCCATAGCAAGGAGAGTCAAGTCGCCGTGGGAGACGGCCTGATGCCGGTTCGCGAGATGTTCGAAGCCCTCATCGCCATCCAGTACCAGGGGTTTGTCGATCTCGAATACGAGGTTCATAGCGACGATCCGATGCCCGGAGTTATCGCCAGCTTTGCTTACATGCGGGGAGTCCTGGCAGGCATGGGATTTGCAAGCCATGGTTGAGTTGCCCGAATGCCATGCCGCGAAAGCGATGGGCCCGCGTATGGCGAAGGGGCTTTCTTGCCGGCGCGGCAATTCCCGGCCGGGGATGTATACTGGTGGTCTGACCTCTCTGGTGGTCATACCACGGCACCGCTCAGCGAAAGGCTAGCACATGTTAATGCATAAAGACCGTTTGTTTCCCGCCGAAGCCGGCACACGCAAGATTGCCAGGGCGCTCTATGCGCATGTGAAGGGATTACCCATCGTCAGCCCGCACGGGCATACGAAGGCGGCGTGGTTTGCAAAGAACGAGCCTTTTCCCGATCCCGCAAAGCTCTTCGTGCAGCCCGATCACTACGTATTTCGCATGCTCTTGAGCCAGGGTATCTCCATGGCGGATCTGGAGATCGGCGAGCCGGAGATGAAGGATCCGCGCAAGGTCTGGCACATCTTTGCCAGCCATTACTATTTGTTTCGCGGGACGCCCACCCGCATGTGGCTGGATTTTGCTTTTCAGGAGCTATTTGGACTGCAGGAGCGGCTGTCGGCGAAGACCGCCGACCTCTACTTCGATACCATCGCCGAGAAGCTGCGGACGCCGGAGTTTCTGCCCCGCGCTCTGTACGACCGCTTCAATATTGAGGTGCTGGCGACCACCGATTCTCCCTTCGACTCCCTGGACGATCTCAAGGCCATTCGCGAATCGGGCTGGAAGGCGAGGATCATTCCCAATTTCCGTCCCGACCCGGTGGTCGATGCGGAGTTCAAGGGATTCGCGGAAAACATCGCTCTCATGGGAGCGCAGACCGGGGAAGACACAGCGACCTGGGCGGGCTATCTGAACGCGCTGCGCAAGGAGCGCGCCCGCTTCCGCGAACTCGGCTGCACGGCCACCGACCACGGGCATCCGACCGCGCAAACCGCCGACCTGCCCGTAGCCAAGGCCGCGGAACTCTACCGCCAGGTGCTTGGCGGCAAGGCCGATCTGGCCACGCAGGAGCTGTTCCGAGCACAGATGCTGACCGAGATGGCGCAGATGAGCCTTGAAGATGGGCTGGTGATGCAGATTCATCCTGGGGCGGTGCGCAACCACAACCCCAAGGTCTATGAGCGCTACGGCCGCGACGTGGGCTGCGACATCCCCAGGGCGACCAATTACGTGGACGCGCTGCGCCCCTTGCTCAACCGGTTCGGCAACGAGCGTAACCTGACCATCATTCTCTTCACGCTGGACGAATCGACTTACAGCCGCGAGCTGGCTCCGCTCGCGGGGCACTATCCGTGCTTGCGCCTCGGCCCGCCGTGGTGGTTTCACGATAGCCCCGAGGGAATGATGCGCTTCCGCGAACAGGCGACGGAGACAGCGGGCTTCTATAATACAGCGGGGTTCAACGACGACACGCGCGCCTTCCTTTCGATCCCGGCGCGGCACGACGTGGCGAGGCGCATCGACTGCGCCTTCCTGGCCCGGCTCGTGGCCGAGCACCGGCTGGACGAGGACGAGGCCTTCGAGGTGGCGCATGAACTAACCTATGGATTGGTGAAGAAAGCGTACAAGCTATAAGGAGCGGAGCATGGCGGGAAGTACGAATCTGGAAACTTTGGGCGGAAGCGGCTCATCCACCGGCGTGAAGATAGGGAATGTGCGCTGGACCATCTGCGCTATGCTCTTCGCCGCCACCACGATTAACTACATGGACCGGCAGGTTCTGGCGCTTCTCAAGCCCACTCTCATGCAGAGTGTTGCCAATCATGGCATCGGCCTGACTGAAGAGAGCTACGGGACCGTCGTGGCATTCTTTACACTTTTCTATGCGCTCGGCCAGCTCGGCGCGGGGCGCTTTGTCGACAAGATCGGAACGCGCATCGGCTTCATGGTGATCATGGCCGTCTGGAGCATCTCTGCCATGAGCCACGCGCTGGTCAACTCGGTGCTCCAGCTCGGCATCGCGCGGTCTTTCCTGGGAATTGGTGAATCCGGCAACTTCCCCGCCGCCAACAAGACCAATGCCGAATGGTTCCCGCAGAAAGAGCGCTCATTCTCTTTCGGCATCTTCAACTGCGGCGCCAATGTGGGCGTGATCCTGGCCACGCTGCTCGTGCCCATCGCAGTCAACAGCTTTGGCTGGCACTCCGCCTTTCTGATCACCGGGTTTTTCTCGGCGTCGTGGATCCTCGTGTGGTTCCTAAAGTACCGCAAGCCCACCGAACATCCCACGCTCTCCGCCGCCGAACTTGCTTACATCAACCAGGATCCCCCCGAAACGCCCGGTCCATCCACGCCATGGATCAAGTTGTTCGGAATCCCCCAGACCTGGGCGTATGCCATTCCCAAATTCTTGACCGATCCCATCTGGTGGTTCTATCTCTACTGGCTTCCGGGTTACTTCTACGCCAAGTTCAACCTGAGCCTGGTAGGCCTGGGATTGCCGATCCTGATCGTTTACAACGCCTCGGCCATCGGCAGCATCTACGGAGGCTATCTGCCAGCGTCCTTCATCCGCATGGGGTTTTCAGCAGCGCGCGCGCGGTTGGCGGCCATGCTTCTTTGCGCTTGCCTCGTCGTTCCGGTGTTTTTCATCAACTACCTGCATGCGGACAACTTCGGAAAATGGGCTGCTATCGGGCTGCTTAGCCTTGCGGCCGCGGCGCACCAGGGCTGGTCGTGCAACCTCTTCACCACGGCTTCGGACATGTTCCCGCGCAGCGCCGTGGGTTCGGCTACCGGTATCGGCACCATGGCCGGAGCGGTCGGCGGCTTCCTCTTTGCGAAGTTTATCGGTCACATCCTGCAACTGACGAGCGGTGACTATTCGATTCTCTTCATTATCGCCGCCAGCGCTTATCTCATCTCGCTGCTTATCAACGTCCTGCTCGCTCCCGGACTGAAAAGGGTGGGGTTAACCGCATGAGTCTTTACTGCGCAACGGGAAGCGCCGATACCGATCTAACTCCCCGGCAACTGAACGATCTGCTTGTAGAGGGCCTGGCCAAGCTCGGTCTGCGCAACAAGGTGCTTGCCGTGCCGCCCGATCAAACCCGCGAACACTCTCACGCCGGCGAACTGACCCGCTATGCGTGGCACTATTACGGCGACCGTCTCAAGGCGGTTCTGCCCGCGCTCGGCACGCATACCGCCATGCGGCCGGACCAGATCGCCCATATGTTCGGCGATATGCCCCAGGATATCTTCCGCGTTCATAACTGGCGCACCGACATCGAGACGCTGGGCGAGGTTCCGGCCGAGTTCATCCGCGAGCAATCGGAAGGGAAGCTGAGTTATGCGTGGCCGGCGCAGGTCAACAGGCTCATTTCGCAGGGCGGCTTCGATCTTATCCTCTCCATCGGCCAGGTCGTGCCTCATGAAGTGATCGGCATGGCCAATTACACCAAGAACATTCTGGTGGGCACGGGAGGCCGCGAGGGCATCAATCGCAGCCATTACCTGGGCGCCGTCTACGGCATGGAGCGCATCATGGGCCGCGCGGCGAATCCCGTGCGCAGCGTGCTGAGTTATGCCTCGGACCACTTTCTGCGCCACCTGCCTATCGTCTATGTTCAAACGGTGGTCGGACGGCGCGCGGACGGCTGGCTGGCCGTACGCGGCCTTTACATCGGCGACGACATCGAGTGTTTCAATCTGGCCGCTAAACTTAGTCTTAAGGTGAACTTCGAGATGCTCGACGAGCAGATCGGGAAGGCCGTGGTCTATCTCGATCCGAGCGAGTTTCACTCCACCTGGCTGGGCAACAAGGCCATTTATCGCACGCGCATGGCGCTGGCCGACGATGCGGAGTTGATTGTGCTGGCTCCGGGCGTGAAGGAATTCGGCGAAGACAAGACCATCGACAGCCTGATTCGCAAGTACGGCTATCGCGGAACCCCGGCCACGCTGGAGGCGGTGAATGCCCATGAGGATCTGGCCGGCGATCTGAGCGCCGCCGCGCATCTTATTCATGGCTCATCGGAGGGGCGCTTCAAGATTACCTGGTGCCCCGGCCACCTTACTCAGGAAGAGGTGGAAGGCGTGGGGTTCAATTATGGCGATTTGAACGAGATGCTGGCTCGCTACGATCCTGAGAAGTTAAGCCATGGTTATAACATAATCGGCGGAGAAGAGGTGTTTTTCATCGCCAATCCCGGCTTGGGGCTGTGGGCGCACCGCAGCCGGCTGTAAGTGCGCACTGGATTAACTGACTTAATTCGAATAAGGGGTGTAACTTGGATAAGACAACAAGCGTTGGAAGTGGACAGAAGCCGGAGAATGCGCCGCCAGCCTGCTTCGATCTGGCGGAACTGACGAGGATGTACGACTTCACCGGGAAGACCGTGGCGATAACCGGCGGCGCCGGCGTTCTGGGCGGAGAAATTGCCGGCGCACTTGCCGGATGCGGCGCAGCGGTCGCCATTTTGGACGTGAATGCGGAGGCCGGCAAGGCGCTGATCGAGAGGCTGGGAGAGCGCGGCAAGCAGCTCACGTTCTTCAAGTGCGATGTGTTGAATCGCGAGAGCATCGGCCAAACAGCGCAGGAGGTGGTGAGCCATTTCGGCAAGCTGGATTGCCTGATCAACGGCGCCGGAGGCAATAAGCCCCAGGCCACAACCAGCGCAGAATTGAAGTTCTTCGATCTTCCCACCGACGCCGTGCGCTGGGTCTTCGACCTGAATGTTCTGGGCACGATTCTGCCCTCGCAGGCATTCGGCAAGGTCATGGCGGAGCAGGGCTACGGCGTGATTTTGAATATCTCGTCGATGAACTCATTCCGCCCGCTGACTCGCATCCCGGCTTACTCGGCGGCCAAGGCCGCGGTCAGCAACTTCACACAGTGGCTAGCCGTGCACATGGCTCAGGAATACACGCCGAAGATTCGCGTGAATGCCGTCGCGCCCGGCTTTTTTCTCACCAATCAGAACCGCTTTCTAATGCTCGACAAGGAGACTGGCGACTGGACCGCGCGCGGCAAGACCATCGTCGGGCACACGCCGATGGGGCGGCTGGGCGAATCCAAAGATCTCTTTGGCTGCGTGCTGTGGCTGCTCTCGCCGGCTTCAGAGTTTGTGACCGGCGTGGTAATTCCGGTTGACGGCGGTTTCTCCGCATTCAGCGGCGTGTAGGCGCTGAGTTGAAGTATCCTAGAAAGTTCGTCGCATAAGTCGGGCGACGAAAACGCAGGTTCTTCGACTGCGGTCGCCGTGGCGACCTTCGCTCAGGATGACAAGGATTTGCATGCAACCTTGGACTCAGGAAACTAGCTAGATTCTTTCGAAATGGAGAATGTATGTCAGATGCAACGTGCGATATCGGCCTGATCGGCCTTGCTGTCATGGGACAGAATCTTGTCCTCAACATGAACGACCACGGCTTCAAGGTCGCCGTATTCAACCGCACCGTGTCCAAGGTGGACGACTTTCTGGCCAACGAGGCGAAGGGGACCCAGGTCGTGGGGGCCCACTCGGTGGAGGAGATGGCCGGGCTGCTCAAGCGGCCGCGGCGCATCATGCTGATGGTCAAGGCGGGCGACACCGTGGACCAGATGATCGATCATGTGTTGCCGTTCCTGGAAGCGGGCGACATCGTCATCGACGGCGGTAACTCGCTGTTCACCGACTCCACCCGGCGCACGAAATACTTAGCCGGCAAGGGCATTCTGTTCATCGGCACGGGCGTCTCAGGCGGCGAAGAAGGCGCGCGCTTCGGCCCCTCGATCATGCCCGGAGGCAATCCGGCCGCGTGGCCGCACGTGAAGGATATCTTCCAGGCCATTGCTGCCAAGGTCGAAGACGGAACCCCCTGCTGCGACTGGGTGGGCGAAGACGGCGCTGGCCACTACGTAAAGATGGTGCACAACGGCATCGAGTATGGCGATATGCAACTGATCTGCGAGGCCTACGACCTGCTGCAGCGCGGCCTCGGGCTAACCGCCGATGAGCTGCACGAGGTCTTCGCGGAATGGAACAAGGGCGAGCTGGACAGTTACCTGATCGAGATATCGAGCCATATCTTTGCCAAGAAGGACGAAGACGGCCAGCCGCTTGTCGACAAGATTCTGGACACCGCAGGCCAGAAGGGCACGGGCAAGTGGACGGTGTTTAGCGCGCTCGACCTGGGTCAGCCGGTAACTCTGATCGGCGAATCGGTCTTCGCGCGCTGCCTGTCGGCGCTGAAGGCGGAGCGCGTCGAGGCGTCGAAGATACTTGAAGGGCCGGCGGCCAGGATCGCCGGCGGCGACCGCGCAGAATTCATCGAAAATGTGCGCCGCGCGCTCTACTGCTCCAAGATCGTCTCTTACGCGCAGGGTTACATGCTGCTGAGGGCCGCGGCCAAGGAATACGGCTGGAACCTGAACATGGGCGGCATCGCGCTGATGTGGCGCGGCGGATGCATCATTCGCAGCCGCTTTCTGGGCAAGATCAAAGAGGCCTTCGACAAGGACAAGGGGATCGAGAATCTCCTCCTCGACAGCTTCTTTTTCGGAGCGCTCAACCAGTATCAGGCTTCGTGGCGCAAGGCGCTGGTTCACGCCGTCCAAATGGGCGTGCCTACCCCGGCGTTCTCCACCGCCCTGGCGTTCTTCGACGGCTACCGGACAGCGCGGCTGCCCGCCAATCTGCTGCAGGCTCAACGCGACTATTTCGGCGCACACACCTATGAGCGCACCGACAAGACGCGCGGCGAGTTCTTCCACACCAACTGGACCGGTCATGGGGGCCGGGTTTCGTCCTCGACTTATACGGTCTAGGGAACCTCTGAAAAACTCTTTGATCCTTATGGTTTCTGAGTGAAGCTGTATTTGGAAGGGGATCACAGATGCAGCAGTTGACCTTGGCTCGGCAGGCGGAGTTTCAGCGGTACACGA
>JBEKDB010000001.1:0-138613 GCA_050014575.1 Occallatibacter sp. | reverse complement strand
CCAAGACATTACCCATGCCAACAGAGGCTAATTGTCCCCGCCGGACAGAATGTCTCAGGCCGTTTCTCTATGGCCGGTTTTGAAGTGATAACGTATGGCCGCTTTTAGGTGATCGCCAAGGCTTGAGCACGTATTCGTAATAGGCGCTTTCGTCCACATCCTGGAAACGTCCCCAGCGACTGACATCGTAGACAAGCAGCGCGGAAAAATCGGCGCTCTTGTTTTCAACGTCGGCCATCAACTGGTTCAGACCTTCGCGACCGGCGATATTCAGCCCGCTTCGCCCGAAATCCGCGTACTCACGAACAATCTCCATTTGGTGAGCGGCGGCATATTTGCGGATTACCTCCAGTTGGTTCTCAGGGGAGTACTGCTGGTGCTCGGTGGACATGCGCACGTATTGCGCTGCGCGCAGAGGAAGAGTCGTGTTTGAGACCGCAGTGAACGGCTTCTCCATTTGTTTGCCACCGGCTCTTGTGAAATCGAAAATCCACCATAACGTGTGGCGTCTGATGAGGCACCAATTGCTTCCATAGAACTAGTGTCGAAATCGAGGCGGTTTTAGCGACAAGCGCGGAGAAATATTTTTGGGGCTTATCCTGGGTAATCACAGCGATGTCCTGGGCCTCCCCCTCAACATCGCATCAAGATCACGAATCAACGCCCGGTATTTCTCCGGTTGTTTGGCTTGTAGCAATGCAAGATTCATCAGCTTCCAGCGGATTGCCGGAAGATTGCCTACGTCCGGCAATCCGAGCAACTCCCAGTCAGGTTTCAACTCATGAAACGAGAGCAGGAAGCGCGTAGAGCGTTCATCCAGGCGGGAGCGGATCTCCGAAATGAGCTGACTTCGCGCCTCCACAAGGTCGTCGAGAGAGGTCTCCTCGGTCGTCATGCCAATGAATTCTTGCTCGAATGCTTGCCTAATATCCTTCAATCGCGGCTGCAGGACTTCGTGCGCCGGGCGATTGTGGCTGAGGATGTAGGCGAGAAAAGTCTGAAAGAGAGAGTCGTTGATACCTTCATTTGCGAACAGGTATTGCACATCAAACAAGTCCCGCGGATGTTGACGATCAAGCGCCGCAACCATCTTGCCGGCGTAGAGATCGGCAAACGAAACAACCTGAATTTCGACAAACCCAAATCGCTCTTCGGCGGCTGGATGCACAGTCCTCAAATCCACTGGATGAACCGTTCCTCGAAGGACCGGGGTAACTTCAATTTTGATTTGTGCCGACCGCTGACGCACCACGAGCCTGGTTCCGTCAGCGGCGGCATTTTCAGTGACAACGCTGCCAGGCATCGCTTTGCGCACGCTTTGGGCAATGCGCACAAGCGCGGATCGGATTCCAAGAAGCGAGGTTTCGCGATCCTCGATGGGCAGATAAACCAGATCAATATCCACCGAGAGCCGGGGGAGGTTTCGGACAAAGAGATTGATTGCCGTGCCACCCTTCAAGGCAAAGCAGGTCTCCGTCGCCACGTTGGGCAGCGCACGCACCAGCAGCGCGGCTTGTGCTTCAAAAACCTCACTGGGCATTGTGATCGTCTCCTTTTGCAAACAACTCTGCTGGCAGCGTGATCTGGTAGCGGGCGTCAAAGCGGCCCGCGGGAACCAGTTGACGCTTTCCACGACCGAGATCGATCGCGGACCGATCCAGATGCTTCAACCAGGAGTGCCTGTGCCTGTCTGCGTACCAGAGAAAGAGCCGCTTCACTTTCACGCTCTTGCATTCCTGCAGGAGTCTTCCCAGCAGTTGCGGACGAAGATTGGCCATGCCTTCCATGACGGCATCGACCTGGTGAAAGCTCTCCTGCTGAGGAAGTTCATCCATCATCTCCAGGATCGCTCGCTCTGGAACGGACATCGTCAACGACCACTCCCAGGGGCTTTTTCGTTCGGCGTCCCTGGTGGGGGCGGACGCCTCGCCGGAACGCAGATCGAAGCGCCTCATCTCAACCCCTGTTCCAGAGCTTGCAAAGAGACGGTCCGGACGGAGTTCAAATCGAGCCGAAGATCGAAGCGCCGTCAGCCAGGACGGCGCCCCCTGACCATACAGATATACCGTGGAGGTTTCGCCAGCTTCCAGATAATGGGCGTAGCCTGCGAGTTCGACTGCCGTTCGACCACCCACATGAAGGGCTTTGTGCATCACCTGCTGAAGTGAAAGGACAACGACATCCCAACGGAGCGGGTCGTTGGCCACTTGCCTGGGACGCCGATAAACCCTGGAGGCTATCTTTTCGAGCCACCCCCGGTCCACGTAGTCCCGTATCGACGAACGCGAGAGGCCCTGCGCCTGAAGCCAGGCGCTGTCTGCCAGGAATCCTTCTGGCAGGGCAAGCAGGAACCGGTTTAGCAGTGAAAACCTCTGTGCGCTCATGATGCATATATCATACAACACATAAACCTATATTTAGTTCATGTATTTTGATAATTGCGCGTCTATAACGCACACTTACGAGAAACGAAAAACCTATATCCGGCACGAATTCAGCTCAAAAAGCCGCTCTCGCTGCTTTTTTTCAACCCCATTTCAACCCCAAATAAAAATACCGCAAACGTATTTTCAACTACTTAGCACTCTTTGAAACTCCCAACCGCGCTGCCTAACTCGTTGATAATACGTAAGTTACTCCACTCATAACCCAAAGGTCGCTGGTTCAAATCCAGCCCCCGCAACCAACTAAATCAATAACTTACTTATTCTGGTTGCTTCCGGTAAAAGACTCAGCGCTTTATCTGAAGCCCCACCGTTCATTGGCCGGAGGTCGCCAGTTCTCAGGCAGGGCGCTCTGGATGCAGCGGTTTGAAGGATGCTGCCCCCGCTGGGAGAAGAATGGTCTACGTATTCTGAATTGGTCCGACGAAGGTTGGAGGCGCTGCGAGGGTGGCTCTATGGGTCGGACTGGGCGTGTACAGGGCAGGCTTTCGACTGCGGTCGCCGCGGCGACCTCCGCTCAGGATGATATCGGTATTGGGGTGCTCAGGATGACGGCGTTGCGGGGGGACTCAGAATGGCAACGTTTTGAGCCGGAAGAGTCTGCCGGGGTGCGCGCGAGGCGAGTACAATGGCGGCATGATGAAATCGGCTGAACGTGCGGCGCTCGCGTTTGTGCAGGCGATCAACCGGCAAGACGTAGAACAGATGGCGGAGTTGATGACGTCTGGGCACCGGTTTATCGATTCGATGGGGCAGGAAGTAAAGGGACGGGAGGCGGTGCGGACGTGCTGGGTTGGGTACTTCCACATGGTTCCCGATTACTCGATTGCCGTGCACGAGACGCTCTGCGATGGGCCGGTGGTGGTGATGATGGGGGTGGCGAAGGGGACGTATGCTCCGAAAGCGTGGCTGAAGGCGGAGAACCGGTGGGAGACGCCGGTAGCGGTGCAGGCGGTGATCAAGGACGGCAAGGTGGCGGAGTGGCGTGTGTACGCGGATAACGAGCCGCTGCGGGAGCGGATGAGGGCGGGAGTTTAGGACCATAAAAGACAGTTCTGTAACCTGATATTCATATCCCTTTCATCTGCCTCATATATCCAAGGTTGAGTCTGGATGCTGTTCCCGGCCGGTTCGGCCGGACGAACTCCCATCTCAAAACCTGGAGCCCCCCTGAATGTCCGATCTGGCGACCACCATCGAAGGCCGTCCCCCGGCTGCGGCGTTGCTTGACAAGAAGATGAAGAAATCCCACGCCATGATCAGCGGAGGCGTGGTTCTAGCGGCGCTGATTATCGGCATCGGCTTCATCGCCTTGCATATCCTTGAGGATTTCAACGGCGTAACCATCGGCAGCATCTGGCCTTATCTGCTGCTGGGCACGGCGCTGGTCATCGCTCTGGGCTTCGAGTTCGTGAACGGCTTCCACGACACGGCCAACGCCGTGGCCACGGTCATCTATACGCACTCGCTGGACCCCAACATCGCCGTAGTGTGGTCCGGGCTGTGCAACCTGACCGGGGTTCTGCTCTCTTCCGGGGCGGTGGCCTTCTCGATCATTACGCTGCTCCCGGTGGAGCTGATTCTCCAGGTCAGCTCCGGCGCCGGCTTCGCCATGGTCTTCGCCCTGCTCATCGCCGCCATTATCTGGAACCTCAGCACCTGGTGGTTCGGCCTGCCTGCCTCCAGTTCCCACACCATGGTCGGCTCCATCATCGGCGTGGGCATCGCCAACCAGTTGATGAGCGTTCACACCGGCACTTCCGGCGTGGACTGGGAACAGGCCACCAAGGTCTTCAAGGTGCTGCTGATCTCGCCCCTGATCGGCTTCGGCGCCGCGTTTCTGCTGCTGCTGCTTTCCAAAGCGTTTATCCTCGCGAAATGGGCCAGGGGCGTGGCTGTTCTCTACAACGAGAATCATAAAAAGGCCCTGTGGGCGATTCCCTCCATAGCAATTACCGGGATCGGCGGGACGTACCTGATGAATCTGGTCGCCCCTCTGGTTCTGGGACTCTTCGGCCCTCTGGGGCCTCCCGTCTGGCGCCCCGTCGCAGTTGCCGAGAGCTGGCAATCCCCGTTTGGGTTGATCCTGGTCATGCTCCTGGTGGGAATCGCCGGACTGTACGTTCTGGCGTTGTGCGCCAGGCTGGTTATCTTGAATGCCGACGTGCTTTTCACGGCGCCCAAAGGCAACACGCCTCCGCCGTGGCCGATTCGCGCCCTGCTGGTCTTCACATGCTCGGGCGTCAGCTTTGCGCACGGCTCCAATGACGGGCAGAAGGGCATGGGCCTCATCATGCTGATCCTCATTGGCACCGTGCCCACCGCCTACGCGCTCAACCACGCCGTCTCCGCTCGCGATGTGCAGGAGTTCATCGCCGCCTCCGAGCAGGCCGGGCAAATTCTGGACCAGCATGTAGACAAGAGCGGCGTCCTCGGCGAAGATGCGCGCGCCGAAGTTACAGACTACATCCGCACCAAGGAGATCAAGCCGGACACGGTGCTGGCTCTGCGAGAGCTGGTCAAGGATCTGGAAGGGGACGTGGTCGTCTACAAGGAGTACAAATCGGTTCCGGCCAATAAGCAAGCCAACGTCCGCAACGATATGTATGTGGCCAGCGAGGCCATCCGCCTGATGCAGAAGAACCACACTCCGGCCTTCACCGCCGCCGAGACCAAGGGCCTGGCCACCTACAAGAGCACAGTGGATAAGGCGACCAAGTTCATCCCCACCTGGGTCAAGGTAGCCGTGGCCCTGGCGCTGGGCATGGGAACCATGGTGGGCTGGAAGCGCATCGTGGTCACGGTTGGCGAAAAGATCGGCAAGGAGCACCTCACCTACGCGCAGGGCGCCTGCGCCGAGTTGGTGGCTATGTGTACCATCTCGGCCGCCGACAACTTTGGCCTGCCGGTCAGCACGACTCACGTGCTGAGTTCCGGCGTGGCGGGCACCATGGCCGCCAACGGAAGCGGGCTGCAGTGGTCCACCATTCGCAACATTGCGGCTGCTTGGGTCTTCACGCTCCCGGCCGCCGCGCTGCTCTCCGGTTTGCTCTTTTGGCTCTTCCGGCAGGTTGCTAGCTAAGGCCAAGGCCGGCGACCGGATTGCCAGCGCTGTTCTTGGACTCAATCGAACGCCCAAAATGCGACCGCCCCGGTTGGCTGCCAATCGGGGCGGTACGTTTACGCTTGAACTCCTGATCTGCTTCCCGTGTAACGCGAGCCGCTAGAGATTAAAGAGCTCCCGCAGGCGCTTGGTTTGAGCGCGGCTGACGGGGATTTCGGTCTGGCGCTTGTCGTTCATGCGCAACTGGTAGCTGGACTTGAACCACGGAACCACCTCGCGGATGTGGTTGATGTTGACCACAAAGCCGCGATGGGCGCGCCAGAAGAGCACCGGGTCCATCAATTCCAGCAACTCTTCGAGGGTGCGGCACTTGGAGTGGCCTTCGAAGGTTTGGGTGACGATGCGTATCACGCCCTCATCGATGGCCGCATAGCAGATATCGGCCTGGTCGACCAGGAGCAGCCGGCTCTGGGCCTGGACGATCAGCTTGTTGGTGAGCCGAGCCGGCTGGGGAACGCGCGAGGCGCCCTGGGGACGGTTGAGCAGCCGCAGCAGCGCTTCGAGCTGGGACTCGATCGGGGAGTCAGGCTGCTGGCTCACCCCGGCGGCAATTGAAGCGCTGTCGGCCATGCGGCCGCGGACCCGCTCCACGGCCTGCTGGACGCGGGTGCGGTCAAAGGGCTTGAGCAGGTAATCGACGGCGTTCACGTCAAAGGCGCGCACGGCGTACTGGTCATAGGCCGTGGCAAAGACAATCTGCGGCAGGGGCTGGGCCTCTTTGCCGGCGATGGTTCTGGAGCCGTTGCGGTCCATGAGCCGCTTGATCACGGCAAATCCGTCCAGGCCGGGCATCTGCACATCCAGGAAGACGAGATCCGGACGGTGTTCCTCGATCAGGTCCACGGCCTCGATGCCGTTGGTTCCCTGCGCCAGCACCTCCACGCCGCCCACCTGGTCGAGCAAGTACTGGAGCTCGTCGCGGGCCAGTTGTTCGTCGTCGATGATGAGCGCGGAGAGGGGCATGAGGGCCGGAACTTCGATTGTAGGAAGGGAACCGGGCCGGGTCAATTGCGGGCTGGCGAGGATTCAGGCCGGCATCCCATCCTTCGCCAGAAATGGAAGACGCAGGTCCTTCGACTCGGTCGCAGCGGCGACCTCGCTCAGGATGACAGAAGGATGGGGCACCCATCTTGCGGGAACCGGGGAAATGCTTTATTCCGGCAGCGCGCGCAGGCGGGCCGGCAGGTGGTCGCTGGCCAGCTCATGGCCGCAGCGGGTGCAGAACAGGTCTGTGGTGCGCACTGTGCTGAAGCAGTGGCCGCAATTGGCGGCGAGCCGGTAATCGCACTGCGGGCAGAAGTGGAAGTCGCTCTGCACGTGCGTGGAGCAGCTTGGGCAGCGAGAGACCTCCGGCTGGCGCAGCAGAAAGTAAAGCACGGCACCGATGCCGCCCGGCATCACGAAGCAGATCAGCATCCAGAAGCGCGCGCTCATGGCGCGGCGCGGCGCGTCCTTGCTGACGTAGCCGACCATGAGGAAGTAGAGCGCGGCCAGCAGTCCCCAGGAGATATTCAGGTAGGAACGAAACCCGAGCGGCGGCAGATGGTGCTGCTGCTCCGGCCAAACCATCCAGAAATAGTACTCGACGAGCACAAAGGCCACGGCGGCAGCCACGATGGACCACACCGGAATCAGGCGTGAGTCCTCATCGGCGGAGATGGATTCTGGGTCGCGCATGGGGCAATCCCTCCCTCGGAGAGCCTCTCAGGGGATCAAGCACGGCTTGATCGCTCTTAGATGGACGGAGGAGTGAATCCGGAAGTTGCGCGCACGGGCGGCGCGGCCGATATTTGGCAAGAGACTTCGGTCAGGGCTTGCGGCGCAGCCATCCGGCCAGCAGCGCCGAGGCCAGCAACGCCGCGCTGAAGAAGGCGATCAGCACACTGAACTGGCTCATGGGGCTGACCAGATGCTCCTCTTCGATCAAGGTATCGGCGATCCACCAGACCACCGGAGCGAGGACCAGCAGGAGCACCAGGATGGCCGCCAGCGCCACGGAGCGGATGCGCTTGCGCCCCGCCTGCTGATCCCGCATCACGCCCAGCGACGCGCTGACTACGCGGCGGGTGCGACAGGCAACGGCGCATTCCCGGTCGGCCTGGCTTCCGGCAAGAGCCGACAGCAGATTCGGGTCGGCGCCCGAGCCCGCCTGGCCCTCGGCCAACCCAGCGGTCTTCACACCGCCCCCTGAAAGCGCTGAAAGGCGCGTTCCAGCTTGGGCTTGATGGCGGCAAGGCCCCGGTAAAGCCTTGATTTTACGGTGGAAAGGGGCGCGCGCGTGACTTTGGCTATCTCTTCGAGCGACAACTCCTCGTGGAAGCGGAGCACCAGCACCTCGCGATGAAGCGTATCCAACTGGAGCAGCGCCGCCGCAATCCGTTCCCGGTCTTCGAGGTTGGAAAAGCGGTCCATGGGCGTCGGCGCGCCGTCGGCAACCTCGAAGCTCATGGGCCGGTCGTCGTCGCTGCCTCCCTCAAAAAGCTCGTCCAGGCTGGACATGGTGCGCTTGCGCCGCAGGTCGATCACCAGGTTGCGGGCAATGGTGAAGAGCCAGGTATCGAATCGCGCCTGGCCGTTGAACTGCGAACCGCGCACCAGCACCCGCATCCAGACCTCCTGGAAGAGGTCTTCGGCCATATCGCGGTTGCCGGTCAGGTAGAGCAGATAGCGCATCAGCCGGTGCTGGTAGCGGACGATCAGCTCGTCCAGCAGTCCGGCTTCCTGGCGCTTGAGCCCGGCGGAAATGGCCAGGCTCTCCTGCCGCGCCTGATCCTGAACGGCGGCGGAAAGACCCTGACTGAAAAAGGGGCGAACGGAGGCGGCTGCATTCATCTCATTCATTTAGACGCCGCAACGGGCCGCGAAGTTACTGAAAAGTGGATTGAGGGCAATGCCGCCGTCCCAGCCGCGGCGGCCCGGAGCGGTCCGAACCTGCTCAATCGACAGCGCCGGAGGCCTTCCCGGCCACTCGCAAGGCCTCTTCAACGGCTTTGGCTGCCCGGCGCTCGCGGGCCTCGACGCTCTGGTAGCCAAATATCCCCAGCAGATGATTGCGCCGCTGCGCCAGCGTCATGGCTTCCCATCCCTTGCGCGCCTGTGGCTGGCGCAGGAAGGCCGCATGAAGAATGGGCGGCAGCTCGGTCTCTCCCTCCAGAGTGAGCAGCATGCGCTCGGCCATCCTTTCGGCGCGCTGCTCGCGGCTGGCGGCGCTCTTCGGCTCGCTGACCCAGGCGCCAATCTCCTTGCGATTGGAGTAGCTCAGACCGTCGAACCATTTGCGCAGCCGGCGGTCGCCCTTGAGCGCCTTGGCCAACTCCGGCGGGACGGTTGCTGCGCGTTCTTCCAGGTCCGGTTCCAGCCGGATGCGCGCCAGAGATCCCACCTTGATTCTCGCCGCCGCCTGCATCTTCTTGTTGACCAGCAGAAAGTGCCCTCCGCCGGGCGCGCTGGCAAACAGCGAGGTGCGAAAAGCGAATCCTTCAATCTCTCCGCGCACCCGCATGCCGCGCCGCACCAGCCACGCCTTGACTGGATCAAAGGGAATCCGCGCAACCACCCAGCCGAGCCCCGTCCGAAGCGGCTCCAGCACGGCGGTAAAGGACTTGACGGTGGATGAACTCAATGCTTCCCTCCATTTCTCGCCGCCTGGTCCGGCTCGTCGCCTCAGGGCTCAATGCTGCGCGAGAGCTCATTCGGCTCGTCCTGGCGTAGATTCTCAGGGCAGGCGAGAATCGGAACTCTGCCAGGCCGCCCCAACCGGGCAGGGAGACCGGCTGCTAGGTTTTCTCCTCGAAGGCCTTTCTAACACCGGGATCGTAGGCCAGGTAGCAATAGACCACCAGGTTCCAAGACCAAACAAGAAGAAGAGCCAGTTGCTTCGTCCTAGGCACGGGAGGGAGTGCTTCGCCCAATTTGATCTGGTACGGAAGTCTTTTCAATAAGCCAAGCGTTATAACGGCCACGTTACATCCAGCAGCGAGCATTGTAAAATCGCGCCACCATGAGGACCGAGTCAGCAAATTCCACCCTGTGGCAGCATAGAGAATCGCGGCGAAGAAGAACAAGAACGGAGCGCCCTGGATAAAGGCATCCTGCACCCACAAGCGGACCGTGCCGGGCGGCCCTATCAGGAACTGCAAAAACGGTGGAAGCAGGAAGACAACAAGAACGGGACGTGATAACAGGTAAGAAGCCAACCCAAGATCTGGATCCCCCCAGGGAACCAGGGCAAGCAAGAAGGAAATCCCAGCCCATACGAAGCGGTACACGGCGTACAGAGTGATTGGGAGGGGCAGTTTCTCCTTCTTCTCTTCCGGCAGAAGCTCAGGAGGTATCTCGTGCGGAGTGGGCACGGTTCCGGGAAACCTCGACTGCATTCTTCCTCCAAATCAGAGCCCTGCTCCATGGAGCTTGCCGCCGGAGGCTCCCATGGAATCGGGTTCACAGCGCGTATTTGTCTTTGTCGATTGCCATAAAGAATAACATGGCCTTCGGCAGCAGACCTATAACTTGTCGCGCAGGAAGCTGATCACGTGGTCGGCCTGAACCACGCCCACCATGCGGCCCTGAAGGTCGACCACCGGCAGCTCGTGCAGGTTGTACTTGTCGAAGAGTTCGGCCAGATCGTCCTGGCGCAGGTCGGCAGGGCAGGAGAGCACGCGAGGCTCGGCCAGCACGGCCAGCCGCGTCTCCGGCAGCGCCATCACCAGCCGCGCCAGGGAAACGGCGCCGAGCAGAACTCGCCTTTCGTCCAGCAGGTAGACCGCGGTCACGCTCTCCGGGTCGCCGTCGAAGCCGCGCAGGGCCTGCACCGCCTGAGCAACCGTCGAGTCCTTGCCCAGAGAGACGAAGTCGGTGGTCATGCAGCCGGCGGCCGACTTCTCGTCGAACTCGAGCAGCTCTTCCACTTCCTGCCGCTCTTCCGGCTCCATCTCCTCGAGAATGGCGTCGGACTGCTCTTCGGAGAGCTCTCCCAGCAGGTCGGCGGCCGCGCCGGGGTCCATCTCCTCGACGATATCGGCGATGCGCTCCTCGCCCAGCTTCTCCAGCAGGGCCTTTTGCATCTTGGGTTCGACCTCTTCGAGAGCCTCGGCGGCCACCTCTTCGTCGAGCGAGGTAAAGACGGCTTCGCGCTCGGCGGGGGCCAGGTCTTCCAGAATCTCGGCCAGGTCGGAAGGGTGCATCTCGGCCAGCCGCGCGTACTCGATGCGCAGCTTCACCCGCCGCGCCGGATCGACCTCGATCACGTCGACAAACTGCCAGGGAATGCCGCTGGCCCCGAACTTGCGCGAGATCGTCTCCAGGGTGGCGCGCGGCAGCAGCCCTTTGAAGACCCGGCGAAAGGCTCCACGCAGCCCCACCTCGACCTCGGCTACGCGCAGCAGATGCGCCGCGCCGCGCCCCAGCCACTCCAGGTCCACATCGTTCACGCGGACCACCTTGCGGCCGTGAATATCGATGATCTGCCGGTCAACAAGATCCTGCTGCAGGTAGAGGTAGTTGCCCTCATCCTTCAGCGGAACCAATGCCCCGGAGGAGCGCAGCTCCAGCGTGCCGGCCGGCGTCTCCATTACGTCCTGCGAGGGCACGATGCACAGGCCGGCGCGAGTCTTGAGCACCAGCCCCGCCACCTTGCCCGCATCCGGGCCGGTGGCCACGGCAATGTCCTTGAGCCGCCCGCGCAGATGCCCCTGCGAATCGGTCACCGGGGTGCCGAGCAGCGCAGTCAGGCTGACGCGGGCTGTGGTGCGGGGCTGCATGAGCAAAGTGTATTCCCTTAGGCCGGGTTTGGGGCTGTGGATGTGTTTGGCTTGGTAACTGAGCCGTGTGCGGGAGCCGGAGAAGCCCATGCTGCGCTCCAATACCGCGCACCGATCTTTGCCCTCCGCTTGACACAATTCCGCGCCAGCCATGAAACTGCCAGCTAGGTTGCTGAGGCGCGGAGGGGCGCAGGTGCCCCGGTCCGTTCCGGAAGAGGCGGATTCAATCCCGGTGAGCGCACCCAAGACCAGGCTAAGTTTTTCGCTGGCTTCCACCATGGAGAGCGTCGACGCGGTGGAGGCGGCGGCGGAGAAGCTGGCCGCAGAGGCCGGCCTGGACGAGGACGAGCGCTTTCACATAACCATGGCGGTGCGCGAGGCCGCCGTGAACGCTGTGCTGCACGGCAACGAATACGACCCCGCCAAGCGCGTCTCCGTCAGCATGGAAAACACCGGCAAGGCGCTCGTGTTTACCATCGCGGACCAGGGCAAGGGCCTCGATCCGGAGACGCTGCCCGACCCCCTGGCGCCGGAAAACCTGTTGCGCGGCACCGGGCGCGGCATCTTCCTCATCCGATCCTTCATGGATGAGGTACACTTTCGACAACTGCATCCCGGAACCGAGTTGACATTGGTCAAACATCTGGCGCCGGCAAACGGTTAGACTTGAGCACAGTTTGCGTGCGGGCCATCGGCGGCAGGGAGGGGCATCTCTTTCCGCCGGTTTCACGGGCTGGATGGGACGTTCCCGCGGTCTGGAACCGCAAAGGTAATATGATGTAGTATCAACAATGGAATCATGGCATCGACAAGGAGGAATTTCCGTGGCACTTACTATTGCTTCCCGTGAAGTGGACGGCGTCGCCGTTCTGGATCTGAGCGGGCGGATTACTTTGGGAGAGGGCAGCGTGCAGATACGCGATGCCATCCGCGACCTGCTGGGCAAGGGACACAAAAGCATCCTGCTCGACCTGGGCGACGTGAACTACATCGATAGCTCGGGGCTGGGCGAACTGGTGAGCGCCTACACATCGGCCCGCAACCAGGGCGCAGGGCTCAAACTGCTCAAGCTCACCAAGAAGGTCCACGACCTGTTGCAGCTGACCAAGCTCTACACCGTCTTCGACATCTTCGACGACGAGGCAGCCGCCATCGCCTCCTTCCGATAGATCGGTCCGGACCGCGCCTGGACTCCAGCCGCGAGCCTCCATCGTGGAAAAGGCCATCCCGCGCTCCGGGATGGCCTTTTCGCGCGCATCCGCCGCGCCGGCGCTGAAGCTCAACCTCAGAATTTGACCGACGGCACCGCCCGCGCAGCGGGACTGGCCGTGAAATAGGCCGTGTTTTCCTTGAAGCCGGCCATGCCCGCCCAAATGTTGTTGGGGAATTGAAGGATGAAAGTGTTGTAGTCCTGGATCGAGTCGTTATAGCGCTTGCGGGCGACGCCGATGCGGTTCTCCGTCCCCGCCAGCTCATCCTGCAAGCGCATGAACTGATCGCTGGAGCGCAGTTGCGGATAGTTTTCGACGAGCAGAAGCAAGCGGCCCAACGCGGAATCGAGCTGCCCGTTGGCCGCGATCTTCGCTTGAGGCCCCTGCGCATTTAACATGCCGGCGCGCGCCTCGGCAATCTCGCCAAACACGCCGCTCTCCTCCTTGGTAAAGCCCTTGACGGTCTCCACCAGGTTGGGAATCAGGTCGGCTCGCCGCTCAAGCTGCACGTCCACCTCCGACCACTTGCTCTTGACGGTCTGATCCAGAGCCACCATCTGGTTCCTGGCGCTCACAAAGCTGACCAGCAAAGCTAAAACCAGAACGCCCGCAACGCCCAACGCTATCCAAAACCCACGACTCATACCGTGCCACTCTCCTCCGGCCTCCGCTCAGGGAGGCCAATTTGAAAACTTGAATAAATTACCAGCTTCCGTCCGAACCGCCGCCACCGGTATCGCCCCCGCCGAAGCCGCCAAAGCCGCCACCGGAATCCCCCCCGCCACCGGAATCTCCGCCGCCACCGAAGCCTCCACCGCCCGAGTCTCCGCCACCGCCGGAGCCGTCAGACAGGGTCCAGCCCCAGCGCTTGAAGTAGCCGCGACGAATCATTGGGCGCAGAATCCATGGGCTGAAAACGATCAGCGGAATGATCGTCACTACCAGAATGGTAACAATTTTCGTGGTCAACGACCACGGCTCGTCCTCTTCGGGAGCGGGTGCGGGGGGCGCTTGTGAAGCCTCTTCGTCGAGCGTCACCTTGGCATCGGCGGCGATCACCTGCGCCACCTCGTTCACGCCCAGCGTCACGGCCCCGTCGAAGTCGTTGGCACGCAGATAGGGAACCATGTCGCGGCCAATGTCGCCGGTTTTGGCGTCCGGCAGGATGCCTTCCATGCCATAACCGGTTTTGATGGAGCGCCGATGGTCGTCGATGGCAAACAGCAGCAGAACGCCGCGGTCCGTTCCCTTGGCGCCGATCTTCATCTGATGGAAGAGCCGAGTGGCAAAGTCGGCCGAGTCGTCTCCGCCCAGGGTATGGATGGTCACCACGGCGATCTGCGCATTGGCCTGGGAGTGGTCCAGTTGCGCGCAGATGCGATCGATCCGCGCAATGGCCTCGGGCGACAGCACATGGGCATAGTCGCTGACGTAATCGGTGGGCTGGGGCAGATCCTCCACCCGCTCGGCCAAGGCAGCCGTAGCGGAAATCCCGACGGCGGCGGCCAGCAGCAGCCGGAAAACGAGCAAGAACGCGCGGCGAAAGGGTTTCATTGCTTTCTATTTTACGCGAACGGCGGGGGAAGGTTCCGAGCCTCTCGCTGTTAGCTTCTAGCTTCTAGCTGGAGGCTGAAAGTTGCGGGTGCCCCACCCTCGGCGCGCCTCTGTTTTTGCGCCTAGGGTGGGATACCGCGGCACTCAATCGCCACGCACGAAACCACGCGGTCAGAGCCCTAGGTAACGGCTGAAAGCTGCCCTTGCACTACACTGGGAAGGAAATGACTCAGACCGAGCTTCCGCCTGCCCCCATCGCCCGCAAGCAGCACACTGAGACCCGGCTGCACGGCGTAGTCCTCAGTGACGACTACGCCTGGCTGCGCAACAAGGAAGACCCCGAGGTCACCGCATACCTCGAAGCCGAAAACGCCTACGCCGAGGCCTTCATGGCCCCGCACGCCGGCCTGCGAGAAGACCTTTACCGGGAGATGCTCTCGCACGTCAAGCAGACCGACGTTTCGGTTCCCTTTCTGGATCGCGGCTGGTGGTACTACTCGCGCACCGAAGAGGGCTGCCAATACGCCATCCACTGCCGCAAGCGCGACGAGCCCGGCGCGCCGGTGGCCTCAAAGATGCGGGGTGCCCCATCCTTTCCGCTTCTTTCTGCGGAAAGGGTGGGAAGCGACGATCCTCAACCGGCCGCCGACGCGCCGGAAGAGGTGCTCCTCGACGGCAACCAGCTTGCCGAAGGCCACGCCTACTTCTCCATCGGCGCCACCGATATTACCGACGACGGCCGCTGGCTCGCCTATTCGACCGACACGAAGGGCTTCCGCCAGTACACGCTGCGCATCAAGGATCTGCTGACCGGCGAGACGCTTTCATTTGAGGTCGAGCGCGCCGGCTCGGCAGTCTGGGCCGCGGACAATCGGACCCTCTTCTACACCGTTGAGGACGAGGAGCAGAAGCGCCAGTTCCAGCTTTGGCGTCATGCTTGCGGCACACAGGCTTCGGAAGATGCATTGGTTCTTCAGGAGGACGACGAGCGCTTTAACCTGGGCGCGGGCCGCACCCGCGACGGCAAGTTTCTGGTGGTCGAGTCGGCCAGCCACACCACCACCGAATCCCGCGTGCTGGCGGCGGATGATCCTCTGGGAGCATTCACCCTCATCAGCCCCCGCCAAGACGAGCACGAGTACTCCATCGACCACCGCAACGGCCTGTGGTTCATCCGCACCAACGATGGCGGGCGCAACTTCCGCCTGGTGACGGCGCCGTTGACCACTCCAGACCGCGAGCACTGGACGGAGCGCATCCCTCACCGCGACAGCGTGATGCTGGAGGACGTGGACCTCTTCGCCGGCTTCTTCGTGGCCTGCGAGCGCGAAGACGGCCTGCCCCGGCTGCGCATCTGGCGCTTCGCGGGCGACGGGGCCGAAGCTGCTTCCGGCGGCGAGATTGCCTTCCCCGAACCGGCCTACGACGCCCATCCGCACGTCAACCGCGTCTTTGAGACGGCGGCCTTCCGCTACGCCTACCAGTCGCTGGTCACGCCTGCCTCGGTCTACGAGTACGACCTGGCCACCGGCGCTTCCACTTTGCTCAAGCAGCTCGATATTCCCGGCGGCTTCGACCGCACCCTCTACGCCAGCGAGCGCGTCCATGCCACCGCCGCGGACGGCGCGCAGGTTCCCGTCTCGCTGGTCTACCGCAAAGACAAGCGTGTAGCGCCGGACTCCAGTCCGGCTGTCGCGCGGGCCTCCAGTCCCGCGCTGAACCCCCTGTACGTTTACGGCTATGGCGCCTATGGCTACGCGCTGCCCATCGGATTCAGCGGGAACCGCCTCAGCCTGCTCGATCGCGGCGTGGTCATGGCCTATGCCCACATCCGCGGCGGCGGCGACCTGGGCAAGCCCTGGCACGACGCCGGCAAGATGCTGGTCAAGCGCAACACCTTCACCGACTTCATCGCCGCCGTCGAGCATCTGACCGCCGCTGGCTACGGCGACCCGGCGCGCGTGGCCATCGAGGGCGGGTCGGCCGGCGGCCTGCTCATGGCCGTGGTTGCGAACCTGCGCTCCGATCTCTTCCGCGCCGTCGTTTCCCACGTGCCCTTTGTGGACGTGATGAACACCATGCTCGACGCCACGCTCCCGCTCACCGTGCCCGAGTACGAGGAGTGGGGCAATCCCAACGAATCTGCTGATTTTTTCTATATGCTGAGTTACTCGCCCTACGACAACCTCAAGGCGGGGAGTTATCCGGCCATGCTGGTCAAGACTTCGCTCCACGACAGCCAGGTCATGTACTGGGAGCCGGCCAAGTATGTAGCTAAGCTCCGCACCCTCAAAACGGATAACAACCCGTTGCTACTGGTAACCAACATGCAGGCCGGCCACGGCGGCTCAAGCGGCCGCTACGACTACCTGAAAGAGATCGCCTTCGACTATGCCTTCCTGCTGCGGGAGCTGGGACTTGTTTGATAAACCAAGGCCGGAAGCACGAAGGCGGTTACAGATTGCGGAGTGGGGAAGCACGATTGAGCAGCGAAGAAGAAGCAACCCGCGCGGAGGCGGCCGAACTCACCGGCGCCGCGGAACCGCGCGTCTTCAGCGGCTCGTCTCATGCGTGGCGGGCGCTGCGGCATCGCAATTTCAGGCTGTTTTTCGGCGGGCAGAGCATCTCGCTGATCGGCACCTGGATGACGCGCGTGGCCACCAGTTGGCTGGTCTACCGGCTCACCGGGTCGGCGCTGCTGCTGGGCACGGTCAGCTTCGCGGGTCAGATTCCCACGTTCCTGTTTGCGCCCTTCGCCGGCGTATGGGTTGACCGGCTGGACCGCCGGCAGGTGTTGGTGTGGACGCAGGCGCTCTCCATGGTGCAGTCTCTGGCGCTGGCCGCCCTCACCCTCTCGCACCACATCGCGATTCACTGGATACTCATCCTCAGCGTGATGCAGGGCACCATCAACGCCTTCGATATGCCCGGCCGCCAGGCCTTCATGGTGAAGATGGTCGAGGACCGCAACGATCTCTCCAACGCCATCGCCATCAACTCGTCGATGGTGAACATGGCGCGGCTCGTGGGCCCGTCGCTGGCCGGAATGCTGATCGCGGTCAGCAGCGAGGGCTGGTGCTTCCTCATCGACGGCATCAGTTACCTGGCAGTTATCGCGTCGCTGCTGATGATGCGCCTCCATGCGCCGGTGGTGAAGCGCGCGGCCACGTCGACGCTGACCGAGTTGAAGGCCGGCTGGACTTATGTCTCGGAGTTTCTGCCCGTGCGGACGATTCTGCTTTTGTTTGCCGTTGTCAGCCTGATGGGGATGCCGTTCGTGGTGCTCATGCCCATCTTCGCGGCCAGGGTGCTGCACGGCGGTCCGCACACGCTGGGTTTTCTGATGGGATCGATGGGCGTGGGTGCGCTGGTATCGGCGCTGGCGCTGGCGGCGCGCAGAAGCGTGCGCGGGTTGGTCAAGATGATTCCCATGGCCGCCGCCGTCTTCGGCCTGGGGCTGATCGGCTTCGGATTGTCGCGTAACTTCTGGCTCTCCATGGTCATGGTCTTTGTGGCCGGCATGGGCATGATGCAGGGCATGGCGGGCAGCAACACCGTGATCCAGACGATCGTCAGCGAAGACAAGCGCGGGCGGGTGATGAGTTACTATACGATGGCCTTTGTGGGCATGGCTCCGTTCGGCAGCCTGCTGGCGGGAACTCTGGCTCACGCAATCGGCGCGCCGTGGACGGTGATCCTGAACGGATCCGCCGTTCTGCTGGGCGCGGCATGGTTCGCGACGCGGCTGCGGGCGGTGCGGCGCGAGATACGGCCCATATATCGGGAGATGGGCATTATTCCGGTAGAGGGTTTGCAACTGGCGGAGGAGGAGATACAGCAATGAGCGATACGGCACTCGACTTCAAACTCGATCCGCGGCATACGGCCATCGTGGTCATCGATCTGCAAAAGGGCATCGCGGGAATGCCCGGCGGCGCGCCTCATTCGAAGCTCGCCGTGATTGCCAACGCCGCGCGCCTGCTGGCAGCGGCGCGGCAGGCTGGGGCGAAGCCCGTTCTGGTGCATGTGGGCGGCTCCGCGGATGGAGCGGACCGGCTGCATCCAGCCGCCGATCAGCAGATGCGGTTCACGGGAACTCCGCCGCCGGACTGGAGCGAATTGATTCCCGAACTCGACCGCCAGCCGGGCGATATTGTGATTCTCAAGCGCCAGTGGGGCGCTTTTTACGGCACCGATCTCGACCTGCAACTGCGCCGCCGCGGCCTGACGACCGTGGTTTTGTGCGGCATCGCAACCGAGTTCGGCGTGGAAAGCACGGCGCGCGATGCTTATGAGCGCGGCTACGAACTGATCTTTGCCTCCGACGCCATGACCGGGATGAGCGCCGAGAGCCACGCTAACGCCATCGAGCGCATCTTTCCGCGCATGGGGCGAGTGCGCACGACGGAGCAGATTGTGGCTGCGCTGCAAGCATGACGGAGTTACCCCCCGTAGTGTCCCGAGTCCAATGTTCGATGAAAGAAAGGTGCTGTCATCCTGAGCGGAGTTAGGCGCGTTTTGTGCGCCAAACGGAGTCGAAGGACCTGCGGTTGCTTTCCTCACTCTTGGGATGAATTTCTGACTCAGGACACTGGCCGCAAGTACAAGAACGTCGCGAGGGTGGGGCACCCAATTTGTTGAATTGGGCGGATGACTTATCCCTGCGGAACGCCGCACAGATGGACGTTGATGCCCAGCTCCGCAAGCATGGCGGCCTTGGTCGCAAGCGCTTTGTCCGCGATCTCCGCTGTGGGCGCATAGGCGACGTTCACGTGGTTGGCGCGGTGGCGAGCCATGAATTGATTCTGGCTGACGCCATGGAAGACGGCGTGGACGATGGGCCATTGCGGCGTTGTCTCGCGCCAGCGGCGCTCCGTCTCCGCAGCGGGCAAGCTGACCACCGTGCCCCGGCCCAGGTCGGCATGGGGCGCGCCGCCCTCAACAAAGACGCGGCTCCAAACGATCTCGCCCGGCTTGCCGATGCCCTTCAGCGATCCGCCGCCGAGCGGAAAGTACATGGCCGGCTGGCGTTCGCTGCTGGCCCCGGCATAACCGCCCACGTAGTGATTCGCGGGCGCCGCGCCGGAGATTTGCAGCAGCCATACAAACGCATCCAAATCCTGCCCGCGGTACTGTTCGCCCCAGCGAACGTCGTGCAACGTCGTCGATGGGTCGAGCCCCAGCGCACTCCAGCAGCGATTCGTAATCAGCGCATCCACGCCGGCGCATTCGTCCACCTCGTTGAAGTGGACCAGCGGCCCGCCGGGATAAAGCTCCTCATTCGTGCCCTCCGCAAACACCGGAGGACGCTCCGCATTGTTCAGCATTCCCTCGGCCAGGTCGGATGCGGCCGTCAGGTCTTTCAGTCCCTGCTGATACTGGATGCCGATAGCATCGCAGCCAAACTCCTTTGCAAGGCGCACCGCCGCAATATACATCCTGCATTGTTCGGCGACCTGCTCCAGAGTCAGCTCGGTCGCGGGGTCCTTGCCTAACTCGAACTTGACTCCCTTGGCAACCAGCCACTTATAAACGGCCTCCGCTTCCGTCTGGCCCACCGTCCGCATCTTGGCGAAGAGCGCGGACTGGCTCAGGCGCTCCTTGTAGATACCCGACGGGTTCAGTAACTCGTCGTCGACGATGGCGTTGTACATGCCCATGCAGCCTTCGTCGAAGATGCCCATGATTGCCTTGCGATGCTTCAGGTCAAAGGCAAGCCCCGCGCCCAGCCGAGCGCTTTCGGCGGGGATTTTGGAAAAATCGAGCTCATGCACATGCGAGTTATCATGGCTGACTCTGCCCTCGCTCAGCCATTGCCGAAGCCCGGCGAGAAAGTAATCGTCGGTAAACTCCTTGCTCCAAAGGGAGGAAAACTCCTTGCCGGCCTTGACAAGCGATCCATTCAGGTTGAGAAGGCCGACCAATCCAGGCCATTGTCCGGACCAGTTGGCGACCGTCAGAATCGGCCCTCGATGGCTGCGCAGACCGGGCAGCACATGATGGCTGTACTGCCACGCGGCGGTCGCAAAGACCAGCCGGGCCTCCGGATGGATATTCATGAAGACATCCATGCCCATGCGCTGCGACGAGATGAAGCCGTGCTTAAGGGTCTCGTCGTACGCATGGGCGCGGACCAGCCGGATGCCCTGCGCGGCGAAGGCCGCCGTCAGCTTCTCTTCCATCTCTCTCTGCGCCGGCCAGCACTCCCGGTTGGCCGCAAGCCGCAGGTCGCCGCTGGTAACGAGCAGCACTTCATCCGCTGCCGGCTTTGCCGGTTCAGTTCCCCGAGTTGCCATCTCCATCGCCTCCCTGCAACTGTTCTGTCTTCCGTCAGCAAGAACTATACACCCAGGAGCCGGAGACCAAACACGACGCCGGAATCCTTTCCCCAGCTACAATGGGAATGTGAGCGGATCATCCCCACCCACGGCCCCTTCCGTGGGCTTCGTTTCCCTGGGCTGCCCCAAGAACCTCGTCGACTCCGAGGTCATGATGGGCCTGCTCGACTGCGCCGGCGCGCGCCTGACCGCCCATCCCGAAGACGCCGAAATCCTGATCGTCAACACGTGCAGCTTCATCGATACCGCCAAGCAGGAGTCGGTGGATACCATCCTGGAAATGGCGCGCTACAAGGCCTCCGGCTCGGCCAAGCGGCTGATCGTCGCCGGCTGCCTGGTCGAGCGCTACCGCGACGAAATCCGGAAGAGCATTCCGGAGGTGGACGCCGTGGTCGGCACCGGCGAGTTGGAATCCATCCTCGAAGCCGCTGGCCTGGCCCGGCCGCAAGCCGCTGCGGCTCCATCTCCGTTCAACATTCTCAGCGGCAGCGGCCACGCGGAAAGCCGCCCCGGCCAGGAATCGCGCGCCGGAACCCACAAGACCGAAACTGCCGCTTCCCGCCCGGAGGGCAATCTCCGCGAGCAGCAGGGCCGCTTCCGCCGCGACGATTGGCAGGGCGCGACCCATCTGCTGCCCACGTATCTTTACGACGAATCCACGCCGCGCTTTCTCACCACTCCGAAATCCTCGGCCTACATCAAGATTGCAGAGGGCTGCGACCATCCGTGCAGCTTCTGCGTCATCCCCAACCTGCGCGGCAAGTTCCGCTCGCGGCGCTTTGAATCGGTCGCCGCCGAGGCGCGGCAGTTAGTCGCCCGCGGCGTTCAGGAGATCACCCTCATCGGCCAGGACACCACCTGCTATGGCGAAGACCTGGGCATCAAGGACGGCCTCGCCACGCTGCTCGACTCGCTCGCCGGCATCGAAGGCCTGCGCTGGCTGCGCTCTCTCTACGCCTATCCCAACCGCATTACCGGCCGCCTGCTTGAGACCATCGCCCGCCACGATAACATCTGCAAGTACCTCGACGTGCCTCTCCAGCACGCCTCGCCCGCCGTGCTCAAGCGCATGAAACGCGGCGCCGGCGCCGATATCTTCCTCAAGACTCTTGAGAAAGTCCGCGCCGCCGTTCCCGGCATCGCCCTGCGCACCACTTTCATCGTCGGCTTCCCCGGCGAGTCGCTCCGCGACTTTGAAGTTTTGGAGGAGTTTGTCGGCCAAGCGAAGTTCGACTGGCTGGGCGTCTTCGGTTACTCCGACGAGGAAGGTTCGGGCGCGTTTTCGCTCGACGGCAAGGTTCCCAGGCGCACCATCGAAGCCCGCAAACGGCGCCTGATGAAGCTCCAGCAATCCATCAGCAAGCGTGCCAAGCAGCAGTGGGTGGGCTGCGAGTTAGTGCTGCTGGCCGAAGGCGAAAGCGAGGAAACGCCGCTCCTGTGGGAGGGCCGAACCCAGTTCCACGCCCCCGAGATCGACGGCAAGGTCTACATCAACGACTTCGGCGAGTTAGCCGCCCTCGAACCCGGCCGCTTTTACAAAGCGGAGATCACCGAGGCCCACGAGTACGACGTGGTGGCGCGCATAGTCGCCGGGCCGCTGTAAAGTGGAATAAACCGATGCCCGCAAAAAGCAAATCCGCCAAGGTGCTCCGCTGCCCGACCTGCGGCATGCTGGTTCGCTTCAACGACGAGGACTTCCCTTTCTGCAGCGACCGCTGCCGCAAGATCGACCTCGGCAAGTGGGCGATGGGCGTCTACAAGATCAGCTCTCCTATCCTCGATCCCGAAGTCCTGGAAGACCTTGGCGATCTGGGCGGCAGCCGCGGCGGAGATTCCCGTGATGAATAGCCAACAAGGCAATATCTGCCAGCCTCCGCCCGTCCGCAGAACCCTCTGGGCATGGACCGTCGCCACCTTCTTCGGCGCGGGCTTCGGCAAGCCCGGCCCCGGCACCTGGGGCTCGGTAGCAGCGATGCTGCTCTGGGCCGGTTACGCCTGGGCCTTCCATCCCGCGCCGCACTCGCTGCTTGCGGTTCTCCTCATCGGCATCGCTCTCAGCCTCATCCTCGGCGTGCCCGCCGCCACCGTTGCCGCGCGCGAATCCGGCCGCCACGATCCCGGCTTTGTGGTCATCGACGAGGTCGCCGGCCAGTGGATCGCCCTGCTCTTCAGCCCCGCCGACTGGCGCCACGCTCTGATTGCCCTGGTCCTCTTCCGGCTCTTCGATATCACCAAGCCCTTTCCCGCCCGCCAACTCGAGAGCCTTCCCGAAGGCTGGGGAATCGTCTTCGACGATGTGGCCGCGGGGCTGTATGCTTTGGGTGTAGCATCCTTGTTGCGCATCTGGATTCACTGAGCCGGCGTCGCCGGTCAGCGGTTTTTAGAATGAGATCGTCCTGAGCGGGGCGAAGTCGAAGGACCTGCGGTTGCCTTTCACTTCTCACCCGCCAACGGAATCAAGCCGGAAAAGCAAATGCCCCACACCCACGCCCAATCCGTTCCGGAGATTCTCCCCGAGCCGCGCATCGACGACGTTCTGCCCGGCGCCGCTCTGCCGCTCGGAGAGGTCGAACTGATGGGTGCGCATCTCGGCCCCATTTGCAACGGGCAACCCGCCGTCTTGCCCGTCGTGCTGGTCGACGGCCATCCCGCCCACCTGTTGATGAGCCGGCCAACCCGGCTGGCGCTCCGCGTCCCGGAGCAGGCATCCACGGGACTCATTGAGGTCCGCAACCCCTTTGGTGCCAGCAACCCCGCGCCTCTGCGCGTGGCCCGCCAGCTCTCCGATGGCCTGCATCCCGTGACCAGCCCCGCAGTCAGCCGCACGGGCATGATCTACGCCACCATCTCAGGGCAGAGGGGCAAGATGACCCCCGTCTCCGTTGTCCGCGTCAGCCCGGACGGCCGCGGCACGCCTTTCGTCACCGGAATTCTGAACGCCACCGGCCTGGCCTTCAATCCAGAGGGCGACCTGTTCGTCACCTCGCGCGCCGAGGGCAACGTCTACCGCATCGACGCGGCCGGCGAATCCACCGTCTACGCCGAGGGCATGGGCGTGGCCACCGGCGCGGCCTTCGACTCCGAGGGCAACCTCTTTGTCGGCGACCGCAGCGGCACCATTTTCAAGATCGATCCGCAGCGCCAGATCTACGTGCACGCCACTCTCGAGCCCAGCGTGGCGGCCTATCACCTGGCCGTCAACGCCGCCGGCACGCTCTTCGTCACCGCGCCCTCGCTCTCTTCCAACGACGTTATCTGGGCCATCGAACCCAACGGCGACACCCGCGCCTGGTATCGCGGCCTCGGCCGTCCGCAGGGCCTCGCGCTTTCAAAGGAAGGCGACGTCTACCTTGCCGCCTGCCTCCAAGGCCGCCGCGGCCTGGTCCGCATCACACCGGACGGCGAAGCAACCCTGGTCGTCGCCGGAGCCAACCTGGTCGGCGTCGCCTTTTCGCCGCTTGGAACCACAATCCTCGCCACCAACGAAGCTGTCTACGATGTGGACTTGGGCGTCGAAGGGCTGACGCTGTTTTAGGCTTCCATCTTTCAGAGTTTGCAGGTACTCTTTAGGCAAGCTTGCAGGGCCTGATGATGGCTGCCGCCTGCCGCTCTCATCGGAATCCGCAAGTTAGCTCTTTCCCTGTTCCCCAAAGCTTGAGATCGCGCCACGGAACACCGTTCCATCGCACCGATTTCCCCGACTCCAGGAGGGAGGACGAATCATGCCGCTTAGCGGACCAGCATGGGTTCAGCAATTCCCCACCAGCACCAGCGTTGACGATCTCGTCGAGCCTTTTCGCACCAATGTTCAAAGGTTCCTTTCCGCGCTCAGCGCCGCGGGGGCCACGGTCAGCATCGCCGACACGCTGCGGCCCCAGCAGCGCCTGGACCTGATGTACTACTCCTACCGGGTGGCTCACTCCGGCCTCGATCCGGCGCAGGTGCCCGCCATTCCAGATGTGGACATTCAATGGGTGCATAGCGACGATCAAGGCAACCCCGACCCGGCCGCATCGACCGCCGCCGCGGCGCAAATGGTGGCGGCCTACGGGATTGTCTTCCAACCGGCGCTCCAGAGCCTTCACGCCCTCGGCCAGGCCATCGATATGGATATCTCCTGGGCTGGCGAACTCACCATCGCCAACGCGGACGGCTCAACCGCCGTCATCTCCACCGCGCCTGCAAGCGGACAGAACCCCGCATTGCAGCAGGTGGGCGCAACCTATGGCGTCTTCAAGCTGCTGACCGATCCTCCACATTGGTCATCCACGGGACATTGAGCCCAGCCTTCGAGCCGGTGCGGGCCGGCGGATGCGGCGAACTCCGGGTCCGCGGCGATCGCTCTTCGTCCCATTGATCCGGCGCGAATGCACTGCGTTCCGTGCCCCATCCTTTCCGCGTCTTATGCGGAAAGGGTGGGAAGCCGGCAGTCGTTTCGCGCCGGATCGATAGGCTACAAATAAGGGAAAAGCCGGCGCACTCTCATCCGTGGCATAATCGCAAGTAGTTCTGCGCCTGGAAGACCCATGAAATCCGAGATCATCGCCGTCGGCTCCGAGATGCTCACCCCCTGGCGTCAGGACACCAACTCCCTCTATCTCACTCAGAAGCTCAACGAGATCGGCGTCACCGTGGCCTTCAAGACCATCGTCGGCGACCGCCGCAAAGACCTGATCGGCGCCATCCGTACCGCGCTTGGCCGCACGGACATTCTCATCCTCGTTGGCGGCCTGGGCCCCACCGAGGACGACCTCACCCGCGAGGCTGTTGCCGAGGCGCTCTCGCTCACCCTGCGCCGCGACGCCAGTCAGGTGGCCGCGCTGCATGCCCGAGCCGCTACTTGGCGCATCCCCATGCCCGCAAACAACCTGAAGCAGGCCGACGTTCTTGAAGGCGCAACCCTGCTGGGCAACCCCAACGGCAGCGCCCCCGGCCAGTGGCTCGACTTCACATTCGGCGGCTACCGCAAGCTCATCCTGCTTATCCCCGGTCCGCCCGCCGAGTGCCGCCCGCTCTTCGACGCCGAGTGCGTGCCCCGGCTGCGCGCCGCCGTGCCTGAGCGTTCCATCGCCAGGCGCACCCTCCGCGCCGCCATGATTCCCGAGTCCCAGGCCGACAAGCTGCTGGCCCCCATCTACTCCACCTACGCCGACGTCGAAACCACCATCCTGGCCCACGCCGGCGACATTCAGCTCATCCTGCTCTGCTCCAACTCCAACGCCGCCACCGCCAAGCAGCGCGTCGACGAGCTGGCCGGCCGCCTGGAGGAGGCGCTTGAAGACTGGCTCTACTCCTCCGAGGGAGAGTCCCTGGAGCAGATCGTGCTCTACTACCTCGGCCTTCGCCAGGCTACCCTTGCCGTGGCCGAAAGCTGCACCGGCGGCATGCTCGCCGAACGCATCACCAGCGTGCCGGGCAGTTCGCGCTCCTTCCTCGGCGGCGCGGTCGTTTACTCCGACGAGCTGAAGACCGCCTTTGCCAATGTCCCGCCGGAACTGATCGCGCAGCACGGAGCCGTCTCCGCGGAGGTCGCCCAGGCCCTCGCGGCCGGAATCCGCCTGCGCACTGGCGCAACGTTGGGAGTGGGCGTGACCGGCATCGCCGGCCCCACCGGCGGCACCGAATCCAAGCCCGTGGGCCGGGTCCACATCGCCGTCTCCGACGCCCAGAAGACCGAGTCTGTCGAGCGCACCTTCCGCGGCGACCGCACCCGCATCCGCCAATGGACCACCCAGCAGGCACTGGACCTGGTGCGAAGGCGGCTGATGTAGGCGGGCGGTCCTCGGCGGCGAGCCTCCATCGGCTGAGGCACAGGCGCAATCAAGATAATCCGTCCCGAGAATCTGAACCATTGGAATCCTTTGAGCGGATTGCCCGGCTGTGCGTCATGATTGGATGAATCCCCATTTCTTCGCGGGTTGCCGCTTCCGCGGGCGACCGGGAGTTGCAGAATGGCCAGACCGAGGTTCAGCCTCACACTCGTCTCAGTTTTCATCCTCGCTTCCGCCGCAACCGGCCTGGCGCAACGCGGTTCCGACGTGCCGATCGAGCCGCTGCTGCGCAGCCACGATCCACGCCTGGTTGCGCTGGGCGCATGGAAGGCAGGTGGCAGAGGGAACGATGCCGAGATTGCCATCATGCAGGAGATGGTGGAGCGCTGGGACCCGGCGCAACGACATCGCTACCAGGACGGCGACCGGTACGATGCGATGACAGCCATCCTCGACACCCTGATCCAGCGCAACGAATTCGTTTCGCCGGCGGGCGTCAGCGCGATAGCCTACGCGTTTCCCGACCAGGCGCTGATACTGGCCGCGCGGCTGCCGTTCAACGATGCGGAGCCGCTCCTCCTGTCGTGGTACGAAAACGGAGTAGGCGTGAGGCCCGCGCAGGGGGATCGGGAAGGCGAGGACAGGCTGATGATGGCGCGAGTGGCGGCCATGATGCTGGCCAAGGAACGCCCGCAGGATATCGCCGCCCGCATTCTGGTCGATTCGTTGGAACGGCTTGCCGTCTCGGTTCCCAACGAGGGATATGCCGGCGTGGACCGGTGCCTGGTGGATTGCGTCGCCAAGCCTGGGTGCCAGTGGGAAGCCGGCGGCATGCCGCGGGTGGGATGGCCCACGCTGTTCCTGTACACCGTGGAAGAGAACCGGCCGGACGCGGACAATACCGGCCCGCTGGTCGCCGGCCCTCTGCTCGTAGAAGCCGGCGACGACCGCATTACCTATCGGCGCGTCGAGACGGAGGTGAGCCTGAACTACTGCTATTCTCCCTTGCCGCTAAACGCCGCGACGCGGCATCGCCTGCTGGCCGAGATGCTTGGCGTGGACGATAAGCAGATGCCGTGGAGCGTGCAGGAGAACATCACGGTTCCGTGGGTGAATGACAGCCAGTTCCTGCTCGATCTGAGCAAGCAAGTTTACCTGGAAGAGTCACAGCTGCGCGCAACCGTGCAGAGACTCTATGCGAAGGGATTGCTCACGCGCACCGAGGCCGCTTCGATCCGGCCAAAACTGTCGATCATCGTCTTCGACGATCGCCAGCCAACTGAGCCGGCCAACGCGGCTCTGCCGCAGTTGCAGGTCCAGGATTCGCGAACGTCCTACCGCATCAGCCAATGGCGGTGAGGCGGGGTGTCCCAGGTCTCGCTTTGGAGACCTGGGATTCCCGCAATTCTCCCGCACGCCGCAATCCCGCGTGGCTGCACAAGACTGCGCGAGGATGCCACACGCGTGACGGCGGCGCCTATTCGCGGAGAAAAGTAGTGGCGGCGGCTGCCGTCGAACAATCCGGATTTCATGCAGCACTTCTTGAAAGCGCTGGCCGGAGCCGCACGGGCACAAGTCGTTCCGCCCCAGCTTTTCGGTGAGGTATTTGTCACCATGGACGATCCGGTGACCCTTTTTAACGTGGGTTTCCGAGGGGAATCCTCTGCGGCGTTTACTGGTCCGCTTGAAAGGAGGATAGGTGGGCGATTTCGTCTTCGTATTTCACGGCGCACCTCCTTCAGGTTGCAATTCAGATTATCATGCCGCCGTCACCGTCAAACCAGCCGGCTCGACAATTTCACTCCGGATAAAGTCCCCCGGATGGGGCGGATTCTTCATAGGCCCTCGCGTCGCACCCTGTCGCTTACCACTTGTCAAGCTGTAGCTCGCTTAAGAGCATTCGGGCTTTTGCGGCGCGCCGGTTCGGTTTTCATCCCCGCCGCAATCGCGGCCACCCTTCGATACGACTCCAGCCGATCCGCCTGCTCATAGGCATCGGTCACCACGATCACCTCGTCGGCGCCGGTCTGCCGCACCAGGTTTTCGAGCCCCGCCTTCACCGTCCAGTCCGATCCGACAATCGCCGCGGCCAGCCTGCTCTCGATAGCCACCCGCTCCGCCGCCGACCACAGCGGCTGCATGGAATCCACGGCGGGGAGCAACGCCACAGCATCGTTGCGGATCAGGCTCAAAGCCCGCTGCTGCATGGTCGTAAACAGCCGCCGCGCCGCGCCATCCGTCTCCGCGGCCATCACCGGCACCGCCATCATCAGGTATGGCTTGCGCAGCGTTTCGCTGGGCCGGAACTGCTCCCGGTAGAGCTTCGCCGCCTCAACCCGATGCTCCGGCGCAAACTGGGCGCCAAAGGCATACGGCAGCCCCAGCCTTGCCGCAAGCTCCGCGCTCCAGCAACTTGAACCCAACAGCGTGATCGGCACATTGCTGCCCTGGCCCGGAATCGCCCTGACCGTCTGCCCCGGCTTCTCCGCTCTTAAGTAACCCCGCAGCTCCTCAAGACGTTCCGAGAAAGCGTCATGGTTCGAAAGAGCGTCTCGCTGCCCCAGATCCCGCCCCAGTGCCCGCATGGCATGCGGATCGCCTCCGGGTGCCCGCCCCACACCCAGGTCAATGCGCCCCGGATACAGCGCTTCCAGCGTCCCAAACTGTTCGGCCACCACCAGCGGCGGATGATTGGGCAGCATGACCCCGCCGCTGCCCACCCGAATCCGCTTGGTCGCCCCCGCCACATGCCCAACCAGCACCGGCGTCGCCGAGTCGGCCAGCCCCACAATCGAGTGGTGCTCCCCCAGCCAGTAGCGCCTGTAGCCCCAGCGCTCCGCGTTCCGCGCCAGCTCCACCGACCGCGCAAACGCGCTCGCGGGCGACTCCCCGACGCGCATGCCCACAAGGTCCAGTACCGAAACCGCCAATCCGCTGTTCATGCTTACCAAGATACGCCGCCTTCTCCCGCGATGCCTTGCATGTGTCCCGAGTCCAATGTTCGATGAATAAATAGTGCTGTCATCCTGAGCGGAGTCCGCCGCGGCGGACGGAGTCGAAGGACCTGCGGTTGCTTTCCTCGCTCTTGGGATGAAATCTGACTCGGGACACTAGTGCCGGCCCAACTCCAGAATCTACTTCTACTCCCCGCTTTAACCACCAATAGGTGATGTACATCACACTCCCCCCGCCTTTTTCGATGCGACCATAGCCTCAAAGCCCGAAAGGGCCCATGTTCCACTCATCCCCGTCAACATGCATGGAGGCGCGCATGAAGCTCGACTCGTCCGCATTCGTCGCCGATCCCAAGCTCATCGAGGCGCTCAGCCGGCGAGCCATCGAACTCTCCTGTGGCGCGGAAAGCATTCTCTTTCGCCAAGGAGACGCCGCTGCCGGCGTGTACATTCTCCACCAGGGAGAAGTCACCCTCACCATGGATTCTCCTCGGGGCGAAGCCATCCTGTCGGGCCAGGCAGCCGCCGGTTCGGTGCTTGGGCTGCCCGGACTCGTCGGCAATGCGCCTTACACGCTTACAGCCACGGCCCGCAGCGGCGCCAAGCTAGGCTTTGTCACCCGCGACGATTTCACCGCCCTGATGGAATCCGACCCGCAGGTGTCGCTCAAGGTCTTGCAGGTCCTCGCCGCCGAGGTTCGCGCTGCCCGCCAGGCGATCCTTGAACGCTGAGATCGGCCCTCTGCGCCGCAAGACCCCAGCCGGCTTGCCCGCCTCCAACTTCTCTCCAGCCCCCAGGGCAATAGCATTTGGATGGAGCCTGGAGCTTCAACCCCGGAAAAGAGCTGAGCACGCCTCCCGTAGGGAGGATTGAGAATAGCCCAGGCCGGGGTCCCCACGGACAGGCTCTCGTCCGTGGGGCGGAGGGCAAAGCCCTGGGAATGCGTCGAAGTTGGAATCCGCCGCCCCGTAGGGGCAGTGCGAATCATTGGAATGGGCAGATGCGACGTTTATCCGAATGCCCTTCAGTCCTGGTTTCTCGCCCGCAATTGCAGATCGCAGCTTCCGGAGAAAGACTCGGGCTTCGGCAAATGGAGCTTCCGGAGGGAGCCCGGGGCTTCAGCCCCAGGAAAGAGCGCGAAATCCTCGACCTTTTGGGGAGCCTCTCCGCAAGCCCCGCCTTGTAAAAGGGCACGACTTCAGTCGGGCCGCAAACGGCCACAAAAATGACCGGGCTTTAGCCCCTGAGGCAATGCCGGCTGCCCGGAAAGACCTGTTCAAAGATTGATTAGTCCACCGTAAGCGAGAAGGTTGTCGTGTGCTGCAGCGATCCCGATGTCGCGGTCACGGTAACGGTCGAGGTCACCGGCGTCGAGCCTCCGCCGCCCCCACCTCCTCCACCGCTCCCGCCACCACCGCCACCGCTCCCGCCGCCACAGGCGGAGACCAGCCCCAGTCCGGCGAAGGCCACCGCCAGCCACAGCATGAATTGCAAATCGCGCCGTCTTCTCCAGCCGAAGAAGCACAAAGCGGCCGCCAGCGCCGCAGTTGGAAACAGCGGGTTTGACGGGCGGTAAAGAGCCCCCGTCGTCTTGGCTGTACTCACTGTGAGCGTTGTCGAAGCCGCCGCGCCCGACGGCGTCACGGTTGCCGGGGAGAAGCTGCACGATGCTCCGGCAGGCAATCCCGAGCAACTGAATGAAACTGCCGAACTGAATCCATATTGCGGCGTGACCGTTAGCAGGGCTGTACCATTTTGGCCCGGAATGACCGTAATCGATGCCGGCGAGGCTGCAACAGCGAAGTCTGGAGTGAGCGTGTATGTCAGGCTGACAATGGGACTCGGGGTATAAGCCGGCGCCAATGCGATCGCCTCAATGGTCTCGGTAGAGGACACTATGATTGCGCCAGTGTATTCGGCCGAGCCGGTTGTGGGCGTCGTCTTTCCGTCGGTGGTGTAGTAGATGGTTGCCCCAGCTGTCGCATCTGAGATTGCCACCGCCGGTGGCGTCGTAGACGTTCCGGTTGCCACATGGAAGACGGGTGTCGCCGCCGGTGTATAGGGCGCGACAGGTTGAAACTCCCACATGTCGTTGAGATAGCCAACGTTGGGCACAAGGCCAAAATCCCCGGTGCTATCGGCTCCATAGCCCCCAAAGAGCCAAAAATTGCCGCTGGCGTCGGTCCAGCTACTCGCGCTATAGCGGACTCCGGGGACGTTTCCGGCAACGGGTGTTCCCAAAGCGCCGTACACGCCGTTTTGGGGGATAGATCTGCTTCCGCCCATCCACGCCCATTCATTCATGGAAGGATCGAACTCCCAAAGATCGTTCAGCGCGACAGTGATCGAGGCGCAAACGGGCTGCCCCGCAAAGAGCCAGAATTTTCCATTGCTGTCGGTCCAGGTCGAAGCGAACGAGAGTCCTCCGGGGCTGTCTTCGGGGGCGGGAACTCCTAACGTGCCGTACTCGGCGGTGGGGGGACAATAACAACTATTCCCCGAGATGAAAGGCGGGCAGTACCAACCCGTTGGCGCCGAGCTGTCTCCGCCCATCCATGCCCACTCGTCTGTGGAAGGATTGAACTCCCAAAAGTCGGTGAGATAGCCATAGTTTCCGTTGGCATCGACGCCGTACCCCCCATAAAGCCAGAGGTGACCGCTGCTGTCTGTCCAACTCGACGAGGATGCGGAATAGCGGCTTCCGGGGATGTTTCCGGCAGCAGGCGTTCCCAAGATGCCGTACACTCCGGGCAGGCCCGAGGCATTGCTAGGTACCGTGCTGCTTCCGCCCATCCACCTCCATTCGTTCGCTGAAGGATTGAACTCCCAAAGGTCGTTGAGAAGACGGCCCGAATTGCCGCTTTGATCCACGCCATTGCCGCCAAAGAGCCAGAAATTACCACTGTTGTCGATCCAGCTTGACGCTGAAGAGCGACCTCCAGCGGTGTTTCCGGTCGCGTAGGTTCCCAACGTGCCGTACACGCCAAATTGGTCGACAGATTGGCTTCCGCCCATCCAGGCCCATTCGTCTGTGGAAGGATTGAACTCCCAAAGGTCGTTGAGATTACCCCCGTTGCCGCTTGCATCGACTCCCCAACCTCCAAAGAGCCAGAGATGGCCGCTGCTGTCAGTCCAACTCGAAGCGTCAACGCGGCCTCCCGGGATGTTTCCGGCGGCGGGCGTTCCCAATGTGCCATACACGCCGGGCTGGCCCCAATCGCCGGGTTCGAGGCAACTCAGCCCGCATCCGCCCATCCAGGCCCACTCGTTCTTGGAAGGATTGAACTCCCAAAGGTCGTTGAGAGTGCCCAAATTGCCGTTGGCATCGAGTCCCGAACCTCCAAAGAGCCAGAAATGGCCGCTGCTGTCAGTCCAACTCGAAGCGTCACTGCGGCCTCCTGGATTGTTGCCGGCAGCGGGCGTTCCCAACATTCCGTAAACCGCAGCACTGTAGCAATCATCCAAAGAAATGCATGTGAACGTGCTGCTTCCACCCATCCAGGTCCATTCGTTGGCGGCAGTCGTCTGCGCCCCGGCAGACCAAGGAATACCTGCACACGCAAGCAGGTATCCAAACAGGAAAGCGAAAGGTGAAAGATACTCTCTCATTCGCATAGGAGAATCCTCCTGGCGCTGGCATGGCAAGACATTATACTCCTGGCTGGCTGCGTCTGGATGTGACATTCAATCTCCCGACGCGCCGGGAGCTTAGTTCAAACGCCCCCTCGCCGGTAAACCCTCAAGGGTTGAAGTACCGAATCCCACGTTTTCGCAGCGCACCGCACTCCATCTTCGCGGTTGAACGCCGAGCACCGCGTCGGTTCCACAATTGCTCTGCCCGGCAGCGGACGCAGGAACTTTTTTCCCTCCCCGGTGGGAGGCGCGCCGGTTTCTTGCGGAGAATTCCCTTCCACCGGCGCACAATCGGACTGGAGAGAGTGTGCGGCGGGGTCTTCTTCGCTGGGGTGGTTACACGCCGTCCGGCCGGAGGGGCAAAGACAGGACGAACTTTGTTCTATCTTCGCCTGCGTTTCCGTCCGCAAGACCGAGACCCCTCCCCCCTCCCCTCTGAAGAGCCCGTTTCTGTCGCACGTCCCTGGGGCCGGAATAAGGATATAACCTTAATGTAATCATAAGGATATAGGACTTTATCGAAGGCCAATCTGTTATCCAAAAAAATAAGAATAATCGCTCAAAAACGCCTTGTTTTCGGTGATTTCGGCCCGCTTTTCGTCGATTTTTGCCTCACTACTGTCCCTGTCCTTCCGTCTTGGCCACCTGGTTGATAATCCACTGGATCAGGACCGCATGGACGTGGATGCGGCGGGCTACGTCGGGCAGGAACTCGGTGACGAAGTTGTCGACGGGCGCGGTGGCCAGGTTGGTCGAGTACCGCTCGGTGCTGGCGGGCAGATCGGTCTCGCGGCCCGGAACGTAGAGGTTGCCGATCTCGTCGTCGATGGCGAAGCCCAGCACATCGGCGTAGTTCACCATGCCCTTGCCGTTGTCGCCCTGGGTCCAGACAACCTGGTAAATGCAATGAGCGATGCGGCGCTTGATGGTTGCGTCGGGCATGCGATGGTAGTGCGGATCCTGGCCGGCGATGGATGGAATCAGGAAGGTGCCGAAGAACTCGCCGGTGATGTCCTGGGTATAACTGACGCCCACGTACCGCCCAAATCCCGTCATTCCCGGTCCGTAAGGCGAGTGGGAGTTGGAACCCACTGCAATGGCGGAGCTGCCAAGGATGGTGACGGCGTTGAAGGGGTCGGCTATGTTGCGCACCGCCAGCCAGGCCTTCTCCTGGGGCTTCATCGGCTTCACCTGCGGCCCATTGGTGAAGCGCGCGTACCAGTCGATGTGGGGCAAAGGCTGGGGGCACGGCGCTGGCTTCGCGCCCGGCTGGGGGTTGACGCTCGAGGCCGCTGGCCGCGGCGAGCCGTCGCTCGGAGCGGCAGGCGCTGTCTCTGTCGCCTTTGCCGCCTCACCGGCTTTCCTCACCGGGCAGGGACTGGGTTCCGCGGCGCTATCGTGGGAGGCGGTCTGCGGACGGGGGGCCTCGGGCAGCGCCGGGTCGGGTTTGGGGCTCTCCGCCTGCCCCGCCCACGCCCGCGCGGCCGGCAATAGCAACGCCGCCAGAAGCAGCGCCAGGAGGGTGCGCCGCCCTGTTCGTATCCAGGGTAAGCCTCGTGGTTCCCACCCTTTGAGCCAAGACCGCTCAAAGGATGGGGCACCCACATTGGCGGAGATGCGCACTTGTGCGAGCCGGTTCCATGGTCGCTGTGCTTTCGTTGGTTGGGGTCTTGGCTGCATGATCTTTCTGGGGCAGATTCGGCGCGTCTCCATGCCGGCCGCCATCCGCGCAGGAGGAGTGCCGTCCTTGTCTTCCATGAAGCTCTGACGCGGATTCTAACCGAAAGATGGCTTGCAAGGCTCAAAAGACTCCGCAGCTGGTCCATTGAGAGGGGAACTCTAGCGGCGCGCCGCCCGTATTGACCATTGCGGCACCTGTGAGTCTTGCGCCCCGCCCTCCGCTCTTGACGCGGCGCGCGGCGCCAGCCAGACTCGAATCAGTGCCGGTCGCCAGAAGTTACTGGCAGGAGGTTACGCCCCATGAGCAGCTATCCTTACGGTCCCGGCAGTGTGGGATACCGCATCGACGAAGCCATCGACCGAATCCAACTGGAGTTGCGCCACGCCACCGCTTATGTGAACACCGCCGTGATTCCGCAGGTGCGCAGCGAGTCCATCTCCGCCCTGCGCACGGTGGCCGATTCCCTGCACAAGTTTGCCGACCACCTTGACAGCAAGGCGAACAGGGGGCCTGCGCAGCCGCCCGAACCGCCTTCTCAACCCCCTGAGGCGCCCAGCTCTTGATGACCGGGCCCGCCCATCGGAGGAAGCAGCGGCGCGAAGCCGTTTGGGCAGGGCTGGCCCTGGCGCTCATGCTTCCGGCCATCGCGGCCTTGACCGGGTGTGGACATCGCACCGCCACCGTGGCGCAGCTTCCCGCGCCGCAGGCCGCTCCGCCTCCGCCAGCGGCGTATCCCCCCGCGCCCCGGGTCTATCCTCCTGCGACCCAGAACACGCCGCCCGCGCACATTCCCGTCACGCCGACGCCGCCCGGCGGGATCAGCGCCGAAGACCTCGATTATGTGAACACCCATCGCCCCATCCTGACCGAGGAGGGGCTGGCCACCTGGTACACCGCGCCCTACAAGGGCCGCAAAGCCGCCAACGGACAGGTCTTCGACGATCGCGCCCTGACCGCCGCGCACCGCACCCTGCCCATGGGCTCGCTGATTGTGGTCACCAACCTCAAGACCGGCCAATCCAGCGCCATGCGCATCACCGATCGCGGCCCCTTCGCCGAGGACAGGATCATCGATCTCACCATCGCCAGCGCCAAGGCCACAGGCGTCTACCGCGCCGGGCTGGTCCAGGTCCGCGTCGACGTGTACCGGACTCCAAAGCCCATCGCGACCGGCGGGCGCTGGTGCGTGCAGATCGGCGCATTTAAATCCGAGCGCGCGGCCGATAGGCTCAAGCAGCAGCTTCTGCGCAAGTACCCCGCCTCCAACGTGATCGAGTTCCCGGGCGCCGAGAGCTATTGGGTGCGCATCCGCCCCCAGGGCGACAACCGCGAGGTGGCCGAAGCCATCGCCCGCAAACTGCGCCCTAGCGAGGGCGAAGCCTTCCTGACGCGGCTGGACTGAGGGCGAAGGCGGCCGGGGAATCGCATGATCTGGCACGCGGCAATACCGCTCGGCGGCGGTTGAAAAGGGCGGCGCGCCCATCCGGTTGAAGGGAAGCATTCCTCCAGCCCCTAGCGCACGGTCAGCGCATTGGACCGCCAACTTCTTTCCGGCTAACATCTTTCCCATGGAAGCAGGCGGAGTACCGTCCTCCGGCAGGGAAATCTTCGTGGCTGTGCGCGGCAGTCGGCGCGATCTGATCGAGCTTGCCATTGCCTATGGCCTGATTCTGCTTGTCGTCTGGACGCCGCGCCCCTGGCAAAGCCTGCTCTGGTGGGATGCAGCGGCTGCGGTTGCGTTCATTCTCTCGATCTCGTTCGACGGCCGCAAGGCGATGGGCCTGCGCTCGGTAAACCTGCTTCGGTCGCTGTGGGTGGTGGGCATGGCGCTGGCGGCGGCCGCCGCGGTTGTCCTCGCAGCCGCCAGGCTCCATACGCTGCATCTGCCCGCAAGCCCAGTTTTATTCATCGAAAGGTACTGGGCCTACGCGCTGTGGGCGTTTGCGCAACAGTTCCTGTTGCAGTGCTTCTTCTTGAAGCGACTGTTGCGGTTGCTCCCAAGCGCCAAATCCGCCACCCTTGCGGCCGCGGTCCTCTTCGCAATCGCTCACCTGCCCAACCCCATCCTCACCTCGGTCACATTCTTATGGGGCTTTGCCGCCTGCATGATCTTTCGTCGCTACCGCAACCTCTATCCACTGGCCGTGGCGCATGCCATTTTCGGCATCGCTATCGCCATCACGGTGCCCGGACCCGTGGACCACAATATGCGGGTTGGCCTGGGCTACCTGACCTATGGGCACGAGCAAAGACCGGCCGATCTACCGGAGCCATAGAGACCAGATCGCGTCCATCGAGGCGTGGGCGAAGAGTCCAGCGCCAGGAGCGGGATGAGCGCAAGCAAGGCCGCGATCAGGTTTGCCGGAGCGATCATGAGGCTCAAGTCCATTGTGCGCCTTCGCCTCCTCCGATTCCGCGCGCTCCGCGCCAAACCTTGGTTACCAGAGCCGGGCAGATTTCCATTAACTTCCTGCCCGGCCTGACCGATACCTCCACCAGAGATTCATGGAGACTCATGTGACCCTTCTAACCTGGAGCCACTCCTGCACCGTGGGCGTTCGAGCCATGGACGATCAGCACGGCATCCTGATGGATGCGATGAACGAACTTCGCCAGGCGGTGGTGCACGGATGCGGCCGCGAACAGGTAAGCGAGCTGCTGGACCGGCTGATCGAGTTCACGCGCATGCACTTCTGGAGCGAAGAGCAATTGATGGAGCAGACCGGCTTTCCTGGCCTGGCCGAGCACCGCGCCGAGCATCGAAGCATGCTGGCTCATATGCTCCAGTCGGCCCATCGCGTGCAATACGGCGAAGGAGTCCTGATGCGCCCGTTGCTCGGCTTCCTGCGCGACTGGTATGTCGAGCACATCGAGGGCCTGGACTGCGAGTACGGCCCGTGGCTGAATGAGCGCGGCGTCAACTAAAGCAGTTTCACCGATGGCGCAACGCGATTGACGCCCTGTCATTTCGTTCGGCCGCGCTCGGGCGGGCATTCGTTGCGTCATTCAATGGGGTTCGATCGTCAAGCGCGAGCCAAGCCTCCGGGGTCCAGCGGCTCCAGTTCCTTGCCGTCAACTTCCACGGCGAAGCTCTGCTTGATGGTATCCAGCGTGAGAACTACGCGGAAGCTGTTCTTCTTGCGCACCACAATCCCCTGCATACCGGCAAAGGCGCCGGATCGAATGCGCGCCCGCTGCCCCACCTGTAGCAAAGGGTGCGGCTCGACGCGACGCAGAGGAAGGCCGGATCGCAATGCTTCGATATCGGCCTCCGGCAAGGGCGCCGGCTCGCCCCCCGTGCCGCCCACCAGGGCCAGCACGCCCGGAACTTCCAGCACCCGCACGCGCTGCGTTCGATGGATGCGGACGAAGATGTAGCCCGGAAACAGCGGCAGATCGAGGGTAACCCTCAATCCGTTGCTCCACTTGCGCTGTACGCGGTAGAGGGGCAGATAATGCTCGATCTCCCTCATGCTCAGGTGCTGGCCTACGCGCTTCTCATGGCGCGAATTCGTGTAGACCGCGAACCATTTCGGCGCGGATTGCGCATCCGGCGGCAATTCCAGGGCATAGCAGTTCGCTTGAACGGTCTCTTGTTGCGCAATGTCCGGCACGGCTTTTTCGCAATCCTCGCTTGGGCGGGCTCTCGCCCACTCTCTCCCCACGGATGCAGGCAAACTCCCAAGACAAAACCGGAAGTTGTGGGCCGGAATGGAGAGGAGCGAATTCCGGCTTTGCTTGCGCCCGCTGAGAGTTCAAACCAGGGCTGAGAACACGATAGCATGGACGCCCGGAGGCGACATGGCCGATCTTCGCGAGCCGGGAATTCAAGGCGGCGAAGAGCTCGGCAGACTCCTGGCGTACGCTCGGCATCGCATCCCGGCAAAGCGGCAAAACCGGCCCTGTGATAAGTTGAAATCAGCGGTCTTGAACGAGCTCGTAGCTCAGGTGGTAGAGCAACGCCCTTTTAAGGCGTGGGTCCTGGGTTCGAATCCCAGCGAGCTCACCATTCTTATCAATGGTTTAGCCGCTTCTTCAGAGAGATGTCCCGCCTGTGATCTACCCATGATCCATACTGCGCAGTCACTCACGGCACGCAGCCTTCCTACGGATCCCCGTTTCCCGTTACTCTTGTGTACGGTTACGCGGCCCATTCTCCACCCGCGGTTGTTTACTCATTCCGGCCCCGATCTAAACTGAAGGGGACAGAGAACACGGTGCCAGTTCGACTATGCTCAGCCTGATCCTCGCGGTGGTGACTATTGGAGTGGGCGTCTGGGGATGGGCCCTCAAGATCAAAGTGCGCCGTCAGAGCGGCGAACTGGCCTCACTGGCATATCTGGAACATCGCCGCAGCCGCATCTTTACGGACATCAACAGTTCAAAACCCCTGGCGGAAATCCTCGAAGCGATTACGGAGATGACCTCGTTTATGCTCAACGGCGCTCCCTGCTGGTGCGACGTCACGGATGGAGCGCGGCTAGGCAATTACCCTCCGGATGCAGACCGGTTGCACGTCCTCAAAGAAGAGATTCCGGCCCGCTCCGGACCGCCGCTGGGAACCCTTTGTGCCGGCATGAGTTCCAGGACCTTCCCGGGCATCCATCGCACATTCTCCCGGGAAACGGAGGTTCTTTCCAGGGGGGCGGAGCTGGCCATGCTGGCCATGGAAACCCGCAGGCTTCACTCCGAGCTGTTGCGTCGCTCGGAGGTCGACCTGCTCACCAATGTCCACAACCGACGTTCGCTCGGGGAGCGCCTGGACGCCCTGATTGAAGAGGCGCGCCAGAATGCAAGCGTCTTTGGTTTGATCTACATCGACCTTGACAAGTTCAAGCCGATCAACGACCGCTACGGCCACCACGTCGGAGACCTGTTCCTTCAGCAGGTTGCGGAGCGCCTGAAGCGGCAGCTCCGCTCCGCCGACCTGCTGGCGCGGCTGGGCGGCGATGAGTTTGCCGTGCTGCTTCCGATGGTGCGCCACCGCACAAAGGTCGAGGAGATCGCCCTGCGCTTGGAACATTGCTTCAAAGAGCCGTTTGACGTTGAAGGAAAGCTCCTGCAAGGCTCGGCCAGCTTTGGCTACTCCATCTATCCCGAAGACGGCACCACTGCGGAGAGCCTCCTGTCAGCCGCCGACTCCGCCATGTACTTGGCCAAGAACATCCGCAAGCGCGCCGCCGGCGAGACGGCTGGACGCGAGGGATCCGCGCCCGTGGGCCAAAGTCGCAGATAAAAGAGGCTCGGCAATTCACGGCCGGGTCGCCTCTCAAACCCTGGGCCAGAAATGCTCCTCGGAGCAGGCGCGCAGCCGCTGGGCCGCGTCCTCGGGGGTAATATCCCGCTGCGGCATGCCCAGCATCTCAAAGCCCACCATGAACTTGCGCACCGTGGCTGAGCGCAGCAGCGGCGGGTAAAAGTGCGCGTGGAAATGCCACTCCGGGTGCGTTTCCCGATCCGTCGGCGACTGGTGGAAGCCCATGGTATAGGGAAAACTGGTCTCAAATAGATTGTCATACCGCGTGGTCAGGCGCTTCAGGGCGTCGGCCAGCCCATCGCGCTCGCCGCCATTCAACTCCGGCAGCGCTCCCAAGTGGCGGCGGCTGACCAGCAACACCTCGAACGGCCAGATGGCCCACCACGGGACCAGGGCCAGGAAGTGCTCATTCTCAAATACAACCCGCTCACCGGCTAGCCGCTCGGCCTCAACATAGTCGCAAAGCAGGCAGCGGCCGGTGCGGACCAGGTAGTCGCGCTGCGCCTGGGTTTCGGCGGCCGGCTCGTCGGGCACAAAGCCGGTGGACCAGATCTGGCCGTGCGGATGCGGGTTGCTGGCCCCCATCATGGCCCCGCGGTTCTCGAAGATCTGCACGTACTCGATCCAGTCGATGCCGCCCAGTTCGAGGTATTCGCGCGTCCAGGCGTCCACCACCGGGCGAATCTCCTCGCGGGTCATGCGGGCCAGGGTCAGGCTGTGGTCGGGGTGGTAGCAGAGCACCTTGCACACGCCGCGCGCGGGCTCGGCCCTGAGCAGTGGCGAGGCCGGCGCCTCGGACGCGGCGGGAGACTCCGGCAACAGCGCGGCGTAGTCGTTCACAAAGGAAAAAATGCCGTCATAAGCCGGATTGGTCGTCCCGCCGGCCCGCTGGTTTCCTGGGCAAAGGTAGCACTGCGGGTCGTGCGAAACCGCTGCGGGCGCGGCCTTTTGGCCCACCTCTCCCTGCCAGGGCCGCTGCGTGCGGTGCGGCGAAACCAGCACCCACGACTGGCGCAACGGATTCCACCTCCGATGCGGATACTGCCACTTCCTCTCCATGCTTGCTCCCGAAAAACTATTCTAGTCCCGCGTCCGGACGGTTCCTCGCCTGCTCATAGCCCTCAGCGCGCGGCGGTTCTGTGCGGCAGAAGCGAATCGAGCAGCAGCATGCAGGCGCCGGTGACCACCGAGGAGTCGGCGATGTTGAAGTCCGGGAAGTGATAGCTGAAGATGTGCACTTGAATGAAATCCACGACCGAGCCATAGAGGATGCGGTCGTGGACGTTGCCCAGCGCGCCGCCAAGAATGAGCGCTAGGGCAAAGGTGGTCAGGGTGAAGCGGTCGCCCAGCCGCACCAACGCGATGAGCACAGCCAGCGCGGCCAGGAGCGTGAAGCCGACCAAGAACCGGCGAACCAGTTGCGGCGAAGCCGTGTCGGCGAAGAGCGAAAACGCGGCGCCATCGTTGGTCCAGTGGGAGATGCCCAGAACGCGCGGGATGACCGGGATGATCCCGCCCATTCGAACATGCGCCGCGACCCAGGTCTTGGTGATGCGGTCGGCCAGGATGATCAGCGCGGAGAGGCCGAGCAGCCACGGCAGGCGGCGGGGAAAGGTGAATTTCACTGGGCGGCCTCCCTATGAACAAGCGATTTTGGCGTCGCCAACCATCCTCCGTGTCCCATCCTTGCTGTCATCCTGAGCGACCCTGAGCAGAGCGAAGGGGAGTCGAAGGACCTGCGGTATGAACTCTGTCGCATGGGTGGGAAAGCACGAACCCCAAACGTCTGTGGTTTCCCACCCATTTCGTTCGCCGCGGTTCGCCGCGGCGAACGAAATGGATCGGGCACGGAGCTATTGCTCATTGGGCGGCCTCCGTGGGCGGTGCGATCTTCATCTCGGTCAGCGCGGATTGGCAGCGCGTGCAGACGTTCTGCCAGATGCCGTAGTTACTAACTTCCGGCATGAAGTTCCAGCAGCGCGCGCATTTGTGGCCGGTTGCTTTGTGAATTGTAAACTTCAATTCTTTGGCTGAAATCAAAGTCTTAGACGGTCCAACGTCCTCTGGTATTTTGATTTCAGTTGATGGGTCCTTTATTTCATGAATGTTTACCCGAGACACATTCAGGAATTCCTTCAGGCCGCTCTCGTGATTCCGTAGTATCGTGAGAAACCATCCACTTGTAAGGACATGAAGTTCTGCTTCGGTGCTCTTTCCGATGTGCAGGTCTTGACGGAAAAACTCAATGAGTTGGAACGCCTGTTGGCGGACGTAGAAGAGACATTCATTCCATTCCCTTCGAATCTCTTCGGTGTCTCCGGCAAAAATCTCTTCCGGCTTGGGGAACTGCGCCAGATGCACACTCGCTTCGCGCCCTTCAACGGCGGGCAGATACTCCCAAACTTCGTCGGCGGTGAAGCTGAGGATGGGCGCGACCAGCCGAACCAGCGCTTCGGTGATCTGCCAGAGCACGGTCTGCGCGGAGCGGCGCGCCTGGTTCGTGGGCGCAAAGGTATACATGCGGTCCTTGAGCACATCGAGATAGAACGAGCTCAGGTCCACGATGGCGAACTCATTGATCGCATGGTAGATGCGATGAAACTCGAAGGCCGCGTACCAGTCGCGCACCTTCTCGGTAAGCTCGCGCGTCCGGGCCAGCATATAGCGATCCAGCGGCAGCAGTTCGGATTCGGCCACGCGGTCGCGGACGGGGTCGAAGCCGTGCAGATTGCCGAGCAGGAAGCGGAAGGTGTTGCGCAGCTTGCGATAGATGTCGGCGCAGCGCTGCATCAGGTTCTCGCTGGCGGCCATGTCCTCGCGGAAGTCGATGGACGCGACCCAGAGGCGGACGATCTCGCCGCCCAGGCGGTTGGCGATATCGACCGGGTCCACGCCGTTGCCCAGCGACTTGCTCATGGCGCGGCCCTGCTCGTCCAGCGTCCAGCCTGCGGTTACCACGCGGGAATAAGGCGCGCGGCCGCGCAACGCCACAGAGGTCAACAGCGAGGAATGGAACCAACCGCGGTGCTGGTCGCCGCCCTCGAGGTAAAGAACCTCCACACCTTCGCCGTTCTGAAAGGCGGTATAGGCCGTCTTGAGGTCCGCGTCGGCCTCGCACACAGCGAACCAGCTCGTGCCGGAGTCTACCCACACGTCCAGAATGTCGGTCTCCTTGCGAAACTCGGTGCCCCTGCAATGTTTGCAAACCGAGCCTACTGGCAGCAGGGCGTCCGCTTCGGCCGTGCGCCAGGCTTCAATGCCCTCTCGCTCGATAAGATCGACCACCTGGCGGTTCAGCTCCGCGGAAACGATCGGCTGGTTGCACTGCTCGCAGAGGAAAACGGCGATGGGTACGTCCCAGATCTTCTGCCGGCTGATGCACCAGTCGGGGCGCGTGGCGATCATGTTGGTGATGCGCTCCTTGCCCCAAGCCGGGTCCCAGACCACCTTGTCGATCTCTTCGATGGCCAACTGGCGGAATGTCGTCTCGCTGCCGTCGGCGCGCTTGACCGGCGTTTCCAGCCCGATAAACCACTGCTCGGTGGCGCGATAGATGACCGGATGGTGGCAGCGCCAGCAATGCGGGTAGGAGTGTTCAAGATCGTAACAGGTCAGCAATGCGCCGTTCTCTTCGAGCATGGCCAGGATGACAGGATTGGCGGCCCAGACCTTCAGGCCCTCAAAAGCGGGTGGGGCGGCATGTCCCCAGTCCTTCGGGTCCACATGTACGCGGCCTGCGGCGTCCACACGGCAGGTGGGGTCAAGCCCGTAGCGCTGACCGGTATAGAAGTCGTCCGCGCCGTGAGCAGGCGCGGTGTGAACGGCGCCCGTACCCTGGTCGGCGGTGACGTAAGTGGCCATTACGCCGAGTACGCTACGAGTGAGAAAGGGATGCTGGAAAGTTACGCGATCAAGTTGGCTGCCTTTGAAGCGGGCGAGTTCGATTGTTTCGCCCAGTTCGGCGGTGACGATGACAGTAATGGCCAGTTCGGCGGCGACGATATAGACCTGATTGCTTACTTCAAGCGCCACGTAGTCAAAGTCCGGATGAAACGCGACAGCCATCGACGCGGGCAGCGTCCACGGCGTGGTGGTCCAGATGATGGTGTAGACTTCGCGCCCGGCAAGCGCGGGGTCGATCGCCGCTGGGTCCGAGGTAAGCCGGTAGCGCACATAGACCGATGGGCTGGTGTGCATCTCGTACTCGATCTCGGCCTCGGCCAGCGTTGTGCGGTCGTGGATGCACCAGTAAACCGGCTTGAGGCCGCGGTAGACAAAGCCCTTCTCCAGAAAGTCGTAAAAGGCCTCCAGTGTCCGCGCCTCGAAGTCGCGGGCCATGGTCTTGTAAGGCTTCTCCCAGCGGCCGAAGCAGCCAATGCGCTCGAACTGCGAGGTTTGCAGGTCAACGTACTTCTGCGCATACTCGCGGCAGGCTTCCAGAATCGCCGCCGCCGGCAGGTCCAGCCTTTTGCGGCCAAGCTGCTCTTCTACCTTGATCTCGATGGGCAGGCCGTGGCAGTCGTAGCCGGGAACGTAGGGCGAGTCGAAGCCGGCCATAGTCTTCGATTTGACGACAAAATCCTTCAACCCCTTGTTGAGCGCATGGCCCAGGTGAATGGGGCCGTTGGCATAGGGCGGGCCGTCGTGGAGGATGTAGGCGGGGCGGCCGCGGCCCGCCTTGCGCAATTCTTCGTAGAGCCGCAGTGACGCCCACTTGGTCAGTCTAAGCGGTTCATTCTGCGGCAGATTGGCCTTCATTGGAAAGGCGGTTTGCGGCAAGGTAAGGGTCGCCTTCAACTCCGGCGCTGCGGGCATCGTCACTCCCTGGGATGGTGCGGTCTTGTTCAATCCGGCTCTATCCCCAGTGTAAATGCAGGGGCAACGATTTTTCCCGATACCAATTGCGTGCTTCCCCCGTCTATTGCTTATGGGAGCGGCGCTCAGGGCGGAATATGGAAGTTTGGAGCGTGGAGCGATCGGTTCCGAGACAAGGATGGCCCTTGTCGAGCATAATAGAAGCATGGGCCCGGACGAAGGAGGGCTTTGCTCCGCGCGGTCCACGACAACCACTCCAGCAGCAAACATGGAAAACGATGCGCCTATGTCGGAAACGGATTCCCAAGCCGCCGCAGCCTCCATTGTAGGCGGCCTCGATCTCAATGTGGCCTTCGGCGCTCCCGTTGAGGAGCAGCCCATCTGGGTTGGGCTCTATGAGAGCGTCCGCGACGTCTTCTTTCCGCCCCACCTGCCCCCGCTGGAGCTGACCTCGACGCCGATTCCGGTTCCCGACCGCATGGCGGTCAAGCCCAACCCCTGGGCCTTCGGCATCGCCACAAGCCTGAATCTCGCCATTCTTGGGATACTGCTCTTCCTCGGTGTATCGACGATCATCAAGGTGGTGAACGCCCCCCCTGTCGTCGCGACTCACGTCGATGTGACGGAATTCAAGGCTCCCAGGAAAGATGTTGCCGCGGGCGGCGGCGGCGGAAGCCCCGACAAGATGGAAGCCATCAAGGGCAAGATTCCCCCGCGGATGCAGCCTTTGGAGATCACTCCCAAGATCGAGGCGCCGATTCCCTCCATCGATGTGCAGAAGGACATCATCATTCCCGACAATCCGACCCTGCCGAACTTCGGCCAATCGAACTCCGCCAACGTCAAGCTGGGGTCTCTCGGAAACGGCTCCGGCATGGGCGTGGGTAACGGCAATGGAAACGGGTACGGCGACGGGTCCGGCGGAAATATCGGCGGCGGGCTGTATCGCGTGGGCGGCGGGGTTTCCGCGCCTGTTCCTTTGAACAGCGTGGAGGCGGAGTTCTCCGACGAGGCGCGCAGGGCCAAGTACCAGGGCATTTGCCTGATCTCCTTGATTGTGGATACGCAGGGCAATCCTCAGAATCCGCGCGTGATCCAGGCGCTGGGCATGGGCCTGGACGAGAAAGCTCTGGAAGCAGTACGCAAATACAAGTTCAAGCCTGCGATGAAGGACGGCAAGACGCCGGTGCCGGTGATGATTACAGTCCTGGTGAACTTCCACCTGTATTGAAGGCATGAGCCGGTTCAAGCGCTCATATAGCAGCAACCGGAACCTGGGAAGCGTTCTCAGGCGCCGGCGCTGCAACGGCTGTTTTGCTTGAGTCTGTTGGCTTTGCCCGATTCTGTTCCCCCTGCATCTCCTCGATCTCCTCGATCAACTGCCCCAGCAATTCCCGCTTGCGGGCGCTCATATCCAGGAAGCGGATGCCCACCAGGCGCCGGTCCCGATCATGGAGGGATTGGATCACGCCGCCCAGACGGATGGGCAATCCTTCCAGCAGAAACTCCGTCTCTACCCGCGTGTAGATGCCGACCGGGAAACGCTCGTCGGTGCGGATGCGGCAGCCGCCCGCGCTCAGGTCCAGAATGCGGCCGCCCAGCTTGGCGCCGACGTTGATCAGGAAGATCACGGCCGAGGTATCTACCTCATGCCGGGACTGCAAGCGGCGCTCGCGCTTGGAAGCTTTGGCGGGACGCTGGCTGCGCGGCTCGACCTTGGGCGGCTGCGGCTCAGGCGATTGAGAACCCACGGCCAGGGGCGCAGCCGACGGAATAGCTACCGCGATGGGCTCGATGACGGATTTGACCGGTTGCGCAACCGCAACCGGATCGGGCGCCTGCTTCGCCTTGATTTCAAGAGGCGCGGCCCAAAGCTGGTCCAAGAAGGGCAGGGCTTCAAACTGCCCGGCCGCCTGCTTTTCGGACTCCAGCCTGGCCTGCTCTTCCGTTGCCCGCTGTTCGGCAGCCTCTTTCTCTCGCTTGGCGGCAGCTTCCGCCTCCAACTCGCACAGCACCTCGATGAGTTCGTCCCTGCGGCGGACTATCAGGTCGACAAAGCGAATCCCAACCAGATTCTCATCGTCTGCCCATTCAATCTCACCGCCGAACCGGAACGCAATTCCCTGAACCTTGAAGGTGGCTTCGACGCGGCTTCCGCTCCCGGCCTGAAGCCGCTCCCTGATGCTCATCCGGCAGCCGGTCAGGCTCAGCTCCACAATGCGGCACTGCATCCGGTTGCCGCGGCCCACCAGCAGAAGCGCCGCTTCCTCGTCCACAGCACACCGAGGCATGATCCGGCGCTCTCGACCCTGCGCCTGCTCTTCTCCCGTTTCTGCCTCTTGCATGGCTCGCTCCGCCCAGAATTCAGTGCCCCGCGGTCAGCTCCCAGGGGCGTCTGGCCGCAGCTTCCACGGCTTCCCGGCCCTCCAATCGATCGTATTCATACAGGTCGCTCGTCGTTCCCAGCGACTCGTTGTACAGGCTGATCCCGCCGGCCAGTTGCTTCAGTTCTTCGCTGAACAAGTGAATCGCTTGCAATTGGCTGGCCGAGGCAGGCAGCTCGAATTGGCGAGTCTTAATGAATTTCTGGTAGCCACGGTCAACCAACCGGGCCACTTCGCCCCCTATCAGCGCTCCCGGTCTCTGCGCGAAGGCGGCCGACGCGGCACCAGGCGCTTCCTCGCCCTGGATGGCCACCAGCACCGCCCCCGCCCCATGCTTGCTCACCAGAACTCCCCCTGCGACCTTGGCAGAGGGCGCCACCTCGAACGAATGAGCGCGCAGGATATTCAGCGTCTCATCGAAGTCCGGATTGTGGTGTTTTGGGGTCATGGCCGTTTCCAGCTTGAGAGGATCCTGAATTGGTTATCGGGAGGAATCCTCGCTGTTCCAATCTCGCATAACCGGAGCGAAGCCGGGATCAGCGCGCCTTGGCCGCGGGCATGGCGGAGGGTGCTTGGTTCGCGGGCTTTGCAACCCCGGCCTCCATGGCGGAGAAGTCTGTGACCCTGGACCGCCGCTTGCGCGCATACCGCTTCCTGCGCAGAACGGTCTCTCGGCACAAGGGGCATTCCCAGGGATAGAAACCGAAGAGCGGATAGACTCGCCTTTGCAGAAGGCTCTCCCGCACCAGGCGGCGCAATTCGCTCCCGCATTTCTTACAGTGCATTGCAGCCTCTCCTGGCGGCCGGCGGCGAAATCCCGGACGGCGCCATTCACCGTTCTGCCATTCCTGAAGCAGGCGCTTCTCAGTGTGCCGGTCGTGGCCGTCGAGGCACAGTTCGAGAAACAACCTTCTTGCCATGCGGGGCTTTGCCTGCGAAGAGCGCAAATCCCGGTCCAACTAGCTACTGTATCGAATCGGCGCGCATTGGGGAAGAGAATCGTCGACGAAGTGTGCAGACAAAAGTAACCCGCTCTCGCGGGCGGGGCCGCTGCGCTTAGGCGCGGCGCTGCCGGCGTCTTCAAGCTGCCGGGCGATCCCGCAGCCGCGCCAGCCCCTGCAGCGCCAGGTCCGCAACCGCCCTGGCCAAGGTTGGGGATGCGTTCAGCGACTCGGGCCGCTCCAGGCGGATGCCGCGTTGAGCTGCGTAGCCGCGAAAGAGAATATCCACATCATAAAGGATCTCGACGTGGTCGCAGAGAAATCCGATGGGCTGGAGGAGGAGGGTCCGGAGGCCTTCGGCAGCAAGGGCATCGAGGGTCTCCTCGACGGTCGGCCCAATCCATGGCCCGCCGCTCATGCCCTGGCTCTGGAAGGCAAAAAACCACTGCGGAATCCCAGGAACGCGTTCCGCCACCAGCGCGGCGGTACGCTTGGCCTCCTCGGCGTAGGGGTCGGCGTCCGCTCCGGGCCATGGAACCGGCTGGCCGTCCTGCTCTCGATTGGGCGCGGGGCTTTGGATGGTGCGGCAGGGAACGCTGTGGGCGGTGAACAGCACCGGAACCGCGTGGCCGACCTCCGCGCTGAGCCTTGAGAAGGCCGGGCGGAGGCGCTCGGCAAAGGCTTCGGCCAGCAGCGGATGCTGCGCCCAGCCCTCTGTGAAGTCGATGCGCAGACTGACAGCCTCAGCCTCGACGGCGCGGCGGTAGAGACCCACGCTGGTGCGCGAGTTCTGCGGCGCCATGCAGACGACCGCGGCCTCTTGAATGCCGTCGGCGCGCATCCGGCGCACAACGTCGGCAATGTAGGGCCGCCAGTTGCGCATGGCCACGTAGACCGGCACGGGCCGGCCCCGGGCCGCCAGTTCGGCTTCGACCAGGCGGCCCTGCTCGAGGGTGATCTCCGTCAGCGGGCTGCGGCCGATCAGGCTGTAGCGGTGCTGGATCTCTTCGACCACCGCCTGCGGCAGCGAACGCCCGCCGACCACGTTGCGCAGGTACTCGGGAATCTGCTCCACGGTCTCCGGAGTTCCATGGGCCAGCAGCAGGACCGCCTGTTCAGGCATTTGGCGACTCCAGGCGAAACTCCCTGACCATGCGGACGACAGCCTGGACGTTCTCGACCGGCGTGCCGGGGACGATGCCGTGGCCAAGGTTGAAGATGTGGCCGGGACGCCCTTGGGCGGCGCGCAGAATCTCCTTGACGCGCAGCTCCAGGACTTCGACCGGCGCAAAGAGCGTGATGGGATCGAGATTTCCCTGCACCGCGTGGCCGTGGCCCACCGAGCGCCAGCCCTCATCGAGCGGCTGCCGCCAGTCGAGGCCGATCGCGTCGGCGCCGGTTGCCGCCATCTCGCCAAGCAGGCCCGCCGTCTCCACGCCGAAGTAGATCACCGGCACGCCCATCTGCTGTACCGAGCGCACCAGCCGCTTGGAGGCCTCGAAGGCGTACTCGCGATAGTCGGCCAGCCCCAGCGAGCCCACCCAACTGTCGAAGATCTGAATCACGTCCGCGCCGGCCTGGACCTGGAGGCAGCAATACTCTTCCAGAACCTTCACCAGCTTGTCCAGCAGCAAGCGCCACGCAGTGGCGTCGCGATACATCGTCTGCTTGGTGTGGAGGTAATTCCTGGAGCCGCCGCCCTCGATCATGTAACTGGCCAGCGTGTAAGGCGCGCCGCAGAAGCCGATGACGCCCAGCCGGTCGCGGAAGTGGGCGGCGACTTTCTCGATGGCGCGGGCCACATAGGCCAGGTCGCCGGCGCGGTCGGTGCGCAGGGCGCGAACGTCCTCGGCGGTGCGGACGGGGTGGTGGACGACCGGGCCCTCGCCGGCCTGGAACTCGAAATCGAGGCCCATGGGTTCCAGCGGCAGCAGCAGGTCGGCGAAGATGATAGCCGCGTCCACGCCCAGCTTTTCAGCGGCGGTGATGGTCACCTCGGCGGCCAGCTCCGGCTGCTTGCAGATCTCTACCAGCGTGTGGTGCTTGCGCACTTCGCGGTACTCCTGCATGTACCTGCCGGCCTGGCGCAGAAACCACACCGGCGTGCGGTCCACCGGGCGGCGCAAGCAGGCGCGGATAAAGCGGCTGCCGTCGAGAATCGTATCGGGGGTGGCTTCAACAGCGGAGTTTGGCTTGATCGGATTCATACAGAGACGATTCTACATTTGACCGCCTTGAAAGAAGCTGATAAGTTGTTTGCCAGCCTCATAACCAATTGAAAAGGAGCGCTCCAATGCATAACTCCGCTATCGGCGGCAGCGCTGGAAACTGCCGCGGCAAGCTCGCACTTCACTCGTTCGCAGCCATTTTGCCCGCCTGCTGTGCGCTGGCGCTTTTGGCCGCTCCGGCTGTCGCCGCCCCGCAGGACTCAAAACCTGCCGCCCCGCCAACCGCGCCATCGGCAGGCAAGGCGTTGGTCTGCCTCTACCGGCTTTCGAAGGCTGTCGGGTCTGCCGCGCACGACAGTCTCTTTGTCAACGGAGTCTTTCTGGCCACCCTGCTCAACGGTGAATACGATTGCGTGGAGGCGCCGCCGGGCACCGTGGTCGTCTCCGGAACGTCGAAGATGTACTACGGACCCAGTGTCATCATGTCCAGCGCCGCGGCAATTACCGATGCGCAGAAGAAGGAGAACGAGAGGATTCGGTTTGAGGCGGAGGCGGGCAAGACCTATTACATGAGATGGACTTCGGGGATGTTCGCATCGGGCATCAAATTGACGCCCGTGGATGAAGCGACCGGGGCCAAGGAGATGAGCAAGCTGCATGTTTCCAAGCCCCCGGAGGCCAAGCCGGACGAGAAACAAGAAGCAAAGTAGGATTGCGCCGGCGGCCCGGCTGGAATCTGAACGGGTTCTAGCTGGCCGCCGCCTCCGCGCGCCGCCAATCGCGCAGCCCCAGCACCGCCAGCGCCACCAGCAGCAGGTAGAGCGCGGCGGTCAGCCACAGATCCTTGTAGAGATACTCGCCGATGTAGACCAGGTCCACCGCAATCCATAGCCACCAATTGGCCGTGTGCTTGCGCGCCTGCCACCAACTGGCAACCAGGCTGTAACTGGTCAGTGCGGCATCCAGATGCGGCAGCGCCGCGCCGATGCGCACCATCAGCCATCCCAGCAGCACCGCGCCCGCCGCGCCCGCCGCCAGACCGCCAAGCCAGCCACGAAGCCGGAGCGGAACCACGCGCACCTCGCCTTCAGCGCGCACGCCGCGAGCCCAGTTCCACCAGCCGTAGAGCGTGAATGCCACGAAGAAGACCTGGAGCAACGCATCGGAGAACAGCCGCGCGCGATAGAAGACGGCCAGGTAAAGCAGGTCTGCGGCCAGCACGAACGGCCAGCAGGCCATGGTGCGCCGCGTGGTGAGCCAGATGCCAACCAGTGTGGCGAGGAAGCCCGCAATCTCCAGCCAGTCGGCGGCAAAGTACTTTGCAATCTCCACCCAGCTCATCATGGCTCGATTCTCGCGGATCCGCGGCTTCGGCCTTCGGCCCATCGGCGCAGCGCATACAGCAGCTTATCGCCGCCAGCGCCGCGGAACCAGCGCGCATGGCCGACCAAGTAGCCTTCCGTACACAGCCGCGCATTCGCCTGTGAATGCAGCACACCGTTGTAGTAATCCGCCTCGGAGAGCGCAAACTCGGCGTGGCAAAGCGCCGTCATAGGCAAGAGCGCCGCGGCCTCCTCATCGCTAAGCCGGCGCACCGACTCATAGCCGTCCAGCAAGGCGAACAGATGGTCGAGATGCACGGGCGCATCTTCCAGGCGCGCGGGGTTTTCGATGAGCGCGAGCCACTCCACAATGTTGCGCTCAATGGCCTGGGCAAGATCGTGAACGGCATTGGTGCGGTCGGCAAGGCCGAAATCGATGATCGCCGTCGCGCGCGCATCGGGGCCGTCCTCGCTCCACAACAGATTCGAGGCGTGCAGATCGTTGTGCGTCCACAGCGGCTTAAGCGCGTGCAGCAGCGGCAGAAGCTGGCCGTGAAACGGCGCAAGAACTTCGAGCGCCTGGTTGCAGTCTTCGCGCACCGCGGCGTTATCATCCAACGCCGGATGCGCGGCCAAATAGCATTCCATCTCGGCGCCAGGGTCACGCGCGGCAAAGATCGTAAAGCCGGCAACAAGCGGGCGGGGCTTGCGGCGCGGCGCTGCGAATCCCTCCGACGCGCAATGCAACCGCGCCAGCGCCTGGCCCGCGGAGCGCGCGTGCGCCGCGGTCTGGAACGGCGTCCAGGAAAGCGCGTCGCGATAGATATCCACGCCGTTGGGCGCCTCATGCACCTCATAGGTCCACTCGCCCATCTCGATTGCCGTCTGGCCGGATGCGTTGGCAAAGACGCGCGGCACGGGCGCTCCATGATCGAGCAGATGCTCAAGGAAGCGATGCTCCTCCAGCAATCCCTCCGCATCGCGCACCGTCCGGTGATGGCGCTTGATGAAGACCCGCCCGCTCCGCGTTGCCACCACGCTGGCCGCCGAAAACGGCCGCGGGCTGACGGACAGAATCTCTATCGCTTCGCCGCAAGCGGGGAATTGTTTCAATAATGCGCGCACTTCGGCAAAGTTCAGCGGCGGCCAGTCTGGTTCGACCAGCGTACCGTCCATGGCGTGCGCCTTCACTGTTGCGCTCATCGCGAAGACATCCTTCAACCGAACCAGCTGACTTAGAAAGTGTAATGCGCCGACAGCCGCACCGTCGTGGGCGCGCCCAGGTGAATGAACGTGTCGCCGTAACTCGCCCCGGTATCTTTCCAGTATCGCTTATCCGCGATGTTATCCGCGTAGAGCCGCAGAGTTATCTTGCCCTGCTCACCGCCGGGCGTGTAGCGCGCGCCCAGGTTGAAGAGGTTGTACCCAGGCACGGAGACGGCATCGTCGCGCGTGGCCTCCTTGCGCCCGGTATAGCTCCAGCCGGGCATCAGGTGCAGCCCGCCCGTGTGAGGCAGCAGCAGATCGGCAAACATCGAGGTGCGCAGATGCGGGACGTTGAGCACCTGCTTGTTATCAAAGGCCGGCGTGCCGGTATCGTCCGAAAGCGCGCGAATGGCCGCCGCCGAAGCGTCCAGCCTCAACCACGAAGCAGCCTTGCCTTCCGCGTTTGCTTCGATGCCGTCATGCGTCTCGCGGCCCTCGGATTCAAAGCATAGGTCGCCAGGCGCATTGAATTCGCTTGCCGTGCAAAAACTGTCGGGAGTCTGGATAACTTTGGGATAGAAGAACGGCGCGCGCATGTGGAAGAGCGCGGTGGTCAGCAGAATGCGCTGGCCTGGTTCATACTTTGCGCCCACTTCCGCCTGGCGCGTCATGAAGGCGGAAAGAAACTGGTTGGCGTTATCCACCCACCACGGCCCTTGCGGCCCCAGCGAAAGCAGCACTCCGTAATTGCCGTAAAGCGTAAGGCTGTTTGCAGGGTTGAAGGTGACCGCATATTGCGGCAGCCAGATGGGCCTGTCCGTGATGGTGGGCGGCGTTCCGGGGCTGGTGGCGCTGAGCGAGTAGTTATGGTCGCGCAGGGAATCGTACCGTCCGCCGGCAAGCAATTGAATCCGGCCAGGGAGATGAATCCTGTCCTGCACCACCGCGGCCGATTGATGATTGTCTTCCCAAAGCGCGCGCGGGCCAGCAAATTCCAGCGGATCCTCGATGGGAAACGGCGCAATTGGCTGGTAGATATTCTCCGAACCCACATACGTGTAGACAGCGCCATCCTGCACGGTCGAAGGCGCATCTGCTGGCGGCGCGCCGGGCTGCTGCACGCTGCGCCGGAAAAGCTCGACCCCGCCGGCCAGGTCGTGAGTAATTGCCCCTGTTTTCACGCGGCCGGCAACCACCGCCTCGGCCTGCGCGTCGATGCGCAGCTCGCCGGGATCGCGGTAGTCGTAAATGTCGTAACCCCCGTCGGGAGCGAAGAAATAACTCGGCGCCGCGCCGCCGCTTCCCTGGCAAAGAGCCTCATACGAGCAGCCGTACGCATAGATCACGTTGTCGTCGATCAGCGAATGGCTGTAACTTGCCGCGGCAAAAGCGCGCCATCCATGGGGAAGATTGTAGTCCAGCCGTGCGCCGGAGTTAGACGCATCGAAGGTATTCGGCTTGGCCCACGGCTGCTCGCCCAGCATCGTCGAGGGATGAACCTGGCTGAGATCGGGCACGGTCGTGCCCCCGAGGAGTTGATAACCGCAGACGGAGCGCTCCACCTTGTGCTGATACTCGAAGTCGCCCTTCAGAATTGCTTTCGGACTTATCTTCCAGTCGGCCGCTCCCGCTCCCACCGCCCGCCAGCCGTTGGCGTCGTTGACGTAACTCTGGATCTTTTCGCCGCCAAGATTCACACGGGCGCCCACCTGTTTCCGGCTGCCGAAAAGATGGCCAAGATCGATTGCGCCGTAGCTGCTTCCGCGATGATCGGTGGCCAGGTCAACGGCCTTCACGACGACCGGCCGCTTGGTGACGTAATTGACAAGCCCGCCGCCGGAGGCCACGCCGCTCTCCACGCCGGCAATGCCCTTTAGGAACTCGACGCGCTCCTTGTTTTCAAGCGGCACGTCCTGCTCGCCGGCGATGGTCATGCCGTTGACCTGGAGTCCCGTGGCCAGGTCGATGGGGAAGCCGCGAATCTCGTAGTCGCCGTAATAGCCCACCGGCGCGTAATCCTCGCCGATCGACGCGTCGTTCTTCACCACGTCGGAGAGCAGGCGCGAGACCTGGTCGCCCATCAGATCGCGAGTTACCACGGTTGCCGATAGCGGCGTCTCCGCAAGCGTCGCGCCGTCCAGAGTGCCCACCGTGACGGCCTCGGGAAGATAATCGTCCTTTACCTCGCCGTGGACCACGACTGTGGTGGTGACGCGCTGAATCTGCTGCGCGGGCTTGGGCGGCTCGGGCGTCTGCGTTGCGGCGGCCGGCGCCGCGCTCTGCGAAGATGCGCACAACGTAGCGCCCAGGCACCAGAGGAGCATCAACGCCTTGACGAGAGAGCCGCGGCGCGATGCGAGTCCGGCGCCTGCGGAAGATGGTGGGATTCTGCGGATCGTCTTGCCGGATGCGGCTTTGAGCATGGTTTCCCCTTGTTCCCAAATTGAATGAAACAAGAGCACTCACGCTGCGATTCGAGGAAGAAGGCCGTTCGGCTTCGAAAGCTTCCCACGCCGGTATTGTCCGGATCGGGTTCGAGGGTATCTCTCAGCCCCACATCAAGTGGAGCACCCCTGTTTCAATACTTCGATTGAAACACTCCAGGGCGGGGCAGCGCAAATCGGCTGCCAAAGCCTCGAAGGCGCGAAGAGAATACGCGATTTCCGACAAATCAAGCGCCATCACGAGCGAAACGGAGTCCCCCGGATTCCGGCCTTTGAGCCTGCTGCAAACGCAGGGCGAAATTTTTGTAAAAAATGCCGCCATATGCACAGCCACAGGCGCTACATTTGTATAGAAAACAAACCAAAAAGCGAAGAAACAGCGTTACCTCTGTCATCTTTCTTGAAAGGCATGATCATGTGCGGTCTTTTTTCCCCTGTCCGTTTCCGCCGCGCGTTCGCCGCGCGGCTTGTCTTGGCCTTTTGTCTGATTGTGTTGGCGGCCGGCAGCCTGCTGGCGCAGTCCACCTTCGGCGTCATTCTGGGCACGGTGCGCGACTCGAGCGGGGCGCTGGTCCAGGGCGCGCAGGTCACGCTGGTCAATACGGGCACCGCGGCCATGCGGGCCATGGCCACCGACGAAAATGGAAGCTATGCCTTCAAGAACATCGACGTGGGCAACTATGCGCTCACCATTGCGGCGCCGAACTTTGAGAAGGAATCGCTGCCTCAGATCATGCTCACGGCGCGCGAGACCCGGCGCTTGGATGCAATTCTGAAGCCAGGCGCGGCGACCCAGACCGTCACTGTCGTCGACGACCCCGCGCCCGTGATCACCACCGATGTTTCCAACCTGGCCGAGACCAAAGTCGGCGACGAACTGGTCGAGCTTCCCGTGGCCATCTACTCCCGCTCGACAGGTTCCACCAGCCCCATCTCCACGCTCACCACCGAAGCCGGCGTAGAGACCGACGATGGCGGCAACCTGGCCGTGATGGGCACCACCGCGGCGCTGCTCAGCGTCACCATCGACGGCATCTCCAGCGTGGGCGTGGAGTACTCCGGCCCGGTCAACGAGATGTTTCCCTCCTTCAACTCGATCGAGGAAATTCGCGTCAGCGAGTCCAACAACAACGCCGAGTTCGGCGGCGTGGCCGACATCACCACCGTCTCCAAAGCCGGAACCGACCGCTTTCACGGCGGCGTCTTCGAGAACCATGAGAACACCGTCCTGAATGCGAACAACACCTTCGCGCTCTCCAAGCCGAAGATCATCATGAACGACTTCGGCGGAACGCTGGGCGGCCCGCTGAAGGTTCCTGGACTGCTGAAAAGCTCAGACCGGACGTTCTTTTTTGCGAGCTATGAGGGGCTGCGCCTGCCGCGTGAAACGCCCATGCTGCTCAGTGTGCCCAGCGCGGATATGCGGGGCGGTAACCTCACCAACTATCTCGCCGGCCAGGGAGTCACGGCCATCTATCAACCCGACGGAGTTACACCCATCGATCCGGCCAACGTGCCGGTTAGCCCGATCTCCGCCAACCTGCTCACCTACCTGATGCCCGCGCCCAACTACGGCGATCCCGGCTCCTACGCCAACAACTATCAGACCAACTTTCCCTCGCCCATCTCTTCCAACCAGGGCGATGTGCGTCTGGACCAGCGCTTCTCCGACAAGCAGGCTATCTTTGCGCGCTTTTCTTACAAGAACCGCCAGGTTCTCACCGCGCCGTCCGCCGTCTGCACGTACTCCTATTGCGCCGAGGCCGGTAGTCCGCTGCAAGGCGCTTACAACACACCGGAGATCGACGAGGGCCTGACCTTCGCCCATAACTACGTCTTCTCGCCCCGGCTGCTGAACGAGTTCCGCGGCGGCTTCAACGCGCAACACACCTCGGAGACGCAGAGTTATTCGACCAACTCGCTGCTGACCCAGACCGGACTCAGCGTGCCGCAGCCGGACCTGGATTGGTCCGAGGCCCCGCAGGTGCTCATCAATGGATTCATGTCCACCGGCGCGGGCAACCCCGGCATGCAGCGCGGCCAGATCGTTCAGGCTCTGGACAACGTGACCTGGACGCGCCGCGGCCACTCCTTCAAATTCGGCGGAGATTTCAAGCGCATCAGCGACCACGACGACAACGTCTACGGCAACTATCGCTCCGGCTGGTATGTCTTCAACGGCTCCTCGGACGTGGGCCAGGCCATCGGCGACCCTTACACCGCGTTCCTGTTGGGGCTGCCGGATTACACCGAAGTCAGTTCCACAAACAAGCCCACGATGGACGGGCTCGGCTACGCCTACGCCGCTTTTGCGCAGGACGATTGGAAGATAACTCCCCGCCTCACGCTGAACCTGGGCCTGCGCTACGAGCTGCACCCGCCCATTCGGGAGATTCACTACAACACCGCCGTCTTTCAGCCCGATTACAGCGCCACCATCGGCGGTCAGGCGGTCAGTGGCGCGGTGGTGGTGCCCAACGCGCAGGCTGAGTCCTTCGAGTCCACGCAGTTTGCCAGCGCCATCGCGCCCACGCCCATTCTGACCGCCGCGCAGGCCGGCATTCCCGACTCACTGCGCTATACGGACAAGACGGATTGGGGTCCGCGGCTGGGCTTTGCATGGCGGCCTCTGGGCAGCGACAAGACCGTTCTGCGCGGCGGCTGGGGACGCTTCATTGAAACTCCGCTGGGCTTTTCGCTGGTCTCCGGCTGGGCTGTCCATGCCAGCTATCTCGCCACTTACAATCAGGACTACGAGAGCGATGGAGTTACGCCGCTGCTTTCCTTCGCCAATCCCTTCAATACTCTGGCCGGAAGCTCCACCGGAACCGCCAACTTCGACTATGCCTTCCCCATTCATTACATAGACCCCTCGGTCCAGCAGTGGAACCTGACCGCGGAGCAGGATCTGGGCCGCAGCATCGGCGTGCGCCTCTCTTATACCGGAAGCCACGGCCGGAACCTTGAGGCCATGGAGGATCTCAACCAGGTGCCGGCCAACTCCCTCGGCTATGCCCAGGTCGCCGGCAGCCGCCCTTATCCCAGCTGGGCCGTAATTCAGAGCGTCATGAACGCTGCCGAAAGCAACTACTCGAGCGGTACGGCCGAGGTCTCGCGGCACAGCGGCAAGTCGATCACCTTCGACGCAAGTTACACCTTCACGCGCGATCTTTCCAACGCCGGCGGGGCCACGCCCAGCGCTTTTGCCGTGGCCGGCGGCAGCTTTCTCACCGACCGCTTCCATCCGCGCATGGATTACGGCAACGTGATCTACGACCGCAGGCACCGCTTCCAGATCACTTACCTCTACGACCTGCCCTTCGGCCACGGCCAGCGCTGGCTCCCCACCGGCGCACTGGCTAACTCGCTAGCCGGCGGCTGGCAACTGGCCGGGGTCACCATCTTGCAGAGCGGCCCGTTCCTCACGCCCTACGAGCAGACCGTCGATCCGGCCAACACCAACATCCTAACCACCGTCGGCCAAACGCGCCCCGATCAGTTGACCACCGTCCCGCTCTATGCAGCCCAGCGCACCACTTCGCAGTGGTTCAACCAGGCTGCCTTTCCTTATCTCAATCTGCAAACCGCCAGCGGCATCGGCATCGGCCGCTTCGGCAATGCTCCCGTGGGCGGAGTCGTCGGCCCCGGCACTTGCAACTTCTCGCTCTCGCTGATGAAGAACGTCTCGCTCTACGAAAAATCCAAGTTCCAGTTGGGCGTCGAAGCCGCCAACCTCTTCAACCATCGCAACTACGAGTCGCCCAACATGCAGGTCGACTCGTCCGGCTTTGGCGCCATCACTGCCCTGCAGACGGCCGAAGGCGCAGGCCCGCGTAGCCTTGAACTCTCCGGCAGAATCACCTTCTGACGCGCGGACGGCGACTTCGTTGGAGGTTTCCTAGTACTACAGTTGTATTTCACTCAGTTTCTGGAAGACCCACAAAGGCCCGGGCCTAAAGGCCACTTCAATTCGCATCTTTCAGGGGGTTAAAACCCCCTGCTCCCTCCGTGATCTTCGATTTACAACCGTAGTACTAGAACTCCTCGGTCGATTCCACCGCCGGCAGTACATCGTCCTCGCGGGCCATCCACACATAGAGCGTGGGCAGCAAGAAGACGCCGATGACCAGGTTGGCAAGCAGGCCGCCGACAATGACGATGGCGAAGGGACGCTGCGAGTCGGAGCCGATGGCGTGCGACAGCGCGGCGGGCAGTAGGCCCAGCGTGGCCACCAGCATGGTCATCATCACAGGACGCAGGCGAAGGACCGACCCCTCGACCGCGGCCTCGACGATGTGTTCCTCGGTGGAGACCTCCATGCCCTTGCGGCGGGCGCGCAACTGGTTGATGAACTCGATCATGATGACGCCGGTTTCCACCGAGACGCCGAAGAGCGCCAGGAATCCAACCGCGGAAGAGACCGAGAAGTTGGTATGCGTGATGAACAGCGCCAGCGGCCCGCCGATGGAGGCCATGATGACGCTGACCAGGATGAGCGTGGCCCACTTGTAAGAGCGGAACATGGTGTAAAGGAAGAGGAAGATGGCCAGCACGGTGACCGGAACCACGATCATCATGCGCCGGTTGGCGCGTTGCTGGCTGGCGTATTCTCCGGCCCATTCCAGGTGGTAGCCGGCCGGCAGCGCCACACTCCTGTTCACCTTGCCGATCGCCTCCTCGACGGTTGAGCCCAGGTCGCGCCCGCGCACCGAGTACTTGATGGCGATGAAGCGCTGGCCGCCTTCGCGATAGATCTCCTCGGCGCCGTCGTCGGTGGAGACCCTGGTGAGCTGAGCCAGCGAGACGCGCTCGCCGGAGGGCGCGAGCAGGCGCACGTTCTCTATAGCCTCGCGGGTATCGCGATACTGCTTCTCGTAGCGCAGCGTCACGTCGTAGCGCGCCTCGCCCTGCTGCACCTGGGTAAGCGCGTTGGCGCCCACCGCGGTCTGCACGGCGTCTTGCACATCGGCCACGTTGATGCCCCACCGGGCGGCCGCGTCGCGATCCACCGTGTAGTTGAGGTTGGGCTGGCCGATGACACGGAAGATGCCCAGATCCTCAATGCCCTTAACCGTGGCCATCTGTGCCTGAACCTCGTCGGCCTTCTTCTCGAGCGTGCGCAGATCGTCGCCATAGAGCTTGACGGCCAGTTCGCCCTTGACTCCGCTGACGGCCTCTTCCATGTTGTCGGAGATGGGCTGGGAGTAGTTCCATATCACTCCGGGAAACTTGGAAAGCTCCTTGTCCATGGCCGCGATCAGGGCTTCCTTGTCCTGGTGGAAGACGCCGCGCCACTCCTTCTTGGGCTTGAGATCGACAAAGTACTCGGTGTTGAAGAAGCCGGTGGTGTCGGTGCCGTCGTCGGGGCGTCCAGTCTGGCTGACCACCTGGGTGACCTCGGGAAAGGAGGCCATCACCAGGCGCGCCTTGTTGGTGAAGTCGATCGAGGCAGTGGGGCCTTCGCTGGGAGGCAGCGTGCCGCGCACCCAGATGGAGCCTTCGTCCAGGTGAGGCAGAAACTCCGAACCGATGGGTCCGCCGAAGGCCAGATAAATGGCGATTGCGAAGAGAACGCCGGCGATGCCCACGGTGGCGTAGCGGTGCAGAATAGCGGCGCGGACCGCGGCGCGATAGTGGCCGGTGAGCCAGTGCATGATCGGGTTCTGCCACTCCTTTGCGCCTTTGCGGAAGAGGAAGCTGGCCATCACGGGCGCCACGCCGATGGCGAAGACCAGCGCGCCCAGCAGGGCGAAGCAGACGGTCCAGGCCATGGGCTTGAAGAGCCGTCCCTCGACAGCCTGCAAGGTGAAGATGGGCAAGTAGGAGGTGATAATAATGCCGCGAGCGAAGAAGACCGGGCGCAGCACCTCGTGCGCTGCTTCGCGAATGCACTGCGCCGGGGTGTGGGTGCCGTCGTGCTGCGAGAGATGGCGGACCATGTTCTCGATCATGATCACCGAGCCGTCGACCACCATGCCGAAGTCCAGAGCGCCCAGCGAGAGCAGGTTGGCGGGAATATGGCTCAGGTCGAGGCAGATGGATGCAAAGAGGAGCGCGAAGGGAATAGTTAGCGCGACGATAATTGCGCCGCGCACATTGCCCAGAAACAGAAAGAGGATGATGGAGACCAGCAGCATGCCCGCGGTGAGGTTGTGCTCGACGGTATCGACTGTATACTTCACCAGATCGGAGCGATCGAGGAAGGGTACGATCTTTACGTTCCTGGGCAGGATGCCTCGGTGGTCCTTGTCTCCGTTGAGCTTTTTAACTTCGGCGTGAATGCCTTCGAGGACAGGGTCGGAGTCGTCGCCCTTTTGCAGCAGCACGATGCCTTCGACGGTGTCGGGGTTGTCGATGATTCGGTCGCTGGCGCCGTCCGTCAGGTGGGTGGATTTGCCGATCTGGCCTAATCGAATCTTCGGCCCCTGGGCGACGGTGGCGATGTCCTTGATCTTGATGGCCGCGCCGTTCTGCGTTTTTACGACGGTGTTCTCGATGTCCTGCACGCTGTTGAACAGGCCCAGCGACTGCACGTTGATCTGCTGCGCGCCTTGCTCGATGAAGCTGCCGCCGCCGTTGGTGTTGTTGTTGGCGATCTGCTGCTCGACTTGGCCAATGCTGAGCCCGTGGGAGACCAGCTTCTCCGGGTCGAGCTTGATCTGGTACTCCTTGGTGGGTCCGCCGAAGCTCGACACGTCCACCACGCCGGCGACGCCCTTGAAGGATTTTTCCAGCGTCCAGTCTTCCAGCGACTTCTTCTCCATCACGTCGTAGGCGGGATTGGTGCTTTCGAGCGTGTACCAGTAGATCTGGCCGACGGGGCTCCAGTCGGTGCCCATCTGGGGAACGAGATTGGCGGGCAAGCTGACCATGCTGAGCCGCTCCAGCACATGCTCGCGGTTGATGTCGCTGGTGGAGTCGTCGTCGAAGATGAGCATCAGGCTCGACAAGCCGGCCAGCGTGGTGGAGCGCAGGTGCGTTAGGTGGGGAATGCCGGCCATCTGAATCTCAACCGGCACGGTGACCTGGCGCTCAATCTCTTCCGCGCTGCGGCCGGGCCACTGGGTGATGATCTGCACGTAGTTGTTGGCCACGTCGGGATAGGCTTCTACAGGCAGATTGCGGAAGCTGACGATGCCCCATGCGGTCAGCACCACCATTCCGCCGAGCACCAGCCAGCGGTTCTTGAGCGCGAAATCGACCAGTGCGCGAATCATTTACTGGTTCCCCGCCGTTTCAAGTAACAGTGCGTTGCCAACCACCTGCTGGCCGGGCGCGAGGCCGGAGAGAATCTCCTGCCGGTTGCCCTCCAGCATCCTGCCGGCGTGAACCTCGGCGCGCTTGAACCGATTGCCGCCCGCCGGCAGATAGACCCAGTCGCGATCGTGCAGGTGAAGCACGGCGTCTGCCGGGACCACAGCGTGAATCTCCTTGTTCCGGCTGGTGAAGGTTGCCGTGCCGAACATGCCCAGCTTGAGAAAGCCTGGATTGGCAACCTCGATGCGGACCTTGGCGGTGCGCAGCGATGGATCGAGAATGGGTCCGATGTCGCTGATGCGGCCGGTAATCGTGCGATCCGGCCAGGCATTCAGCTTGATCTTCGCCTCCTGGCCCAATTGCAGCTTGGAAATGTCGTTCTCGTAAACGTCGCAGACGATCCACACCACGGAGAGATCGGCGATGGTGAAGGCCGTGGCCGAGCCGGAGAGGCTTACGCCCGCGGCCGATGCGTTGGTCACGTTCTGGGCCACGATGACCCCGGAGATGGGCGCGTGAACGTTGACGATGCTGCTGGGGTGGTCCTTGTCAACGCCCAGGGTCTTCAACTGCTCTTCGGCGGCGGTGAGGTCGGCTTTGGCGTCCTTCTCCGTGTCTTCGGCCTGCTCCAGCATGGCCTGCGAGATGGCGCCGTGCTTGAAGAGGTCGTCGGACCGCATGTAAGCCATGTTGGCCATGTGCTCGTCGTTGGCAGCCTTGAGATAGGCGTCGAAGGCGCTGGTAATGTCCGGGCTTTGCACCTTCAAAAGCAGTTGGCCCTTCTTCACGTAGTCGTCGAGGCGCGCTTTGATGTCTACCACGCGGCCGTTGGCCAGCGAGATGACCGGAACCTCGCGCGAGACGTCGGGGAAGACCGAGCCGGTGGCCGTCAACTCACTTGCCGATTCGACCTGGCCGGCCGCGGCGAGCGGGAATTTGGCCACATCGCCGGGGTCGATGGTGATCAGGTTCATGTCGGCAACCGGAATCACCGCCGGATTGGCAGGCCCGCCGTCGCCCTCGTCCTTGCCCTTGCAGCCGCAGACGGCGAGGCCCAGCAACACAATCATCGGCGCGGCCAGGGCAAGCTTCCTTGAAGCTTTCGAGAATCCTCTCAGGAAGAAATACGAAATCATTGGATTACCTCGCGTCCCACGGCAAGATTCAGTTGTCCGGCAGCGGTCAGATAGGAGCCGATCAGTTGCACGTAGGCCAGTTGCACGGCTCGGAAATCGCTCTGCGCGTTCAGAAAGTCCATGAGCGATGCGCCGCCGTGCTGGTAGGAGTAAGTCACGGTATCGCGGACCCTCAGCGCCTGGTCGTTGTATTGCGCCTTGTAGGGCCTGAGCAGGGCCAGGCTGCTTTCCACCTGCGCGTAGGCTGAGTCCACGTCGCTGAAGACCTGTTCCCGCGTGGCTTCAGTCAGCTCCTTGTCGCGGCCGATGTCGATCTCGGTGCGCTGCTTCTCACCCTGGTTGCGGTCGAAGATGCGCAGCGGAATGCTGATGTTGAAGCCGACGTAGGGATCGAGCGGAGGATTGGCGCCGGAGTCCACGCCGAAGGTGGGGTCGGCGGAACCGTTGGCGATGGCCAGCTTGTGATTGGTCTGGGCCTGCTGGATGGATTCAAGCGCGGCGCGCAGGTCGGGACGCTCGTCAAGGGCGATCTGGCGAAAGTCATCCAGCGGCTTCAACTCATCGGAGAAGTCGAAGAGGCCGGTCACGTCGAACTGCTCGACGGGCGTGCGGTCGTCGAGCAGTTGCAGAAGTTGAATCTTAGAGGTGCGCAGATCGACGAGCGCTGTCTGAAGCTCCGATTCGTATTGCACGCGCAAGAGTTCGATGCGGTCCAGGTCGATCTGCGCCAGGTCGCCGGCGCGGAAACGGTCGCGGCTGATCTTGATGATGTTGTCGTAGTACGCCAGGTCGGCTTTGGCCAATTCCACCACCCTCTTGGATTGCAGGGTCTGCACAAAGGCCGCGCGCAGGTTGAAGATCAGGTTGCGCTCCAGATCAGCGTGCTCGGACTGGGCAATCTGCGTGCCCTCCTTGGCGCTCCGCAGCCGCAGATCGCGCTTGTGCTCGCGCTCGTACAGGTAGGTCACCGAGCCGGTGGTGAGCGCGTTGCTCAGCGGACGATTGTAGGTGCCGGGAACGTTGGGGTCGTAGTGCGGCCCGAAGGGATAGAGCTGGTCCATGGTGAACGAAAGCTGCGGATTGGGGCGCAGAAAGGCCGTGATCTCCGCCGCCCTCATCTCGTCCACGCCCAGGGCATCGGCCTTGAGCGCGGGATTGGCGGCTTCGAACTTGGCCTTCGCCTGCTCCCAGGTAAGGCTTGTCTGCGCTGAAGCGAGGGCCGGCGCCAGCGCAAGAAGCGCCGCCGCTGCCGAAGCGGAAAAGAAAGGGAAGAGTTGCTTCATACACAGCCTTTTGCGCCGGGCTTTGCACGGCTGACACAGGAAAGTATAGAGGCCAAAGATGAAGAATTGACGAGAGCGAAAGATCAGGCCGCCGGCGGAGGCCGGTTCTGGATGGAGGCCAGAGCGGGATAATCGATCGCCGGGACGGGGAGATTGCGAGTCCCGGTAAAGCGCGGAAGGCCGGAGAGAACCCCGGCGAAAATAGCCAGTGGCAGCGCGGCAACCGCTGGAAGGATGGAGTGCGGGCTGACGGCGATATGGTCCCGGCGCAGGCTGGAGTCGGTCTCGGCCGGATTCTGAACCGCCTGCAGGTCGTCGGTTACCGAGATAACCGGAAACAGGATCAGCAGCATCACCGCCAAGGCGACAAACTGCATGCGCCGGTCCTTCATGTGCCCGTCTCGGCCGATGCGCGGAGCAAAGCGCGGCCACAGGCTCAACATCAGTGCGGCCAGCAGAACCCAGGCGAGATTGAGGAACAGTTCCATGCTCAAAGCTGATTCTACATCAGGGCTGTTTGTCTGTTAGACGGGAACGACCCGTCCTGCGTTGCACTTCAGTCAAGAAACGGCCGTCGGCGAACTCCTTAGACCTCCGACGAGGCCACTCACCGAGGACAACTGGACGCCGGCTCTCGGCTGCGGAGAGCCGGATTCTGCCGCCTGTTCCCAATTGCGCGGGTTTGACCGGGCTTCGGAATCCCCTTATGATGAACAGGTTGGCATCTGGCGGCCGGCGCCCTGTCGCTGCCTGGGCCGGCATGGCTTCAGGATCGCCGCGAATCGCGCTTGTTGCCCCCTCGTTCAATGGTAGGACAGCTGACTCTGGATCAGCATATCGGGGTTCAAATCCCTGGGGGGCAGCCAGAATAACTCACATAAAATCAACAACATACAAGCGACTTGAAAACAACAGCAACTGAACTAGTCGTCTGTGCCAACACCATGTCAACACGTATTCTGGCGGCTGTCTGAGTCTTGAGGCTACCAGCGCAAGTCTGCGACCCCTGAATGGTGGCCGCTTGTGCTGCGGTGGGCAATTAACCCCATGCAATTGGTTCATCTTCGCGTCAACCGACTCAACCAATCGAGAACCCACGCCACAGGGGACGACTGAACTGAGTTGACCATTAGAAGTCAATCCGAGCAAAGAACAAAAGTTCAACTGGTCAAGACCACATCACAGGCTCTGTGCAGCATCCAAAGACAGCCAACCAGGGTAGAAAGTTACTTTCACCACCGGTAGGCAGATATGCCGCTTGGTGGCAGTCCTTTTCCGCCGAATCAACAGTAGCAATTTCCTATCGAGGATGCCGTGCTTCCGGCGTGGCATTGGCAGCCCATTACTCATTGCAAATAAAGGCTCGTCCTGATTTCCGTGCCTTCATAAGTGATCTCCTTGTCGGCATCGCTCGTCACCTCGCCGCCAGTCCCGTGTCCGCTTCTAACCACTACGATCCGGAATGTGCGCTTTTCAACCATTCCTGGGAAGGAACCTTCGTGTGCACCGATTGTAAGGATTCCGGCGCGGTCGTCCCAGCGGATGGGAATCACGGAGTGCTGCCCCTTCTCGTAGTCGTAGCTGTCGCCCGAGTCTTCGTAGAGATCGAAGGTACCGTCTGCTCCGCGATAGATGCGAAGTTCGATGGGACCGCCGGGATCTTGGGCGGCGTATTCGATCTCCGGCCCCATGGGCAGGATGGAGCCGGCGCGGACGAAGAGCGGCAGCCGATCGAGCGGCGCCTCGGCGTCGATTTCCTGGCTGCCCTTGACCTGCTGGCCCGTCCAGAAGTCGTACCATGCGGGCGAAGGCGGCAGGTAGACGCTGCGCCGGGTGGCATTGGCCTTCAGCACCGGACTAACCAGGAGGGCGGGGCCGAACATGAACTCGTCGCCGATGTTCCATGTTCTTTCATCGGCGCGCCAATCCATGACAAGCGGACGCTGGATGGTGTAATCGGCGCTCGTGACTTTCCAGGCGAGTGAGTAAATGTAAGGCATGAGGCGATAGCGGAGCTTGTCGTAGCGGATGAGCGTAGGCTCGACCTTGTCATAGGTCCAGAGCTCGTTGTGGGGGCGATGACCGTGGGTGCGGAAGATCGGGCAGAAGGTTCCGAACTCAAACCAGCGCGCGTAGAGATCCTGATAAGCAGGCTCCTCCAACGATCCCGGGTAGGGAGGCCAGTAACCGCCTATATCGGTTGTCCAGTAGGGATACCCGCTTAGCGCAAAGTTCAGTCCTGCAGGCACCTGATGCGTGAGGGCCCAGTAGGTGCTGAAGACATCGCCTGACCACACGGCGGCGCCGACGCGCTGTTGGCCAAGAAATGCGGAGCGCGTGAGCAGGAAGACGCGTTTGCGGTCCGTGTCGGCTCTCCAATGATTCTGCACTCCGAGCGTGTGCAGCAGCGGGAATACGTTGGTGTACTCCGCTCCATTGCCGATGGCAAGCTGTTTGTTGCGCAGGATGGCGTCGCCCATGTGCGGCCAAAACTCCTCAGGCTCGGCGCTGTCGAGCCAGAAGGAATCCCATCCCTGCGCAAGCAGCTTGCCGGGCAGACGGTTCCAGTAGATGTCGCGCGCCTCCGGGCTGCTGGGGTCGTACACATGCGCTCCGGGAACCATGAGGTTTTTCGCTTCCAGCGTCTTGTACGTCTCGGACTTTGGATCGAGCAACCCCCAAACGGAGATCATGGTATGCACATTTTCTTTGTGCAGCGAGTCGATATCTTTCGGCACATCGTGATAGTTGGCGTTAAAGTCGGGATCACCTTCGTTCTTCCACCAGAACCAGTCCTGCACCATCGTGTCCAGCGGAATGTGCTCCTGGCGATAACGCTGCGCGATTGCGGCGATCTCGTCGAGCGATACATAGCGGTCCTTGGATTGAAAGAAACCATAGGCCCACTTCGGCAGCATCGGCGCATGCCCGGTAAGGTTGCGGTACTCGTGGATGATCGCATCCATCTCCGGGCCGTAGAGAAAGTAGTAGTCGACCGATTTGCCTGCCATGGAGCTGAAGGTGATCTCGGTGGGAAAGCGATTGTCGACGTAGGTGAAAGCCGCTGTGTTCCACATCAGCCCATAACCCTTGCTCGAAATCAGCAGGGGAATTGCGACGTCGGTATTGTCCTGACCGAGTTCGACGGTTGAGCCGCGGTAGTTGAACATGCCGCTCTGATGCTGCCCGAGACCGTAGAAGGCCTCGACCGGAACGGGAGAGAAGCGGTCGGTGACGCGGTAGGTACTCTCGCCGTTCACCTGCACTGGCTCATAGGTGCGGGGAATACTGTTTCCCTCTCGCAGCAAATTGTCTCCATTCACCGTGCGAAAGAAGACATTACCGCGCTCAAGACCGAAGATCACTTCGATCTTGTCCGTTCTGATCGTCGCCGACTTGTCGTCTTGCGCGAACTGAAACGGAGCGCCCGCGCAGGATTGACTTGCATCCACCATCCAGGGCTGCTGCCCGCTCTTCGCCGTTGCATCGGGCCTGCCCAGCACGTGGATCACTGAACCACTACAAACCGCGATGTCGAGCAATTCGGACCCCACCGTGGCGCGCATTCCCTGCTGCGAACGCTGAACGGTTGTTGGCTCCAAACCAGGGAGGTTTTGGCCAGGCATCTGGGCCATGCCGGTGCATGCGGTCCAGAACAGGAACAAGATTGAGATGCATAAACGGACGACAGGCAAAACGAATGGCATCGCGCCTGCTTCAGAAGACCGGAACATCATGGCATTGCACCTTTCCGTGCGCATATACTTCCTCGACTTCAGCGTTCGCAAATGTGAGGGAACTCGCACTTATCTTTGAAGAAATCCCGCTAGGATTCGTAGCTAGGAACGCTCTTTGGGATTCCCGGTTTGCCAATAAACCGCGTAGCGCTGATCGCGAATCCGATACATCGGCATCAGCTCGTATTTAAAGCCTTCTCCGGCAACCCTGAAACGCAGCTCCGATTTGGATTCAGCTTGGACCCATTGGTCCGGCCCGATACCTGGACTTGCAAATGTCTTCGGCAACGGATCCGGTGAAGGCAGGTTATCCGGGGCGGTGGCTCCGCTGTGGATTACCTTGTCCGGACCGTCGGCGGGACCGGGTCCCAGATCCGCGGCAAGAACCAGCGGGCCAAATAAGACAGCAGTTACAGAGTCATCACCGGGCAGCGCCTTCTGCCGCAATTCCATGGGCAGGCTGATATTGATTGTGTCGCCGTCCTGCCAGGTTCTTCGGATGACGAGATACGATCCGGGATCTGCCATAGCTTCCAACGCGCGGCCGTTGATCTTCACCTGGGCGGCATCGGTCGTCCAGCGTGGAATGCGCACGTGGATAGTGCGCGCAGCCGGCCGTGAGGTTTTGATCTTGAGAGTCGTCCCCTGCTCGCCTGGGAATTGAGTGATCTGGTCGATGAGCAGGCCTTCCTCTTTCCAGTCGAGGGTCGATGCAAGGGACTGGTTCACGTAAACATCGCTGCCTCGGCGGAAGAAGATCGTGTCGGTGAACTTGGCAAATTCCTCCGCGCCAGTTCCCGTGCAGCACCAGAAGGATTCTTCGGGCGAGTTATAGGCGCGCCAGTAGCCGGCGGCAAGCGGGAAGAAGTACTGCTTCAAACCATCTGCATTTTGCGTCCCCAGTCTGCAGTTGAAGAGCGAACGTTCATACGCATCCATCCATCGCGCGTCCCCGGTCCAGCCAAAGACGAGCCGCTCGAGCTTCATCAAGTTGTAGGCCACGCAACATTCCGCGTTCGTCCAGCCGAGGCTCCCTTTGAGTTGTCCCGGAGGCGTTCTCCAATGCTCATCAAGGCTGGTGTTCCCGATGACATAATTGCGCGCGGCGAGCACTTCTTCGAGAAAGTACTCGGCAATTTGCCTGTAGCGGCGGTCGCCGGTGACTTCATACATGCGCGCGGCACCGATGATCTTAGGAACGTGAGTATTTGCATGCAGGCCCTGGAGTTCATCCCGGCGCTCCGCGAGCGGATCCAGAAAGCCGGGTTGCTCGAAGAGGCGGGCGGTCTCAAGATATCTGCTCTTCTTTGTCAGCGCCCCCAGGTTAACGAGAACCTCGTTCATGCCGCCGTACTCGGTGCGCAACATGCGCTGACGCTGATCGGTGCCGATTCCTGTGAAGAAGTCTCCCGCCCACTGGGCCATGCCTTCCGCAATCTGAAGCGCATCGGAGTTGCCGGCCAGTACGGACATATCAAGCAGGCCGGCCATGATCTTGTGATAGGTGTAGAAGGGCGCCCAGACCGGCTTCCCCTGAGTTAGGCGTTCGCAAAAATCGGCTGGGTAGGCGCTCAGGTACCCGGTTGCAATCTTCTTCTGGCATTGCGCAAGGCCGGAGACCAGCTCGTCGCCCTTCCGCTTGAGAGCTTCGTTTCCGGTGGTTGCTGAAGCCAGAGCGACTGCGGACAGAAAGTGCCCCCCGGCGAAATGGCCGCGCAATTCACAGGTGGGATCTTCCCAACCTTTGTACGGCGTCGCACTCGAGGAGATGCCGGCTGTAACCCGAAATGAAAGCAGGAGCCGATCGACGGAAAGTGAATCGAGGTAGCGCGCATTGATCTCCGACTGCTCCTTGAAGATGCCGGGACCGAGGCGGACCGAGCCCGGCGGAAAGGGGGCTAGCCTTGCGTTTGCATCGGCGGTCGCATCCGCGCACAAGCCTTCCGTCGGCGCCAGGGAACGAATGAGACTGAAGCCGGCAACGGCAGTGCTCGTCTTCAGGAAATTGCGGCGGGAATGATCGATCATTCGAAGCTCTCCTGTTGCCGATCTATTGTGGAACGTCTGAGGAGCGGCGTTCTTACTCCGGCAGCGTCTTCGTGCCCGTTACCCGGAAGGTCCCCGTCACCACAGGCGCGCCCGTATTCGGCTGACCTCCGCCAATCGACACCGTATAGGCGCCATCGGCAACGATCGGCTCGCCTGCCTCGCTTACCATGCTCAGGTCTCGATCCTTGAGTTCGAACCGCACCCGCTGCGATTCACCGGGGTTCAGGTGCACGCGCTTGAATCCGCGCAGAGCTCGCAGCGGGGCTCCCGGCACGTTCGGGAAGCTGAGGTAAAGCTGCGCAACTTCATCGCCTTCCCGCTTTCCGGTATTTGTAACCGTCACCTCTGCCGTGATCGGGTCGCCCGCGCCGATCGCGTCTTTGGGGAGCGCCAGGTCGCTGTACGAGAAAGTCGTGTAGCTCAAGCCATAGCCAAACGGGTAGAGCGGCTTGCCGCTGAAGTAGCGGTATGTGCGGTTCCGCATCGAATAGTCTTCGAACAGCGGAAGTTGATCTATGCCGGTGTAGAACGTCACCGGCAGCCGGCCCGCGGGATCGTTCTTCCCCGAAAGAGTTTCCGCAATCGCCGCGCCGCCCTCCTCGCCGGGGTACCACGACTCGAGAATCGCGTTCACATGCGCATTGGCCCAGTTCACGGCCAGCGCGCTTCCGTTGGCGAGCACAAGGACCACGGGTTTTCCCGTCGCCGTCACGGCTTCGAGCAACTCCTCTTCCGGTTTGGGAAGATCGATGCCGGTGCGGTCGCCGCCTTTGAATCCCTCCTCATTGACCGGCATCTCTTCCCCTTCGAGTGCGCTGGTGATGCCCAGAACCGCAATGACAACGTCCGCGTTCCCGGCCGCGGCAACCGCCTCGGGACTCGGTTTGGAATCGTACTTCGACCAGATCAACTGCGCCTCGACCGAGCCGGCGCTTCCCACCCTATACCTGACTTCGACCGCTGCTTTCTTGCCTCGCTCAAGTTGAATGTGTCCGGTCTTTGCTTGCGAACGCTCGCTGTCCAGGTATTCCGTAGCGAGTGGCTTGCCGTCGATGAGCACCGACAGGAAGCCGCCCTTGCCCCGTACGCCAATGCTGTACTCGCCGGTTTCATTTGCGGTGAGATAGCCATTCCACTCCACCGACAGCGGATATTTGCCCGAGGCCTCCTTAGGTATGTCCTCCACTTTCAAATCGACTCCGCTCACCTGCCGCGTCGCCAATACGGCGCCCTTGCCTCGAAACGCATCTCCCGTAGAGAACTGGACGGTAAGCCCCGGCTGGCCCTCCGGCGTGGTCAGCGCCGACGCCGGAACCTTGTCTCCGTCGGAGCGCAGAAACTGCGTTCCGGGCACGAATGCGATTTGGGCTTCAGGAAACTCCGCCTTGAGTCCTTCCAGCACCGATACAGTGTGCGTCGGAGTGCCACTGTAGTTGCCGAGCAAATACCTCGTCTGGTCCACCAGAGGCCCAACCACCGCGATTTTGATTGCGCCCCGCTTCAGTGGCAGAGTGCCGTCATTCTTGAGCAGCACCATGGACTCGTTCGCGAGAGCGCGCGCCAGGGCGCGGTGCTCGGCGCTATCGAGCAGTTTTCCATCGATCTTGGCATACGGAACCATCTCGGGCGGATCGAACATGCCCAGCTTCATCCGCGCCGTGAACAGCCGGATCAGCGCCGTGTCGATCTCACTCTCCTTCAAGATGCCTTGCTTGTATGCATCGAGGTAGGGCCTGTAATCGTGATCGTCCTCAACCTTTGCGCCTCCATCGATGCACTCGTTGTCCATGCCGCGCTCAACGGCCAGGGCGGAAGCTTCGGGCTGAGTCTTGGTAAAGTGATGATCGCGAAAGATGTTGACGACGGCTTCGCAATCCGAAACCACATAGCCCTGAAAGTTCCACTTGCCCCGCAACTGGTCCTGGAGCAGGAACTTGTTTGCACAGGCAGGCTGGCCGTTGATGGCGTTATATGCGCACATGACAGAGCCGGCCTTGCCCTCGGTTACGGCCGCGCGGAAGGCCGGCAGGTAAGTATCCAGTTCATCGTGCTTGCTCACGTCCACGTCCGCGAAGTGCCGTGTTGGCTCGGGTCCGCTGTGTACCGCGAAATGTTTCGGCGTTGAAATGACGCGATAGTACTTCGGATCGTCTCCCTGCATTCCGGTGACGAATGCGACGCCCATGCGTGCCGTCAGGAAGGGATCTTCGCCGTAGGTCTCCTGCCCCCGTCCCCAGCGGGGATCGCGAAAGATGTTCACATTCGGCGCCCAGAAGTCGAGGCCTTCGAAAAAGCCGCTACTCCCGTCCTTCATTTCCTGCGCGTGCTTGATTCTTCCTTCGGTTCCGATCGCTACGGCCATGTGGTGAACCGAATCCGCATCGAAGGTTGCGGCCAGGCCTATCGGTTCGGGAAACTCGGTGACGCCGGGCCGTACTACGCCATGCAGCGCCTCGCTCCACCAGTCGTAAGCCGGCACGTTCAACCTTGGCACCGCGCGCGACTGATTCACAAGTTGCGTGACCTTCTCTTCCACGGTCATGCGGTGAACAAGGTCCGCGGCCCGTTGTTCGGCGGGCAACGCGGGGTTCAAATACGCAGGCTGCTCGGAACTCTGGGACCAAACTCGGCCCACGCCCAGGAAAACGATCGCCGCAATAACGACTCGGATGTTCATTGTTCGCACGTCTCTCCTCTTCAGACCAGAGTAGTTTAGCTCAGGTCAGGTGAATGGTCCCATTGCTAAGAAGCCGGGGCTTCTCGCGCCGCAATGACCCACAGTTCCTAAGGCTTCGAGGAGGCTTCCTGAAAGAGCCTGGGCGCGAAGTCCTTCAGGTCGCGGCGCCACGTCTGCCACTCGTGCGCGGTGCCCGGCGATTCATAAAAGACGTGCTTGACGTTCGCCTCCAGCAGCGAAGTATGCAGTCTTACAAGACCCGCATGCATCGTGACAGGCTCCTCGGTCCCGACGCCAATCCACAGCAGGTGCACTCTCTTGGCGAAAGCCGCGGGATCGGCAAGAGCGCCATTGAAGGCTGTCTTCGCGTCCAGCTTTTCATTGCCGAAAACGAGCGGGCCGGCCGCCCCGCTGAATCCTCCAACGTAAGAGAAGAGATCGAGATGGTCGAACGTGACCTGGAAGGTCTGCATTCCTCCCATCGAAAGACCCGCCATGGCACGGTGATCGCGGTCCGGGATGGTTCTGAAGTTCGAATCGACATACGGGATCAGGACCTGAGTCACATCGTCCTCAAACGCCGCTGTCATCTCCTGCATTGCCTTCATCGCTTCGGGTGAACCAAAGGGCTTCCCGGCCAAGTCGGGAACGGGCCGGCCGGCGCGCCTGGCGTAACCGTTCGCCATCACGACGATCATTGGCTTCGAGCTTCCGCTCGCGATCAGGTTGTCGAAGATGAAGTTCGCGTGACCCTGCCTCGTCCACCCGGTCTCGTCCTCGCCGCCGCCGTGCTGCAAGTAAAGCACTGGATAGCGCACATTCGTCTGCGCGTCGTAACCCGGCGGCGTGTATACCAGCGCGTGCCGCCAGTCGCCCGTTACGCTCGAGTGGTACCGGACTTCGCGAACTTGTCCGTGGGGAACATCCTGAGCCGAATAGTAGGTCGACCCCGGCTCGGGAATCTCAATTCCGCTTGCGTCCCTGCCGCCGCCGTAGAATGCATGGCTGCTAGGATCGCTGACCTCCGCTCCATCGACGATCAGCGTGTAGTAATGGAGTCCGGGCGCGAGGGGCGGCGTCGTAACGGTCCAGAAGCCGTCGGGCTGCTTCACCATGTCGAGCTTCGGCCCGCTCCAGAAATTGAGCTTCACTGCCGCGGCGTCGGGCGCCTTCACCCGAAATTGGGCTCTGGCGGCACCGTCGACACGCGGAAAGTCCGCTCCGGAAACATTGGTGGCGGCGGGCTTGAAGTCGCCGGATTCCTGCGCGCAACAGAAACTGGCAAACAAGAACGTGAGAACTCCAACCCATTTCATCTCTTATCTCCCCGATCCCATGCTAATCCCGGCCGCACGCAACTTCCACGCAGTTCAGGCGCATCTTCGTGCTGACCCAAATTGACCGGGCGGGAAAGCGTATTTCCGTCCGGGCATCCCCCCAGTATTGTCGCACTCCCCTTACTGACACCTGAAATTACGCGCGTCGTTCGTGTTTCCCTGGCCTGTGTACTGGGTGTGTTTGGGGTACGCGCACAGCGGGCGGCTTCGTCCCAGAAATGCCTGTCCCGTGGCGACGACCGATTCGGGCGCAATACCTTTCTCAACCCAGTTCACCACTGCGCCGAGCATGTCGAACTGATCGAGCGCCGGCCCACCGCCGCAGTGGCGCATCCCCGGCACCAGAAACATCCGGCTCCATTCGGCCACCTTGTCCGCACCGCCGTTTGTTGCGGCAAGGGACTTGTAGTACTCAAGCGTATCGAGCGGCGAAAACCACGGATCGCTGTCTCCATGGAAGAAGAGGATCTTGCCGCCACTCGCGGAAAACGTCGACAGATTGGTCGACGCTGGCTCGACCAGCGGGTCAGAGGCACGCAGTGCCTCCTTGTCAACGTCGATCTCCGTCGTGGTCGGATACGGACCGAAGAGGCCGTTGGCGCCGAGAGCGAGCAACCCCGGAACCGTACCGGTCTCTGCGATGCCGGTGTCATACAGAAACCCTTGGTACACCTGGATGCCGTATGAGTTCCTTGGTCCGGCAAAGGCCTTCTTGATGGCCGCAATCGTCTCGGGCGCAATGCAGGCATCGCTCTGGCCGTTCTTGCAGGCCAGCATCGCGGGATCGAAATCGCAGCCCAGCGGATCAAAGATCATTCCGTCGGCCACCCCGTCCTTTGCGTCGCATCGGTTCATCAGCGCATCCATGAAGAGCTTGCGATCGGCTTCGGTGAGCAGCTTGTCAATGAGCGGTTTTCCCAGCGCGTCTTTGGGCGCCGCCTGGTTGTACGCCACCGGAATCCATTTACCGATGGCAAGATTGGAGAGGCCGGTCCGCATCGCCGGATCACCGGATACGATTCCGTTGAACACAGTGGGATACCGTTGCGACAGAATCATTCCCTCACGCCCGCCCGTCGAGCAGCCGACAAAGTAGGAATACGCCGCAGGTTTTGCGTAGTATCGCGCGACGATCTGTCTTGCCACTCCCGCCACCTCAGCATTGGCGAGATATGCGAAATCAAGGTAAGCCTGCTGATCGCGCATGAAAGAGAAATCAAACGGGCCCGCCTTCGCCTTGTGTCCCGTATCCGTGCTGGCCACCGCGAACCCGCGTACCAAAGCAGGTTTCTCTCCGGCAAACGACGCTCCCATCGGGTAGGACACCACGCCGTTGCCGCCCCCGCCACCCTGCATCATGAAGTCCCCATTCCAGGCGTCCTTTTCAGGGAGAGCCAGTGCGAAACGGATTCCGAACTCCTCGCCGCCAGCCCCTTTGCGCCGATTGATGACGCCGTCCACGCGGCAGTGCGCGGGCAATGGGCCGGAGCTTGGTGCGCCGGGATACATGGGCGGAACGGTTGTGCCCGCGGGAACCGGCGCAGCCTTCGTGATCTCGACGCCTTCGATTCTGAGATTGGCGAGATTTGTGCAGAAGACCGTCGATTCAGACTGAGCCATCGCATTTGCGCAGGAAGCCGCCATCAGAAAGATCACAGCCGTGAATTGCATCATGCGTGTGTCTCCTATCCACTCGGAAATCATGCCATAGAACGGCGATACCGCGCCGCATTCATCGAACTGAGTTGTACCATATCTGTGCAGACCGGAGCTTTACTGCGCAAAGTCCGCGCCTGTGTCCAGAAAACGGGAACCGCTTCGATCGTTTCCGTAAGGCCCCGCCCGGCCCTTGAACTGGGGGCGCCTGTAAGGGCCACTTCGGTGACCGCGAACTGCCAAACCTAAGCAGGCAGTGTCGCCGCCAGGGCAGGAGGGAAAGCACATGGTGGGTGGCTTGGATTCTGGACGGGGCATTCCCGCCGGGTGCCGATGGTTTTGAGCGAAGCCTGTACGCGCAACACGCAGGCAGAAGACGCAAGCCGAGGTCCGGAATCGTCCAACGACGTGCGGAGACATCCACACGCAAGTTTTTCGGAATCCGAAAATCCCCAGATTCTCCGAGGATATAGATGAGGATATCTTCACTGAAACATGATCCTATCCTCTTTGTTTTCAATAAATATGACTCCCTGGGGGGCAGCCAGTATAAATCATTTATAATCACTAATATACAAGCGAATTGAAAACGATCGAAACTGACCTTGTCGTCTGTGTCAACGCCATGTCCACACTTATTCTGGTGGCTGTCTGAGTCTTGAGGCTGCCAGCGCAAGTCTGCGACCTCTGAATGGTGGCCGAATGTGCGGCTGCGCACCAAAGTGGAAATTGAGCCTGACAAACAGGAGATGGCTGTTGCTTGATTGCCACCGAGAAATCCTGTAGTTAACGGCATTTGCCGGTACTAACGTCCGGTACCGCATCAATTTCCGCTCAATGAGTCGGCCTACTGCCGACATTTCAGGCAAACTGTCAAACGGCGTCGTACTCTGCAGGGAGGCATTTCCCCGCAAGGGAGAGTCCACCGGCTCGACCTCCTGATGTATTCCGGAAACCTCCGGACGTCGCCTCGATAACCCGGTAATTCTGCGCACCTAAGCCGCCGCCCTACTTTTGTCGAGAAATAGATGGTTTCGGCTTATTTTTCAACAGCCTATTTACCCTAACGTGGGGGATTATAGTTGATTCATGCACATCCGCGTTCCACCTGAAATCACTGATTAAATCCGTGAGTTTGCTTGCACGATGATCAGCCCGACTGCCGAACCGCAGTTTGTGCAAGTGAGACCGGAAATCGGCTGTAAGGCCTCGGATTGCTTCGAAAATGTCCGGAAAAAGGCTGCGCGAGAGAGCGGCCGGATTCAATTCGGTTCGAACGTTTGGGAGTGGCCTGGAATATACTTGGAAGCCGAAAATCATGCAGTGTACGCTCCACCGGATGACTCAGCGTTGCGAGATATCACCCCATCCGAGATCCGTGCTCCTCGGCATCTGTTCGTCCCCGATGACTCAGCCACCTACAACTTCGAGAACGAAGGAGTCCTTCGCGATAACCTGCGCTACCGTTTGGTCGAGGATCCTTTGCTTGATGAATTGTTCAAGGCTGCGGCCGAGCGCACCCGATACAAGAACGAGTTGCCCGGGGTCGGCATGATTACCATTCATGCCTCAGAGGACAAGGTCTTGCAGAAGCTCGAAACCATGCTAACATTTCTCGCGATGGCCCGGCTCTGGCCTCCCGATCCATGAGCATCCCGGCATCGACCACAGGCCCGGCCGCGAGTATGTGAATGGAGCAACCAGGGAGCCAAACGCGGGCAGGCGGCCACCGCCCAGGTATGTCGCGCCATGAACGGCGAGAATCGGATGGACGCCGCCCTGCATCGGTCTGGCGGGCCGTGCCGGGATCGCGGAAGCTGTATAGCCGAGCAAGAGCAGTTACCTGTCGGTCGCCGTCTGGGGCCGCCCGGAAAAGCCTGGGTCCACTTTCATTTGCGGATAGGTACGCAAGCCTGTCAACTGCTGTGCAATATGCCAGATAAACGCGGGATTGTCGCGGAGATAGCGCCAAAACAGGCGCCGTGGATCCTGAATGAGACGGTGCAGCCATTGCAGGCCAGCGCGCTTTACCCACTGCGGTGAATCATTGATTCGGCCGGTATGAAAGTCGAAGGCCGCACCCACGCCGAACATCAAGGCGGAGTCGAGCAGAGGAAGGAAGCGCATCATGAATCGATCCTGCTTCGGCGTGCCGATGCCAACCCACATCATGTCCGGCTTCAGTTCGCGGATTCGAGCGGCTAAGGACTCTTCCTCTTGAATCGTCAAGTCGCGGAATGGGGGAGTGTAATTACCTATGATCTGCGCCCAGGGAAAGCGTCGCATTAGTCTTTCACGCAGTTCTTCGGCCACGCCCTCCTTGCCGCCGTAGAGGAAATGAGTGCGGTGAGAGAACTCCTTGCGCCGGAAGATCTCCAGCATCAGGTCCGGGCCTGCGACTCGTTGCATCTTGTGAAAGCCCTGCCAGCGGCCTACCCACACAGTTGGAGCGCCGTCAGGCACCAACAAGCTAGCACGGGCATAAACCTCGGCAAAGCCAGGATCGCGCTGTGCCTCCATGATGCCATGCACGCAGACCATGCAGACATAGCCTTTGCGGCGCAATTCCAATTGTTCCGCAACGCGTGCGACTGCGCTTTCCATGTCGAGCGGTTCCACCGGAATGCCGAGGACCATTGCCGCTTTGAGTTTTGTTTCGACGGTCATTGGGGATGCCGTCCTTCTGCCGTGGCTAGGAACGGAGTTCGGCGCGAGCCCTTAGTCGCTGACGGCTCGGGCAATAGGGACCGATAGAGCCGCATATACTCTTCAGCGATCGCATGCGCCGAGAATTGCGGCAATGCAACGGGTTCTGGAGACGGTTGACCGAGCGCATCGCGAACCGCATCCGCGAATGCTTCTTCCTCCCGCGGACCGAGTGGGACGTAATGGCAATGACTACCGCCTAACTCACGAAAAGCGGTGATGTCGGAGCAGACGAGGCGGCACCCGGCAAGCAATGCCTCTGCGACGGGAAGGCCGAAGCCCTCAATAATGGATGGCGCCAGGAGCAGGCTGCAGTTGCGATAGCACCAGTGCAACCGATCGTCGGATATTCCGCTCACCAGGAAGACTCGATTCGTCAAACCCGCAGCGGCGACAAACTGCTGGATGGACGATGTCTCCGGCCCCGGAATTCCCACGATGAGCAAGCGTGTCTCCGGCGCAATCCGATTTGTTCGTAGCAAGCGCTCAAAGACCCGAAGCGCAAGCAGGATGTTCTTGTTGCGGCGGTGCTGCGCAACACAGAGCAGGAAGGGCCGGCCTTCCCACTCCGGCAACGAAGTCTCCACCGCGGGCCGTGGCGGTTGCTCAACCGAGTTATAGACGACGGTCGACTTGTGCGCGAGCCCCGGATCCAGACTCTCGATCCCGGAGAGTACGCTCTGCGAAACGCACGCGATGGCGTCGACTCTGCGCAGGCAGCTCCGCAGTATGGCGCGGTTGAAAAGCACCTTTGGAAATCCGAAATTGTCGGGAATGTCGTACGGGTACAGGTCGTGCAGCGTAACAACTGTGGGGCAATGAAAAGCGCCGCGCCGCACTGGCACAGGATAGGCGAGGTGGACGATGTCCGCATCGAACTTAGCCGCCAACTTTGGCAAGCGCGAATAGAACCACAGGTTGCGGCTCAGTACGTCATTGCCGATGGGCGCGAGGTGCAGGTGGAATCGCGTGTCGGCGCGTGGGGCGGAATCCTGAACAAATTTCTGCTGCCACGGCGCAGCCACCAAGTGAAGCTCTGAAACTTCAGAACGCATCAGCATGCAGCGAGCCAGGTTGATGGCGTGGCGGGGAACTCCAGAGAGCTGGCCGGAGCGGGACGCAAACGCGATTACGATTCTCATAGCGTCTCCCCGATGGGTCTCTCCAATGCCGCCAGCGTCAAGCTGAGAAGCGCGATGGACCAGAGCGGCATTGACAGGTCGAAGCGTTCCGTATCGCCGAGCCCGCGGATGACGATGAAGACGATGAGCCCGGCAAGAAGCGTCTTGAGTTCAGGCCGGGAGACGCGGCGTATCTGCCGATAGAAGCTTCCGTAAATGCCAATCAACAGGACAACGCCAACGACTCCATAGGCATAGAACTGCTGCAGCAGTTCATTGTGCGCGTGCCAGGTCTCGAATTGATCGGACCCAAAGGGCGGAATCACCTTCCAGACTGCGTCGAATCCGTGTCCGAGCCATGGCCGTTCGAGAGATCGTTCCAGGATGAAGGCCCAGATGCCGATGCGTCCCGTGAGTGTTTCGGCCTGATTGCCCGCGTTGGTGTAGACCTCGTAATAAGCTGCAATCAAGCTGGAGAACGCCGCCACCACAGTTACCCCCGCCGCAACGATAAGTAACTTTGTGCGGCGCCGGATTGCGGTGCTGATGAAAAGCAGAAGCAACTCGCTTGCCAGGAAGGCGATGAGCGTTGTTTTGCTTAGACTGCGGAGCAGCGAGATGGCCAGAAAGATCGCGGGGAATCGCCAGGCTCTTGCGCTAAGGATCAGGAACTGCGCCAGGAAGACGCCGAACGCGCAAGTAAATCCGATTGCGTTGGGGCTGAAGAACTGATCGTTGCCGGGCCGCAGGTCGCGCATCGTGGGCGACAGCCACATCACGCAGGCGACGATGCAGGCGCCCGCGACATATCCTTTGACGAGGCGCGAGGCGATCTCCTCGGCCGGGCCGGCACGAAGAAGCAAGAGCACCATGACCACGTCGGCCGCCATGCCGCACCAGTAGGCCAGTGCTACGGAAACAGAGACCGTCTCGCTCCAAAAGAGGCTGCAAAGCGAGACGCCGAGGAAGGCAACGACCCAGCGGAAGCACGTCACGCGCATTGGCGAAAGAAAAGTTACATGAGCAGGTCCAAAGGAGCCGAACGCAACGACAGAAAACAACAGCATGTTCAGCGCGGAATCGACGATGGTGCCCTGTCGGGGATCGGCCTGAAAGAACAGGTAGGTGAGGCAGAGACGAGCCGCGAAGAACGCACCCATCGTCGCAGGAACAGACGGCAAGGGCAGACGCGTCCTTCCGCTCATCTCCACGGCATTGCAGTTGGCAATCATGCATCCTCACAGACTGGATAAACACCCGATGCTTGCCGAGGAACGTTGCTGATATCGAACAGAGTGCGAGCCAAGGGGTAGTACATGGCCAGCGTGATTAGCCCATAGACTAGCCTCGCGATGGCGATTCCCCGGATGCCGAAACGCGGTGTGAGAAAAAATATCAGGAGCAGCATGACCGCGCCGCCCGCCAAGTTGACCCAGGTGACAACCCGCACGCGCCCCAGCGCCAGCAGGGCGTATGTGGCAGTTACATTCAGGCCCATGAGGGCAGAGCTCCAAACGATGATGGCAAGCACCGAAGCCGCGCCCCGCGCGATCTCGGCTCCCGCCCATGCATGCAAAATGCTATCGCCGAAAAAAAGCAACAAGCCGGTGGTTACAACCACGAATATCGCGTTGCAAGAAAACGCGATGAGCACCGGGCTCCTCAGCGAAGCCGCACTGGAAGACGCATTGCGATGGGCAAGATATGGAAACAGAAAGTGCAGCCCCGAAGCCGCGAAGCCAAAGACAGGCTGCGCCATCTGCGCGCACAGCGCATACGAAGCTACAGCCGCGGCGCCGAGCGAAACGCCCAGCATCAGCCGATCCACCTGGCCAAAGACGACCCCGGATACCGCCTGCAACCAACTGAAGATTCCAAAGGCAAGCAGCACGCGTATGGCGCCGCGATCGAAAGCGGGCATTAACGACTCCGCCGCCAGCAACTGCTTCAGATAAATAAGTTGAATCCACAAGCCCACAACCATCAGCAAGCCTGTCGCCGCCATCATGGCGGAAACGTTGTGACTCACAAACGTCAATCCGGCAGCGGTTGCAAGCGCCAGAAGCCGGGCAAGAATGCTGATGCGGACCGCGGCTCCATAGCGCTCAAACGCACGTTGCGTGCTGACGCACACGCTTTCAACGGCACGCACCGCCATCAACACGCTGGCAATGCGAAGCGACCACAGGCAGGACTGCCGCAACCCGGAGTCCGCGGCAGTCACATGCGCGGCCGCGAGCGGAGAGAGCATCCATCCGATAGCGGCAAACAAGACGCCCAGCACCAGGTTGATACCCATCATGCTGCGCACCGCACGCAACAGCGCGCCATGATCGCCCGCGCCGCGCCGGCTGGCTACGTGCTGAATGTTAGCGTCGCCAAAGCCGGATGCAACAATGCCGCCGGTGCTGACCGTGGCAGTTGCCACCATCCACACGCCATACTGCGCCACGCCGAGGTTGCGCAATACTACCGGTGCGATGGCCAGCATCCCCAAGGGATAAGCGCCGTAGTCCAGCATTCCGTATGCGGCATTTGACAGGTGTGTCCTCATTGCACGCCCCTGGCCCGCGGCAGCCAAGTCACCAGCCGCTGTTGCAGAGTGTTGCTGATTTGATTGCAGAGCGCCTTGGCCGGATCGCTCGCGGGCACCTGCAGCCAATGCCGTTGAACAAGAAGCAGGACGGAGGCCACCGCGACCGAAGTAGCTGTGAGCAGAAGCGCCAGGAGCAACCTGGGAGGAAACGATTTCTTCTCCGGAATGCCCGCTGCGTCGATCACACTTACGACGGGAACGTCTTTCGCCTCCTGGATGCGCGCTATCTCGTATTGCTGTGTCAATAGTTCGTAGACCGCTTCCTGTACCTGCACCTCGCGGTAAAGATTGGCGTAAGGCACGGCCAAACGGGGCAATTGGCGCAAGGGCGGATAATTGTCGTCGCTATGACTCCCAAGCGATTCATCCTCACCGCTAGTAATAAAGTCCGCAGGAAGAGCCTTCGGCGATCCGCTCAGCTTAGCAATCTCACCTTCAATTACGCTTATTCGCGCTTGCGCGGAACGCACGCGCACGTTGCCATCGCCGTACATCTGGCGCAACGAGTCCAGCCCCGCCTGCTCGACGGTCAACTGCGCCCGCAGTCGCGAAGCCGCGTCCACCGTAGCGCGCGTTTGCTCCTTGATGTCGATGGTGGAGTGGGTGCTGGAGAATTCGCTTAGCCGTTGCTGCGCCTGTTCAAGGTCGCCCTTGACATTTTGCAGGCGCCTTTCGATGAACAATCGCTCCTGGTGGGCCGACGACGTATTTGTGCGGTTCACCAACTGGTTCAGTTCATCCAGATAACCCTGCGCGATATCGCGTGCGCGGACGGGATCGGTATCGGTGACGGTCAGTGTGATTACGCCGCTTCTTTTATCATCCACGATGGTTGTGCGGCGGGCCAGACACTTCGCTGTATCGATTCGGTAGCGCTTGTGATAGACATGCTGCAGATCGAAGCGATCGATGAGGCGCGCGCTAACCGAGCCGCTGCGCAGCAGATCGATGAACAGCGAGGTGTTGCCGTTACCGCTGAGAAGGCCGCCTGCCAGGGCCTCGAGATTGCCCAGTGCTCCGCCAGGGTGGCCTGTCAATGCGGCCAGGACGGCGGCGCCGCCCATGGAATTGCCGGGCGGCATGATGCGCGCGGTGGATTCATATTGCTTTGGCAGCAGGAAGGCAATCGCAAGCGCCGTTACCAGCGCGATGCCCGCCGTGCGAAGCAGCATGCGCCGCTCCTGCCATAGCAGGGAGGCGTTGGCTACCCAATTCGGAACTGCCGCGAGGACATGCGCGTCATCCCCTGCAGAGGAGGACATGCTCCCGGCGGCCGCAGTCGGGGCTGCCTCCCGCGGAAACTCATCCTGCGAATTGGAAGGAACACGATTCACGTTGCTCATAACAAACCAGCCACGCCCGCAGTGATGGCTATCGACGAGCCGATCTGCGCGACAGTCAGCAAATTGCGCCAGAAGACCGAAGCACCGATGATCTTCTGCGGCACCACGACGACGTCGCCCGGACCGAGCCGCGTCGCCAGTACATCATGGTCGAAGAACGACGCCGACCCCCGCCCGACGACGGATCCATTGGCCCGGATGATGAAGATGTTCCTCGTGTTGGCGAGCTCCGTTGCGCCGCCGGCGCGCCTCAGATACCATTCCGCCGTCTTATTGGGAGCAAACGTTATCGCTGAGGTGTTATAGACTTGGCCGCTTACCAAAACGAAGCCCGGCTGCTTGGGAATGCGCAGCACATCCCCGGCGCGCACCTCGATGTCGGCGGAGGTATTCTCCCAACTCGCGATGTCGCTGCCGATGTGGATCACCATCCGGCCGCTGGCGGGCTGACTCTTCAATCGCGCCAGTATCTGATCTTGCTGCTGGGCGATCATTTGCAAGGTTCCCGATTGGTCGTTGGAGCCAAGGCTGGGACCGACGCGCGCGGCTGCAGAACTGGTTTCGATCTGGCGAATCAGTTCTTCACGGCTCTTTTCTTCCAGCCGGCGCACCTCTTCCCGCAGCAGCACCGCCCCAGCCGGATAGCTAGTGGCTCGCAAACCGCCGGCTCGGCGCAGGATCGAACTTAGCCGTTCGCCCTGTTGAATTCCATAGTTGCCCGGATGGGCCACCTCACCCTCGACGGTGATCGACGAGCCAATATCGTTCCATCCTGTAATCTGGTGCACGGTCAGCACATCGGCCGGTTTGAGCCGCACATCCGCACCAGCGTTGTCATGAAGGACAGCATCGCCAATGCGAATCGAAACGCGCTCGCTGACTACATCGCTTCCCTCAACCATGCGGTAACTGGTCAGGTCCGCGCTGTCTAGCAGGGCATCCCGTTTGAAGCCGCCTGCCATGCGGACAAGCTGCGCGGCGGTCATGCCTGCCGAGAGCGCGTAGGTGCCGGGCCGAAGGACTTCGCCAGCCACAATCACTCTAGGTGCGTCGGCCTCATACCGGCCGTGAATGCGGATGGTGTCATAAGGTTGCAAGGCGATGTTATAGTTGCCAATCAAGGCATCGGGCAGATTGAACTCGATGGTCTCAGGGTGCAAATCCGGCGCGACAAGCCGCACGATCTCGGCACTGTCCGCAGGTTCCGGCAGCAGATCCTGGTAACTGTGCAGAGCATCGGTCAGGCGCATGCCATCGCGATACGACACGCGCCCAGGCCGAACAACGTGTCCCTGCATATAAATGACGCGCTGGCTGTAAGGCAGAATCGGCGCAACGCGGACGCGGTCTCCATCATTGACTGGGAAGGTTGCTATGGCCGCCCGCGCGCTTTCCGGGCTGCCGACCGGTGGAATGTCAAGGGTGACCGTCTCCCGCTGCCGATTCGCGTCGATGCGGTCGATTTCAATGTGGCCCAGTTCCGCGGCCACTGTTGCGCCCCCCGCATCCTCCAAGACCATACCCAGCGTGGCCTTGCCATTCAGTTCGTAGATCGCCGGCCGCTTGACTGCGCCACAGACGGCAATCTGCGCTCCGGCAGGAGGCGTCAGTACCGTGTCGCCGGATTGAAGGCGATCTTCAATCTGCACGCCGTGCAACAAGAAATCGTACAGGTCGATCTCGCCGATCAATTGCTTGCCGCGATAGTGGCGCAAAACACGCAAAGACCCGACGCCGGTGGGTCCGCCCGCGGCATAGAGCGCATTCAATGATGTAGAGAGCGAGCTGATATCGTAAGCGCCCGGCCTCTGCACATCGCCCACAACATAAACACGAATGCTGCGCAAGTGTGCAACCGTGACCGCTACCTGCACATCGCGATACTGCGGCTTCAGCGCTTCTGCGACCACGCCCCGCACCCGCTCCAGCGTGAGCCCAGCCACCTGCACTGCGCCGGACTCCGGAAGCGCGATGCTGCCTTCGCGATCGACCGGCTGTACAAAGCTGTGTGAGATTCCGCCCCAGAGATCGATGGAAAGACTGTCGCCAGGCCCGACGACGTAGCCCGGCCCTGCCGGAACGTCGAGCGGCGTCTCGCGCCCACTGGGAGCAAGCTGGTTGGTTTCAAACCCATCGCGGTGCAGAAAGACATCGGAACCAAAACGCTTCAGTTGGCCGCCCTGTTCCGGTAGCTGTGTGTACAGGTCGCGAAGAGAGAGCAGGTTGTACGGCGCCGGCTGATGCAGGACTTGCGGCTCGCTGGTGGTGTTTTGCTGTGAGCTGGCGGGCTGCTCTTCCGCGCCAGTGCGCGTCCTGTTTGCGCGCATCGTGCCCGGTCCAATTGCACTGTCGATTCCCGGGTTCGACTGCTCAGCGAGGCCTTGGGGCAATGTGCCGATGGGCAAGCCGGCTCTCTGCGCGGCGAGGCTTGGCATTGGCGACATCTGACGAGGTGAGAGGCCCTCGTTTTCGTAATCGGCGGCGAGATAGCTTTGCAGGTCGGAGTCCGACACATATCCCCGCGCGCGCAGGAATGTTGTGATGTTGGCGCGAAGTTCCGGGCTCGATGCAATTTTGCTGTACAACATCTCGTCCGTAATCGAGTCGGCCTGGATGGGCGTGCCTTGTTGCTGCGCCAGGTCCGACATCAGCGACTTCAATTCCACCAACGCATCGGGCTGCGCCTGCAGAATGGCGAAGATCTGGCTGGTGGAGAGGGCCGAAGGCATACCGAGGCTTTGAGCAACCCCGCTGCCGGTATCTGTTCCGGTTCCCGACGCTGGACTGATTCCAGTGTTGAAGCCCGATCCCGCGGCCTTTCCGGCAACGGCATTCGCGGACTGGCCCGCGTTACCCAAGCTATTTGCAAGCTGCGATGGAACTGACGATGAATCGATTGCTGCCGACGAGTCCTGCTGCGTCTGCGCGTGCATGTACGGGCCCAGTGCGAACGCAAGCAGGGTTCCTTGCAGACCAAGACGCCGCAGCGCTCGAAAGGACGAGTTGGGCGAAGTGATCATTGGGAGAATTCATTTCTGTACTGCCGCCAGAGGATTGACTCGAAAAGATAGCGAAGCCCTTCCGTTAGATGAAAGCGCAACCTGAAGAATATGAAGTGAAGCTCTCTGTAATAACGCTTCGCGCGTGCGAAAAACCCTTCGCCTGCTACCGCATGGGAAACGGCCTCCGGTAAGCTACGGGGCAGCAGCGACTGGCGCAACGAACGCTTCGCGGGCAATCCCGCTGCCTCCATTTCTTCTTGCAGGAGAAGATAGAGCTTGCTTCCAGGAAAACTCGTCAGCACAGTACGGCTGCCGTACAGGTCCACCCAGCGGCCCACGCCAAGAGGCAGCCGATCGACCGACCACCAGGTGAGCGCCCCAGGCGCAAATTGACCCATCGCATGCGAGATGAGATGAATCACTGCTCCCAAACGCAAATAGGCTTCCGGTTCGCTTGAAGATTGCTGCTCCAGCCTGGTCCAAAATGCATCGTCGCCGTATCGCGCGATCACATGGCGGCGAAACTCGATCAGGTGTGCGGTGCGCGAGAACTCGCTGCACACGTGCTTGTAGAGATGAAGCGCTTGTCTCAGGAAGAGATCGACCGGCGAAAGAACCGGCATGATTACGCCTTGGAAGCGCAAGCTCTGCGAACGGGAGAGGAGCGATGAACGGCTGTGGCTGACAGGCTCAAGGTGCAATTCGACCGAGCGAGTTAGGTCCGCGCTGTACAATCCATTGAGCGATGACGGCCGGCCTTCGTTCGCCTTGAACTCCCAGCTTCTGCCACTAACAGCACGTAGCCGGTAGCCGGCATCCTCGAGGATTCGACGCGCCTCATTTGCGCTCTCATCCGATACCAGAAAGTCAAGGTCGAGCTGTGACCGCAGTTCCAGCTTGGGCACGGAGATAGGCCACAACGAGAAGCCCTTCAGCACGGCGTAAGAGAGCGCCGCTTCCTGAAAACGTTGCTGGATTGCGATCGACTCGGCGATCATTTCATCCATTCGTTCGGAGTTGTCCGCGAGGTTTTGCCGCAGGCGCGCAATTACCGGCCATGGGAGCACCTCCACCAGGCCAAGTTCCTCCGCGCGATCGAGAAAATACAGCGCCAGCCCGCTGGTGTCCAACCAGCGCAGCAGGTCTTTCCAGTCCTTGCGCGAGAGATGCAGTAAGCGTGCATATTCCGTCCGCAAGGGATCGCAGAAGAGCAAGAGGACCGCCTCGCGCAATTGAAATGCACGGCTTAGCGAGTTGCCGCCGGAATTGGCGTGGATGGAATTCATGGCGTCAGTGGGTGTACATCTCCGGTTCGCCCAGGCTGCCTTCCTGCGGCAAGTGGCGCAAATAGAGCACGATCGACCATATTTCGTCGTCGCTGAGTGTGTTCTTCGAACCCGGCATGCCGGAGGGCCAAATTCCGTAGTCGATAATCCACTTCAACTGGCCGTCGGTATAGGTCTGCACGTCTTTCCCCGCCAGCGACGGCACCGGCGGCGACATGTGATCCGCAAAGGGCACTCCGGTGTTCTGGCCATCCAACCCATGACATGCAACGCAATAGTGCGAGAACGCCTCCTTGCCGTCGGCGACGCCCGCGGCATTGTCGTTTAGCGGATTCTTCTGCGATTTGTTATGCACGAAGATTTTGTGCTTTGCCCACGTCATAATCGCCACTTCTCCTTTGCCCGGCGGATCGGCTTTGCAGCCGGCGAGCAGCACAACGAGCGAAGACGCTCCGAGAATGGAAAGGACGGTCCGTAACATGCCCTTACTCCACGACGTGCAAGGTAAGTGTCATCCCCCCATGGCCGGATCCACAGAAGACCGAGCAGTGGCCGACAAAAGTGCCGGCCTTTTCGGGCGTGAAGGCAAGCTCGCTGGTCTGGCCCTTGCCGACCTTGGTCTCGATTCCGAGTTCCTTGAAGCGGATCCCGTGCGCCACATCGGCGCTAATAAGCACCAGCAAGACCGGCTCGCCCTTCTTCAACGTGATCTCGCTGGGTGAGAAGGCGAATCGCTTGGCAGTCACTTCAATGCGGCGCGGAGAGGGCTGAGCCGCAGCGGTTTGCACAAACATTGGCGCGGCCAGCAGCATTGCGGCAAGGATCGCGGACCAAGCGAACTTGAACTTCATGGGAACGTCCTCGACAGGGAATTTTGGCGGCGCCGTGTCACCTACCTCACTCGGAGCCCCGAAGCCTTCCTGCGTGCCGTGTTGCGATCCGCATTCGATCCATCGGCGCAAACCAGGTCGCAGAGCTACAAGCTGTTCCGACTCTAACCACGGCACGACAGCGAGTTGTCATGTCTCTGTAAGTCGAATGTAACCGCATTGTTGCAGCTTCCGTTTGTCGAGAAGCTTTCGCAGAGGTGTCGCGAGGCGGCGTGTGGCTTCTGTCTTGCAGTGCGGCAGAGCGGGGTTGGGGGTTGGCGCGCAAAGTGACAATCAACTGACAACTGAAAGAAGATCGAGGGACACATGGCTCTGCGGTATGCGCTAAGTTTGCTCGTATGTTGCGTCCGGTTTCCAGTCTCGGGCACCGCGCTGCCGCATGTGCAATCCGCTGTTTCGGGTTGGCGCTCGCCGTCGCCGCGATTGCGCATCGCGGCTCAGCGCAGGATACGCCGCTCGTCTCGGGAGGCATGGGCTTCCTCACCAGCACCAATGGCGGCAGTACCAGCTACTATCCGATCGTCGAGCCGCTGCTTGCAGCTCCCCTCGGCCAGCGCGTTCTCGTCGAGTCGCGCGCGGCAATACTGGAGAGCTTTTCGCCAGATGACGGCAATCAGCCAGGCTACAGCCACACGCACTTCATCGGCGTCACTTACATGCAGGCCGATTACATTACATCGCGCCACTTCACTATAGTAGGCGGCGACTATCTCATTCCATTCAATACCTACAACGAGCGTCTTTCGCCAATCTGGATCGGCAACTTTCAGGATGGTCCGCTGATCGCGCCTCTAGGCGTCTTCTCAAGTGGCAGCGGCTTCGGGGGCATGGCGCGCGGCAACGCCATCTCGCGCAACGGCTACTCGATCGACTACACCTATTTCTATTCGATTCGGAGCGGCAACGAGCAGTTCACGGCTCAACGCGGAACAGGCGGCCGCGCCAGCCTCTACTTACCCGAGAAGTGCCTGGAAGTGGGACTCTCCTATGATCGCCTCTTGCAAGGAACTCATGAAAACTTCTATGGCGCTCACGCCTGGTGGGAGCCCAAGGACACCTCTTTTCGCCTGCGTTCCGAGTTCGCGCGCGGTCATCATGCCCAGGGCTACTGGGTCGAATCCGACTACCGCACACATGCCTTCGGCGGTCTTGACAGCGCGATTGGCCGTATCGAACCGGTCTTCCGAATTCAGCAGACCTTCCGCCGCGACACCATCGTCAGCGACGGCCTTCCGCCCGTGAATACGCAACGCGCCGACTTTGGCCTCGATTACAACTTGCCGCATAACACCAGGATTCTCACCAGCTATGCGCGGCAATTCTCCGCCACGGGCAATCGCAACGTCTGGGAAACGGGAATCGTTTACCGTTTTCTGTTTCCCGCCTGGAAAGGGAAGCAGCCATGAATTCGAAGCATTACTTACTCGGAGTCCTTGTTCTGGCATCGGCGTCCGCACTCGCAATTGCGGCACAGCAGAGCGGCACGCCGGCAGCCACGCCCGCGAAGAAGTCCGGCGCTCAAAAGCAGACCGTTCAGCCGCAGAATGAAGGAGAGCGTGCCTTCCAGCAGCACTGCTCTCGCTGCCACTCGGCGCCGGAGGGGTTCCCGCCCAGCATATCAGGCACAATCGTGCGCCACATGCGCGTTCGCGCCGGGCTGAGCCAACACGATGAAGAAGCGCTCCTTCACTTCTTCAACCCTTAAACTGACGTTCCTTCTTTGGCGGGAGCGAGTTTGAGTCTGCTGTGGTGAATCGGTGAAGTCGCATTGTCAGTAAATGGGGTGAGCATCGGGCTCGTAAGGCCGGCCGAACTTGTTGAGATGCTCTTGCTGTTCCGGGCGGCCGGCTCGGATCTCGCCGAGATCGGCTGCCTCTCCAGCAACATGGACGCGGCGCGTGAGCTGATCGAGGACACTCTGCTTCTGCCCTTCGATCCACACGTGCAGGTCGTAGTCCCCATCGGGAACATCCTTCAAGCGAAACAGACCGTGCGGGTCGGCGACGCTGTAATACGGCGTAGCCAGTGCGATCACGACCGCACTCATCTCCGAATGAATGTTGCAGAAAATGTAGGAGACGCCCTCGCGCGAGAACACCACGCTGCGTGTCGAACCGGCCTCATACAGCCCGAGGTCGAAGCGCCTTCCGTCGAAGAGCGAAAAGACGTTGTGAAAGAAAGGATCGGCATTTGGAAACGCGACGCTGCTGCCCACAGGCACAACCAGCAGATGCGGCGTGAACATTTTGTTCTTCTGCAACAGGGTGAAGCTGCCGGGTGTTATGCTTTGCGCGGCGCCGAGATGCAAAGGGTTCAGCCAAATCACCGCCGGCGGAGTCTTCTCCTCCTTGTGCGCTGCATCGCGCTGCGCCGGCGCAAGCGTGGCAACCACTTCAGCTTGCCGCACAGGCACAGCAGGCGTCTGCGCGTCTATCCGGCTGAAGCAACCAGCCAGCAGCGCCAATCCAAACACTCGCCCTAAACTTGCGCGCACCATCAGAACTTGTACCCCGCGCCAATGCCGATAACATCGCTGAAATTCGTTGGACCAGTGCTGTAGTTGGTCCACAGCCGCCTGTACTCAAGCGAAAAGAGCAGATATGCGCTGGGACTGAATATCGCGTTCGAGAAGAAGGAACGATTTCGCGCGAGGCCCGCATAAGACGGCGCGCCCGGAGACCACATGACCGCATTCACCTCTTTGGCGAACGGGTTGTCGGCGCCATAACCCGCGTTCATCTCCAGCCGTTGACCCGCTCTGGCCTTCAGTTGCGCCCATCCGCCAACATCGTCCAGCGCTCGCACAACTTCATTCGAGCCTTCGTAATAAAGGTAGTAGTTCACATATCCACCGCCGCCAAGTCCGGCCAGCGCCTGCCCGCGATAAGCGTTGGCTGTCATCTCAAAGAATTTGGCCAAAGGCATTCGTAAGTCCACTGTGCCTGCCCATGCATCAAAACTATCGCCGTAGCCGGTGCGATGCGGGCTGAAGTATCCGCCTGCGCCAATCGCCGGTCCCATGCCGTTCTCTCCATGCAGGAATGCAATTCGTGCCTCCGTTCCCGGCCAGCGGCTGCGTTCTGTTTGGGTTACCGGCGAGGCACTCGAAGTTGACTCCGGCAACTGCGGGTCGAAGGTATCAATCAAGGCTGCCTGTGTCTCGATGCGCGAGGAATCCGTAAGCGCAAACCGATGGGTCACGCCGATCTGCGGACTCCAGGTCCAAAGGTTTCCCGCCCACGCCAACTCCGGCTGTGCGACGGCGACCAGAGAGGATGGCTCGTTTGGCTCGAGGATGCTGCGATCCAACTCGACAAAGGCCTCCGTGCTTTGCCAATTCATTGCTGCATGCGCAGTGCGCAGCCGCAGGAGGCCGCTGGCTGCATAGCTCGACTGCGCGCCGTTCGCAAAGAAGTCCACGCGAAGGTCCGCATGACTGGTGGCGCCGTAGAGGTGCGGCCCGCGCGCATCCAGCCCCAGCACGGTCTGCTGCAACGAAAGTCCGCTGCTGCCGGAACCTGGGATCGCGTAGGCTGGCGAGGCGGGAATGTCCACCTGACGCGTGTTCGCGAAGCCATTGAACAGAACCAATCCAGTCACAGTTAGTGGATACTTCGATTGAGTTTCCACCTTCGTCGCGTCATGCGTCGCGATCTGCGACTCCTCGACTGCCTGCCGCTCTCGAATCTCCTCCAGCGTTGCAGAAGCCCCGGAGGAAGACTCCGCAACCGCGGGACCCCCAGGCGCAGTCTGTGTTGCCTCTGGAGACGCCGCCTTTTCCGCCGCCATCTGCTGCTGCAACGCAGTGAGTTGCCGGCGCAGCTCAAGCAGTTCCTTCTGATAAGCATCCATCTGCGCTTGAGCCTGCGCCACGGCCGCCGTCAAACGATCGATCTTCTGTTCTGCCGTCTCCGGCGCGGTCGCCTGCGCGGACCCGGTTTGCGCGCGCAGGAGAACGCTGTGGCAGCCGAGAATCAGGAGCATCGCGGTCATCACAAGGCGTTCTCCCCGCGAAATACCTCCGACGATGCGCGCTCGCTCACCGACTTCTGAATTGACTCTCATTCTCATGGCGTCAGCACTCCGCTCCGTGGACGGTTGGCATTGCTGGCCGATTCCGGCAAGTGCCTCGCTACGGTCAGACGAAATATGGTCTCTCCTGCGCGGCTGCTTACCAGCTTTACGCCGCCGTCATGCTCGCGCGCCACGCTCCAGGCAAGAGTAAGACCCAGTCCCGTGCCCTTTTGTCTCCCTTGGCTCACAAATGGATCGAACAGGCTCTCGCGAATTCCTTCTGCCACGCCCGGGCCGCTATCGACGATGGTCACGCTGACGGCCTTGTCTTCCGCGCTCAGTGAGACTCGCACCTCGCGCAGCCCGGAGCTCTCGCGCGCCGACTGGCAAGCATTCAGCAAGAGGTTATAGACGGCTCGCTCCACCTGCTTGGTGTCCACCGCCGCCGTTGTGTCGGTGTCGAACTTCTCTAGCAGCAGTGTTACCCGCTCCGCGTCCGGATGCGTCTTCACCAGCGCCATCGCCCGGTCGACAAGCGAGGACATATCGGTTGGCACCCTTTGAAGAGCGGCTCCCGTGCGGCTGAATGTGAGCAAGGAGTCCAGCATGTCGGCTGTCCCATTCACCGCCAGCCGTATCTCCTCGAAGATCTCAGCGCGCTCGCTCGATGGGAGTTTCGGCGATGCTAGAAACTCCGCATTGGCATACACCGCGGCGAGATAATGGCGCAGATCATGGGAAACCGAACTCGCCATGCGTCCGATCGTCGCCAGCCGTTCCGACTCTAGCAATGCACGGTTCGTCTTTTCGATTTCACTGCGCATCTGCGCGAATACGCGGCTCAGGTATCGCACCTCCTGCGGGCCATCCGCTGGGAGCGAGTGCTGGCGGTCGCCTTCGCCAAAAGCTCGAACCCCAGCAGCAAGCAGTTCCAGAGGCCGCGTCACCATTCGCGCCAGGAACAGCATGAGCAGGGAACCAGCGGCCATCGCCAGCAGGCTCACCCAGAAGATCAACCGGTTGATATCCCGTTCCGCGCGATCCGCCGCATCGAAAGATTTCATCACCACCAGCTGCAGCGGCGTGCCCGCTCCGGCGTTCAGGTTCTTGCTTGCCGCCAGATATCGCTCCTGGCCAATCATCGCGATGCCCGAACTTCCGTCCCTTTGCAGCGAAGACGCCATCCCTCGAAGAGCAGCCGATTTTTCGTTTGAAAGAGTACTCACTATGACTGCATCGCGCTCAAAGAAAGCCGCGTCGGCGCCCGCGCCGCGGCCCACTTCGCGAAGGAATCCCCGGTCGATGGCAAACCCGCTGATCACGTATCCGAGCAGCGTCCCAGCGGCCGGGCTGCCGAAATAGAGCGGCCGCACGGAATACTCAAAGAGCCGCCCGTCGCTCAGGAGATAGTGCTTGGAGGGGTCCACGATTGCCGTTTGGAGGTCGCGCTTCAAAGCATCAGTGTTCCCCGCGCCCTGGGCGTATGCAGCCTGCACCCGGCGGTCGCTGTCAGCGAGAGCGAAGAGATCGTTGCCGCTGATCTTCCAAAAATCCGCGGCATCGTCCGCAATAGTCCGCGGATCGTTCGTTGTCATCAGCGCTTTCAGGCTGGGAAGAGCGGCCATCAAGGCATTCTCGCGCTCCAGCGCAGCCAGACGTCCCGCCTCGAGGTCCTGGAAGGTCTCCACGGAGTGCCCCAGGTCCGCCTCAAGGTTTGCATGCACCTGGCGCCGCAACTGGCTGCCGATGATATACAGGCTTGAAGCCGTGGTGCCGGCGATAATGAGCACCAGAGAGGTCAGTAACAATACACGTGTCCGAATCCCCGGCGCGCGTTTCTCGATCGACACTGAATCCTCTCTCCTATGGGACGAATCTGTATCCCGCGCCATACACGGTCTGCAGATGGCGCGGATCGGCCGCGTCCAGCTCCAGCTTTTGCCGCAGTTTGAGTATCTGATTATCGACTGTTCGCGTGGTTGGATAGCAGTTATATCCCCACACCTCGTTCAGCAGTTCCTCGCGGCTCAGCACTCGCTCTGCATTCTTGACAAAATACTTCAAGAGCTTGAACTCGTGTGCCGTCAGTGTAATGGGTTTTCCCGCGCGCCGCGCACTCATCTTGGCGAAATCGATCTCGCACTCGCCAAAGCTGCAAGTTGCGGCCGCGGCCACGGCAGTCTGCTGCTGCGGCCTGCGCAAGGCAGCCTGCACCCGCGCCAACAGTTCCCGTGGGCTGAACGGCTTGGTCACATAATCGTCCGCGCCCAATTCCAGCAGCAGCACTTTGTCCGCCACCTCATTGATCGCGCTGACCACAATGACCGGCACGCCTGGCCGCTCGGCCTTCATGATCTTGCAAAGGTCGCGTCCAAATATGTTTGGCAGCAGCAGGTCCAGTATCACCGCGGACGGCGTGCCGGAGCGGAATGCATCCAACCCTGCCTGGCCATCGCCGCACTCGATCACTGCGTAGCCTTGTTCGCGGAAGATTCTTTGCAGCACCTTCTGCATGTGCGGGTCGTCTTCGATCACCAGGATTTGCGTCCGCGCAGCCTGAGCTTGAGCATCGATAACACTGGAATCCTTTACCGCCTTCTCGCTTTGCACCATACCCTCCATTGTCATCCAATTACTTTTTTGCTGAAGCAAAATGCCCTTGAAATGACAATGTCTTGACATTCGCTTGACCGGACGATTACCTTTGCCCGGCCTTCAGAAGTCGCCGGCGCTTCACCCGCAAACATAATATCGCGCTTTACCTCTGATGCGAACCTCCGAATACACCGGATGAGGGATCGCTATCTTGCCGGTAGCCCTGGCGGTCGGGCCGGCAACAGGCCGGCCGGTCTTTGCCACTGCCCGCTGCCGGCGTCCGACTATGGCTGCACAACTGCGCGACGAGCCGCTGGCCCAACCAGGAATCCGAAAAGAAGCGCCGCCGCCAGCGCCAGCGCGGCAATCCCAACCAGCACCCGAGGGTATCCAAGTTCCGCAAAGAGAATTCCCGCGCCCGCCGTGGCGCAGGACTGAAGAACCGCATTGCAGAACATCGTCATCGCCGAAGCAGAGCTGCGCTCCTCGTCCGTAACCTTGCTCATCAGCAGGTTATACAAGCCCGGTGAACTCATCCATTGCGTTGCGGAGAAGCTCAGGTAGAGTGCTACCGCGAGCCCCCGGTCTTGGGTTGCAGCCAGGCAACCCATGGCCGCGGCTGTGGCAACCTGTGTCGCGACGATGCCATTCACCAGGCCCAATGCGCGGAAGACCAGCGGGGTCAAAAGCACCACACACAACTGAATCATCTGCGCCGCTGAGAAGATAACTCCGATCTGCGCCAGCGGAATATGGAGATTCTTCGACAGATACACATTGGCAAATGGCGTAAAGGAGGCCAGCACGGCCGTCCACAGCGCCATTGACGGAAGGAATCGCAGCAAGAAGGGACTCATCTTCCAATGCTGTTTCCCGGTCTTATCTGGAGTCTGATGGACGCTCCCTTGCAATGGCAGCCGCAGACGCAGCAGAGGAATCAGCCCCATCGCCGCAATAGCGGACGCAACCAGCAGGATCAGCCGCTTGACATCCGCGGCTTGCATCGTCATTCCAGCCATCTTGAGCCACTGAGGCAGATAGCCGCATATCACGCCTCCCAGCGCGCTGGCGCCGATGCTCACCGAGAAGATAAGGCTGAAAGCGGAGGCCCGATTCTCCTCGGTCGTGAGCCTGGCCAGCGCTGGCAGAAAGCAGACTGCCCAGATGCACATTGCCATCCCGGCCAGAAACGCCAAACAGATCTGCGCCAGCTCCCACATCATCGAAGCCCGCGCCGCGCCCAGCAACGGCGCGGCTATCATGCAGAACACCAGCATGGCGCGCAGCCCGATCTTGCGAGCGAGCCAGCCTGCCGGTAGCGTTCCGGCGACAGAACCAAGCGTCAGCGCGCCGCCTACCAGACCGATGGTCCGCTCATTGAAATGAAAGTCCAGCAGGTAGAGATTGAAGAGGAAAAAGTAGACGGAAAACCCGAAGTCGAAAAAAAATGCAACCGCAAAGAATACCCAGAAGTTTTGGCTGAGGTTTTTGTCAAGAAACCAGGCGACCGGTCTCCACTGGATGGAGATACCGCTGGCGCCGCCGGCTTCGGTTTGCTCCGCCTCAAGCAGTTGCTCCACTAGCGCCCCTTCCGTGCCAGCGTTTCCAGCCGCTGCACCGCCCAATCCAGATTGCTGTATCGCAGTTCAAAGAGCTCCGCTGCCAGCAATCGCTCCAGGGCGGCGTACTGCACGGCCAGCGACTCAGGCGACCCGTAGAGCACCTGACGCATGGAATGGCGCGCCACGTCCTTGCGATACGTCACCAGCTCCGCGGGGCCGGGAGCGCGCCGGTTGAGGAACACCAGAAAGTCCACCCGTGTTGTCTGCGCGCAGATCATCTCCGGAAAGAACGCCGTAGGCAACTCGATCGACGGCTTGCCCGCTGCCCTCGGAGTAATCTCTAGTCCCTTTACTTCGGGAAACAACTCCGCTGCCGACGGACGAAAGCGCACTTGGTGGCAGTTACCGGTAACCAGGCGATCCTTGCCATCGTTAAGCAGAAAACTCGCGTCGTCCGAGACATAAGTCCATCTCGCGCGCGCACAAGCATAGGACAAGGAAGACTTGCCTGCGCCCGAGTCGCCGCACAGCAGCATTCCCCTGCCCTCGAACGCAACACATCCAGCGTGGACAGGGGTCGCGTGACGGGTTGCAATGTGGCAAAGCGGCGCGGATCCCAGCAGAAAGTAATTCAGGTAGCTGCGATGCCTTAAAGTCGCCCGCGACAGCGCGATCTGTGTCGTGCACGCATCCAGATTCGTGATGCTGTAATTGTCGGAATCGGCAATGCCGATCAGCAGCGGCAACATAATGCGGACGGCAGGCGCTGGAGGACACTCCACCGCATCACCCTCCACGACATGCACGTCAACCCGGATAGGTTTCGTATCGAACTGCTTCTCAAAGATGCCCCATAGGTCGCGTGCCTGCGACAGAATCTCGAGTGAGTTCGTTGCCAGCGCAGTCGGAAATCCGAGAGGATAGAACATCTCCCGATGTAACACCTCAGGAACCTCCAGCGAGTGCCTGGAAAAGTCGAGAGGCTTCTCCACTTCGCCCGCCAACTCTATCTCTTCAATCGTCATCATTAGGATTCCTTTCTGGCAATTTGCGGAAACCGCGGCCCAGAGAGATCGCGCGGCGCGGTTCGTCAGAACCGATACTTCATCGCGAACTGGATAATGCGCGGATTTGCCGCCGTGGAGGTGATCACGCCAAACGAAGGACTCAGGTTGGCGGGACCGTTTGGGCCCACGGCAAAATCGAGACTGTTATTGGGATTGGAGAACTGGGGAGTATTCGTGAGGTTGAAGAACTCGGCACGAAAGCGGAAGCTGCTTGACTCGGTCACCGGGAAGATACGCTCGACGGCCATGTCGATGTTATGCTGGCCGGGGCCGCGCACTAGGCCGACGCCGCTGTTGCCGAAGTCTGTATCTCCGGGACCACTTCCGTTCAAAGCTTCCGGCGCGATAGTAAATGCGCTCTGGTCGAGATATCCGTTGAGCACTCGCGAATAGAGCGAACCCTGCGTGGAGGGATTCGATCCCGTGCGCTCGGCCCGGTTCTCAAAGTTGCCGTAAACCAGGCCGGCGTTGTAGTCGAGCACCGTGATGGGGCTGCCCGATTGGATCACTGAAATGCCTGAAAACTCCCAGTCAGAAAGTAACTGCCGGGCCAGCATCGGCGTCTGTTGAAACTTAGGCGCAGCCCACGTGAAGTTCATTACTGCCCTCTGATCGCGGTCGAAATCCGTCAACCCGTATGCCTGGCGCGGATTGTTCTGGTTGTTGGTCAGGAGCCACAGCTCGAAGACATCGCTTCCGCCCGATCCGCTGGTCTCGTCCAGAATCTTTGACCAGGTGTAACTGCCGAGAAACTGGAGTCCATGACCCATGCGCTTGGTGATGCTGCATTGCAGAGAGTTATAGTTTGCTTCGAATTCCGTGCCGGAGAAGAGCGATCCCGTGGCGATGCCCGCGAAGGGAAGCCGCTGAATCACATTAGCCGCTGTATTCATGGTCGTCCCGTTGATCGGGTTCTGCTCGCTTGCCAGTAGTGCCTGGTTGAATTCGACGCTTCCCGGCGAATGAGTGGTGTGCGCGCCCACATATCCAGTCTCCAGAAGGAAGTTCGTTGCAAAGACATACTGGAGGTTCAGGTTGTACTCCTGGGTGTATGGGTCGATGACGTGCGGCGACACACCGGAGGTGTATGCGCCGCCGCCGGCAATGCGCGGCTGATAGATGGGGTAGCTTGAAGCCGGCGGCAGCAGAGGGTCAAAGGGGTTTTGGAGCGTTGAACCGGCATTCTGAGGGCCGAAAGAGAGTTGCTGCAGCGAGAACGGCTGCTGCCCAAGTTGCGATTCGGCAAAGCCGCCCGAAGGGCGATCGTAGTAGAAGCCGTAGCCGCCGCGGAGCAGGACGGTCGGATTCCGAGTCAGCTGCAGGGCGAAGCCCAGGCGCGGCGACAGATCGTGGTAGCCGGTCGACCAAAGACCGGCAGTCGAGGTCTTGGTTACGCCGGCGGGAACCGGACCGGGAAAGTTCGCGGGCAGAGTATAGCCGCTGAGCGATCCAGCGGCCGGCACCTGGGCGGTCGCAATTGCCGGATCGAAGCTGGGCAGCAAGCCATGAATCTCAACCGGCGGACCGAAGATCTCATAGCGCAGGCCGGCGTTGACAGTCAGCCGCTTGGTGAGTTTGATGTCGTCCTGAACGAAGGCCGCCAGGTCGGTATAGCGCTCGTCCTTGCGGAATAGGCCTGAGCTTCCCATGCTTTCGGTAACATTGCTCGCGCCGATGGAACTGCCGTTTTGGGCCGCGCTCTGCCCCAGCAAGAAGTCGTCGAAGGTGCCGATCTGCAGCAGTCCATCGGAACTATATGGCGCGTCTACATCCACTTCGTGCCGTTTTATCTCCAGTCCAAAGCGCATGTTCTGGCGATTGCGCGCGCGGGAGACGATGTCTTGCCAAATGAAGCTGTTGGTGTTCTGCCACTGCGACGGCGTGCCGGCATCTCCGGTGGTGAACAAGCCGCTGATGCTCACACCGGGCGCCACGCCCGCCATTCCCGTGGGCGTACTCATGCCAAGATCCGAGGCCATGATCGGGTTCATCACCGCGGAGAGACCGTTGAAGCGCATAAAACCGAAGCGAGCCACGTTGATGAGGTTCGAGTCAATGACGTGCGTGTCCGCGAGAACGAACATCGTGTTCCGGTCGACTTCGTTTGTGCCCCAGCCAGGCACATTGGCGGCATTCGGAGAAAAGGGTTCGCTGGTGGGCGCGCGCGAGTAGAAGAACCTTCCCGAGAGCGTGTTCTTGTTACTCACAATCTGGTCGATGTTCATGCTGAACTGGCTCTCTTTGTAACTGGCAGGAATGGCGAAGGTAGACTGGCCGACTGGAAGCTGCGCCGGATCGGTGGCCGGCAAGTCGATCTGCGGATTGGGAACGGCAAACCGGCCGCCGCTCAGTTTGAAGTTGAGCAGGGCCAGAGCTACGGGATTGATGTTGGAGCCATCGCAGGCCACCTGCGTTCCGCCAGCGCTGGTCAGGTATCCCGCGGCATTCATGTGGCCGGTAGGACAAAACTGGGCTCCCAGCGTTGCGGCGGAGCGGTCGGAGGTAAGTTGCGGAAGAATTGCCGTCACCGCGGTTCCCGCGCCGTTGCTCGAATACAGTCCCTGGTACTCGGCGAAAAGGAAGGTCTTGTCCCTCCGGATTGGACCGCCAATCGATACGCCGAACTGGTTCTGCTTCAGCGTGGGGCGCGGCTGGCCATCCAGATTGAGGAAGAAGAGATTCGCGTTGAAGATGTTATTGCGTACAAACTCCCACGCGCTTCCGTGGAACGTGTTCGTCCCGCTCCTGCTTACAAGGTCTACGTTGGCTCCGGCGCCCCTTCCATAGGAGGCGTCGTAGTTGGCGGTCTGCACCTTGAACTCCTGGATCGCGTCCGGCGCGGGAATGGCGGCGCCGACTTCTTCACCGTCATTCGCTGCGGAGTTCTGCGAGAGATTGTTGGCGTCGACGCCGTTGAACTGAATATTGTTCGAGGTTGTCTTGGCGCCGTTGGAGGTAACATTCTGCGTTCCCCGGCCAAGCTCCGTGGCATCCGGCAAAGCCACAATCACGCCCGGCGAAAGCCCGAGAATCTGGGTATAGTTTCGGTTGGCCAGCGGTAGTGACTGGATCGCTTCCTGCTCCACGGCGCGTCCCAGTGTCGAGCTTTCCAGCTCGGCCATCTCCGCCCCGCCTTCCACCACCACATTCGCACTTGCCTGCGTAACCGTCAGCGTTACGCTCAAGGAGCTTGTCTCGCTCACCGTCACCGGAACGGATTTCGAGACGCGCGGAGCAAATCCCGCAGCCGTCACCGTGACTGTATAGCTTCCCGGCGGCAGCAACGGAAACCGAAAGACGCCTTCCGCCGTGGTGTTGACTGAGCGCGATGCCTGTGTCGCCTCATTTACCGCCAGCACCTCGGCATTGGCGATCACTCGATTGGAAGGGTCGTACACCACGCCGGAGATGGCGCCCGTCCCCGGCGTCTGCCCGAAGGCATTGACCGCTAGAGCGAGCAAGCACATCATCCGGACTCCAAAACTGCGTCTGAACGAAATGGCGCTCATTCAATTGTCTCTCAATCGTCTTTCTCAAGGATTGACCTTGCGTTGAGAGCGATTATGAGGAGATCGGCGCCGCGACTTGTTACCGATTTGTCACTCCTTTGTACCTATCCATGCAGCGTCGCCGGAAGCCTTGCGCGCCTTCACTACCTCTACTCTCCAGGCACGTTCAATCTGGTTTCGCAAATAGTCGATACACGCCATGCGCGCCACCGCCAGCTTGGTGTTGCCGTACAGATGAATTTCAGTTTTGGACGGTGCAGGCCTTCGATCTTGTCGCTCTTCGCTTCTCGCTCCAATCATCTCTTGCCGAACCGCATCACTACGCCGGCGCCGATGCGGAGATTGTTCTGGTGGTTATTGGTTCCGTTATCGAAGGTGGTGAGCAAGTAATCGGCCTCGATGAGGCGCACGGAAAAACGGAGACTGGCACGCAGGTCCAGTCCTCCGCCGAGGTTTGCGGCAAAGGCCGCGCCCGCGTTCTGGGCGGCAGGATTCGTCCCTTGAACCAGAGTTCCACTGAAATGCGCCAGGCCCACCAGCGCCTGCCTATAGGGCTGTACGAGCAAGCGGCCCAGCCGCGGCAGATAACGCCCTCCGGCAGTGAATGTGCTCAACGTCAGGCTGTCGCCGGTGCCGGCTGCTGCGCCGGGGTTGGCGAAGGCGATGGTCTGCGTTGTTAGCGGCGCGGCGTTGACGGTGAATCTCTGCGCGACCATTATGGCTGCGGAATAGGTGCTTGCCGGCCTGCGTCGCGACGATGGTGCATGTGCCTGACGCGAGAAAGGTGGCCTGCGTGCCGGAGACCGTGCAGGTGCTGGTCATGGTGGAGGCGAAGCTGACCGCCAGACCGGAGGTAGCTGTCGCCGTTAGCGTCAGAGACGTTCCTACCGTCTGCGCGCCGGGATTGGCGAAGGCGATAGTCTGCGCGGTGAGCGGCGGGGCAGTCACAGAATCGGTGTTCAATCCTGTCGTGCTGTTGAAGATGAGTGTGCTGGCATTGTCGGGTGTGTAGTTGGCTGAGAGCGTATCGCTGCCGATTGCCAGCGCTCCGGCAGGGATCGACAGTATGACGCCGCCGTTGCTCAAGGGGGCTACCGCGGATGTGTAACCACTTAAATCACAACCGCTCTAAGCCCGACAGCAGGCTGTTACTAAGTTGGCGCAGGTCCGCGGAGCGCGCCTCGGCCTTGCGCCGCTCCTGGTCGGCCACTCTGGCCCGCCATAACACGCCCGCGACCCCAGCGATCAGAGTTATAGCCAGTAGCGCCGCGGCTGCCAGGGCGATCCGATTGCGGTGGATGAACTTGCCGGCCCGATAGCGAAGCGTGCCCTGGCGCGCCCCCACTGGCCGCCCAACGAGCCAGGCGCGAACGTCGGCGGCCAACTGCTCGGCGGTAAGATAGCGCTCGCGCGGCTCCTTGCGCAGGGCTTTCAGCAGGATAGCTTCCAGATCGGCGTCCAGCCGCTTGCCCTGCCCGGCCGCTGGAGACGGCCTGCGCGGGGGCTCCTCGCAGATCGCGCGCAGCATCTCTCCGGTGCTGAGTTCCTTCAACTCATAGGGCAGCGTTCCAGTCAGAAGAAGATACAGCAGCACGCCCAGCGAGTAAGTGTCCGAAGCGGTAGTAATAGAATTGCCCAGCACCTGCTCCGGGCTGGCGTACTGCGGAGTGAAGGATTGGTATCCCTCGCGAGTCAGTTGGCTGCCGGGAGCTCCGGGCGCGGGTGACAGCAGCTTGGCGGTTCCGAAGTCCAGCAGCCGGGGAGCGCCGTCTGCCACCACCAGAATGTTGTCCGGCTTCAGGTCGCGGTGGACAACGAAGTTCTGGTGGGCGAACTCGACCGCTTCGCAAACCCGCAGAAACAGCGCCAAGCGCTACGGCTGCGGTGGCCAACATCGGCAACACGGCGCTGGAGTTGAGCGCCATGACGCTGTCGAACGCGAACCTCACGATCGATACAGACCTGCCGCCAGCAGTTCCAGTCCGCAACCGCGTTCCTCGAACAACTGCTCCACCTGCCGAAACCCAACGCCCTGGCGTTGATCCAGGCCACTCCCCGCTACACAAATACCATGACTCTACCGTTTATCCGGGCGGCGGGCCGGGTGCCCCACCCTCGCCGCGTGTCGCCGCGGCGACTCGTTGCTGCCAGGGTGGGGTAGAACGCACCGCGGCAACAGGGAAGATACGCACCAACTTAAGCGCCGAGCCCTACTTCGCTGCCTGAATGGACTCGATATGGACGCTCTTCTTGGCATCGTCGGCCGTAGCGGTTACGCTCACGTGGTCGCCATAGAAGGCCTTCACCGCTTCCGGATTGTCGATGGTCCAGACGGCCTTCTTGGCCTCATCCACAAACACCGGGGCCATGCCGCCCTTGATGCACTTCTTGACGCACTCGGCGCCCGACCCGGCGTGCTTGGCGCCGCACATCGAGTCGGAGATCCACCCGTCGATCTTGGTTGAGCCGGCCGCAGTCGCCGTCAGCGCCAAACCGGCAAACAGAAGCGCCAAAACACTTTTCATGAGAAACCCCCAGGGGAATGGAAAATCTCGATCAAATACCATCATGCCCTACCGGCCGCGATTCGGCAAGACTTTTCGGCTCTCAGGGCTTAGGGGGATAGGCATACTGCCCGTGCGATTCCTGCTTGGCGGGCAGGCTGTTGCGCCGGGCTTCCACGTTCTTCAGCAGCGCCTCGTAACGCTGGGCCGCCGCGCTAAACCGCCCCACCATCTCCGCTGTCTTGATCAGAAATCCCGGATTCTTCTCCCGGATCGCCTCCAGAATGGGTGAAAACTTGGCCAACAGGAAGAACCCCTCCGAGTTGCAATCCACAAACAGCTCCGCCGAGACTGCTCCGTGCAGCACCATCGCCGCTGCCATCTCCCAGTAGGTAAGCACCTGGCGCAGCCAGGCATTGTGCGGGTTGCCGGGATTCTCGGCCACGGCAAAGAACTCCTCGGCGGTGGCCGGCCAGAACTCGCCGGTCATCCACGCGCGCGCCTTGCGCATCTCCGCTTCGGTGCGCAGCTCATAGAGCCTGAGAATGATTTCGGCATCCGCTGGCGTGGCAAGCATTCGTTCCATCGATAGGTCTCCGCTGCCCATATTACTCGATTTAGCCGGAGAACCGCATCCCCATCGGCGCGGGGCCGCCTGGCAAAGCCGCGCCGGCGAAGGCAGCAGGATGGCGCTGGGCGCTTTGGCGGCCTCTTATCAGCCCTCAAGCAAGCCGGCACGATGGAAGAATGCGAGACCAGGCTCAATTCCTTCTTGAAGCGCTTCTTGCGGCAGAGCAGGAAACTCGGCCTCCATCGCATCCAGAAGCGCCTTGTGGTCGCGGGTTCCGTCGAGCAGCTTGAGAAAGCCGCGCACAACGGGATCGTCGAGTGTCACTGTGCCGTGCAGGAGAGTGGTCGCATTCGCCCGGGTCCGCGCTTCCTGCCTGGCGCAGGCGCTGGCCCTGGGCCGCGCCGAAACCTCTCCAGCGACCGGGGCTCTCCAAGCATGCAGCTCGACCATCTTCGCCACCACCAGCCGCATCAGCAAGGTGACTCCGTCGCCATCGAACGCAAATCCGGTTGCCGCAATCCGCGGCTCAAGCTCGTCAAAACTCAGCACGCGCGGCCAGGCTGCCTCCAATACTTCCAAGAGCGCAATCGCGCCGGCGTGGTTCGATTCCATCTTGATCCCATCCGCCAACTGGAAGATCGTTGCCCCGGAGGTTTCTCCTGGCGTCGACTTCACTGGTGAAGCAAGCAACAGCCGGCGAAGATGCTCAACCGGAAAATCGCGGCGGACGATGTGCTCGGCTCTGCAAAGCAGCGTCTCCCGGTACCCGCGCATGCGCGCGAAATCCAGCATTTGCTCTTGCTTCAGGATGTCGTCGCCCGCCGTCCTCGCAAGCGCGGACAGCATGCCGGACCGATAGCATGGATCGGTCGGCGGAGGCAGCACCGCTTCGCTCAAGTACTGTAATCCATGGCTCCGGGCGTGCTCCACAAACTCGACGAAGCGGACCGGATGGTACGCGCCGCTCAGTTCATCGTGGTAAGTGACCTGCGGGCTGCGCTTTTCCATTCTCGTCAACTGGTCCTCAATCAGCAAGCGATAGGCATCACCTTCCGGTCTGGCCTCAAGCAGGAAGCGAAGGAACGCGAGCCCGCCGGAGACCCGCCGCTCCGGGTCTTCGATGTCACCAACCTGAAACAGCATCATCTCGCGAATCATCCTGCGCAGATGACCGCCCGGCAGCGCGTTGTAACTGACAAATGCAACTCCGTCCGGCGTCAGCAACTTGCCGCAGAGCGCCAGCAGCCCTTCGCGCGCCGGTTCCGGAACCCAGGCGTAAAGCCCGTGCGCAACGATGTAATCGAATTGGCCGAGTTCCGTCCCAACGCCGAGCAGGTTGCTCTCAAAGAGGCGCACGTTGCGCAGGCCGAGTTCGCGAATTCGCTCCTGCCCGCGCGCGATGGGCAAACCAGCCAGATCGAATCCAACAAACTCGCTGCCTGGCACGGCATACGCCATGGGGATAAGATTCGCGCCCTCATTGCATCCGATCTCAAGCACGCGGCATTGCTCAACCGGCGCCGGTGAAAGCCCATGCAGAGTCGCCATAGCCGCCAGGCGATCGGGATGCGTGTAGGGATGAGGAAAACTCGGGTAGGGAACTACATCGTAGGGGTCTTGCTCCGCGCGCATTGGCAGGCTCCTTGCCGGGGTTCATTTCAAATGGTATCGGAGCCGCGGGCTTCACTATTACGCCGGCTGCAACGCCTTCTTTCCGCCCTTCCTCGCGGCAGGTTTCTCAATTACCGGCCCATGCGTCTCCGCCGTCGGCGGCGCGGGCGCGTCACCAATCCGCTTCGAGTAAGTGCATGCCACAGCACTTTCCACGGCACCGGCGCCCTTGGCCGCGCGCTTCTTGTGCGCGCTCGCTTCCTCGGCGCTCTTCTTCTTGTTGGGGCATTCCAGGTAGATGCCCGAGCGCAGCGTCTTCTCCACCAGATACGGGCTCTTGCACATCGGGCACGTCTTGGCCACCGGCTTGTAATTCGACGTAAAGCCGCACTTGGGATAATTCGTGCAGCCCCAGAAGATATTGCCTCTTCGCGCCTTGCGTTCGGCCAAGTCGCCCAGACCGCACTTGGGACACTTCATGCCTTCAATCAGGTTCTGCTTCACGTACTTGCACTTGGGATAGCCGGAGCAGGAGACGAACTCCCCGAAGGCTCCCTGGCGCAGCACCAGAGGCTTGCCGCAGAGCGGGCAGTTCTCGCCCGTCGGCTGCGGCACATTCTGTTTCTGCTGCTGTTTCTGGCTCAGCTTGCGGACGGTCTTGCAGGGCGGATCTTCGCTGTAACCAGGGCAAGCCATATAGGGCCCGAAGAGCCCGCGCCGCAGCACCATCACGCGCCCGCAGTTATCACAGTACTCTTCCGCCTCGCTCGCATCCTGGGCCTCCTGCGTATTCAGGTCCGGCTTGCCCGCGGTGTTCTCCTTGGTAAACCCGCAGCTCGACTTATCCTTCTTGTCGTATGCCGAACACGCATAGAACGTACCAAACTTGCCCCACTTCAGCAGCAGCGGCGACCCGCACAGATCGCAGGTTTCCTTGGTCCGCTTCTCCATCCGCTTGATGTTTTCCATGTTCTTGCCGGCATCCTTGAGTTCATCCTCAAAGTAGCCGTAGAAGCCCTTCAGCAGATCCGTCCACTTCTCGTGGCCCTCCTCGATCTCGTCCAGCTCCTCTTCCAGCTTGGCCGTGTAAGCAACGTCGAAGATATAGGGAAAGTTCTTCACCAGCAGGTCGCAGACCACCACCCCGATCTCGGTGGGATAAAAGCGGCCGCTAATCTTGGTCACATACTCGCGATCCTGAATGGTATTGATGATCGAGGCGTAGGTCGAGGGCCGCCCAATGCCCCGTTCCTCCAGCACCTTCACCAGCGAGGCCTCGTTGTAGCGCGGAGGCGGCTGGGTAAAGTGCTGCTCGTCTTCCAGTTTTTCGAGTTCCAGCCGCTTCACGTGGTCCAGATCGGGCAGCTTGTTGGCGTTCTCGTCCTCCTCGTCCTTCTTCTCCTCCAAAACCTCGTAGACCTTCAGGAAGCCGTCGAACCGCACCACCGAACCGCTAACGCGAAAATCGTAGGTCTTGCTCGTCTTCTGAGAGAGCGCCGCAATTCTGGCCGTGGTTACATCGAAGACCGCCGGAGTCATCTGCGAAGCCACAAACCGCTGCCAGATCAGCCGGTACAGCTTGAGCTGTTCCTCGGTCAAATAGCGGGCTATCGACTCCGGCGTCCGCGCGGCATCCGTGGGCCGAATCGCCTCGTGCGCGTCCTGCGCGTCCTTCTTGCTCCGGTACAAATTGGGCGTCGCGGGCAGATACTCCGCCCCCAATTGCCTGCCGATCCACTCCCGCGCCCCGGCAATCGCCTCCGGCGCCACCCGCGGCGAGTCGGTGCGCATGTAGGTAATCAGGCCAACCAAGCCCTCCGCGCCCACATTGACGCCCTCGTAGAGCCGCTGCGCCACGCCCATCGTCCGCCGCACGTTGAAGCCCAGCTTGCTCGATGCGTCGCGTTGCAATTGGCTGGTGATGAAGGGAGCCGCCGGCCTTCTCTGCTGCTCCCTGGACTCAACCGAAACCAGCGACCACTTCGCCTTCTCCAGCGCGGCGACCACCTGCTTCATCGATCTATCATCCGCCAGCGCATTGGCGATGAACTGATCTTTTCCGTCCTTATCCTTGCCGTTCGTCACTCGCGCCGGCTCCCCGTCAATGCCGACAAATCGCGCCTTGAAGCTCTCATCCGCCCGCTTCTCCGGGTGGAGAATCGCGTCCAGCGTCCAGTACTCCACCGGACCGAAATCGCCAATCTCGCGCTCCCGCTCGACGATCAGCCGCACGGCCACCGTCTGCACGCGGCCCGCCGACAGCCCCCGCCGCACCTTTTCCCATAGCAGCGGCGATATCTGGTAGCCCACCAGGCGGTCCAGCACGCGGCGCGTCTGCTGCGCGTCCACCAGATTCTGGTCCACGTCGCGAGGGTGCTTGAAGGCCGCCTGAACGGCCTTCTGCGTAATCTCGTTGAAGGTCACGCGGCGAATCTTCTTGCGCTCCGCGGCCGTCTTTCCCAACTGCAGCGCCAGGTGATACGCAATCGCCTCGCCCTCACGGTCCGGATCGGGCGCCAGATAAATCGCATCGGCCTGCGCGCCCAGCTTCTTCAACTGCTCCACAATCTTCTCTTTGCCCGGAGACACGATCAGCTCGGGCACAAACGTCCGCTTCTTCAGTTCCACGCCAAGATCGTTCTTGGGCAGGTCCATGATGTGCCCAACCGAGGCCCGCACGTCGAAGCCCTTGCCAAGATACTTCTCGATCGTCTTCGCCTTGGCGGGGGACTCGACGATTACCAGTGATTTGCTCATTGCCATCCTTATTGCCTAAACCACTCTACCCTGTCCGGCCTGTTTGACTCACAAATGCGGTTTTCCGATTCTCCCCAGAGGGGTCCGGATTCTACCCGCGGGCCCGGCCGCTCTCCCGTTCCGGGAAGAAACCACCCGCAAAGGTTGCACACTACCACGGAACACCGTTTCGTTTCCACTCGCGGCAGGTTCTTTCTTCCCGCGCCGTCCCATTTTCGGGGCGCGCAGAAGACCCTCAACCGGAGAGAATATCTCGGCAAAATCCTGCAGTTCAATCATTTCCACAGGAATGAAAGGCCGGGCGGTGCATTCATTTCGCGCCGTATTCGCGAAAGGGCGTGAGACCGCGAACTCCGAACTGAAAGCCTCTCTCCCATCCTCAAAACCATGGGCCCGCGGGTTGCCGTCGAACACGTCCGCGCCGCATGAAGCGCAGGCTTAGGAATCGAGCGTTGGCTTCGCCTGCCCGTTCTGTGCCTATTTTGTGCAACTTTTGAGTTGTATACAGAGGGAAATGCACCAATTAAGGTCATTCCAGTTCTGAAATCGGGGATGGTGTCCGGCGGGTAATGCTGCGCCAATCCTCGGCTGTTTGTGTCTGTTCTTTTGGAGGCGCATATGAAGCGTTTTGGCCTGTTCATTGTTGCTATCTTGGCATTCGGGCTGGGTGGGGCGGCCAGGGGCAGTGCGGACGGCCTGATTGTCAACGGGTCGTTCGAGAAACCGTCCCTGAGTGCTGGTGGCTGGACCATGGTCCCCAACGGGACACCGGGCTTCGGCTGGGCCACCACCGATTCCGCTGGCGACATGGAGATCGACACGCCTGGCGCGATCGGGGGTTCATCGGCATACGAGGGCAAGCAGAGCCTGGAGGTGAACGCCTACAACCCCGAGGACGTTTACCAGACCATTACCGGTCTGACCGTTGGGAAGACGTACTTGCTTTCCTGGGCCTATGGCGACCGCCCCGGCTCCGGCGATGAGGAGCTACAGGTGTTCTTTACCCCCACGACGGACCTTACTGACGCCATCCCCGTGGCTACCGACTTCGATAATCTGGACGGCAGTAACCCCACGCTGCTTTGGTTTCCGAATTCCGTGGTTGTGACCGCGACCAGCACGACCGAGGTCTTGAGCTTCAACGGGGTTTACGACAGCGGAGTGACCAACAACGGCGGAATCTCGTATGGCAACGAAATCGACGCCGTGTCGCTGATGGCCACGCCGGAGCCTTCCACGCTGCTTTTCTTCGTTTCGGGTCTGGGATTGCTGAGCCTTGCGTGGCTGCGGCAGCGGCCTTTGCCAGTCTTCAGCAGGCTCTGAGGAGTGATCCGAGAGCGGAGCCTCCGGCGCCACAGCCTCCTGAAGCCGTAGAAAGGGGTCTGAAAGAGAGATGCGGCTGCCTCCGGCTTGGATTCAAACGGCTTGCTTCAAGAGCAGGCAGGCTTTCTCTTCCAGGCCGGCAATCTCACTAAAGAGCAGCGAAGCCGAACGGACCTTCTCTTCGATGCCTTTCATCGTTTCGGCTTCCTTGAAGAGCAATGCGACCTCCGTAAACCTGGCGCCGGATCGATGAAGGATCCCGGCTGCGCTCTCCAGCGCGGGCGTCCGGGCTATCTTCGCGCCTTCTTCAAGAAAGCGGGCGTACATGGGGCGGAAGCAGCCGCCGCCGGTGCCGCCGATCTCGATGAAGACATAGAGATTGAACAGGTTCATTCGCAGCTCTTTGTCCTTGAAGATCGCCGGCCATTGCAATAACTGCTTAGCCGTGTGCCGCAGTCCGGGGATGCCGAAGTTCTTGATCGGCGGATTGAGTTGGGCATCGACGATCTGTGCAATAGACGCCGCGATATCCCCGCTGCCCGGATTGCGAAAGCCGGCAAAGTCGAACTCCAGGCGCAGATTCTTGGGAGGAAAGGGCTTGTAGGGCGAGCTTCTGGCCTTGGCGAGCTGCTCCAGAGTTACCGGCGCATAGAATCCCTTCTTTAATCCAGCCATTTGCGGGTCCATGTCGGAGGCCAGAACGGTGCGGCCGCCGTCATACCCGCAGACCACAAAAGCGTGGCCGCCGAAGTGGTACTCCTGCGGAAAATGAAACCAAGGCAGAAAGCCCATATCGCCGCCTATCATGACAGGCTCTTTCCGAGCCAGCTTTTGCAACAAGGCGGCTTCGGCCTTTGGCGCGCTGGAGGTGCAGACCTCCCGAATCCCGACGCCGGTCCTCGATCCGAGATCCTGGTAGAAGTTCTTGGGGTTTGCCCTGCCGCCAACAAAGATGTACGTGCCCGAGCCCATCTTCATCTGCCAGTAAATGAATCCCATTCCGGCGCCCAGGCCGAGCAGCATCTCCTCGGAGAGTGGATGGCCGGCATAATGAAAGATCTTGGCCAGGGAATTGGTGACGCAGTGGCAGCCGTCGAGGGCGGGGCAGTTTGGGAAGGGCTCAATCGCTGAGCGAATGCTCGGGGTCTTCATGGTGAGCGGTAACTCCTCCTGCAAATTCAGAGCGCGCTCACATGATAAATCCGCCCGAGAAGCGTCGTCCTGAACCGTTCGTCAAAACCTTCAATCTTCGCTTGCCGGCGGAGCCGCTTCCTTGGCCGGGTCGAGCGTGTGAAAGCCTTCCGCTTTTGCCGCTTCAAGCAAGAGCGGCGAGGAGGAGACGAAGATGATCTCCGTGCCTTGGAACATATCGCGAGCCACCAGCGCGGCGGCCAGTTGCAGCGCATCGGGCCAGCGCAGCGCGGTGCGGTCCAGAAGCTGGCGCGCGGCTTCAAGCACCGCCGGGTTCAGCGGCTGCTGCACCATGCGCGCGGCCTCGAGGCGCAGAATATCGAGCGCGGCCGTGGCGTCTTCAGCGGAGATGCCGCCGGCCCGCTGACGCCGCCGGACGACCGCGTATACCTCAAGGGGCGTGGAGGCCGAGATCAGCTTGCGGTTGTCCTCGACGGCCTCCATGAGCCCAATAAGGGCGTCGGTGCCTTGCTCCTGCACAAAGAGCTTGGCAAAGGCCGTGGCCTCAAGGAAGTAGCAGCTCACAGGTTCCCCCGTTCCTCTTCGATGGCCTCGGCGATGGAGTCGCCATGGACGGCGACGGGATGGAAGCGCTGCGCCTCCTCGGGAATGCCGGCCTCGGCGCGGTTGAGGCGGATGGTGGTGGTGGGATAGGCCGGGGTCTTGGGGTTGGCGATCTTGCTGGTAAGCACGACGCCGCGCTGAATGGCCTCAGCCAGCACCGCCTGGCGCGACTCGGGGTGCTGATTCCAGCGGAAGGCCTTGCGCGGCAGGAAGGAGTCGCGAAACCACTTGAGGGCGATGAAAGCATGCCCGCCCCGCTCGGCCTCGGCCAGCGCGGCGCACAGCTCCTTGACGCGGGCGTCCAGGTCGGCGGGAATCACGGCCTCCTGGCTGTCGTCTTCCGCGTCGTCGAAGGCCGGCTCGACAGCCGCTCGCGGCGCGCGGATGGCACGCGGGGCAGCCTCTCCCTCGCCGGCGCGCTCAAAGTAAATGCGCACCTCGTCCTCTTCCGGCGACCACGAATCGGCCTGCGCATTGCGGCGCTTACTGCGGCCATTTTCGCCGCACAACTCGACGATGGCCTGATAGCCGGGAGGCGCCAGAAAGCGCAGAGCACGCGCCAAGCCGGGGTCCGCGGAAAACGCCAGTTCGTTGAGGGCTTCTTCAATAATCTCTTCTGCGTCTGGAATGCTCAGGTTGGTTACATCTACGCTGCCCTGTGCAGCTCTTGTCGATTTCATGCCGTTCTTCTCCGAGATACCGCGCCCTTCGCCTTCCGCGCGCCACAACCTCTCCGGCTGGCTAGCCGGCCCGATTTCGGAGTTCGGTTGCTCCGCGCACCGCCGACGAAAAAAAGCGGCCTGATTCTAAGCCTGCCCCATTGCCTTGGAGTAAACTCCGGCCCCTTAGGGCAATGGTTCAAGCGTCTGTGGGCTGAATCCGCGGGCTAATGCCTATATCCTGCAACTGAATGCGGCCCGCGTCGTCTCCCCAATCGATGTAAGGCGATCCATGGTATTCATTCGGCCCTTATCCAATCCGAGCCATCTTCCATTTCTCTCTTTTTACCCCACATGGATTCGAGAAAGACTATAGCTAATCCCTGGGTTCAAAGCTATGCACCCACAGTGTACCCTAGAATGCCCCGGTTGCGCTGCCGTCCGGATCAATTTCGCGCCCAGCCGCTCCAGGCGATCCTGAATCCGGGGAGAAGCGGAGCCAGGAACCCAGCAAATTTGCTGTGAACCAGAACTCCAAATCGTGATTTGCTTTCCGGCGAAATGAGCCGCCCCATCGCAAACGTTTACAATACTTGCAGTCTTCGATGGCAGCCCCGCGCGCGTTGTGCCTGGCAACAGGCGGCGTCGCGGCACGGCCATTTCCCCCGGCAAAGGAGCCTCATGGATCGCCGCGATTTTCTCAGGACCACTGGAACTCTGATTGCGGGCGCAACGGTCGCTTCGGGCATGCCCGCCGCCGGCTATGCCGCCGAATCGGCTGCCGCCGCTAAGGGTCGCACGGTGCTGCCGATCAACCGCAACTGGCGCTATAGCCCCAAAGCCACGCCGGCGGCCCGCGCCCGCGACTTCGACGACTCCGGCTTTGCCCGCGTCACCGTGCCCCACACCAATATCCGCGAGCCCTGGCACAGCTTCGACGAGAATTCCTACGAGTTTATCTCCATCTATCGCCGCCGCTTCCGCCTGCCCGCCGCCGCCCGCGGCCGGCGCGTCTTTGTGGACTTCGAAGGCGTCATGACCGCCTCCACGGTCTGGTTCAACGGCGTGCGCCTGGGCGAATACAAGGGCGGCTTCACGCCTTTTTCCTTTGAGCTCACCCCTCACGTGGACTTCGATGGCGAAAACCTCCTGGCCGTCGAGGTCGACTCCAGCGAGCAACCGGAGATTCCTCCCTTCGGCTATCAGGTCGACTACCTCACCTTCGGCGGCATCTATCGCGAAGTCTCGCTGCGCATTGTCGCGCCCAACTTCATTGAAAACATCTTCGCGCAGCCCAAAGACGTGCTCTCCGCCCATCCCGCAGTCGATGTGCAGTGCTTCCTGTGGAGCGCCAGCAAGAACATGGAAGCCGGACTGAGCCTGGAAGCGGCGCTCTACGACGGAGATCGTCTGCTGGCCAAGACCACGCAGGAGCTCCCGGCGGGCGAGGACCAGGGAAACGTGCCGCGTACCCTGCGCCTCGACAATCTCGGCGCCATCCAGCTCTGGGATTTGAAGACACCGAAGCTCTACCGCGTCGAAGTCCGTCTGCTCCGCGGCTCCCAGGTGCTCGACAACGACAGCCGCCGCATTGGCTTCCGCGAGGCCCGCTTCACCCCCCAGGGCTTCTCGCTCAACGGCACGGTGGTCAAGCTGCGCGGCCTCGATCGCCATCAGACCTTCCCCTGGGTAGGCCAGGCCATGCCCGCCCGCGCGCAGCGCCAGGACGCGCTGATCCTGCGCAAGAACCTCAAGTGCAACATCGTCCGCACCTCCCACTACCCGCAGTCGCGCCACTTCCTCGACGCCTGCGACGAGATTGGACTCCTGGTCCTCGAAGAGATTCCGGGCTGGCAGCACATAGGCGATCTCGCCTGGCAGGACATCTCCGTGGACAACGTCAGCCGCATGATCCGCCGCGATTGGAACCGCCCCTCCATCATCCTCTGGGGCGTGCGCATCAACGAGTCGCGCGACAACCACGACTTCTATACCCGCACCAACGCCATGGCCCACCAGCTCGACCCCACCCGCCAGACCGGCGGCATCCGCTACTTCCAGGAGTCCGAGTTCCTTGAAGACGTCTTCACCATGAACGACTTCGGCTTCCCGCTCAAGGCGCCCAATCATCCCCTCTATCTGAATACCGAATTCGTCGGCCACACCTATCCCACCAAGACCATCGACAACATCGAGCGGTTGCGCGAACACACCGCGCGCCACGCCCGCGTCCACGATCAGTTGGCCTCCGATCCGCAGTACGCCGGCGGCATCGGCTGGTGCGCCTTCGACTACAACACCCACGCCAACTTCGGCTCCGGCGACCGCATCTGCTACCACGGCGTCTCCGACATTTTCCGCGAGCCCAAGCCCGCCGCCGGGTTCTATCGCTCGCAGTGCGACCCCGAGGAGGAGGTCGTCCTGGCGCCCGCCTTCCACTGGGCGCGCGGCGATGAGAACCAGAGCTTCACCAGCGCCCTGGTCTCTTCCAACTGCGATCATCTCAAGTTCTATGTAGCCGGCAGGCTGGCTACCGAGGCCGATCCCGACCGCAAGCAGTTCCCGCATCTCAAATACGCGCCCTTCACCGCCGACCTGGGCAGGCATATCGAACCCTGGGGCGATCTGCGCATCGACGGATTCATCCAGGGCAAGCAGGTCATCTCGCGCAGCTTCTCCGGCAAGGGCGTCGACCAGAAATTCATGCTGCTTCCCGACGACACCAAGCTGGTTGCCGATGGAGCCGACACCACCCGCGTCGTGCTGCGCGTTGCCGACGAGTTCGACGCCATCCGCCCCTTCGCCGCCGACGCCATCCGCTTCGAACTCACCGGCCCCGCCGAACTCATTGGCGACAATCCCTTCGCGCTCGTCGGAGGCCAGGGCGCCGTCTGGATTCGCGCCACCGAACAGCCCGGCAAGGTCAGCCTCACCGCCCGCCACCCCATCCTCGGCGCCCAGCACGTCGAGTTCGAGATCGCGCCCGCCCCGCCCGAAGCAGCCTGACGCGGCGGGCGCGGCGCAAGTGCGGATTGGGACGTGTTTCAGCCCCCGTGTGAATGAGGTCGCGGCCCTCGAAATCGGTCGCAAGTTCCGTGCCGAGGGGCGCACCCATTCCGCGCCGGGGAATCCCCCTTGATACTCCCCGGCTTCGATTGCTGTTGACTTCGGCGGCCTTTCCATAAACACTGAGCCAGAAACACTGAGTTTGTCCGGAGGCTCCCCCAGCCTCCGGGATGCCATTCGCAGCCTGCTGTTGTTCCACACGGGAGCCGGCCTGAAAGCATCGGACGCGGCTCGGTTACATCAACCCAGCGGAGGGAACGATGTCAGCCGACTTGCAGTTTCTGGAAGAGTGGATTCCTGAGAGAATGGACCCCGGAACGGTCTTCCTGCTTGAAAACCAAGCCAAGCTGGGCCATGCGCAGAACCCGTTCGCCGCGGTCATGTCCTGTCCCCGCTGCGGGACTCTGGGACTGATCACGCGCCGCCAACTATGCGGCGGAGAGACGATGATCTGCGGCGGCGACCTCTGCTCGGCCGAATACCGGCTCGACGGCGAGAGTATCTGCTTCCGCAAGGCGCAATAAGGCGCGCCCCAATGCCGAGTCGCGGTTTGGTTCGGCAGGCGCCTGCTGGCTTGACGCCCCGTCCTTTGATCGTCAGTTGCCTGACTGGTGGGGAGATTCCCGCCGTTTGCGCTCCGTGCGATGCCCCGTTGTTCGTGTGGCGGGATCGAAGCGGACTCTGGACTGCGGGTTTGCGAGCCAGCAAGTCCGCTGCCTCAGGTACGATTAGTCGTGTAGGCCAAGACATCAGAGCCCGGATGGCGAAATTGGCAGACGCAGCGGACTTAAAATCCGCAGGCCGCAAGGCCGTGGGGGTTCAAGTCCCCCTCCGGGCACCAACAAAACAAACGAGTTATATGCAAAATGGCCTCCCATGAACGGGAGGCCATTTTCGTCCGGCGCCTGTTTTGGTGCATGTTGTGTCACGAAGTGCTTGTTGGCTGTACGAGACGCTGTGAGCATATCGAACTGGGAATGGGGAACGATTACGGCATCCCATTCGTTGATGGCGACGCGGCTGAACAGGCGCTTTCGGCTGAGTGGCGAATCGAAGTCGCGTTCGGTAACGGCAAGGACATTGGCTGAGGGCTTGGCGCAGTTCCCTGAGATGGGGCGCGTTGGCCGAGTTGAAGGAACACGGGAATTGGTCATATCCAAACTCCCTACATTGCCGCATATCGCATTGCCGGCGACACGGTGCGTATACTGCGTGTGTTGCGCGGCGCACAACAGTGGCCGGACGAGATGCCGGAAATACCTGAGTAGGAGCGACTCTTCGTCCTGGGCATGCTGGTTAATAGGCTTACCGCCGCCGGGCTGCGGGTGATCGTGCAGATGAAGAGGGCGGCGTGAGCCGGTTCAATCCCAAACCTCAAAATCGAAATGTGGGGCACCCGGCGGAGGCTATGGGAATCGGCCAGATGCAGATCTCGCGCCTGGAGAAGCGCAAGGATCCGCGCCTGTCAACGATGGCGCGCACCGTGGCGGCGATGGGCGGCCACTGACAATGATCTCGGCCTCCCCGGACCAGGAGCCGGTCGTGCTCATCCCCTCTCATCTTGCAGAGAAGCCAACGCGTGGTACGAAGCGGGCTTGATGTGGGGATTTGCGATCCCACACATCTCAAAAGCGAGATTTGGGGCACTTTACACCTTCACCCGTGGGGAGTCGAGGGTGAGGCACCCAGATGACGGGGAGGGTGGTTGGAGAGTAGACTTGGTCGCAATGCGTGGCGCGTGGTGCCTTTCCTTACCCGATGTACAATCCTCCTTTTGGGATGCTTAGCAACCTGACGCGTTGCCGAATTCAGGGATAACGATTTTGTCGGACGGTGCTCAAAAATGGATACGAAGCCGTACTTAGAGTATCTCGACAAAGAGATGACCATTATGGGCATCTTGAGCGCCGCTTCCATAGCGGCGCCTGCGGGAATACTCAGTACCATAGTGAGCAAGGACGGTTCCTTGACGACTGCTTTATGGAACGCAGGCCCTTTGTTCATCGTTGCTGCCTCAGTGTTATGCGTGGCAGCGGCATTCTGCTTCTACAAAGAAAGGTCGCAATTGGCGTGGTTATATGGCCAGATCTGTTTGACCGAGGCTCTCAACGAGAACGAGGCGGTACACGCAAGATTGCGCGAGTGGCTGAGCCAAGCCGACTCCTGGGAATCATGGTGGCCTTATAGTTGGGGATTCACATTCCTTGTCACAGGTGCTGTCGAATACTTATTCGCATTTTTCTTCCTTCTCGTTCCACCTCGTTGGTCTTGGCTTTCCGCTCACGTGCACTTGTTCAAACTCTGCTGCTTCCACGGATGTGCCGTTGTGGCTGCATTGACGATAGTGCTGCAATACTACGTATTGACCCGATACAAATTCAACGACGATTATTGGGGCGAATTTCGGTCGGATGTTCTCAAATTCTTGATGAGGAGGGGTTGATGACGGGAAAACGTCCGCTGCCCCACGACGGGGTCTATACGCGATTGAAGCCTTCCTCAATCCATGGCGTGGGAGTGTTTGCGATTTGCGACATCCCCAAAGGAACATACATTTTTGAACCGGATAATGACGATACCGCCTTCGTTCCTGCAGACGGTATAAGGTCCTTGTCACCCGAAGTGCGTCGGTTATATGAGGACTTTTGCGTCCTCGAAGACGGGGTTTACGAATGCCCATCGAGCCTCAATAAGCTGACGCCGGCTTGGTTTCTGAATCATTCGAAGAGTCCGAATGTTTCGGCGGACTCCTCCCTGAAGTTCTTCGCAATTCGGGATATTGAGGCCGGAGAGGAACTGACCGCAGACTACGGTACTTATAGCGAGAATGAATCCGATATTAAATTGGACTGACTTGGTCAACATTGGAAATATGCGATGCCCGCCGCTCCTTGTACACTGAAATGTCCCCCACTTCGTGGGCAAGCGTTGAGGAGGCCCCATGGCATCGATCATTCTTCCCGCAGTTCCGTCGGAGTCGCGGCCGGGGCGGTTTGGCGTGTATGGCGGGCGGTATGTGCCGGAGACGCTGATGGCTGCGCTAGTGGAACTGGAGCGCGAGTACGGCCTGGCCAAGGCGGACGCGGCCTTCCAGGCGGAACTGGCCGATCTGCTCAAGAACTTTGCCGGGCGGCCCACGCCTCTCTACCTGTGCAAGCGGCTGACGGAGCAACTGGGTGGGGCGAAGATCTACCTGAAGCGCGAAGATCTGCTGCACACCGGGGCGCACAAGATCAACAACGCGCTGGGCCAGGGGTTGCTGGCCAAGCGGATGGGCAAGAAGCGCGTGATTGCCGAGACCGGCGCGGGCCAGCACGGCGTGGCTACGGCGACGGTGTGCGCGCTGCTGGGCCTGGAGTGCGTGGTCTACATGGGCGATGTGGACATGGCGCGGCAGGAGCTGAATGTGCTGCGCATGAGGCTGCTGGGCGCCGAGGTCCGCGGGGTCTCGTCGGGTTCGAAGACGCTGAAGGACGCCATCAGCGAGGCCATGCGCGATTGGGTGGTCAACGTCCGGACGACGTATTACCTGCTGGGCAGCGCGTTGGGGGCGCATCCGTATCCCACCATGGTGCGCGACTTTCAGCGCTGCATCGGCCGCGAGATCAAAGAACAAATCCTGGAAAGAGAAGGAAGGCTGCCCCACGCAGTGGTCGCCTGCGTGGGCGGAGGATCGAATGCGATCGGCGCGTTCTATGAGTTCCTTGCCGACCGGCAGGTGAGGCTGATCGGCGTGGAGGCGGGCGGATGCGGGACGGAGCTGGGCCAGCACGCGGCGCGCTTCAGGGGCGGGGAGCCGGGTGTGTTGCAGGGCACATTTTCTTACGTCCTGCAGGATGAGAACGGGCAGATTGCGCTGACGCACTCGGTTTCGGCGGGCCTCGACTATGCCTCGATCGGGCCGGAGCACGCTGCGCTGCACGACTCGGGACGCGCGGAGTACGTTTCGCAGGACGATGCGGCGGCGCTCAATGCGGTGGTGCGGCTGGCGCGGACGGAGGGGATATTGCCGGCGCTCGAAAGCGCGCACGCCGTGGCCGAGGCTCTGCGCCTTGCTCCCACGCTGGCGGCCCGTGACATACTGGTGGTGAACCTTTCCGGCCGCGGCGACAAGGACATGGGCATTTTGGCGCGGGAGTTGAAGCTGTAGGGGGTTCGAGGCTTCCCACCCTAGCCGCAAAAAGTCACTGCGGCGACACGCAGCGAGAGTGGGGCACCCATCGAGTTAGCAAGTCAGCCAGGTAGCGAGTCAGCGGTTCTTCGATGGCGATACGATTCGATCACATACCGGGACTGGTCGTTTATCTGACGGCCGGCGATCCAAGCCTCGAGGCTACTCGCGCCATCGCGATCACGGCCATCGACGCGGGCGCGGATGTGATCGAGCTGGGTGTGCCGTTCAGCGATCCGCTGGCCGACGGGCCGGTGATTCAGAGAGCGATGGAGCGGGCGGTGGCTCGCGGAACCAGTCTCAAGGACGTGATCAAACTCGCCGGTGAGATTCGCGCGGAGCGGCCCGCGGCGGGCCTGGTGATCTTCAGCTATCTCAATCCGATTCTGCGCTACGGGCTGCACCGGTTTGCCGATGCGGCTGCGGCGGCCGGGGTGGATGGCGTGCTGGCCACCGACCTGATCGTCGAAGAGGCGGGGGAGTTTTTGGCGGAGATGGAGCGCGTGGGGCTGGCGCCGATCTTTCTGGCCGCGCCCACCAGTCCCGACGAGCGGCTTGAGGCCATCGCCACTCACTCCAAGGGTTTCGTTTACGCCATCTCGCGAGTGGGCATTACCGGCGCGCAGCAGAGTTTGAGCCGCGACGCGGCGGCGCTGGTAGAGCGCATCCGGCGATGGACCCGGCTGCCGGTAGCCGTGGGGTTCGGCATCTCGACCAGCGAGCACGTCGCCCAAGTGGCGGAGTTCGCGGATGCGGCGGTGATCGGCAGCGCGATTGTAGAGCTGATTGAAAGATCGGCTTCCGGGACGGAATCCAGCGCAGTGGCCCGATTTATCAAGGGCCTGCGTTTGCGTGAGGCGGCGCTGGCCCGGTGATACGAACCCCGCGGGCGATCCGCCAAAGCGGACGCCGCATGGATGGATTCAACTCTTGCTCCTTGGCACATGGGGAGCGCCGGACTTCCGGAAGGGATGCCGGCCTCCACAAGCAGGAGCGGCACACGAGGATGGAATGACGCTGGAAGAATTGCGGGATCATATCGATGTTCTGGACCGGCAGCTGGTGGAGTTGCTCAGTGAGCGGGCACGCGCCGCGCAGCAGATCGGTCACTTGAAGGTTGCCACCTCGCTGCCGGTGTACGAGCCGGCGCGCGAAAAGGTGATTTACGCCAACGTGCGCGCGGCCAACAAGGGTCCGCTGCCGGACATTGAACTGACGCATATCTACGAGCGCATCATCGACGTGATGCGGGCCCTGCAAAGGGACGAGTTGGCATCGGAGAGGAACGCCCTGGACCGCCGCAGCGGTCCGCAGGGCCACGGCACTGGCGCAAAAGCGGAAACCGACGCGCCCGAGACAGGGATCAAGCAATGATAGTAGCCATGCAGGAGCGAGCCACCGAAGAGCAGATCGATGCGGTCATCGATGCGCTGGTGGAAACCGGGGTCAATGTTCATCGAACGACGGGCGCGACCCAGACGATACTGGCCGGCGTGGGCGACACCGCCGGCGTGGACCTTAGGAAGTTCGAGCTGCTGAGCGGCGTGCTCTACGTGCACCGGATCACCGCGCCTTACAAGCTGGCCGGCCGCGCATTCCGTCCGCAAGGCACAGTGGTGGAGTTCGCCAACGGCGCCAAAATCGGCGGCGAGCAGGTGGCCGTCATCGCCGGTCCGTGCGCCATTGAGAACCGCGATCAGATCTTCAAGATCGCCGCCTGCGTCAGGGCGGCGGGCGGCGGGTTTCTGCGCGGAGGCGCCTTCAAGCCGCGCAGTTCGCCTTACGCATTTCAGGGGCTGGGGATTCCGGGGCTCGAACTGATGCGCGAGGCCGCCGAGGCCAACGGCCTGCTCACGGTGAGCGAGGTCATGGAGATTTCGCAGATCGAAGCCATGCTGCCCTACACCGACTGCTTCCAGGTGGGGGCGCGCAACATGCAGAACTTCAACCTGCTGCGCGAGCTGGGCCAGTCGCGCAAGCCGGTGCTGCTCAAGCGCGGCATTGCGGCCACCATTGAGGAGTTGCTGCTGTCCAGTGAGTACATCCTGGCGGGCGGCAACTACGACGTGATTCTTTGCGAGCGCGGCATCCGCACCTATGAGACCTCGACGCGCAACACCATGGACATCGCGGCGATTCCGGTGGTGCACAAGCTGTCGCACCTGCCCATCGTGGCCGACCCCTCGCACGGCACGGGCCGCCGCGACATGGTTCCCGCGCTGGCCAAGGCTGCGGTGGCCGCGGGCGCCGACGCGCTTCTCATCGAGATTCACCCCAACGCCGACAAAGCCGTCTCCGACGCGGCGCAGACCCTGTACCTGGATCAGTTCGAGGATCTGGTCGGCGATCTGAGGGTGATTGCCGCGGCGGTGGGACGGACGCTGTAAGAGAGAAGCGGAGCTATCAGCTTTTAGCTCCGCTAATAATAGAGGTTTGCTGGAAAGTCTTTGAATTTGACATGGAGATTCACACGTGGGCTACCGCATCCGAATTCTGGGCAAGAACCTTACCATGCCTCGATTTGAAGAGCTTCGGAAAGCAGCAAGCCCTGCCGTGCTCGAAGGAGATGAGGGAGTGGGGGACAATTGGGAAGCTTTGCATCTCAAACACAAGTCTGGACGGCCGATAGCATATATTGAAAGGAATCCTGTTATAGAAGGCGAACTTGGATTTGATGAAATCAGGGAATTTGACGATGAAGTTTTACATTACAAACCTGATTCTGCCGCGGCATGGTTAAAGAGTTATTTCCCATGCGTAAAGGTTATTTATTCTTTCCAATTGTTGAGCGGAACTGATATCGACGACGGATACTCACTCATGCATAAAGTATATGGGGTGGTATGGAAGTACGCTGGTGGAATACTACAAGCCGATCAAGAAGGATTTAGCAACGAAGGTGGATATACAATTCTATGGCAGTTTTCTGAGGAAGTTGAAGGCTCGTGGGACGCCGGAGTATTAGGCCCAGATGGCCGCTGGTTGAATTTTGAAATGGATTTAGGAAATCGTGCGCATAGGGAAGCATTTTTACGAGGCGTGGTTCCGACAGGAGCAAAGAATCTTCCGTGATCCGGCGCATCTCCATTCTCGGCACAGGTCTTCTCGGCGCGTCGGTAGGCCTCGCGCTGCGCGCGGCGGGCTTTCGCGGCTCCATCGTGGGCTGGAACCGCGGCGCGAAGGGAGCGCAGATCGCGCTTGCCGGCGGCGCCGTCGACTCGATTGCGGCGGACCCCCTGCAAGCGGCTCGCGAGAGCCAGGTTGTGGTGCTGGCCATGCCCATCTACGCCACTCTCGACTACATGGAGAAGCTGGCCGGCGTGCTGGGCTCCGATCACCTGGTTACCGACGTGGGCAGCACCAAGGGCCAAATCTGCGCGGCCGCCAGCCGCCTCTACAACCGGCCGGATCGCGCCGCGTTTTTGTCCGGCCATCCCATGGCGGGCAAAGAGCGCGGAGGCGCCGAGTTGGCCGACGCCGAGCTTTTTCGGGGAACGGTCTGGCTGTTTACCGACGATCCGGATTGCCGGCGCTCGCCGCACTCGGCTGAGCTGGTGAAGGGCTGGCGGGAGTGGGTCGTGGCGATGGGCTCAAAGACCATCGACCTGGACCCCGCGCGCCACGATGAGCTGGTGGCCTGGGTGAGCCACCTTCCCCAACTCGTGGCCACGGCCCTAAGCGCGCTCTTGCAGGAAGAAGTGGGCGGCGCGCCGGAACTGAAGGACGTGGGCGGACGCGCCCTGCGCGAAATGACCCGCCTGGGCGCGAGTCCCTACTCCATGTGGCGCGACATTGCCTACACCAATACCGAAGCGATCCAGGTGGCGCTGCACGCGCTGGAACAGAGGCTGGCCTATCTGCGCGAGAACCTGCGCACGCCGGGGCTGCGCGATGAGTTTGAACTGGCGAACCGGTTTCGGCAGCCCAAGCCGCCCGCTTAGATAACCGTGCATCGACCCCCGCAGAGGACAGTGGTATACAAGTAGCAGCGGACTGCGAAACAGCCTGTCGGGGCGGCCGCCGGGGATCGGCGACCTTCTAAGTAACTGACGGCCGCTGTATCCCTGGCAAGGCCATAGATCTGAATCGAGGAAGACGGAATGGGCAAACTGGTACGAAAGGCGGTCTTTCCCGCGGGCGGGCTGGGCACACGCTTCTTGCCGGCGACCAAGGTGATTCCCAAGGAGATGCTGGCGCTGGTGGACAAGCCCATTATCCAGTACGGCGTGGAAGAGGCGGTCGCGTCCGGGATCGAGCACATCGTCATCGTGACCAGCCGCGGCAAGGGCGCGATGGAAGATCACTTCGACATCAGCTATGAGCTGGACGCCATCCTGGAGCGGAAGGGTAATGAGCCGGGCGCGTCCCCGGAACGGAAGAGTAAGCTCGCGGAACTGCTGGCGGTGTCGCGCGGTGTCTCCGGGCTGGCGCGGATCAGCTACGTGCGGCAAAAGGAGCCGCTGGGACTGGGCCACGCCGTGCTGTGCGCCAAGGATCTGGTGGGCAACGAGCCTTTTGCCGTCATTCTGCCCGACGATGTAATCGACGCCCAAGTGCCGTGCCTGAAGCAGATGATGGACGTGTTCGACGAGCGGGGCGGTTCGGTGCTGGCGACGATGACCATCGAGGGGCCTGCGATCAGCGCTTATGGAGTGCTGGCCGGCTCGCAAGACCCGGACAATGCGCGGATATTCAACTGCGCGGGGATGGTGGAGAAGCCGACGTTCGAGAAAGCGCCCTCGAAGCAGGCCATCATCGGCCGCTACGTGCTAACGCCGCGCATCTTCGAGTTATTGGAGCGGACGCCCCCTGGCGCGGGAGGCGAGATACAACTTACCGACGGCATCAAGAAGCTAGTCGAGGAAGCGAAGGTCTTCGGCTATAACTTTGAGGGCAAGCGATACGACGCGGGCGATAAGTTCGGCATGTTACAGGCGACGGTGGAGTTTGCGCTCAAGCGGGCCGATCTTGGACCGAAGTTCCGCGAGTATTTGAAGGGACTGGCGCTGTAAAGACAGTTGTCAGCGGTCAGTTATCAGTGGTCAGTTGAGAGCGAGTCGGCTGGGTGCCCCAGGTTCCTCGCATTTGGGGACCTGGGAAGGCAGGTAATCATCAAGACGCAGTACTAGCTCCGCTAACTCCGCCAACCCCGCTCGCTTTACCCCTTCCACTTGATATTGCAGCCGATGGAGGGGCGCTGGGCCGTGGGAACGGGCTTGCCCGCGAGGACAAGGTCGATGGCGGCGCGCAGGTCCTGGCCGGTTACGGGAACTCCGTTGCCGGGACGGCTGGAATCGAACTGGCCGCGATAGACGAGGCGGAGACCGCCGTCGAAGAGAAAGAAGTCCGGCGTGCAGGCGGCTTTGTAGGCATGAGCCACGGCTTGCGATTCGTCGTATAAGTAGGGAAAGACGAAGCCATAAGTCTCAGCCTGCTGCTTGAGCCCGGCGGGGCTGTCGGCGGGATGGGTGAAGGCATCGTTGCTGCTGATGGCGACAATGCCGATGGGCTGGGCGGCGTAATCCCGGCCGAGCGCGGCAAGGCCCTCTTCGACGTGTTTCACATAAGGGCAGTGGGTGCAGATGAACATGACCAGCAGGGCTTTCTTCCCGCTGAAGTCGTCGCGGCGGACGGTCTTGCCGGTAACTACGTCAGTGAGTGCGAAGTCGGGTGCGACTGTGCCGAGCTGGAGCATGGTGGATTCGGTAAGTGACATTGCGTTTCCTCCGGGGGTGGTTTGGAAGTCAGCGAGTTAGCGGCCCACCCGGCCATTCCTCTAAAACAGCGGCGTCTGCCTGCCGGGCATGGTCAGGCCGAAGTGCTCATAGGCCAGGCGGGTGGCGACGCGGCCGCGCGGCGTGCGATCGAGGAAGCCGATCTGAATGAGGAACGGCTCGTAGACCTCTTCGAGCGCGTCTTGCTCCTCGGCCAGGGTTGCGGCCAGCGTGCTGAGGCCGACGGGGCCGCCGTCGTATTTCTGGATGATGGCCAGCAGCAGGCGGCGGTCGATCTCGTCGAAGCCGTGGGCGTCCACTTCGAGCATGGTGAGGGCGGCGTTGGCGGTGGGGCGATCGATTGTGCCCGAGCCGCGGACCTGGGCGTAGTCGCGCACGCGGCGCAGCAGGCGGTTGGCGATGCGCGGCGTGCCGCGTGAGCGGAGAGCGATTTCGGCCGCGCCGTCCTGGTCGATGGGCACATCCATGACCTCCGCCGAGCGGGAAACGATGAAGCGCAGTTCCTCCTCGGTGTAGAACTCGAGGCGAAGGAGGATGCCGAAGCGGGAGCGCAAGGGTGAAGAGAGCAGGCCGGGCCTGGTGGTGGCTCCGATGAAGGTGAAGGGGCGAATCTCCATGACGTGGGTGCGCGCCGCGGGGCCCTGGCCGATGATGATGTCCAGCTTGTAGTCCTCAAGGGCGGTGTAAAGCTTCTCTTCGAGCACCGGCTGCATGCGGTGGATCTCGTCGAGGAAGAGCACCTGGCGCTCGCGCAGGTTGGTGAGGATGGCGGTGAGGTCGCCCTGGATCTGGAGGGCGGGGCCCGAGGTCTGCTGGAAGCCGACGTCGAGTTCGTTGGCGATGATGGTGGCCAGCGTGGTCTTGCCCAAGCCGGGCGGGCCGAAGAGGAGCACGTGGTCGAGGGCTTCGCCGCGGGACTTGGCGGCCTCAAGGGCGATGGCGAGCTGTTCTTTGGCCTTCGACTGGCCGATGAACTCGCGCAACCAGCGGGGACGCAGCTTGAGCTCGAAGCCCTGCTCCTCGTCGGCGCGCGAGGCGCTGACGAGCCGTTCCGGGGCGCTATTGCGGGCGATGGCCATGCTGGATGAAGTCTAACGGGCCGGGGTTGCGGCTGCAACCGGGACCGGCGTCGATGAGGCGGAGCTAGGTTGGCAGCGTCACCACGCCCGCTGCCAGCTTGTAGTGGAAGCCATGAAGCGGCACTTCGGCAAGGCTAATCGTTAGCAAAACCTGTCCGCTTGCATCTCCTGCGATTGTGGAATGTGGGTGTCGGCCCGGACCGGAGCGTCGGCACCGCGCTTCCCATATCGGTTCAGTGACGACAAGACAATATGGGTCATCGTCAAAGCGGAAATCTGCCTGGACCCTCAGTCTATTCGGGTAGGTTGGGTTTGGCGCAACTTTCCAATGCATCTCTTGTGGTCGAATTATTGATAAGGAGTGGCTCAGTCCTTGCCTTATTAGCGGGTCGCCAGCCGGGATTTTGTCGCTGTAGCTGTGCAAAAGAGGGCCGTGCCCATCAACATAAGAATTCAGCAAATCTGAATCCTGTCGTCCGTCGAAGCGCCGCAAAACCGTGTACGCATCTTCGTAAGATGCAGGAGGCGTCTCCCAGTTTTCGGGCTGCACTTTATTGCCCACACACCTGTCGAGACGGAGATTCAAGACGTCAAGCGGTGTGAGTATCCTATGCTTTTGAGTTCCGCTGTCAACCACAATGATTTCTTGGTCAGCAAACGCGCCACCCGTCTTGGGGTTGATGGGGCGGATCCATTTGCCTGAATCGATGTCAATTCCGGCGATGCAATTGCCGCCATCCCTTCGTGAGACCGCAAGACACAAGAATCGCGATTCGCGCATGAATTACCCCTCGCCTTAGAGATGGTGAATCTCTACGCCTTCCCAACGCTTCTGTAAATACTCGAGGACCAGGCGACGGTGACAGTGCTCCGCGGTGGGCTCGCTGCACAGCAGCACGGTCCTTCGCGCAAAGCTCTCCTTGTCGAGAACGGACTCAATGTTTCTGGAGCGCAGGAGGGCGAGAAAGGCATCCTCATAAGCCTCCCAGCCGCCCTTGTGCTTTTTATAGGCGTCGAGCATTTCTTGCGTTGGCGCGAGCAACGGTTCGTGTTCATAAGCCGCACCGCAGATTTCGCGGAGAAAGTAGGCCAGGTCGGTCTGCTTGGCGAAGGCGGCAAGCTGCGAGGTATTGTTCAGCCGCACGTCGAGCAGGCGCGCGATGCCGTGAGCCTTCAGTGTGCCGAAGAACTGGCTGGCGCTTTTTTGGGTAAAACCGATGCTGTAGATCTCCATTTGTCCTCGTCGAGTTCAGCGAAGAGCTCGGGCTGATCGGCGACCAGCGGCTTTCGGGCTTCGGCGGCAACGGCTTCGTCGGATTCCAGACGGCCGTCGCCGCGGATGTGTTGCATGGTGTGGCCGCGCTCGCAGAGGACGCGGCCTATGAGCAGGCGGCGATGGCAGTGGGCGGGGTCTTCCTCGCCGCAGAGCAGGGCCATGCGGAAGCGCTCCATGCCGGATTCGAGGCGGGCGATGGCTGCCTGGAAGAGGGGGTCGTCGCGGAGGCGGCTGTAAAGAACGCGGCCCGAGGCGTCGTAGTAGGCGGGGTTGGCGGGACGGCCGCCGAGTTCCGCGCCGAGAAAGCGGTAGCGGATTCCGGCTTCCTCCAGGGAGCGCTGGATGAGTTCCTTGTCGAACTGGGGAACATACTTCGAGTAGGGAGAGCTGCGCGTATCCACCACCACCTCGATGCCGTGCCGGCGGACGAGGGCAAGCCAAGCCTCGATGGAGTGGTTGGAGTGGCCGAGAGTGAAGAAGCTGCTCATGCGCGTCCTTGGCATGGAGGATAGCACTCCTGCTGCAGCCGGGCGGCGGGAGTCGGAAGCTGAACGGGATGAGTCTCCCGTTCGCGACCGGCAGCCGGGATCTGCGCTCAGGCTTTCCCAGGCCTCGCGAGCGAGAGTTCCCATTCCCCCAATGGCGCATACGGAAGGCCGCTCCTATCTCCCGCTCATGGTTTTCAATTCATAGATTCCAATGATGATAGGAGGTAAGAAGAATGGCATACGGCAAGCGGGAGGAGGGCGCGGCTGGGTGGCGCGGCCCGGCCGCATGCAGGGCTTTCTTGCCCGGTTGTCCGGTTCGTTGCCGGTCTTGGCCGGCCCGGCGAATCCGGCATAGGCCAGGCGGCGCCTCGGAAGGCAAAAGTTTATTTACCGTCTTGATTCCGAAAGGGAAAGAGGTTTTCTTCGGGAATTGCCGGTTTGGCAACTTTTGGATATACAATTAACGGTGGAAAAGACTATGCGGCTTTGTTGCAAGGCAGCAGAGCCGGCGCCAGTCGGAAATCTTGGAGGCTATCGATGTTCGATCGTTCTTTGTTTAAGGCACTGATGCTGATCGGTATTGCCCTGCCCATTGCCAGCTGCACGAGTTCGCCGTCGCTGACCTCCATTGTCGTCACTCCCGCCACCATGAACTTTGGCGGTCCGGGCCTCACCACGCAGTTGACGGCCACCGGGTATTACACCCGCCCCGACCACCCGGCGAAGACCGAGAACATCACCAATCAAGTTTCCTGGGCGAGTTCCACTGTCCAATGTGTGACAGTCAGCAGCACGGGGCTCATCACCTCGGGTGGCAACATATGCAGCAATATACTGGTCACCGCCAGCGCGCCCGGTTTCGACGGATTGATTTCCGGCAGCATGACCGTCAATGTTACCCAGCCGAACGGTGCGGGTGGCGACATCGTTTCGGTCCTCGTTATTCCGGCTACGCAGTCGGTTGCATCGCTGGGCGTTTCCGTACAATACGAAGCGGTTGGGACAACAGCCGGCGGCGCCACGGTTGCACTAACCAATTACCCGCTGCAGCTCAAGTGGGTTTCCAGCAATGTCAGTGTCGCCACCATCGGCGCGGCGACCGGACTTGCCACCACGGTGGGAGGGGGCACTTCCACCATCACGGCTACGTTCACCAATGCCGACGGCAGCGGGGCAATCGGGAGCGCGACTTTGACGGTGGCGCCTTCGGGTTCGCCAGAGCCTCTGACCTCGCTTGCCGTCTCCCCGGCCACGCAGGCAGCAGCGGCTGCCGGTCAAACTGCGCAGTTCCTCGCCATCGCCACCACGGGTACCGGCACATCGGTCAATCTGACCAATCAAGGCGCCATCGTCAACGGCGCGACGATCAAGGCAGCCGTCTGGACTTCCAGCAACCCATCCGTGGCGTCGATCAACTCGGCAACCGGAGTTGCCTCCTCCCTCAGCGTGGGAGCCACTGTTATCACCGCTATCGCCACCAATCCCGACGGAAGTGTGGTGACGGGCACGGCAACCTATACTGTGGGGGGAACCGGCACTACAACAGCGGAGCCTCTGGCCTCTTTGGCTATCCTTCCGGCTACGCAGACGGCCCTGGCAGCCAATCAGACCGCTCACTTCATTGCCATCGGCACCACGGGATCGGGCGCCACGGTGAACCTGACCAACCAGCCGGCAGTCATTAACGGCGCCACCATCAAGGCAGCAGTGTGGAGTTCCAGCAACCCGTCGGTGGCTACCATCGATCCGGCCACTGGAATTGCCACCTCGCTCAGCGCCGGGGCAACCGCCATCGTCGCTATCGCCACCAATCCCGACGGCACCGTGGTCACGGGAACCGCGGTCTATACCGTAACGGTCTCCAGCACGACGGAGCCTCTGGCGTCGCTGGCTGTAGTTCCTGCCTCGCAGACCGCCCTGGCAGCCAATCAAACCGCTCACTTCATTGCTATCGGCACCACGGGATCGGGCGCCACGGTGAACCTGACCAATCAGCCGGCAACGGTCAATGGCGCGACCATCAAGGCAGCCGTCTGGAGTTCCAGCAGCCCGGCGGTGGCCACCGTCGATCCAGCCACTGGAATTGCCACGGCGCTCAGCGCCGGCGCAACCGCCATCACCGCCATCGTCACCAATCCCGACGGCACCGTGGTGTCGGCCAGCGCGGTTTACACGGTAACGGTTTCCGCCTCTGCGGAGCCCGTGGTCTCCCTGGCCATCCTTCCGGCCTCGCAGACCTCCCTGACAACCGGCGCAAGCGCCAATGTCAACTTCATCGCCATCGGCACCACCGCTTCAGGCGCGACAGTGAACCTGACCAATCAGTCGGCAACCGTCAACGGCGTTACAGTGCCCGCGGCCGTCTGGGGTTCCAGCAACCCGGTGGTGGCCAGCATCAATGCGGCTACCGGCGTTGCCACGCCGAAGAGCGGCGGCGCAACCGCCATCACGGCCATCGTCACCAACCCCGACGGCACCGTGGTGTCGGCCAGTGCGCCGTATACGGTGACGGTTCCCGCCGTGACCGAGCCCTATGTGTCGCTGGCCATCGTACCGGCCTCGCAAACGGTAACCACGGCCGGTCAGCAAGCCCGGTTCCTCGCCCTCGGCGTCACCGGGACGGGCGCTACGGTGGACCTTACCAATGCGCCTGGCGTACTGTGGACGACCAGCAGCAATACAGTGGCCACGATCGTCAGCAATGGGGTGGCCCAGGCGGTCGGCAACGGCGTCGTCGCCATCACCGCCGAGGTTCCGAATCCCGACTCCACTGTCGTGTCGGCCAGCGCGTCGCTCACCGTCAACCTTGGAGCTACGCAAGAGCCCCTGCTTTCGCTCGCGATTTCTCCCAATGCGCAATCGGTTGCGGCGGCAGGCGAATCCGCCCAGTTCCTGGCCATCGGAGATTTCTCGTCCTCCTCCTCGAATCCGGGCGAGCAGAACATGGCGAACATCACTACCTATACCACCACCTGGTATTCGAGCAATCCGCAGGTCGCCAGCATTTCCGCCACCGGCTTGGTCACGGCGGTGGGTCCGGGCACGACCGCCATCACGGCCATCGCTACCAACAATACCGACAAGAGCGGGGCGACAGCCGTCGCGACCTTCACGGTGACGGGACCGGCCGCCGAGCCTATCTCAGCGCTGTCCATCTTCCCCGGCACGCAGTCCATCACGCTGCCGCTGGTAGGACAGCCGCTGCAGACCGCTGCCTACATCGCTATCGGAACCAACGGAACCACCGGCCTGCAAACGAACGTGACATCGCAGGTTGCCTGGAGCACTACCAATCCGCAGGTGGCCACGATCAGTTCTGGCGGGATTGCCACGGCGCTCAGCCAGGGCACGACAACCATCACGGCCATCGCAACCAACACTGACAAGAGCGTGGTGACGGCGACGGCGACGCTGACGGTTGCCGGTTCGGCGGCGGAGCCCCTGCTGTCGCTGGCCATTCTTCCTGCCTCCGGTTCGGTTGCGTACCCGTCCCAAACCGGCCAGGCCCCTCAAACCGTTCAATTCACTGCGATCGGCACGTTCACGCCATCCCCAACCCAACCGGTCACGCAAAACCTGACGACCACTGCCACCTGGAGTTCCAGCAATACGGCAGTCGCCACCGTTGGCGTCAACACCGGGCTGGTCACGGCGGTGGGCCAGGGTACATGCGTCATCATTGCCACCGCTCAGAACCCCGACAAGAGTGTGGTGACGGGCACAGCGAACTTTACGGTGGTCAACGCCGCTTCGGAGCCGGTCTCGTCGCTGCAGATCGTTCCTTCAACTCAATCGGTGTCGAAGGGCCAGCAGGGCCAGTTCATTGCTCTGGGCACGAATGGAACGACCGGCCTGCAAGCGGACTTGACGACCCTCGTCAACTGGAGTTCCAGCATCCCGACAGTTGCCTCGATCGGTCTCAATACCGGGCAGGTTACAGGCGTGACCGCAGGCTCCACCACCATCACCGCCGAATACACCAACCCCGACAAGAGCGTGGTGGAGGCTAGCGCATCGTTGACGGTAACGAGCACGGTGTCCATATCCAATGACATCACTGCGGTTACCATCCAGCCGGCCAGCGAGACCGATATCTACATCGATCAGACCACTCAGTTCATCGCCATCGGAACCTCCGCCGCTGCGCCTTACACCTTCGATGTGACGAATTGCGACGGAAGCGCGGGACCGCCGTGCTTCGGCGGCAACAACGTCTGGGCCTCCAGCAACGTGGATGTCGCCACCATCAACACGACCGGGACCAACGGCCCCACGAACGGGGGCCTCGGAGGCCCGGCCGGACTCGCCACCTTGCTGTGGGAAGGGACTACGGCCATTACGTCCACCTTCACGAACACCGACTCCTCCATCGCGACCGGCGTGGCGACTTTGACGTGTCCCTACGGAGAATGCGTGCTCACACCCCCGCCCGTGCCGCCGCTGGCGACGCTGACTGTCTTCGGGGCCGGGGACGATACGACCAACTGGCTGGTGACGGCTCCTTCGGCATCGGGCGCGGCGAACGAGATCCATTGCGGCCCCAGCGACACCACGGCAGGCGGCCAGGTTTGCGTGGGGTCCTATCCACTTGGCACGCAGATAACGCTGAGTACCACCGTGCCTGCCGCGGCGCCAGCTTGTCCAACCTGCACCTTCGGGGGTTGGGCGTCCGGCCCCGCGACCATACTTGTAAATACGGGGACCCCCAGCGTCCCTGTATATACGCCGGAGCCTTCTCCTTCGTACTGCACGCCGACAGCCCTCGCGCCTACCGGCCTGAACCAATGCACGATTACTGTGAGCGGCGACAGCTCCGTTGTAGCCATCTTCAACAACTGAGGCGCAATTCCTGCCGGGAGAGCCGCTCTTCGGGGCGGCTCTCTTGCGTTTGGGCGGTTTTCAGCGGCTGCTCGCACTTCGCGCGCATGGTATTGGGAAGAGGCCGGTCGGCGCCGTTTAGACTGGAACCTGTCGCTTGAACGCAATGAACCATCGGTTTGCCCGCATTCGCCGCTTTCAATTCAATCTGCCGCAGCGCATTGCGGCGGGGTTGCTGGCGGTTTTTCTCCTGCAGGGGCTGTGGCTTGCCGGCCGCCAGACCATGAGCGACCGCGACTACCAATATGCCCGTTGCGGGCGCGAGATGTGGGAGCGGCCAGGGGCCGTGCCCGGCTACTTTACCAGTTGCGGGAACATCCGCGATGGCGTTCTTGGATACCGGCTGGCGGGGCTGCCGCTGACCCTGAACCTGGAGCTGGAGCGGGGGCTGGACCGCTTTCGCAAGCCCGAGGACCGCGTGGCACAGAGTACGGGCGAGCTGAGCACCTGGGAGCTGCGCCACCAGCTTACCCACGCACTGCTGCTGGAACGGCTGCCCTTCCTGCTGGCGGGCGCCGTGCTGGGCGCCGGGCTGTGGTGGGTGACGCGGCGGCTCTACGGCAACCGGGGCGGCTACACGGCGCTGGCGCTGTACTGCTTTTCTCCCCCGGCGCTGAAGGCCTGCGTGACGCCCAACTCCGAGATTCTGGCCGCACTGGGGGTTTATGCCTGCGTGTATACCTGCATCGGCGTGGCTCACGCCATGCAGGGACCGCGGCGCAAATGGCGCCCGCGCATCGTCATGCTGACGGCGGCCTTCGGGATGGCGGCGGCGGCGCACATCGCGGCCCTGCCGGTGGTGGCGCTGCTGGGCCTGGCAGCCATGCTCTGGGTGGCCGAGGGGCGCAGGAGCCAGGTGCTGCCGGTGGTGGTGGCGGCCGCGGCCGGAGCCCTGGTGCTGGTCTTGGCCTGCTACGGGTTTTCGCCGGATGCGTTCAGCTACGTATTTAGATCTGCCGCGGGGTTCCTGTGGGTCTCGCTGGACCCGGCCTGGCGGTTCTTTTCAGCGCTGCCGAACGCCGGGATCGCGGTGGCTGCTGCCGCGGCACTGGCGCTGTATCTGGGGCTCGCGAAGTCGCGCTACTTTGGCAATACGGCTCCGCTGCTTTGCTTCCTGGTGCTAGTCCTGCTGGTAATGACGGGCGCTCCTGGCGCCCCGTGGCTTTGGGCGCTGCCGTTTCTGCTCACGTTTGTGGGCGGGGTCTTTGCCGACGCCTACGAGGGGCCGCGAGGACGGCTGGCCATGGCCGCGGCGGGGGCGATTGTGCTGCTGCAAGCGGTCTTCTGCGTGCTGAGCCTGCCGGGGCTGCTGTGAGAACTGCGAACGCAGAGCTGCTGGCGATTCTTCTGGCCTGGGAGGGTCGAAAAATGGCGAAATGGAAGGCCGAAAACACCGCCAAATCTAAGCCAAAGACGCGGCATCCGGCATGAGGGATCGAGGACCCCTGACCGGGCATCGTAAGGAAGCCATAAAATCAAGCAAAATAAGGACTTATTTATCCTGTTTTGCCTTGCTGAAACCCGCCCTGAAGGGGTAAAATACAAGCAAAGCCCGCGGACTCGGCCCCGCTTTCACCAGAGTCTCTTTGCCGCCTTGTGACGGGCCAAGAAAACCCCTATGCCAGACGATCAGAATCCCCTCCTCCCTCTTGAAGGCGGAACGCCGCCGAACAGCGGCACGACCTTTGTCCCCATGAACATCGAAGAGGAGATGCGCCGCTCCTATCTCGCCTACTCGATGTCGGTCATCGTGGGGCGCGCGCTGCCCGATGCCCGCGACGGCTTGAAGCCCGTGCACCGGCGCATTCTCACCGCCATGGACCGCGAGGGCCTGCAACACAACAAGCGATACTCCAAGTGCGCGGGCGTGGTGGGCGAATGCTTAAAGAAGTATCACCCGCACGGCGACTCGGCTGTATACGACGCGCTGGTGCGCATGGCGCAGCCGTGGTCTTTGCGCTATCCGCTGATTGACGGGCAGGGGAACTTCGGCTCGGTGGATGGAGATCCGCCGGCGGCCTACCGTTACACCGAGTGCCGCATGGAGCGCATCGCCGAAGAGATGATGGCGGACATCGAGATGGAGACCGTCGATATGACCTCCAACTTCGATGAGACCACCGACGAGCCAACCGTGCTGCCCACGCGGATTCCAACCCTGATCGTGAATGGATCGAGCGGCATCGCCGTGGGCATGGCGACCAACATTCCGCCGCACAACCTGACCGAAGTCGTCAACGCGGCCATCGAGCTGGTCCAGAATCCGAATGCGGGCCTCGCCGAGGCGCTGAAGCACGTGCAAGGGCCGGACTTCCCCACCGGCGGTTTCCTGTACGGCAAGTCCGGCATTCCGGAGGCCTACCGGACCGGACGCGGGCGGTTCATGATGCGCGCCCGCGTGGCCACGGAGAACCTGACCAAGGAAAAGCAGGCGATCATCGTCACCGAGATTCCCTACCAGGTGAACAAGTCCAAGCTGATCGAGCGCATCGCCGAACTGGTGAATGACAAGATCGTGGACGACATCGGCGACGTGCGCGACGAGAGCGACCGCGACGGAATGCGCATCGTCATCGAGCTGAAGCGCGGCGCGCAGCCTGAGATTGTGCTCAACCAGCTCTACAAGCACACGCAGATGCAAGAGAGCTTTTCCATGATCTTCCTGGCGGTGGTGAACGGGCAGCCGCGGGAACTGGGCCTCGACCAGGCCATTCGCTGCTTCATCAATCACCGCATCGACGTGGTGCAGCGGCGGACGGTCTTCCTGCTGCGCAAGGCGCGCGAGCGCGAGCACCAGTTCGAAGGCTATAAGATCGCCATCGACAACCTCGACACCGTCATCCGCATCATTCGTGGATCCGGTTCGCGTGTTGAAGCACGCGAAAACCTCTACGCATGGGGCAAGGGCAAAGATATCGTCATCAACCTCGGCCGTGAGCGGCTCCCCCACGAGGAAAAAGGCCTGACACTTCGACAAGTGGATGCCATCCTCGAACTGCAACTCTACCGCCTGACTCAATTCTCCGTCGATGAGATCCTCACTGAGTTGGCCGAGATCCGTAAGAAGATCGCCGAATACGAATCGATTCTGGCCAGCGAGGCCAAGCTGCGCGCGGTCATCGTCAAGGAACTGGAAGAGGTTCGCGATAAGTATGGCGATGCGCGGCGCACGCAGATTGTGGATGAGAGCGCTGAGTTGCAGCTTGAAGACCTGATCGCCGACGAGCAGGTCGCGGTAACGGTGAGCCACCAAGGCTATCTCAAGCGCACGCCCATCAGCATCTATCGCCAGCAGCGGCGCGGCGGCGCGGGGCGCATGGGCATGAAGACGCGCGAGGAGGATTTTGTCGCGCAGTTGATTGTGGACTCGACGCACGCCTTTCTGCTGTGCTTTACCAACACCGGGCGCGTCTACTGGCTCAAGGTGTATGAGATTCCCGACGTGGGCGCGGCGGGCAAGGGCAAGTCCATGCAGAGCCTGCTCGACTTGCAGCCGGGTGAAAACGTCTGCGCCATCTTGCCCGTGCGCGACCTGGAAGAAGAGGGCAAGTTCATCTTCTTCACCACGCGCAAGGGCACGGTGAAGAAGACGCCGCTCAAGGACTTCTCGAACGTGATGTCGCGCGGCATCATCGCCATCGGCATCGACGCCGACGACGAGTTGGTGAAGGCGCGCATCACCGACGGGAACCAGATTGTCTTTCTGGCCACGCATCTGGGCATGGCCATTCGCTTCGACGAGAACGACGTGCGCTCCATGGGCCGGCCGGCCTATGGCGTGCGCGGCATCGACCTGGCCAAGAACGATTACGTGGTGGGCGTGGCGGTTACGCCCAAGGAGCACGAGCCGGGCGAGTACCGCATTCTCGCCGTCACCGAAAACGGCTTTGGCAAGCGCACCGATGTGGAGATGTACCGGTTGCAGACGCGCGGCGGCAAGGGCGTGAAGAACATGAACGTGACGCCCCGCATCGGCCGGGTCAGTGGCATTCAACTGGTGGACGATACCTCGGAGCTGATGGTGATCAGCCAGTTCGGCAAGATCATCCGCATCGACACCAGGACCATCCGCGCCGCCGGCCGCGCCACGCAGGGCGTGCGCCTGCTCAACCTGGAGCCGGACGACAAGGTGGCCGCTGCGGTCATCATTCCGCCGGATGAGTTGAACGGCAACAACCACGAAGAACCGGGGCTGTTGCAATAACGGACTGCGTGTCGGGCGATACGCCCGAAGTTCGCTATTTCGGAGGGCTGCTTATGAAGATCGGGGATCTCATGGAAAACGCTCTAAATATCCTCGCTAGATCGATCGAGGTATTTCTGAAAGCGATTCTTGTCTTTGGCTTCCTTGCGATTGGCCGTTACGTAGTTGTCGATAGCATGGATTATTTCGATTATAGGGGTTGGCATTCACACGATTATTTCATGGGGTTTGGGGCTGGTTTGCTTTATTTGTTATTTGGCGGCGTAGTTTTCGTCTTCCTATGGCTTAAATTGGGAGACAATGAACCATGAGCCGGGTGCCCCATCCTTTCCGCTTCCTTCCGCGGAATGGGTGTGCCGAATAGGAAGATCGTAGCGCGGAAACTGTTTCGTGGGGCGAACGAATTCGGCCGGTAGGGGCAAGGGCCAGCCCGTTCCGGGGCTGCCACGGCGATTGTTTTGGTTTCCCAGGTCTCAAGCGAGACCTGGGGCAGCCGGCGGCACAGAGCAATAGCGGCATTCCCAACAGGATTACGCGGGAATCTGGTAGGCCATGCTTTCCTGCCGCTCCAGCAGCTTCTCGAATGCCTCCACCGGCACCGGCCGGCTGAACAGGTACCCCTGGTATACGTGGCATCCGAGGCCGGCGAGATACTCCCGCTGTTCCTCTCTCTCTACGCCTTCTGCCAGCACCGGCAAGCCCATGGC